>NZ_JAVKPS010000003.1:0-491682 GCF_040981005.1 Kocuria sp. CPCC 205258 | reverse complement strand
TTGAACTGCGCCTGGTAGATCGCGTTCATCGGGCCGATGCCCATGGACACGGTCGGGAACTGCCAGAAGTCGGGCATGGAGCGGGGGTGCGGGTAGGAGGGCAGCCCGTTCGGGGCCTTCGTCTTCTCCTGCCGGAACCCGTCCAGCTGCTCCTCGGTGAGCCGGCCCTCGAGATAGGCGCGCGCGTAGTTGCCGGGGGCCGAGTGGCCCTGCCAGAACACCTGGTCGCCGCCGCCGGGGTGCTCCGGGCCGCGGAAGAAGTGGTTGAGGCCCACCTCGTAGAGGGTCGCCACACCGGCGTAGGAGGAGATGTGACCGCCCACGCCGATCTCGGGGCGCTGGGCCCGGTGCACCATCACGGCGGCGTTCCAGCGCAGGAACGCACGGTAGCGCCGCTCGATCTCCTCGTCGCCCGGGAACTCCGGCTCCTGGTCCACCGGGATCGAGTTCACGTAGTCCGTGGTGGTGACCATCGGCACGCCTACGCTCTTCGCACCGGCGTGCTGGAGGAGGGCGCGCATGATGTACTGCGCCCGTTCCGTGCCCTGCGTCTCGATCAGGCCCTCGAAGGACTCGATCCACTCCCGGGTCTCCTCGGTGTCGGAGTCCTTCAGGTTGTTGGTCAAGCCACTGAGGATGTGGTGGTTGCTGGATGAAGGCACGTTCAACCTCTCTTCGTCGAGTTGCCCGACGGATCCCGGGCGGGTGCGCGCGCGAGGGCGCGGCCGGGACGTCCGACAGTCTCAAAAATACCCGTTGCCCGTGCCGCTGTCCGAACGCCACCCGGAACGGGTGGACGTCCGGGAACCGGGCCCGTCGTGCGGATCGCGCCGCCGGGGCCGTCTCGGGCGTACGGGGTGTCTGTGGGGACCATGCTTCCACACCCGGGGCGGGCCGTCACACGGCGTGCCAGCCCACGCGTCACCCCCATGATTCGGAGGCGCTCACCGTGCGGGAGCTTGAAAGAGTCCCTGATCCGGTGTTGTCTGGACGGTGAAGCCGGTATCCGGCCCGCCACCGTGCCCCCGCGGTCCGCCGACGGGCAGGCGGAGCCCAGCACCGGTACGCAGTGCGTGGTCGTCGTTCGTCGGCCCGATCCCAGAAGGAGCAAGAACAGTGAGCGAGGCCAAGACCACCGCGGGTGACGCGGTAGTCCAGCTCGGTTTCAAGGATGGCGACTACATCCAGGAGTTCGGATACGACGAGGACGTCGACCTCGACCTGAGGGACGGCATCGAGGAAGTGATCGGGTCGGACCTGCTGGACGAGGACGACCAGGAGGTCGTCGACGCGGTGCTCCTCTGGTTCCGCGAGGGTGACGGTGATCTCGTCGACACGCTGGTGGACGTCACCACCACCCTGGACGAGGGCGGCGTGGTGTGGGTGCTGACCCCCAAGGCGGGCCGCGACGGCTACGTGCCGCCCGCGGAGGTCCAGGAGGCCGCGCCCACGGCGGGCCTGCACGTGACGACGACCGCCCGCGTCAGCGCGGACTGGGCCGCGACCCGGCTCATGCCCAAGCGCAACGTCTGACCGGGCGTCCCGGACCCCAGCGGAGGAGACCACGCATGCTCGAGATCGGTGCGCCCGCCCCGGACTTCACCCTCAAGAACCAGTTCGGCGAGCCGGTGACCCTGAGCGCCCTCCGCGGCCGCCCGGTGGCGATCGTGTTCTACCCGTTCGCGTTCTCCGGGGTCTGCACCGGCGAGCTGTGCCGGCTCCAGGACAGCCTCTCCGTGTTCGACGACGCCGGGGTGAAGCTGCTCGCGGTGTCCGTGGACTCGAAGTACACGCTGCGGGCGTTCGCGCGGGAGGAGTCCTTCGACTTCGACCTGCTGTCCGACTTCTGGCCCCACGGGGAGGTGGCCCAGCGCTACGGGGTGTTCGACCCGGTGGCCGGTCTGGCGGAGCGGGCCACCTTCGTGCTGGACGCGCAGGGCGTCGTCGTCGACGCCTTCCGGTCGGAGCGCGGCACGCCGCGGGAGCTTGAGGCCTACCGCACCGCCCTCACCAAGCTGCACGGCTGAGCCCGGCCGGCCCGGTCCCCAGCGAGCAGCGATGTCCACCGTCCGCGCCGGCTACGGCGCCCCCGTGCACCCCGACCAGTTCCCGGACCCCGACGCCGCCGGGCTCGAGGCGGGCCTGGCCGGGGCGGCCGCGCTGCTGGGCGGTCGGCGGACGGCCGTCCTGACGGGGGCGGGCATCAGCACGGAGTCCGGGATCCCGGACTACCGGGGCCCCGGCTCCACTCCCCGCACACCCATGACCTTCGACGAGTTCATGGGCAGCGCGGCCATGCGCAGCCACTACTGGGCGCGCAACCAGTACGGGTGGCGCCACCTGGCGCGGGCCCGGCCCAACGCCGGGCACGCGGCCCTGGCCCGGCTCGAGGAGACGGGGTCCGTCACGGGCGTGGTCACCCAGAACATCGACCGCCTGCACCAGGCTGCGGGGTCCCTCAACGTCGTGGACCTGCACGGGCGCTACACGCAGGTCGGGTGCATGCGCTGCGCCACCCGCATCCCCCGGGCGGTGCTCTCCGACCTGTTCGACGAGCTCAACCCCGGCTTCTACGACTCGATCTCGTCCCCGGACGACATCGACTTCGCCCCGGACGCGGACGCGGTGGTGCCGCGCACGGCCGGGTTCCGGGTGCCGGACTGCCCGGTCTGCGGCGGGGTCCTGAAGCCCGACGTCGTGTTCTTCGGGGAGAACGCGCCCCGGCACCGGGTGCTGCGCGCGCTGCGCATGGTGGACGCCGCCGACGCCCTGCTGGTCGTGGGCTCGTCCCTGACCGTGAACTCGGGGCGCCGCTTCGTCCGGCACGCGGTGCGCGCCGACGTGCCGGTGGTGATCGTCAACCACGGGCGCACCCGGGGGGACGCCGCGGCGCGGCTGAAGGTCGACGCGTCCGCGACCGCCTTCCTGGTGGGGCTCGAGCAGCGACTCGCCCGGCCGTAGGGCGGGCGGCGAATATGGCGAACGTCACGCCGGGCGGAGCCCGCACCCGGTCGGCACCGGTGCGCCCCGGCGGGTAGCCTGTTCGGGAACCGGGTGCCGGCGGTTGCGAAAACCGCCCACCCGGTTGTCAGGGTCTTTAGCTCAGCTGGTAGAGCGCCACGTTTACACCGTGGATGTCATCGGTTCGATCCCGGTAGGACCCACCACGAGCCGGTCGCGACGCCCGCGGGAGCCGGTGCGGAGCACGACTAGCGGAAGTACACCTGCTTGGACCCGGCCCGGGTGCACAGGACCACGATGCTCCCCGTGCTGTCGGCCTTCCGGGCCTTCTTCACGTAGGAGGAGGCCTTGCCCCCGCACAGCTGGGCCGCCTTCTCGCTGGCCCGGGCGATCGTCGCCTCGTTGAGCACCTCCTTGGCGCCCACGACCACGTCGACCTTGCCGTCGGCGGCCGCCGCGGCGGGTGCGAATCCTGCGCCCGCCCACAGCGTGGCGCAGGCCACGGCCCCGATCATCGTCCTCTTCCACGCGTCCATGCCAAGCCCCCCGGATCTCGTGCTCCACCACCAATGTAGGAGCCCCGGCGGGGGGATTGGCGATTGTGACGCAGGTTCTTCCGAGGACTTCTCCGCCGGGCCTCCGGTCCGGGCTCCACGCCCGGCCCGCTCCTCGGCGAGCACGGTGAGGACCCCGGAGGGCCGCGGCAACAAGTGCGCACCGGACGGAGCGCCCTCCCGGAGTTTGTAGGCTGGGGGCATGGCAGCAGAACAGAAAGCTCAGATCGGGGTCACCGGCCTCGCGGTCATGGGCGCGAACCTCGCCCGCAACTTCGCCCGGCACGGTTACACCGTCGCCCTCCACAACCGCTCCGTCGAGAAGACCGACGCCCTGCTCGACGCCCACGGCGACGAGGGGACGTTCCTCCGCACGGAGACCCTCCAGGAACTCGTGGACGCCCTCGAGACCCCCCGCCGCATCCTCGTGATGGTCAAGGCCGGCGCCCCCGTGGACGCCGTGATCGAGCAGCTCGTGCCGCTGCTCGAGAAGGACGACATCATCATCGACGGCGGCAACTCCTACTTCCAGGACACCCGGCGCCGCGAGCGCGAGCTCGCCGAGAAGGGCCTGGACTTCGTGGGCATCGGCGTCTCGGGCGGTGAGGAGGGCGCCCTGCTCGGGCCCTCCATCATGCCCGGCGGACCCCGCAAGTCCTACGACTCCCTCGGCCCCCTCCTCGAGGACATCGCGGCCAAGGCGGAGGACGGCACGCCGTGCTGCGCCTGGATCGACACGGACGGCGCCGGCCACTTCGTGAAGATGGTGCACAACGGCATCGAGTACGCCGACATGCAGGTCATCGGCGAGGCGCACGAGCTGCTGCGCTCCGTCGCCGGGCTCGAGCCGGCCGAGCAGGCCGACGTCTTCGAGCAGTGGAACCGCACCGAGCTGGCCTCCTACCTCATCGAGATCACCGCGCACGTGCTGCGCCAGGTCGACGCCCGCACCGACCAGCCCCTCATCGACGTGATCGTGGACGCCGCGGGGCAGAAGGGCACCGGCCGCTGGACCGTCCAGGAGGCCCTCGAGCTCGGCTCCCCGGTCACCGCGATCGCCGAGTCCGTCTTCGCCCGGGCGCTGTCCTCCGCCGAGCCGGAGATGCGCCTCGAGGCGCAGCGCGTGCTGCCCGCCGGCATCGGCGGCACCACCGAGGACGTCGTGCACGACCCCGAGTTCGTGGAGGACGTGCGCAAGGCCCTCTACGCCTCGAAGCTGGTCAGCTACGCCCAGGGACTCGACATGCTCACCATGGCCGGCCGGGAGTACGGCTGGGACCTGGACCTCGCGACCATCGCGGGCCTGTGGCGGGAGGGCTGCATCATCCGGGCGGAGCTGCTCGAGGTCATCATGGAGGCGTACAAGGGGGACAAGCAGCCGCTGAACCTGCTGTTCGCCCCGGAGTTCGTTGCCGCCGTCGAGGAGGCCCTGCCGTCCTGGCGGCGCGTCGTGGCCCGGGCCGTGGAGCGCGGCATCCCCGCGCCGGTGTTCGCCACCACGCTGAACTACTACGACTCGCTGCGCCGGCCCCGGCTCAACGCGGCCCTGACGCAGGGTCTGCGCGACTTCTTCGGCGCCCACACCTACCGGCGCACCGACGACGCCGAGGGCACCTACCACACCCTGTGGAGCGGGGACCGCTCCGAGGTCGTCTCCTGACCCGGACCCCGCACGACGACGCCGGCCGGCCGTCCCCGTCCCGGGGGCGGCCGGCCGGCGTCGCAGCGGGGCAGGGTCAGATCCACATCGCGGGGTCGATGTAGCTGGAGGGGTCCACGAGGGGCTGCTGCTTCTCGGGGGTGCGCGGGCGGACCTTGCCGGGGATCCCGGTCACGATCGAGTCCTCCGGCACGTCCTTGACCACCACGGCGTTGGCGCCCACGGCGGAGTCGGCGCCGATTTCCACGGGGCCCAGGATCTTCGCCCCGGCGCCGATCACCACGCGGTCGCCCACGGTGGGGTGCCGCTTGACCTTCTCCAGGGAGCGCCCGCCCAGGGTCACCCCGTGGTAGATCATCACGTCCTCGCCGATCTCCGCGGTCTCCCCGATGACCACGCCCATGCCGTGGTCGATGAAGAAGCGGCGCCCGATGGTCGCCCCCGGGTGGATCTCGACGCCCGTGAGGAAGCGGCCGAGCTGGGAGACCGTGCGGGCCAGCAGCCGCCGGTCGGGTTGCTGCCACAGCCGGTGGGACAGGCGGTGGACCCAGATGGCGTGCAGACCCGAGTAGTTGAGGGCGATCTCCACCCTGGACCGCGCGGCCGGGTCGTGCGTCCGGGCTGTCTGCAGGTCCTCGGCGAGTCTGCTCCAAAAACTCACGGTCTTCCTCTGTTCTTCCGGGGGCGGGGGTCCTGGCCCGCCGGGACGGCGGGACGTGCTGGGGCGCGGACGGGAACGACCCGCCCACCACCGGGAGCAACGTCACCGGCAGGCGGCGCTATTCCCGGCGGGGACGGGTCGTGGTCAGTGGCGCGGCTCAGCCCCGGATGTCCTCGTAGAGCAGGGTGGAGATGTAGCGCTCGCCGAAGTCGCACACGATGGCGACGATCAGCTTGTCCCGGTTCTCCTCCTTGGCCGCCTCCTGGAGGGCGGCCCACACGATGGCGCCCGAGGAGATCCCGCCGAGGATGCCCTCCTTGGTGCCCAGCTCGCGGGCGACCCGCACCGAGTCCTCGACCGTCACGTCGTAGACGTCGTCGTAGATCTCGCGGTCCAGGATGTCGGGGATGAAGTTCGCGCCGAGGCCCTGGATCTTGTGCGGACCGGCCTTGCCCTCGGTGAGCAGGGGCGAGTCGGCGGGCTCGACGACGACGAGGCGCACGTCCGGCTTCTGCTCGCGCAGGTAGCGGCCCGCACCCGTGATGGTGCCGCCGGTGCCCACGCCGGAGATGAACACGTCGACCTGGCCGTCGGTGTCCTCCCAGATCTCCGGGCCCGTGGTCGCGTAGTGGATGGCCGGGTTGGCCTCGTTGGCGAACTGGCTGGCGAGGACCGCGTTGTCGGTGGTGTCGACGATCTCCTGGGCCTTCTCGACGGCGCCGCGCATGCCCTCCGCGCCCGGGGTGAGCACGATCTGGGCGCCGTAGGCGCGGAGCATGACCCGGCGCTCCGTGGACATGGTCTCCGGCATGGTCAGGATGACCTTGTAGCCGCGGGCGGCGCCGACCATGGCCAGCGCGATGCCGGTGTTCCCGGAGGTGCCCTCGACGATCGTGCCGCCCGGCTTCAGCTGGCCGGACTTCTCGGCGGCGTCGATGATGGCCACGCCGATCCGGTCCTTGACGGAGTTCGCCGGGTTGTAGAACTCCAGCTTCACGGCGACGTTGCCGGGCAGGCCCTCGTCGAGCCGGTTGAGGTGGACGAGCGGGGTGCGGCCCACGATCTCGGTGACGTCGTTGTAGATCTTCGGCATGTGCGTACCTCGGTTTCTGCGTGGTCGGTTCTCTGTCGGATCTGGGTGCTGCTCGGGTCGTGCTGCGGCCGCCGGCGCTCTGGGGGGCCCGCGGCGGCGCGGTCCTAGCTCAGCCTAGCCACGCGCCGCAAGCGCTACTATGCGGTAAGCCACGCGGAGTAACGTTTCCGGACCTTCGCCAGCTTGGGGTTGATGATCACCTGGCAGTAGCCGTTCCAGGGCTGCGCGGCGTAGAAGTCCTGGTGCTCGGGCTCCGCCTCCCAGAACGGGCCCAGCGGCTCCAGCGTCGTGACGATCGGCTGGTCCCACGCCGGCTGCGTCCGGCGGATCGACTGCTCGAACAGCTCCCGCTGGGCCTCGTCGGCCCAGAACATGGCGGACCGGTACTGGGTGCCCACGTCGTAGCCCTGCCGGTTGAGGGTGGTCGGGTCGTGACCGGTGAAGAACAGGTCCAGGATCACGTCCGCCGGCACCACCGACGGGTCGAAGGTCACGGCGACCGCCTCCGCGTGGCCGGTCGTGCCCGTGCACACCGCGTAGTAGTCGGCGCGCCCGGGGTCGCCGCCGGTGTAGCCGGAGACCACGGAGGTGACGCCCCGGGTGATCCGGTAGACCGCGTCGAGGCACCAGAAGCACCCGCCCGCGAGCACGAACGTCTCGGTCGCGGCGGGCTCCGCCGCGGCGGGGCGGGGATCGGGGGCGGGACGTGCGTCGTCGTCGTGCGCGGAGTAGGCCATGACCCGTACAACACCGCACGGCCCGCATCATTCCCGCACCCGCCCCGGACGCCTCCGCGCCCGCCTCGGCGGCCGGCGCGGAACGGACTCCTAGACTGGGGCGCATGAGCGAGCAGAGCACGTCCCCGCCCCGGCCCGCCCCCACCCTGTCGGAGGTGCTCGAGACCGTCGAGCAGCTGTGGCCGATGCACCTGCAGGAGCCGTGGGACGCCAGCGGGCTCGTCACCGGCCGCCCCGACCAGCCCGTGCGCCGGATCCTGTTCGCCGTGGACCCCGTGGCCGGGGTCATCGCCGAGGCCGTGTCCACCGGCGCCGACCTGCTGGTCACCCACCACCCCCTGCTCCTGCGCGGTGTGACGTCCGTGGCCGCCGACGGCTTCAAGGGCGCCGTGGTGCACGAGCTCATCGAGCACCGGTGCGCCCTGCTCGCCTGCCACACCAACGCGGACTCCGCCCCGGACGGCGTCTCGGACGCCGTGGCACGGGCCGCCGGCCTCACGACGACGACGCCCCTCGCGCCGCACCCCGCCGACCCGGCCGTGGGCATCGGGCGCGTCGGGGACCTGGCGCGGCCCGTGCGCCTGCGGGAGCTGGCCCGGCGCCTGGCCGACGCCGTGCCGCCCACCGCCCACGGGGTCCGGGTGGCCGGGGACCCCGACGCCCTCGTCCGGCGCGTCGCCGTGTGCGGGGGAGCCGGGGACTCGCTCTTCGACGCGGTGCGGTCCTCCGGGGCCGACGTCTACGTGACCGCGGACCTTCGCCACCACCCGGCGTCCGAGGCGCGCGAGGCCGCGCTGGGCCCCGGCGCCGGCGGCACCCCGTACCTCGTGGACCTCTCCCACTTCGCGAGCGAGTGGCTGTGGCTGCCCGTGGGCGCCGCCGCGCTGCGGGAGGCGCTCGCGGCGCGCGGCCGCGACGTCCAGGTCGACGTCTCCGAGCGGTGCTCCGACCCGTGGGACTTCCGCCTCGACCGCCCCGGCCACGACGGGTCCGACCCCGTCCGGTCCGGCCACGACCGCTCCGGCCGCGACCACCCCGGCCACGACCGTTCCGCCCCCGACCCCGCCGCACCGACCGCAGGAGGACCCGCATGAGCACCGCCACGCCCGAGCAGCAACGAGCCCTGCTGGAGCTCGAGCGGGTGGACGCCCGGCTGCGCCGGATCGCCGCCCGGATCGCGGAGCTGCAGACCGACCCCGAGGTCGCCGCCGCGCTGCAGCTCCGGGCCCGGGCGATCGCCACCGCCAAGGAGCTCGGGGCCGCGGAGCAGGACGTCCGGGACCGGCTGGCCGCCGCCGAGCAGAAGGTCGCCCGCGTCCAGGCCTCGATCGAGAAGGACCGCCGGCGCCTCGAGCAGGGCGGCTCCGCCAAGGACCTCATGGGCCTGCAGCACGAGATCGACACCCGCACCCGGCAGCTGGCCGAGGCGGAGGAGGCGGAGCTGGGGGTCATGCAGGAGCTCGAGGACGCCGTGGCGCACCGCGCCCGCATCACGCCGCGGCTCAAGGAGGCCGACGCGGAGGCCCGGCGCCGGGTCGAGGCCCGGGACGCGGAGGGCCGCGCGCTGACGGCCGAGCGGGACGAGCTGGCCGGCACGCGCCCCGCCGCAGCGGAGGGCGTGGGGCACCCCGGGCTGCTGGCACGGTACGAGAAGATCCGGACCGGGCGCGGCACCGATCGGCCGGCGGCCGCGGAGCTGCGGGGCACCGCGTGCGGGTCCTGCGGCACGGCGCTCAGCCCCACGGACGCCGCGACGTTCCGGGCGGCGGCCGCGGACGAGGTGCTCACGTGCCCCGAGTGCGGGGTGCTGCTCGTCCGCTCCTGAGGCCTCCAGGCACCGCTCGAGCCCGGAGCGCGCGGTGCGGGGGCGGGGGACAGGCCGGCCTGTAAGCCGGGTTCTGTGCGCACGGCCGGTCGCCCGTGCCGTGCCGGTGACCATCCATCTAGGCCCACCGTTGCCGGTGGGCTCGAGCGGCCTACCCGGGTGCTCGGGCGAGCAGCCCTCGGACGCACCCTGTCTGGCCTTGCTCCGGATGGGGTTTACCGAGCCGCGCCGGTCACCCGGCGCGCTGGTGGTCTCTTACACCACCTTTTCACCCTGACCCGCCGCCCGGACGGACCGGGGACGGGCGGTCTGTTCTCTGTGGCACTTTCCTGCGGGTCTCCCCGAGTGGGCGTTGCCCACCATCCTGCTCTGCGGAGCCCGGACTTTCCTCGCGCCGCGACAGCCGGAGCTGCGCGGCCCGCGGTCACCCGGCCGACCTGTCCGAGGCCCATCCTACCCGCCGGTCCGGGGCGCCCGGACCGGCCCGCGGGGTCACTAGACTGCTGCGAGTGCTGATCCTCCTCCCGCCCTCCGAGACCAAGACCGCCCCCGGCGCCGGCGCCCCCGTGGACCCCGCCGTCCTGTCCTTCCCCGAGCTCACGGCCGCCCGGGAGCAGGTGCTCGCCGAGCTGGCCGCGACGAGCGCCCGCGAGGACGCGCTCGAGGTGCTGGGCGTGGGGGAGCGGCTACGCGGCGAGGTCGAGCGCAACACCCGGCTGGGCGCCGAGCCGGCCGCACCGGCCCTGAGCGTCTACACCGGGGTGCTCTACGACGCCCTCGACCCGGCCGGGATGACCGGGGCGCAGCGGGCCGCCGCGGCAGCCTCCCTCGTCGTCGTCTCGGCGCTGTGGGGCGCGGTGCGCCCCGACGACCGGATCCCGGCCTACCGCCTGTCCATGGGTGCCGAGCTGCCGGGGCTCGGCAGGCTCGCGGCGCACTGGAAGCACCACCTGCCCGCGGTGCTGGTGCCGGCGGCCGGGGACGGGCTCGTCGTGGACTGCCGGTCGGCCGCCTACGCGGCGGCGTGGCGCGGCCCCCGGGCCCGGACGGTGGGGGTGAAGGTGGTGCGGGAGCGGAGCGGGAGGCGCCAGGTCGTCTCGCACATGGCCAAGCACACCCGCGGCCTGCTGGCCCGGCACCTCGTCGAGCGCGCCGCCTCCGGCGAACGCCTGGAGACGCCGCTGGACCTGCTCTCGGCGGCGCAGGAGCGCTGGCGGGCCGAGCTGACGGAGCCCACGGCCCGTTCGGCGGGCGAGCTCGTCGTCGTGCGCACCGAGGACTGAGTCCGGTGCGCGGACGGATCAGTGGCCGAACGGGTCCTCGTCGACGCCGGGGGTCCAGGTGTGGCCGCCGCGGCCCCAGCCCTCGGCCTTGACCGCCTTCCGGGCCTTGCGGGACCACTTGTCGTTGAGCCGGTCCACGTAGAGCTTGCCGTCCAGATGGTCGTACTCGTGCTGCATGACGCGGGCGAACCACCCGGTGGCCTCGAAGTCGACCGGACGGCCCTCCACGTCGAAGCCGGCGACCCGGACCCAGTCCGCCCGCTTCAGCGGCCAGCTGTAACCGGGCACGGACAGGCAGCCCTCGGACTCCTCGTCCGGGTCCGGCGCCTCCTGAGAGATCTTCCCCGGCGTCAGCACGGGGTTGACGAGCACCCCGCGCGGCGCCACGTCGTCGTCGTTCTGGAACGTGTAGGTGAAGATCCGCAGCCCCACGCCGATCTGCGGGGCGGCGAGCCCCACGCCGTGGGCGGCGTCCATGGTCTCGTACATGTCCGCCACGAGGGCGCGCAGGTCCTCGTCGAACCGCGCCACCTTGGCTGCGGGACGGTGGAGGACGGGATCGCCGGTGATCACCACGGGACGGACGGCCATGACGCACTTCCTTCGACTTGCCGGGGCCTGCGCCCCTTCGAACCGGTTCGGGAACGACGAAAGGCCGCCCCGAGTCAACGGGACGGCCTTTCACAGTGGGTGAGCGACGGGGGTTGAACCCGCGACCTCCTGGACCACAACCAGGCGCTCTGCCGAACTGAGCTACGCCCACCATGAACGCCCGCCGGAAGACCGTGCTTCCGCTGGGCAACGCATACGAGTGTACCGCATTCCCGGAGGGCTCCGGACCACGCCGGGACCCCCGCCCGTCCGGGCCGGGGTCCCGGCCCGGACGGGGGACTCAGGCGCCCGTGCGGGACGCGGCGATCTCCGCGGCGATGCCCTTCGCGGTCACCGAGTCCGGCCCCGGCTCGGCGGCGAACACGGCGCGGCGGTAGTACCGCAGCTCGTCGATCGAGTCCCGGATGTCGCCCAGGGCCCGGTGGTTGCCGGTCTTCGGCGGGGCCTGGAAGTAGGCGCGCGGGAACCACCGGCGGGAGAGCTCCTTGATGGTGGAGACGTCGATCACGCGGTAGTGCAGGTGCGCCACGAGCTCCGGCATGTCGCGCACCAGGAACGTGCGGTCCGTGCCCACCGAGTTCCCGCCCAGCGGGGCCTTGCCGGGCTCGGGCACCCACTCCTTGATGTAGGCGAGGACCTGCTCCTGCGCCTGCTCCATCGTCAGACCGGAGGGGAGCTCATCGAGCAGCTTGGAGGAGGTGTGCATGTTCCGCACGAAGTCCCCCATCTGCGCCAGCGCCGCCTCGTCCGGGCGGATCACGACGTCGACGCCCTCCCCGAGGACGTTCAGCTCGTCGTCGGTGACGAGCGCCGCGACCTCGATCAGGGCGTCGTCCTCGATGGACAGCCCCGTCATCTCGCAGTCGATCCACACAATGCGTCCGTTCGAATTAGCCACCCGGACAATCTACCGTGCCGCCCCGACGCCGCCGGTCGCCGCCGGGGCCGGTCGGGGACTCCCCGAGGAGCCGGGGATAGGATCGGGGCGACCACGGGTCCGTGCTGCGCCCAGCCGGGGCGCCCGCAGCCACCGGACGGGCGCATCGGGAGAGCAGTGCAGACCACTTCGACGACGCCGGCGCCGGGCGAGGGACCCGACGGCGTCCGGCCGCCGGCGGATCCCCGGAGCTCGTGGTACGACTCCGACTCGCTCCTGCGGACGGTGCTCATGGGCACGCTCGGGTCGCTCATGCTCCTGGTCGGCTCCCTGGGCGTCGGCTGGCTCGCCTCCGTCTCCCCGCTGCGGCAGGCGCCGGTCATCATCGGCATGCGCTTCACGACCACCGGGGTGATCGTCTCCATCCTCCTGCTCGCCGTGGGCGGGATGCTCCTGATCCGCGAGTGGCTGCGCCTGGGGCAGAAGCTCAACACGTGGGGACCCGGCAGCGGCCGGTGGGTGCTCATCGCCATCGCGGCGTGGGCCGCCCCCATGCTCGTGACGATCCCCCTGTTCAGCCGGGACGTGTACTCCTACATCGGCCAGGGCCGGGTGATGGCCAGCGGGCTGAACCCCTACGAGCACGGCGTCTCCACGATCGACAATTTCTTCCAGCTCGGGGCCGACCAGATGTGGTCGGAGTCCCCGCCGCCCTACGGGCCGCTCTTCCTGTGGCTCGAGCAGTTCGTGGTGGCCGTCACCGGCGCGGACCCGGACGCCGCGGTGCTCTGGTTCCGGGGGATGTGCGTGCTCGCCGTGATCGCCTGCATGTGGCTGATCCCGCGGCTCGCGCGGCTGCACGGCATCAACCCGGCCCGGGCCCTGTGGCTCAGCGTGGCGAACCCCCTGTTCCTCACGAACTTCATCGTCTCCGTGCACAACGACGCCATCATGATCGCCCTGGCCCTCGGCGGCACCTACGCCGCCGCGGTGCACCGCAACTGGAAGGGCGGTCTGCTCGGGACCACGCTCGTCACGCTGTCCGTGGCGATCAAGCCCATCACCCTCGTCTTCCTGCCCTTCATCGGCCTGCTGTGGGCGGGCCGGAACGCGTCCTGGACCCGCCGCTTCGTCATCTGGTTCCTGGTCCTCGTCTACGCGGTCGCCCTGCTCGGGCTGATGGGGCTGCTCAACGGCTTCGGCTTCGGCTGGGTCTCCGCCATGTCCACCCCCGGCTCCGTGTCCATCTGGTACGCCCCGGTGGGTCTCGCCGGCGTGCTCGCCACCACCCTGGCCGCGGCCGTGGGCGCCGACGCGGGCCAGTGGCGGGAGGTGGTCCACACGGCGGGCCAGGCCCTCGCGGTGCCCGTCATCCTCTGGCTGATGTTCGTGGGCCGGGACGAGCGGATCATCCGCCGGCTGACCTGGGCGTTCGCCGCGATCGTGCTGTTCTCCCCGATGATCCAGGCCTGGTACGTGGTGTGGCTCATCCCGCTGTTCGCCGTCACGGGCATCCGCAGCGACTGGCAGGTCGACATCCTGTTCTTCCTCACCGTCTTCTTCATGATCTACGCGGTCTCCGACCAGCTGGATGTCTTCCCGTACCTGGACCTCGACCTCAGCTCCGGCCGGCTGATCGCGGCGGTCGTCGCCCTCTCCTACGGCGTGTACCTGTGGTTCATCGACCCGGCGACCCGGCGGCTCTTCCGCGGCCGCTACCAGCCCCCGGTGCAGAGCGCCGTGATCTGAGGAGCCGGTGCGGCCCCCGCGAGTTGATAAACTCGACCGCAGTGCCCGGGACACGGTCCCGGGCGGCACGCCCCAGTAGCTCAGTGGATAGAGCAGGAGCCTTCTAATCTCTTGGTCGGGGGTTCGACTCCCTCCTGGGGCACACTGAAAATCCCCGCCATTCCGGGCCTCACGGCTCAGGGTGGCGGGGATTTCGTCGTCTCTGGCGGCAGATCCGACGGCACGTCGTGCTGCGGTGCCCGGCGGGATCTCTCCGGTGGCGAGATGCACGGCCCTTGCGGGCAGGGCCGGCGGACCGGATGAGCGTGCCGGCGCCCGCTCGGTGCCACAGCCTCCCCGGCCGCAGCGGGGGCGGGGTAGGCTGTGCGGTGGGCACGCAGATCTCGCCGTCTGTCTGCCCGCGGCCCGCTCGGTCTTACTGGACCGGGCGGGCCATCTTTCGTCGGTGGCGGAGCCGGCAGGTGCTGAGCGGCGTCCCGGCAGGCGCCCGGAGCCGGAGTTCTCTCCCGCCACACCCCGGACGACCGGCCCCCCTGCGGTCCTCGGCGGGCACGGCCCGGCCGTCCCCCTCCCCGGCAGCCCTGCCGGTGCCTCTCCTCGAGCTGCAACCCGCTCTGGATTGTTTGCGGTCGCGAAAGTGTGGACAAGCACCACCCTGTGAATTCGCATACGTTAAGTAGCACATCGAGAGGTGCAGTGATCCGGCCACCTGAGCTCCGCGCCAGGACGGACGAGGGGCCGGAGCAGCACCTCCGTGACGACCCCGGCGGCAGCCCGCCGGGACGGCCGCAGTTCCCGGACGGGGTGCCCGGGGCGGCCACGGACCACGCGTCCGGATCCGATTCAGGGGGAGGAACCATGAGCGTCACCATCATCAGGCAGTGGACCGGCCGGGGGGCCCGTTACTACCACTACGACACGGTGGAGGAGGCCACGGAGGACACCCGTGACTTCATCGTCCGCAACGTCGGCCCGGACATCGATCCGCAGCAGCTGGAGGCGATCACCCGGGGCGTCGTCGCGCTGCACTGCATGCACCTCGACTTCCGGGAGGACTGCATCGTGGTCGAGCCGGGGCACGCCGCCTAGTCGAACGGAACGCGCGGGGTCGGCGGCGAACCGGGCACGGCGCCGTGGCGCCGTGCCCGGAGACTGCGGGAGGTCCTCGCACGCGAGGCCGACCGCCGTCTCCCGTCCGGGCGCCCGCACTGCACCGGCACCGGCCTGCCGAGGCGAGGTCGCGGCCGACGCCCGTGGCTGACGTCCGCGGTCGTCGCCCCGCCGCGCGGAGCGACGGCTCCGAGGGGCGGGGCGACGGCTCCGCGCAGCGGGGCGACGCGCGGGGACGGGGTGGGCGCGGCACCCGCTCCGGCGGTCCGGGCGCCGTGCCGGCCCCGAAAACCGGTCCGCGGTGCATCCACAGGAGCCCCTGGGCCGGTAGTAGGGGTGAGGACACCCGCGCAGGATGTCGTCCGGCAGGCCGTCACCTGCCAGGCCACTGCAACGAACATCGAGGTGAGTCCGTTGGCCCGGATCCGACTCTGCCAGTGCGGCGCCCCACCGCTCTACGGCCCGTGGTGCTGGGCGTGCTCCCACGAGCAGGAGCGGCACCGGGAGCCCCTCGCCGTCATCGCCTGGAACGCCGTCGACATCGACTGACGGGCGCTCGCGGACCGCGAGCCGGCCCCACGCCGGTCGCACGGCGGTCGCACTGCACAGCACGTGGTCACCGCACCCGAGGAGCGCGGCCGTCCACAACCGGGGCCCGCCCGCCGCGGCGGCACCGGCTCCGGCAGCACGCTGGGTGCACCCCGCCACCGGGGCCAGCACCGGCCGCACCGGCCGCCGTCCAGAGGAGTTCCCGATGACCGAGCAGATCACCGTCCGCGGCTACGTGGCCACGGATCCCGAGTCCCGCAGCCTGCCCGACGGCACCGTGGTGGTGACCTTCCGCCTCGCCTCCACCCCGCGCTGGTTCGACCAGCAGGCCGGTGCGTGGCGGGACGGGCACACCAACTGGTTCTCCGTCCAGGCGTTCCGCTCGCTGGGGCTCAACGCGCTGGCCAGCATCAAGAAGGGCCAGCCCGTGGTGGTGGTCGGCAAGCTCAAGGTCCGGTTCTGGGAGGGCGAGCACGGGCGCAACACGGCCGTGGACGTCGACGCGGTGTCCCTGGGGCACGACCTCGCCCTCGGCACGGCCTGTTTCCAGCGCACGGTGAGCTCCTCGCCGCCCGCCGAGCAGACGGGGGAGCGGCCCGCCGGGCAGACCGAGGACGCGGCGGCGCCCGGGGACGCCGCGACGGCCCCGGACGGGGACCCGTCCGATTCGAGCGGCGACCCCGACGGCGGGGGCGGCACCCCGGCGGTCCCGGAGGACGTCGATCCGGAGACCGGTGAGCTCCTCGGGACCGCTGCCGGGCCGGGCCGGCGCCCGCGCCGCCAGCCCGCCACCGCCTGAGCTCCCCGGGCCGAGCCGTCCCGGCACGGGGACGGAGCCGGTGACCGAGGCGCGGCCACCGGTCCGTCCCCGCCCGGTGGCCGCCCCTCGGCCTCCGCGGAGCGGGGTAGCCTTGAGGGCATGGCGGAATTCATCTACACAATGTCCAAGGCCCGCAAGACCGTGGGCGACAAAGTCATCCTGGACGACGTCACCATGTCGTTCTACCCCGGCGCGAAGATCGGCGTCGTGGGACCCAACGGGGCCGGCAAGTCCACCATCCTCAAGATCATGGCCGGCCTCGACCAGCCGTCCAACGGCGAGGCCCGGCTCAGCCCCGGCTACACCGTCGGCATCCTGCTCCAGGAGCCGCCGCTGAACGAGGAGAAGACCGTCCTGGGCAACGTCGAGGAGGGCGTGGGCGAGATCAAGGCGAAGGTCGACCGCTTCAACGCGATCTCCGAGGAGATGGCCCAGCCGGACGCCGACTTCGACTCCCTCATGGAGGAGATGGGCAAGCTCCAGGAGGACATCGACGCCGCCAACGCCTGGGACCTCGACTCCCAGCTGGAGCAGGCGATGGACGCCCTGCGCTGCCCGCCGCCGGACGCCGACGTCACGGTCCTCTCCGGTGGTGAGCGCCGCCGCGTGGCCCTGTGCAAGCTGCTGCTGCAGAAGCCGGACCTCCTGCTGCTCGACGAGCCCACCAACCACCTCGACGCCGAGTCCGTGCTGTGGCTGGAGCAGCACCTGAAGGACTACCACGGTGCCGTCATGGCCGTGACCCACGACCGGTACTTCCTCGACCACGTGGCCGAGTGGATCTGCGAGGTCGACCGCGGCCGGCTGTACGGCTACGAGGGCAACTACTCGGCCTACCTCGAGACCAAGCGCGCCCGCATGGAGGTGCAGGGCAAGAAGGACGCCAAGCAGGCCAAGCGGCTGGCCGACGAGCTCGAGTGGGTGCGCTCCAACGCCAAGGGCCGCCAGGCGAAGTCGAAGGCCCGCCTGGCCCGCTACGAGGAGATGGCCGCCGAGGCCGAGAAGACCCGCAAGCTGGACTTCGAGGAGATCCAGATCCCGCCGGGACCCCGTCTGGGCAACCTCGTGATCGAGGCGAAGGACCTGCAGAAGGGCTTCGGGGACCGCTCCCTCATCAAGGGCCTGTCCTTCTCCCTGCCGCGCAACGGCATCGTGGGCGTCATCGGCCCCAACGGCGTCGGCAAGTCGACGCTGTTCAAGACCATCGTCGGCATGGAGGAGCTGGACGGCGGGGAGCTGAAGATCGGCGACTCCGTCAAGATCTCCTACGTGGACCAGAACCGCGCGAACCTCGACGCCAGCAAGTCGCTGTGGGAGGTCGTCTCGGACGGCCTGGACTACATCAACGTCGGCAACGTCGAGATGCCCTCGCGCGCCTACGTCTCCGCGTTCGGCTTCAAGGGCCCCGACCAGCAGAAGAAGGCCGGGGTGCTCTCGGGCGGAGAGCGCAACCGGCTGAACCTGGCCATGACCCTCAAGCAGGGCGGCAACCTGCTGCTCCTCGACGAGCCCACCAACGACCTCGACGTCGAGACCCTCGGCTCCCTGGAGAACGCGCTGCTGGAGTTCCCGGGCTGCGCCGTGGTCGTCTCCCACGACCGGTGGTTCCTCGACCGGGTCGCCACCCACATCCTCGCGTGGGAGGGCACCGAGGAGGAGCCGGACCAGTGGTACTGGTTCGAGGGCAACTTCGAGTCCTACGAGGCCAACAAGGTGGAGCGCCTCGGCGCCGACGCCGCGCGGCCGCACCGCGTCACCCACCG
The DNA here is from genome assembly GCF_040981005.1 of Kocuria sp. CPCC 205258. Lineage (NCBI taxonomy): Bacteria > Bacillati > Actinomycetota > Actinomycetes > Micrococcales > Micrococcaceae > Kocuria > Kocuria sp. CPCC 205258. The sequence continues at coordinate 473,428 of NZ_JAVKPS010000003.1, read as the reverse complement.
CCGCCTCACCCGCGACTGACGCAGGGCCGGGCCCGGAGCCCGTGCCGCCGGAGGGGCCCGCCGGGCGGGAAGGAGCAGCTCCTTCCCGCCCGGCGGGCCCCTCCGGCGTGCTCCGGTGCGGTCAGGAGAACTCCGGGAAGCGCATCATGCCCTCCTGGGCGGTCGTGGCGACGAGCCGGCCGTCCCGGGAGAACATCCGGCCCACCCCGAGGCCGCGGGCCGAGGAGGCGTTGGGGGAGGACTGCACGTAGAGCAGCCACTCGTCGGCGCGGGTCTCCCGGTGCCACCACATCGCGTGGTCGAGGGAGGCGATGTTCATGCCGGGCTCGATCCACGTCCTGCCGTGCAGGCGCAGGATGGGCTCGAGCAGCGTGTAGTCGCTCGCGTAGGCGAGCGCGGCGCGGTGGATGTTCGGGTCGTCCGGCAGCGGCTTGAGGGTCTTGATCCACACGGCGTTGAACGGCTCTCCCCGGGAGTCCGGCTTGAAGTAGATCGGCTCCGTGATGTACCGCATGTCGAAGGGCCGCTCGTGCGCGATCGCCTGCGCCTCGGGGGCGTCGACGTGGCCGAGCAGCTCCACGGCGCTGGGCAGGGACTCCGGCTCGGGCAGGTTCCGGGGGGACTCGTCCTGGTGGTCCAGGCCCCGGGCCGGTACCTGGAAGGACGCGATGGCCGAGAGGATGGCGCGCCCTTCCTGGTAGGCGTGCACGCGGCGGGCGGAGAAGGACCGCCCGTCCCGGATCCGCTCCACCCCGAAGGTGATCGGCTGGGACACGTCCCCGGCGCGCAGGAAGTACGCGTGCATCGAGTGGATGATCCGCTCCGGCTCCACGGTGCGCATGGCGGCGGTCGCGGCCTGCGCCAGGACCTGCCCGCCGTAGACCCGGCCGCGTGCGGGGGAGATGGAGTGGCCCACGTAGATGTCCTCGAGGGTGCGCGCGCCACCCCCGTCCGCGAGGTCGAGCATGTCGAGCAGGGCCTGCGTGGGGTCCGGGATCGGGCTGTAGGTCATGGTCTTCACTCTAGCCAAGCCGCCGGTCGCGCCGGGGCGCGTCCGGCGCGCCCGGGTGTGATGGGATGGGGGGCATGTCTTCGCTGCTGATCCCCATCCAGATGCGCTTCGGCGACATCGACAGCTACGGCCACGTCAACAACGTCACCATGCTCCAGTATCTCGAGGACGCCCGGGTCCGGCTCATGGCTCGTCCGCTGCCCGAGGACGCCGCCGCGGGGGTCCCGGAGGGCGCGACGTTCCGCACCCTGCTGGGGGACCTGATGACCGTGATCGGCCGGCAGGAGGTCGAGTACACGCAGCAGCTGCTGTACCGCGACGACCCGGTGTCCGTGCGGGTGTGGGTCTCCTCCGTGGGCGGGTCGAGCTTCGTGCTGGACTACGCGGTCCAGGAGGAGGACGGTTCGCGCGTCTACGCCGTGGCCCAGACGGTCGTCGTCGTGATCGACCGCTCCTCCGGACGGCCGGTGCGCCTCGACGACACGCAGCGGGGCCTGCTCGAGCAGTGGCAGGACGCCCCGACCCGCTTCGCCCGCCGGCCCGCGCCGGCGGAGGCCTGAGCCCCGTGGGCCGGTCCCTTCCGCTGACGGACCCGCGGGACGTCGCCGACCTGCGGACGTACCTGTCCCGGGCCCGCGGGGTGGACCCGCAGGGCGCGGTGCGCTTCCAGGCGCGCGGGCGGGCCCTCGGCGTCTACGTGTGCGTGCTCGAGCCCCACGGCCTGCTGGACACCACGCCCACGGTCCTGGGCCTGCGCACCGCCGCGCTGGCCGGAGAGCAGGCCCTGGACGTCACCGTCCCGCTCGGCGGGGTCCTCGACCGGATGCCGCGCCAGGACCAGGACGCCACGGACGTGGGCCTGCCCCCCGTGGACGCGAACGTCTCGTGGGCGGGCATCGCCCCGCCCCTGGGCGGGTGGACCCCGGTGGGCTCCGTCGCCGGGGACGCGCTGCGCGAGGTCGCCCGGGCCGGGATCGCCGAGGTCGCCCGGGCGGTGCCCACGGACGCGGGCGCCGCCGTCGTGGACACCGTGCGCTCGCAGGTCTGGGGTCGGTCGTCCGGGTGGGCGGAGCCGCTCGCGGGTCGGCTGACGGGGGCGCCGCTGCCGGACGGCGCGGCGTTCGCCGCGTACTCGCTCGGCTTCCTGCGCCCGGGCGCGGAGGTCGCCGTCGCGGAGAACGGCCGCTGGGTGCGCCTGAGCACCCCCGGCGGGCACGTCCTGGCCAAGCGCTGAGACTCCCGGGGGATCAGCCGGGACGGTTGATCATGGCGTGGGCGGCGCGGTCGAAGTAGTCCCAGATGATCCCGTCGTGCAGCGGGGAGAGTTCCAGGGTGTCCAGGGCCGCGCGCATGTGCGTCAGCCACGTCTCGCGCGCCCACGTGTCCACGGGGAACGGCATGTGCCGCATCCGCAGCCGCGGGTGCCCGCGCTGCTCCGAGTAGGTGGTCGGCCCGCCCCAGTACTGCTCGAGGAACATCCGCAGCCGTTCCTCGGCGGGGCCGAGGTCGTCCTCCGGGTAGAGCGCCCGGAACCGCTCGTCCTCGGCCACCCGGGCGTAGAACTCGTGCACGAGCTTCACGAACGTCTCGTGCCCGCCCATCTGGTCGTAGAACGACGACGCCGTGCCGGCCTCGGCCTGCTCCCGCTCGTCGCCGACCTGCGGCACGGGGCGGCGCAGCTGGGACAGGGGCGCCCCGACCGCGAAGGAGCGCGCCCCGGGCGGCGCCGCCGCGGCGGGGTCGGTGCGCGGGTCCTGGCCGGCCTGACCGGGGCGCTGCTGCTCGTCGCTCATGCGCGCACCACCTCGTAGGCGGCGTCCACGGCCTGCGCCCGGACCGCGCGGGCCGTCGCGTCGCGCTGCTCGAGCACCAGCCGGCGGAGTCCGTGCAGGTCCTCGGGCAGGTCTGCGAGGAAGGCGTCCGCGGCGTCGACCGTCTCCTGGGCGGGGATGTTCGGGTACATGCCGGTCGCGATCTGCTGGGCCAGCTCGTGGGTCCGGGTGCGCCACACGCCGGGGATCGCCGCGAAGTACTGCTCGGCCCAGGGCGCCAGCAGGGAGGTGTCGGCGGCCGTGCGGAAGCCGTCGATCGCCGCGTCCTGGATGGAGTTGGGCAGGGACCCGTCCACCATGATCTGCTGCCACGCCCGGGCCTTGGCCTCGGCCGTGGGGATCGCGGCCCGGGCGCGGGCGGCCGCGATCGCGCCGTTCTCGGTGTTGTCCTGCGCGAGCATCGCGTCCACCTCGGCGTCGCCGGCACGCCCGCCGGCGCACAGCGCGGTGAGCAGGCTCCAGCGCAGGTCGGTGTCCAGCGCCAGGCCCTCCAGGGCGCGCCGTCCGTCGAGGAGCTGCTCGAGGACGTCCAGCTGCTCGTCGGTGCGGGCGTGCCGGGCGAAGGCCCGGAGGAACTGCAGCTGCTGGTCGGAGCCGGGCGCCGCCTCCTCGGTGAGCCGGCGGAGCCGGTCGGCGGCGGCGCGCACGGTGGCCCCGCGCACGGACTCGGCCACGTAGCCGTCGAGCACGGTGTCCAGCTGGCGCAGCTGCACCTGGATGCCGGTCGAGGACGTCTCGTGGGCGATGTTGCCGAGCACGAGCTCCACGTAGCGGCGGGCGGGCGTCTCGCCGTCGTGCACGCCGTCCCACACGGACGCCTGGACGAGGGCGCGCGGGAGCGTGTCCTCGAAGTTCTTCAGGTGGGTCAGGGCGGTGTCCAGGGAGCACTCGTCGAGGCGGATCTTCGCGTAGGCGAGGTCGTCGTCGTTGAGCAGCACGAGGTCCGGCAGCTCCCGGCCCACCAGCTGCGGCACCTCCGTGGACGGGCCGTCGACGTCGAGCTCGACCCGGTGCGTGCGCACGAGCTTGCCCTGCTCCCCGTCGTGGTCGTAGAAGCCCACGGCCAGGCGGTGCGGGCGCAGCGTGGGGTGCTCGTCGGGGGCGGTCTGCCGGATCCGGAAGGAGCGGATGATCCCGTCCTGGTCGGTCTCGAGCTCCGGGGTCAGCGTGTTCACCCCGGCGGTCTCGAGCCACTTCGCGGCCCACTCGTCGAGGTCCCGGCCGCTGGCCTCCTCGAGCCGGACCATGAGGTCGCGCAGCTCGGTGTTGCCCCACGCGTGCTCCCGGAAGTACCGGTTCAGCCCGGCCATGAACTGCTCCTGGCCCACCCAGGCCACCAGCTGCTTGAGCACCGAGGCGCCCTTGGCGTAGGTGATGCCGTCGAAGTTCACCAGCACGTCCTCGAGGTCCCGGATCTCGGCCTTGATGGGGTGGGTGGTGGGCAGCTGGTCCTGCTCGTAGCCCCAGGACTTCTCCCCGGCGGCGAACGTGGTCCACGCCTCCGTGTACCGGGTGTTCTCCGCCGCGGCGAGGGTGGACATGAACTCGGCGAAGGACTCGTTGAGCCACAGGTCGTTCCACCAGCGCATGGTCACGAAGTCCCCGAACCACATGTGGGCCAGCTCGTGCAGGACCGTGATGGCCCGCCGCTCCACCCGGGCCTGCGTGGGCCGGGAGCGGAAGACGTAGAGCTCCACGAAGGTCACCGCGCCGGCGTTCTCCATGGCCCCGGCGTTGAACTGCGGGACGAACAGCTGGTCGTACTTCTCGAACGGGTAGGGCACCCCGAACTGCGCCTCGAAGAACTCGAAGCCGCGCTTGGTGATGCCGAACATCTCCTCCGCCTCGACGTGCTCCACGAGCGAGCGGCGGGCGTACAGGCCCAGGGGGATCGTGCGGCCGTCGGCGCTGGTGAGCTCGTCGTGCACGGACGCGTACGGGCCGGCGATCAGCGCCGTGACGTAGCAGGGGACCACCGGGGTGGGGGTGAAGGACCACGTGGCGGCGCCCTCGCCGGCGGCGACGGGCTCCGGGGTGGGCTGGGTCGAGACGACCGTCCAGTGCGCGGGGGCCGTGACCGTGAACGCGAAGCGGGCCTTGAGGTCCGGCTGCTCGAACACGGCGAACACGCGCCGGGTGTCCGCCACCTCGAACTGGGTGTAGAGGTAGACCTCGTCGTCGACCGGGTCCACGAACCGGTGCAGCCCCTCGCCGGTGTTCATGTACCGGCAGTCCGACTCGACCGTGAGCACGTTGTCCGCGGCGAGCCCGGGCAGCCGGATCCGCACGCCGTCCGAGACCTCGGCGGGATCGAGCTCGGTGCCGTTGAGCACCACGGAGTGCACCGCGTCGGTGATCGCGTCGATGAACGTCGAGGCGCCCGGGGTCGCCCGGAAGCGCACGGTGGTCGTGGAGCGGAAGACGCGCTCGCCGCGGGTCAGGTCGAGGACCACCTCGTAGGCGTCCACCGCCACGGTCTCGGCCCGCGCGGCCGCCTCCTGGCGGGTCAGGTTGGTTCCGGGCACTTCAGTGCCGTCCTCTCGTCGGGGTCGGGGTCGGGTCGGGATGGCTCGGGATCGGGGCGTCCGCGACCGGTGGGCCGCAGGGGATCGTCCCATTATGTCAGCCGGGTCCCGGCCGCCCGGGGAGGCCCTGCGGTGTGCGCGGCACGCACTACGCTGGAGGGCGGCCGGTCCGTCCGCTCGGGCCCTGCGCCTCGATCCCGCCCCGTTCCCGCGAACCCCAGGAGCACGCCGCCCATGCGCGTCCACATCGCCACCGACCACGCCGGCCTGGACCTCTCCCGCTACCTGGTCGAGGAGCTCGTCGCCGCCGGCTACGACCTCGTCGACCACGGCCCCGCCGAGTACGACGCCCTCGACGACTACCCCGCGTTCTGCATCAGCGCCGCGCGCGCCGTCCGGGCGGACCGGAAGGCGGGGCTCGACTCCCTCGGCATCGTCCTGGGCGGGTCGGGCAACGGCGAGCAGATCGCCGCCAACAAGGTCGAGGGCATCCGTGCCGCCCTGGCCTGGAACCTGGACACCGCCCGGCTCGCGCGCCAGCACAACGACGCCCAGGTCGTGGCCGTCGGTGGGCGCCAGCACCCCCAGGAGGAGGCGCTGGCGATCGTCCGGGCGTTCCTCGCGGAGCCCTTCTCCGGGGACGAGCGCCACGAGCGCCGGATCGCCCAGATCGGCGAGTACGAGTCCACCGGCACCGTCGCGGGCAAACTCGAGGACCTGCGCCCGCGCGAGTTCCCGGCCGCCCGGGAGGCCTGAGTGCCGGAGGGCCACTCGGTCCACCGCCTCGCCCGCCAGTTCGCCGACTGCTTCTCAGGCCAGGCCCTGGCCGTGAGCTCCCCGCAGGGACGCTTCGCCGCCGGGGCGCACGCCCTGGACGGCGCCGTGCTCGAGGGGGCGCGGGCCCACGGCAAGCAGCTGTTCCTCGACTTCGCGGGGGACCGGGTGCTGCGCTCGCACCTCGGCCTCTACGGCGCGTGGAGCTTCGGCGGCACCGACCGCTTCCGCGGCGCCTCCTCCATCGGGGCCCCGCGCCGGATCGGGGAGCAGGAGGCACACGACGACGACGACGCCGCCCCCGCCGGCCCGCTGCTGCCGCCGGCGCCCGTGGGGGCGGTGCGCGTGCGGCTGGTCGGGGACGAGGGCTGGGCCGATCTGCGCGGGCCGACGCTGTGCGTGCTGGAGAGCTCCGCCGAGGCCGAGGCGGCCCGGGCGCGGCTGGGCCCGGACCCGCTCGACCCGCACGCGGACCCCGCGCCCTTCGTGGCCGCCGTGCGGCGCAGCCGCCGCCCGGTGGGCGCGCTGCTCATGGACCAGGCCGTGCTGGCCGGGGTGGGCAACATCTTCCGGGCGGAGTCCCTGTTCCGCCGCGGACTGGACCCGATGACGCCGGGGCGCGCCCTCGACGAGCCGGCGCTGCTGGAGCTGTGGGCGGAGAACGCGGCCCTCATGCGCACGGGCGTGCGGCTGGGCCGGATCCTGACGACCGACGCCGCTGACCGCCCGGGGATCTCGGAGGCGCAGGCGTGGCCCGGGCACGCCCACCTCGTCTACAAGCGCCAGGGCCTGCCGTGCCGCCGGTGCGGGACGCCCGTGGCGGCGGGGGAGCTGGAGGGGCGCACGCTCTACTGGTGCCCCTCCTGCCAGCGCTGACCGCGCCGGGTTCCACGGCGTAGCCTGGATCCGTGTCCAGTTGCTGCGGCGCGCCCGGCTACCGGCGCGTCTTCGGCCCCCGCTTCGCGCGGCGCCTCGCCCGCCGGTACCGGCGGCGGGGCCTCGACCGCGCCTCCCGGCGGGTCGTGGAGTTCCTCGCCGCCCAGGGTGTCGAGGGGGCCAGCGTGTTGGAGATCGGCGGCAGCGTGGGCGGGATCCAGCTCGAGCTGCTGCGCCGGGGCGCCGCGCGGACCACGAACCTGGAGCTCGTGGACTCCTACGAGGCCGAGGCCGCGGAGCTGGCCGCCGCCGCCGGGGTGGCCGGCCGCGTGGTGCGCCGGCAGCTCGACATCGCGACGGACCCGGAGGCGGTCGCTCCGCACGACGTCGTGGTGCTGCACCGGGTCGTGTGCTGCTACCCCGACCACGAACGGCTCCTGGGCGCCGCCGCGGACCGTGCCACGCGCCTGCTCGTGTTCAGCCACCCGCCCGGGCACCGCCTCCTGCGGGCTCTCGCCGCCCTGGAGAACCTCGGCCTCCGCGCCGCCGGGACGCCCTTCCGCACCTACGTGCACTCCCCGGCGGCCATGCTCGCCGTCCTGCAGGAGCACGGGCTGCGTCCCGTGCACGCGGACCGGGGCGCGGTGTGGCAGGTGGTCGGGCTGCGCCGCTGAGACGCGCCGGGAGCCGGGCCGAGGTGCCGGCGGAACGACGAACGCCCCGGTCCAGCGGGACCGGGGCGTTCGTGCACGGAGAGGGGATGACGGGAATCGAACCCGCGTAATCAGTTTGGAAGACTGAGGCTCTACCATTGAGCTACATCCCCGCGGAGCGCTCTGTCGAGGCCTTCCCATTAACCGGCCCGGCGCGCGCGGTGTCAAATCCCGGGGCCTCGTCGCACCCGCGGAGCGCGGCCGGCAGAACGCCGGCGGGCCGTGCGGAGCGGGGTCCGGCGGGCCGAGGTGCGGCCCCGTCCGCCCAGCCGGTAGACTCGCCGGTGGTCCGTGCTCGTGCACCGGACCGCAGTCGTTGCAGCCGAGGCTGCAGGTACCGGGGCGTAGCGTAGTGGCTAGCGCGCCTGCTTTGGGAGCAGGAGATCGCAGGTTCGAGTCCTGTCGCCCCGACGTTGGAGCGGCTGCCCGGTCCTGCCGGGCAGCCGCCTTCCCGACTGTCCCGGGCCGGAGAGCGGCACCGGAAGACCCAACCGACCTACCACTCAGGAGTGCAGCGGAAGTGAAGAGCGCCGTCGAGAAACTCAACCCCACCCAGGTCAAGATCGTGGTGGACGTCCCGTTCGCGGAACTGAAGCCGTTCATCGACCAGACCTACACCTCGCTCGCCAACCAGATCCAGGTCCCCGGCTTCCGCCGCGGCAAGGTTCCGGCGCGGCTGATCGAGCAGCGCGTGGGCTTCGACTTCGTCGTCGAGAACGCGCTCAACGAGGGCCTGAACACCTTCTTCCAGCAGGCGCTGGCGGAGAACGAGATCACCCCGCTGACCCAGCCCCAGGTCGAGGTCCTCGCCAAGCCGGACGAGACGGACCGCGAGGCCGACGTCAAGGTCGAGATCGACGTGGCCGTGCGCCCCGAGATCGAGCTGCCGGACTACAAGGGCCTCGAGGTCGAGGTGGAGGCCCGCGAGGCCTCCGCCGAGGACGAGCAGAAGGCCCTCGACGAGCTGCGCGGGCGCTTCGGCACCCTCAAGACCGTGGACCGTCCCGCCGTCGAGGGCGACTTCGTCACCCTCGACCTGCAGGCCCTGGTCGACGGCGAGGAGGTCGACGCCGCCAACGACCTGTCCTACCAGGTGGGCGCCGGCACGATGCTCGATGGCATGGACGAGGCCATCACCGGTCTGTCCGCCGACGAGGACGCCACCTTCGAGACCAAGCTCGCCGGCGGCGAGCACAGCGGCGAGGACGCCGTCGTCAAGGTCAAGGTCACCGCCGTCAAGGAGCGCGAGCTGCCCGAGGCCGACGACGAGTTCGCCCAGCTGGCCTCCGAGTTCGACACCATCGAGGAGCTCAAGGAGGACCTGAAGAAGCAGGCCGCCGAGGGCACCGTGGTGGAGCAGGGCGTCGAGGCCCGCGACAAGGTCCTGGAGAAGCTGCTGGCCCTCGTGGAGATCCCCGTGCCGCAGGCCGTGATCGACGAGCAGATCGCCCAGCACTTCGACAACCCGCAGGCCGAGGCGGACCACGACACCGCGGACCACCGGGCCGAGGTGCAGAAGAACGCCGAGGACGCGTTCCGCAACGAGATCGTGCTGGACGCGGTCGCCGAGGCCGAGGAGATCGGCGTCGAGCAGTCCGAGCTGATCGACTACATCATCAACATGTCCCAGCAGTACGGCATGGACCCGAACCAGTTCGCCCAGCTGCTCGACTCCTCGGGCCAGGCCGGCCTGATGGTGGGCGAGGTGCGCCGCCGCAAGGCCCTGGCCAAGGTCCTGGAGTACGCGACGGTCACCGACACCGAGGGCAACACGGTGGACCTCTCCGAGTTCGTGCGCCCGCAGGGCGAGGAGCAGGCGGGGGAGCCCGCCGAGGAGGTCGAGCCCGAGGAGACCACCGCGGCCCCGACCCCCGGCACCGAGGAGGAGTCCGCCGACTCGCCCGAGTCCGGGGAGTCCGCCGACTCCCCGGAGTCGGCCGACTCGGCCGACTCCCCGGACTCCGCCAAGTGACGTCCTGACACCGCTCCCGACGACGCCGCCGTCCCGCCCGGGACGGCGGCGTCGTCGTGTGCGGCGGGCGCGCCCGCGACCATGCGCCATCAGCGAACAACCCGGACGGGGACCGGCCGGGACCCGGGGCGGGCACTAGTGTTCTGTTCAGAGATCACCGGACCACACGGACGAAAGAGGCACTGTTACATGACCTCCGCTCACGAGTCGCCGTTCGGCTCGACCCACGCAACCTCCACCGGACCGCGCCTGCAGGGCGGCGGCCCCATGGGCGGCCAGGACGACTACGTCTACAACCGGCTGCTCAAGGAGCGCATCATCTGGCTGGGCTCCGAGGTGCGCGACGACAACGCGAACCTCATCTGCTCGCAGATGCTGCTGCTCTCGGCCGAGGACCCCCAGGCGGACATCTTCCTGTACATCAACTCCCCGGGCGGCTCCGTCACGGCGGGCATGGCGATCTACGACACCATGCAGCTCATCCCGAACGACGTGGTGACCGTGGCCACTGGCCTGGCCGCGTCGATGGGCCAGTTCCTGCTGTCCTCGGGCACCAAGGGCAAGCGCTACTCCACCCCGAACGCCCGGATCCTCATGCACCAGCCCTCCGGCGGCATGGGCGGCACCGCCTCGGACATCCGGGTGCAGGCCGAGCTCATCCTGTCGATGAAGCAGCGCCTCGCGGAGCTCACCGCCGAGCAGACCGGGCAGTCCCTGGAGACGATCCTCCGGGACAACGACCGCGACAACTGGTTCGACGCCCAGCGCGGCCTCGAGTACGGCTTCTTCGACCACATCGCCAGCTCGGCCGGCTCCATGACCGGCGGCGGCGGGACCATGAAGGACCAGGAGTAGGACCTCGGCGGTCCCACCACGTCATCAGGCACGCTCTTCCAGACCTCCGAGGAACTCAACCATGACCTTCACCCACGGACCTTCGTCCACGGCCGGTTCCGCGGCCGCCCTGCCCACCAGCCGCTACGTGCTCCCCGACTTCGAGGAGCGCACCCCCTACGGGTACCGCCGGCAGAACCCCTACACCAAGCTGTTCGAGGACCGGATCATCTTCCTGGGCGTCCAGGTCGACGACGCCTCGGCCGACGACGTCATGGCGCAGCTGCTCGTGCTCGAGGCGCAGGACGCCGACCGGGACATCACGATGTACATCAACTCCCCCGGCGGGTCGTTCACCGCGATGACCGCGATCTACGACACCATGCAGTTCATCCGCCCCGAGGTCCAGACGGTGTGCCTCGGACAGGCCGCGTCCGCGGCGGCCGTCCTGCTCGCCGGCGGCACCCCCGGCAAGCGCCTGGCCCTGCCGAACGCCCGCGTGCTCATCCACCAGCCGGCCATGTCCGGTCAGGGCGGGGGCCAGGCCTCGGACATCGAGATCCAGGCCAACGAGATCATGCGCATGCGCGAGTGGCTGGAGGAGACCCTGGCCCTGCACTCCGGCAAGACCGCCGAGGAGGTCAACCGGGACATCGAGCGCGACAAGATCCTCACCGCGTCCGCCGCCAAGGAGTACGGGATCGTGGACCACGTCCTGGAGTCCCGGAAGATCCACAAGCCCGCGACCGTCACCTCCTGACCCGGGCGACCCGCCGCAGCCCACCCGCAGCGCCCCGGTGCGCCGCGACCCGACCGGTCGCGGCGCACCGGGGCGCCCTGGTGTTGGGGCGGGACCCGGTCCTCGCCTATCCTGGACGAGGATTCCCGTACCCCGACCAGAGGACTGTTTCATGGCGCGCATCGGCGAGACCGCGGATCTGCTCAAGTGCTCCTTCTGCGGCAAGAGCCAGAAGCAGGTCCGCAAGCTCATCGCGGGCCCGCGCGTCTACATCTGCGACGAGTGCATCGAGCTGTGCAACGAGATCATCGAGGAGGAGCTGAGCGAGGTCAAGGACCTCGAGCAGCAGGAGCTCCCCACGCCCCACGAGATCTACCAGCACCTCCACCAGTACGTGATCGGCCAGGAGACCGCCAAGCGGGCGCTGGCCGTGGCCGTGTACAACCACTACAAGCGGGTCCGGGCCGGCGAGAACGGCAAGCCCCTGTCCCTGGCCACGGCGGCCGGTGACGAGGACGTCGAGATCGCCAAGTCCAACATCCTGCTGGTCGGCCCCACCGGCTCCGGCAAGACGTACCTGGCCCAGTCCCTGGCCCGCAAGCTCGACGTGCCCTTCGCGGTGGCGGACGCCACGTCCCTCACGGAGGCCGGCTACGTCGGCGAGGACGTCGAGAACATCCTGCTCAAGCTCATCCAGGCGGCGGACTACGACGTCAAGCGGGCCGAGACGGGGATCATCTACATCGACGAGATCGACAAGATCTCCCGCAAGTCCGAGAACCCCTCGATCACCCGCGACGTCTCCGGCGAGGGCGTGCAGCAGGCGCTGCTGAAGATCCTCGAGGGCACCGTGGCCTCGGTGCCCCCGCAGGGCGGGCGCAAGCACCCGCAGCAGGAGTTCATCCAGATCGACACCACCAACGTGCTGTTCGTCGTGGCCGGCGCCTTCGCCGGGCTCGAGGACATCGTGGACTCCCGGGCGGGCCGGACGAGCATCGGCTTCGGCGCGGAGCTGAAGCAGAGCGGGCCGCGCCACGAGGTGATGGCCGACGTCATGCCGGAGGACCTGCTGAAGTTCGGCCTGATCCCCGAGCTGATCGGCCGTCTGCCCGTGGTGACCACGCTGCGCGAGCTGTCGGTGGCCGACCTCACCCGCATCCTGACCGAGCCGCGCAACGCGCTCGTGAAGCAGTACAAGAAGATGTTCCAGCTGGACGGCGTCGAGCTGACGTTCGACCCCGAGGCGCTGACCGCCGTCGCCGAGCTCGCGATCCAGCGGGGCACGGGCGCCCGCGGGCTGCGCGCCATCCTCGAGGACGTGCTCCAGCCCGTCATGTTCGAGCTCCCCAGCCGGGAGGACATCGCCGCCGTGCTGGTCACCGCCGAGGCCGTGGCCAAGCAGGCCGAGCCGGAGATCATCACCCACGAGATGATCCGCGAGGAGCAGAACCGGAACAAAACCGCCTGATCCGTGGCTTCTACCCGGTGACGCGTCCGCCACTCCCGGCGGACGCCCGCACGAGAGGAAGCTGATGACGGACAAGGTGGAGTTCTGGTTCGACCCCCTGTGCCCCTGGGCCTGGATGACCTCGCGGTGGATGGAGGAGGTCGAGCGGCTGCGCGACGTCGAGGTGCACTGGCGGATCATCTCGCTGGGCATCCTCAACGAGGAGAACCCCGGCAACCACCACCACGGCCACGAGGAATCGATGTGGCTCGTGCGCGTGGTCGAGGCTGCGGCCCGCGCCCACGGTGACGAGTACAACAAGAGGCTCTACGACGCCATGGGCACGCGGCGCCACCCCGGGGGGATCGAGGACCTGGAGCGGATCATCACCGAGTCCCTCGAAGAGGTCGGCCTGCCCGCGGAACTCGCGGCGGCCCGGCACGCCACCGAGTTCGACGACGCGCTGCGGGCCTCCACGGAGGCCGCCCAGGCGGTCGCCGGCGAGGACATCGGCACGCCCTGCATCTCCGTCAACGGCGTGGGCTTCTTCGGACCCGTCTTCACGCCGGCGCCCCGGGGCGAGGACGCCGCCCGGGTCTGGGACGGCTGCCTGGCCCTGGTCTCCCACCACGGGTTCTACGAGCTCAAGCGCGGTCGTGACGAGGGCCCGATCTTCGACTGAGCAACGACCCGGACCGACCCGGGTCCCGGACAGCACGAGGGCCCGGCCGCCGCGGCGGCCGGGCCCTCGTGCTGCGCACCGGGGACGGCGCTACCGGGCCGGCTCCTCCGCGGAGACCAGCTCGACGTCGCGCACGGCGAGGCCCTCGGGCCCGGCGACGAGCACGAGCTCGGCGGCGTTGCCCGCGGCCTTGAGGTCGCCCAGGCCCGCCTGAAGGCGGGCGACGTCCTCGGCGGCGGCCGTGATGGTCGCCGAGCGCACCTCCGTGCGCTGCTTGACCTTGGCCTCGGACTTGGCCTTGCGCAGCCCCGAGAGGGCCTCGCCCACGGTCGTGAGCACCTCCGGGTCGGCGTCGGTCACGGCGTCCGCGAAGCCCTCGACGCCCGGCCACGAGGCCCGGTGCACGGAGCCGGTGCGCCACCAGGACCAGACCTCGTCCGTGGCGAACGGCAGGACGGGGGCGAACAGGCGCAGCAGCGCGTCGAGGGTCGTGGCGAGCGCGGCGTGCACGGACGCCTGCGCGGCCGCCCCGCGGGCCCCGTAGGCCCGGTCCTTCACGAGCTCGACGTAGTCGTCGGTGAAGGTCCAGAAGAACTGCTCGGTGAGCTGCAGGGCCCGGGCGTACTCGTAGTCCCGGAACGCCTGGCCGGCGCGCTCCACGACCGTGGCCAGCTGGGCGAGCAGCGCACGGTCCACCGCGTCGGTCACGACGTCCGCGGACGCCCCGGCGCCGAGCACGGAGGCCTCGGTGACGCCCTGGGCGAGGACGAACTTCGAGGCGTTGAGCAGCTTGATGGCCAGCCGGCGGCCGATCTTCATCTGCCCCTCGTCGTAGGCGGTGTCCGCGCCCAGGCGGGCGGAGGCGGCCCAGTAGCGCACCGCGTCGGCCCCGTAGTTCTCGAGCACCTCGGTGGGGACCACCACGTTGCCCTTGGACTTGGACATCTTCTTGCGGTCCGGGTCGAGGATCCACCCGGAGAGCGCGGTGTTGGTCCAGGGCACCGTGCCGGCCAGCGACTCGGAGCGCACCACCGTGGAGAACAGCCAGGTGCGGATGATGTCGTGGCCCTGGGGCCGGAGGTCCATCGGGAAGGTGTTGGCGTGCAGCCGCTCGTCGAACGCCCAGCCGGTGGCGATCTGGGGAGACAGCGAGGACGTCGCCCAGGTGTCGAGCACGTCCGGGTCGCCGGTGAAGCCGTGCGGCTGGTCCCGCTGGGTCTCGTCGAAGCCGGGGGCCGGGTCGGCGGCCGGGTCCACGGGCAGCTGGTCGAGGGCGGGCAGGACGGGGTCGTCGTAGTCCGGGTTGCCGTCGCCGTCGAGCCGGTACCAGACCGGGAAGGGCACCCCGAAGAAGCGCTGGCGGGAGATCAGCCAGTCGCCGTGCAGGCCCTCGATCCAGTTCTCGTACCGGGACCGCATGAACGCGGGGTGCCAGTCCATCTCGCGCCCGCGCCCGATGAGCGCCTCGCGCCGGTCGGCGTCGCGGCCGCCGTTGCGGATGTACCACTGGCGGGAGGTGACGACCTCGAGCGGCTTGTCGCCCTTCTCGTAGAAGTTCACCGGGTGCATGACCTTCCGGGGCTCGCCCACCAGGTCCCCGGACTCCCGGAGCATCTCCACGACGGCCTGCTGCGCCGAGAACACGGTCCTGCCCGCCACCTCGGCGTAGCGCTCGGCCGGGGCGCCGGCGGCGATCCACTCCGGGGTCTCGCTCGCGAAGCGGCCGTCGCGGCCGATCAGCGCCCGGGTCGGGAGGTCCAGCTCCCGCCACCACGTGACGTCGGTGAGGTCGCCGAAGGTGCAGATCATGGCGATCCCGGAGCCCTTGTCCGGCTTGGCCAGCGGGTGCGCCCGCACCTCGACCTCGACGTCGAACAAGGGGGAGCGCACCGTGGTGCCGAACAGCGGCTGGTAGCGCTCGTCGTCCGGGTGGGCCACGAGGGCCACGCACGCGGGCAGCAGCTCGGGGCGGGTGGTCTCGATGTGCACCGGCTCGCCGTCGGGACGGTGGAAGGCGACCCGGTGGTAGGTGCCCTCCCGCTCCCGGTCCTCGAGCTCGGCCTGGGCCACGGCGGTGCGGAAGGTGACGTCCCACAGGGTGGGGGCCTCGGCCATGTAGGCGTTGCCGGCCGCGAGGTCCTGGAGGAAGGCGCGCTGGGAGACGGCCCGGGAGCGGGCGTCGATGGTGCGGTAGGTGCGGGTCCAGTCCACGGACAGGCCCAGGGTGGAGAACAGCTGCTCGAAGACCTTCTCGTCCTCGACCGCCAGCTCCTCGCAGAGCTCGATGAAGTTCTTGCGGGAGACCACGTCCCAGTCGCGCTGGTTCTTCGCGGGCTTCTCCGGCGGGCGGTAGCCCTCGACGTAGGGCCTCGTGGGGTCGCAGCGCACGCCGTAGTAGTTCTGCACGCGGCGCTCGGTGGGCAGGCCGTTGTCGTCCCAGCCCAGCGGGTAGAAGACGTTCTTGCCGCTCATCCGCTGGAAGCGGGCGATCACGTCCGTCTGCGTGTAGGAGAACATGTGGCCGACGTGCAGGGAGCCCGAGGCGGTCGGCGGGGGAGTGTCGATCGAGTAGACCTGCTCGCGCGTGGTGTCCTCGTCGAAGGCGAAGGTGCCCTCCTCGCGCCACCTGCGCGCGTACTTCTGCTCCAGGCCCTCCAGCGCGGGCTTGTCGGGAACGGTCACGGGCGTGGTCTCGGGCGTGGTCTCCGGTGCGGTCCCGGGCGTGTCTGTGCCCTGCGTGTTGTCAGCCATGCCGACCAGTCTCTCACGAGCCCCGGCACGCGCCCCGACGCCCCGGTGCTTGGGCGGCGCCCGGCGCCCGGCTAGCGTGGGACCCATGACCGATCAGCAGAGCCCCACCACGCACACCGGCAGGGTCGCCGTCGTCACCGGCGCGTCGACCGGCATCGGGGAGGCCACCGCGCGCGAGCTGCGCCGGTCCGGCTGGACCGTCTACGCGGTGGCCCGCCGCGCCGAACGGCTCGAGGCCCTGGCCCGCGAGACGGGGGCCGTGCCCGCGCCGTGCGACATCACCTCGGACGCCGACGTCGAGGCCCTCCGGGACCAGGTGCTGGAGGAGCAGGGCCGCGTGGACGCGCTGCTCAACATCTCCGGCGGCGCCCGCGGCACGGACCGCGTGGCCGAGGCCAGCACCGAGGACTGGGAGTGGATGTACCAGGTCAACGTGCTCGGCACGATGCGCCTGACCCGCGCCTTCCTCCCGGCGCTGCGCGCGAACGGAGAGGGCACCGTCCTGAACCTCACGTCCCTCGCCGCGCACCGGGCCTACGAGGGCGGCGGCGGCTACAACGCCGCGAAGTTCGCCGAGCGGGCCATGACGGAGGCGCTGCGGCTCGAGGAGGCCGAGCACAACGTGCGCGTCGTCGAGATCGCCCCGGGCCTCGTGCACACCCCGGAGTTCTCCCTCAACCGCCTCGGCGGGGACCAGGAGGCCGCGGAGAAGGTCTACGCGGGCGTGGACAAGCCCCTCACCTCCGAGGACGTCGCCCAGGTGTGCGCCTTCGCGGTGAACCTGCCCCACCACGTGGACCTCGACACCGTGACCATCAAGCCGGTCGCCCAGGCGGCCCCGCACAAGCTGATCCGCGGCCGGTAGCCCTCCCGGCGAACTCACCCACCCCCGCCGAGGTCGTGGCTGGCGGCCACCGGAGACCGCCGGGTCGCCGGCAGCCGCAATCTCGGCGACGTCCCGGGTGGGTTAAGATGGGGCAGTCATCACGGCGTCGATCCGGCCATCACCGGGGAGTCTTCGGAAGAACAGGCCCGCCCCGTCCCGGGGCGCGCCCCAGTAGAACCGAACGGGTAAGCCCGTCACAGCAGTCGACGAGCGGCGGCCCGCGTCCCCCCGGGGACCGGGGCGCAAGCGAGGTGGTACCGCGTTCCGCCCCGGGCGACCGGCCGGCAGCGTCCTTGCACCCTGACCCGCACGAGCAGCACCGACGTCAGAACGAGGATGGACCCCGTGTCAGACCAGCCCGTCTACCCCAAGGCGACCACCGACCCCGCGGCCCGGGGCGTGCCCGCGGCGCCCGCGTTCCCCGCCGTGGAGGAGCGCGTGCTCGCCTACTGGGCGCAGGACCGCACGTTCCAGGCCAGCGTGGACCAGCGCGACCCCGGCCGGGACGGCTCCAACGAGTTCGTCTTCTACGACGGCCCGCCCTTCGCCAACGGACTGCCGCACTACGGGCACCTCCTCACGGGCTACGTCAAGGACCTCGTGGCCCGCTACCAGACCCAGCGGGGCCGCCGGGTGGAGCGCCGCTTCGGCTGGGACACCCACGGCCTGCCCGCCGAGCTCGAGGCGATGAAGCAGCTCGGGATGGCGGACAAGCAGGAGATCGAGCGGATGGGCGTCGCGGCGTTCAACGACGCCTGCCGGTCCTCCGTGATGAAGTACGCCTCCGAGTGGCAGGACTACGTCACCCGCCAGGCCCGGTGGGTCGACTTCGACAACGACTACAAGACCCTCAACCCGGACTACATGGAGTCCGTGATCGCCGCGTTCAAGGCGCTCGACGACAAGGGCCTCGTCTACTCCGGCTACCGCGTCCTCCCTTACTGCTGGAAGGACGAGACCCCGCTGTCCAACCACGAGCTGCGGATGGACGACGACGTCTACCAGGACCGCCAGGACCAGACGGTGACCGTCACCTTCCCCGTGCTCGACGACGCCTCGTGGGCGGTCCGGCCCGAACTGGCCGCCGAGCTCGCCGGGGTGGAGGCCCTCGCCTGGACCACCACGCCCTGGACGCTGCCGACCAACCAGGCGATCGCCGTGGGCCCCGAGATCGTCTACGCCGTGGTCCCCGGCGCCGGCGAGCTCGAGGGCCGGCGCTTCCTGGTCGCCGAGGAGCTGCTGGGCGCCTACGCGAAGGATCTCGGCTGGGGCGAGGCCGAGGACCCGGCGGCGGCCGCGGCCGCGGCGGTGACCGCCCGTCACCGCGGGGCCGACCTCGAGGGGCTGCGCTACCAGCGGCTGTGGGACTACTTCGCGGACGCCGAGCGCTTCGGCACGGGCACGTCCTGGCAGTTCGTCGTGGCCGACTACGTCACCACCACCGACGGCACCGGGCTCGTGCACCAGGCGCCCGCCTACGGCGAGGACGACCAGAACGTCTGCGCCCGCTACGACATCCCCGTGGTGCTCTCCCTCGACGAGTCCGGGGTGTTCTACCGGCTCTTCGAGGACGAGCGGCTCGCCCCCGGCGCGCCCCTGGCCGGGATCGCCGGGCGCAACGTCTTCGACAAGGACGTGGCCCGCACGGTGGTCCGGGATCTCAGGGCCCAGGGCCGGCTGGTCCGGGAGGCCAGCTACGAGCACCCGTACCCGCACTGCTGGCGCTGCCGGAACCCGCTCATCTACCGGGCCGTGTCCTCCTGGTTCGTGGAGGTCACCCGGATCAAGGAGCGGATGGTCGAGCTCAACCAGCAGATCACCTGGATCCCGGAGAACGTCAAGGACGGCCAGTTCGGCAAGTGGCTGGAGAACGCCCGCGACTGGTCGATCTCCCGCAACCGGTACTGGGGCACGCCCATCCCGGTGTGGGAGTCCGACGACCCCGAGCACCCGCGCCGCGACGTCTACGGCTCCCTCGCCGAGCTGGAGGCCGACTTCGGCCGGCTGCCCGTCAACGACCGGGGCGAGGTCGACCTGCACCGGCCCTGGATCGACGAGCTGACCCGCCCGAACCCCGACGACCCGACGGGCGCCGCCACGATGCGGCGCGTGCCCGAGGTGCTGGACGTGTGGTTCGACTCCGGGTCGATGCCGTACGCCCAGGTGCACTACCCCATGGAGAACCGGGAGTGGTTCGAGACCCACAACCCGGGTGACTTCATCGTGGAGTACATCGGCCAGACCCGCGGCTGGTTCTACACGCTGCACATCCTGGCGACCGCGCTGTTCGACCGGCCCGCGTTCCGCAACGTCATCAGTCACGGCATCGTGCTGGGCTCGGACGGGCAGAAGATGTCGAAGTCCCTGCGCAACTACCCGGACGTCAACGAGGTCCTGGACCGGGACGGCGCGGACGCGATGCGCTGGTTCCTGATGTCCAGCCCCATCCTGCGCGGCGGGAACCTGGTGGTCACCGAGCAGAGCATCCGCGACGGCGTGCGCCAGATGATGCTGCCGCTGTGGAACGTCTACCACTTCTTCGGCCTGTACACGAACGCCGCGAACGGCGGAGCCGGCTACGAGGCCCGGACCCGCCACGACTCGGAGCACGTGATGGACCGCTTCGTGCTGGCCGCCACCGGCCGGCTCGTGACGGACGTCCAGGACGCCTTCGACCGCTACGACGTCTCCGGGGCCGCGGAGCGCCTGCGCTCCTACATGGACACCCTGACCAACTGGTACGTGCGCCGCTCCCGGGACCGGTTCTTCGACGAGGACACCGTCGCCTTCGACGTGCTGTACACCTGCCTGGAGACCGTCTGCCGGGTGGCCGCCCCGCTGCTGCCCCTGGTCGCGGAGGAGATCTGGCGCGGGCTGACCGCCGGGCGCTCCGTGCACCTGACCGACTGGCCGGACGCCTCGCTGTTCCCTGCCGAGGCCGACCTGGTGGCGCGCATGGAGACGACCCGCACGATCTGCTCCAACGGCTCCGCCCTGCGCAAGGCCCACCAGCTGCGCGTGCGCCAGCCGCTGGCCGGGATGACCGTGGTGGTGCCCGGGGGCGACGAGCTCGCGGGCACCTTCGAGCGCATCGTCGCGGACGAGCTGAACCTCAAGTCGGTGACCCTGCTCGACGCCGGCGAGGCCTCCGCGGAGCAGTTCGGCATCTCCCAGCAGCTCAGGGTCAACGCCCGCGCCGCGGGACCCCGCCTGGGCAAGGGCGTGCAGGCCGTGATCAAGGCCGCGAAGTCCGGGGACTGGAGCACGGCCGAGGACGGCACCGTCACCGCCGGCGGAACGGCGCTGCAGGAGGGCGAGTACGAGCTCGAGACCGTCGTGGCGCAGGACGCCGCGGCCGGGTCCCGCGCCGTGGCGGTCCTGCCCGGCGGCGGCTTCCTCGTCCTCGACACCGAGCTCACCCCCGAGCTCGAGGCCGAGGGCACCGCCCGGGACATGGTCCGGGCGATCCAGCAGGCCCGCAAGGACGCCGCCCTCCAGGTCTCGGACCGGATCCGCACCGTCGTCACCGCCGACGAGCGGACGGTCGCCGCCCTCGAGGCCAACCGCGGGCTCGTGGCCGGCGAGACGCTCTCCGCCGAGCTCGAGCTGCGCGTGGGCGAACCGGCCGTGGCCGTGTCCGTCGTGGGCGCCCCCACCGGGGCCTCCGCCGGCACCGGGGCGGTGCGGGCGTGAGCGCCCCCTTCGCCGGGACCGGTGGGGCGGGGACCGTCGAGGAGGTCTACGCCCGGCTGCTCGAGCGCGCCCCCGAGAACCGGATGGCCCCGCGCCTGGACGCGATGCGCCGGACCATGGAGGTCCTGGGGGAGCCGCAGCGCGCCGCCCCGGTGATCCACCTGACCGGCACGAACGGCAAGACTTCGACCGCCCGGATGGTGGAGGCCCTGCTGCTCGCCCACGACCTCCGGGTGGGCCGCTACACCAGCCCCCACCTCTCCCGGGTCACCGAGCGGATCAGCGTGGACGGCGCGCCCGTCGACGACGAGACCTTCGTGCGCGTCTTCGGCGAGATCGCCCCGTACCTGGGCTTCGTGGACGCCGAGCTGGCCGAGCGGGGGGAGCCCCGGCTCAGCTACTTCGAGACCGTCACGGCGCTCGCGTTCGCGGTCTTCGCGGACGCGCCGGTCGACGTCGTCGTCCTCGAGGTGGGCATCGGCGGCTCCTGGGACGCCACGAACGTGGCGGACGCCGCGGTGTCCGTGGTGACCCCGATCGACCTCGACCACACGGACCTGCTCGGCGACACGCTCGGGGAGATCGCCGCCGAGAAGGCCGGGATCCTCAAGCCGGGCGGGTTCCTCGTCTCCGCCGCGCAGGACCCGGAGGCCGCCGAGGTGCTCCTCGCCCGGGCCCGGGAGCTCGGCGTCCCGTTCCGCTTCGGCGGCGTCGAGTTCGGCGTGGAGGCCCGCGCCACGGCCGTGGGCGGTCAGGTGCTCACGCTCCAGGGCCTGGCCGGGCGGTACCCCGAGGTCCTGCTGCCGCTGTTCGGCGCCCACCAGGCGGAGAACGCGGCCCTGGCCCTCGCCGCGGTGGAGGCCTTCCTGGGCGGCGGGGAGAAGGAGCTCAACCCCGAGCTGGTCCGCACCGGGCTGGGCGCCGTCGAGTCCCCGGGACGCCTGGAGCTGGCCCGCAAGGCGCCCCCGGTGGTCCTCGACGCCGCGCACAACCCGCACGGGCTCACGGCCGCGGCGGCCGCCCTCAAGGAGGCCTTCACGTTCGGGAAGCTCAACCTCGTGGTGGGGATGCTCCGGGAGAAGGACACCGAGGCGATGCTGCGGGTCCTGCTCGACGAGTACGAGGAGTTCCACACCGAGTTCTGGTTCACCCGGTCCTCCTCGCCCCGGGCGGTCGACCCGCAGGAGCTCGTGGAGCTCGCCGTGGACCTGGGCTTCCCGGAGGACGTGGTCCACGCCGTCCCGCAGCTCGACGACGCGATGACCGAGGCCGTCCAGGACGCCGCCGCCCGCCCGGAGTTCGACGGCGCCGTGCTGGTCACGGGCTCGATCACCGTGGTCGGCGAGGCCCGCACGCTGCTGGGGCTGTGACCGTGCCCCGCGCCCCGCACCGACCGCACCCCCCGCAGGAGAGGACCCGTCCCACGTGGCACGCATGACCAGAGCCCAGCGCGGCCGGCGCCCCGGGCAGCCCCGGCCGCGGCGCTCGATCCGCACGATGTTCGCCTCCTCGGTGCTGGTCATGGAGGCGTTCATCGCGTTCTTCGCGGCCCTCACCGCCTACGGGGTCCTCGGCCGGGAGCTCGGGGACGGGGCCCGGACGGCGATCCTGGCCGGCGGGACCGCGCTCGCGCTGCTCCTGGGGCTGGCCCCCGCCGTGCTGGGCCGGCCCTGGGGGTACACGGTCGGCTGGGTCCTGCAGGCCGTGTTCCTGGCCACCGGCTTCGTGCTGCCCACGATGTTCTTCGTGGGCGGGCTGTCCGTGCTCGCCTGGTGGTACGCCGTGCGCACCGGGGCGCGGCTGGACCGGGAGAACGCCGCCCGCGACGCCGCCCAGGCGCAGTGGGAGCGGGAGCACCCGGACGGCTAGGCTGGGCACCGACATCCTGGACCCGCACCTCGGAAGGACCCCCATGACCACGGAACGCACCCTCGTCCTCGTCAAGCCCGACGGCGTGGCCCGCGGCCTCACCGGCGAGGTGCTCGCCCGGATCGAGGCGAAGGGCTACCGCCTCGTCGACCTGCGCCTGCTGCACGCGGAGCGCTCCGTGCTGGAGCAGCACTACGCCGAGCACCAGGGGAAGCCGTTCTACGAGCCGCTCGTCGAGTTCATGCTGAGCGGCCCGGTCGTGGCCGCCGTCGTCGAGGGCCACCGGGTGATCGAGGGCTTCCGGTCCCTGGCCGGGACCACCGAGCCGACCACCGCCGCGCCGGGCACGATCCGCGGCGACCTCGGCCGGGACTGGGGCGAGAAGGTCCAGCAGAACATCGTGCACGGCTCCGACTCCCCGGAGTCCGCCGAGCGCGAGATCGGCATCTGGTTCGCCTGAGCCCTGGGCCCGCCGGACCCCGGTGCGCACCGACGACGACGGCCTCCGCCCAGCACGGGCGGAGGCCGTCGTCGTCGTCGGTGCCGTGCCGCGTCCGGCGGAGCCGCACGGCACCGGGCGGGCTCAGGCCGGGAAAATGACCCCGGCGAAGCGGACCAGGACGGTCCCGAAGAGCAGCACGAGCAGGGCCGCGGAGACGAACCACGCCCACTGCTGGGCGCCGCGCGCCACGCCGGGCGGCGCCGGCAGCACTCCGCCGCGCAGGTTGCGGGTCGTGGTGTGCACCAGCAGGACGGTCTGCATCACCCACACGAGCATGCAGTACAGGCACAGGGCGTTGATCTCGAAGGTGGTCTGCCACCACAGCCACAGCACGAAGAGCCAGCCGAGGGTCACCCCGATCTGCAGCCCCCACCAGTACCAGGCGGCGAACCGGGCACCCGCCAGCACCGCGAGCGCCACAGCCACGACGACCGCGTAGGCGACGATGCCGATGAAGGGGTTGGGGAAGCCGAAGGCCTCCGCCTGGGGCGTGCGCATGACGGTGCCGCAGGACAGCCACGAGTTGATGTCGCAGCTGGTGCGGTGGCCGGCGTCGAGGAAGAGCTGGAGCCGCTCGTACACCAGCGTGGCAGCGCCGTAGAAGCCCAGGAGCCCGGTCACGAGGGCCACGAGGCCCCAGCGCCGGTCGGCGCGGGCGTCCGGGCCGCGGGACACGGCGGGGGAGTCGTCGAGGCGGGGCGGAGTGGAGGTCACACGCCGATCCTAGGCGATGCCCCCTGATGCTCCCCGGGGGCTCTCCCGGCCCCGTGCCCGCGGGTTGCGGGCCGTGACGGAGCCAATCCGGCCCGCACCGGGGCGTCTGTGAGATACTGGCCACGGTCGAGCCCGCCCGTACGCGGGATCTCGGCCCAGTCGGACTTCGACCCCAGGTCGGCAGGACCCGCGGCTCTCATCGGATTGAGCGCGTCCGCCGCCGGCCCAAGACCGTTGCCCTCGTGAGCAGCGGCTCGAAGCCCCGGACTGGCTCGCTGCCGTCCCCGCCCGTTCGCGAGGTGTGCGGGACGCGACGGGTACGCACAGGACTTCTGGCCGCCGCGTGGACCCCCACCGGCGATACGCCGACCAAGCAGCTGCGGGGACCGGGTACGGACGGCGTACCGCGGCAGGAGCACAGCTGTATATGGATGCCGAACAGGTGAACCAGGCCGGGGCGCAGGACGCCCTGGACGCTGGTCAGCAGAACACATCGCACGACGCCCGCCGGGACCTCCCGGCGGCGGAGGCAACGGTGCAGGACGCCGCCGCCGAGACCCCGGGCCACGTGCCCGAGGAGCCGTCGGAGGACGCGCCGGCCGTGCCGGAAACCGCCCCCGAGGTCTCGGGCCACGTGCCCGAGGAGCCGTCGGAGGACGCGCGACCCGTGCCGGAGGCCGGGCCCGGCACGCCGGGCGAGCCGTTGGAGGCCGCCCCGTCCGCGCCGGCCACCGGCGACGCCGCGGGGACCGACACCCTCGACGTCGCGCCCGGGACCGCGGTCCCCGGCGACGAGCGCCCCGGTGCGGTGGCCGAGGAGGCCGCCGCGCCCGCGAACCCCGCGCCCGGCACGCCCGGTGCCGAGGAGGCCGCCGAGGGCGTCGAGCCCGCCGGCGAGACCGAGGACCTGGGTCCCGGGGCCCAGGCGCCGGCCGCCGACGCGCCGGCCGGAGCCGGGCAGGACCCCGCCCCGTCCGCCGAGGACGACGAGGCGGACACCGACGACGGCGCGGACACCGATGACGAGGACGCCGACGACGACGGGGAGCCGCGCACGGCGCCGGCCGCCGCGGTGACGGCGACCTCTCTCATGTTCCACGCCCCGGACCTCGACGAGCTGCGCGAGGCCGCTCAGCAGCGCGCCGCCCGCCGCCGGGAGGCGCGGCGCCGCCAGCAGGAGGAGAACGCCTCCGCCGAGGACCCGGGCGACGGCCCCGAGGAGCCGGACACGGCGGAGCTCGCCGACGAGGGCGAGGAGGCCGGCCAGGGCACCGGCGGGAGCGCCACCAGCCGCCGCCGCCGGCGCCGCCGCCGCGGCGAGGTCGACATGGAGCTCGTGGGCGGCAGCGACGACGATCCCCCCAACACGGTGACCCGGGTCCGGGCGCCCCGCGCCGCGGAGACCGCCACGGTCGACGAGGTCGTGGCCGTGAAGGGCTCCACGCGGCTCGAGGCCAAGAAGCAGCGCCGGCGCGAGTCCCGCCAGACGGGCCGCCGCCGCCAGGTGATCACCGAGGCCGAGTTCCTGGCCCGCCGCGAGTCGGTCGAGCGGCAGATGCTGGTCCGGCAGAAGGACAACCGGATCCAGATCGGCGTCCTCGAGGACGGCGTCCTGGCCGAGCACTTCGTCTCGCACACCCAGCAGGACTCCCTGATCGGCAACGTCTACGTGGGCAAGGTGCAGAACGTGCTGCCGTCCATGGAGGCCGCGTTCATCGACATCGGCCGGGGCCGCAACGCCGTGCTCTACGCCGGCGAGGTCAACTGGGACGCGTCGCGGCTCGAGGGCGGGCCGCGCCGGATCGAGGTCGCGCTGAAGTCCGGGGACTCCGTCCTGGTGCAGGTCACCAAGGACCCGGTGGGGCACAAGGGCGCCCGGCTCACGAGCCAGATCTCCCTGCCCGGCCGGTACCTGGTCTACGTCCCGGGCGGGTCGATGACCGGGATCTCCCGGAAGCTGCCCGACGTGGAGCGCGCCCGGCTGAAGAAGATCCTCAAGGACCGTCTGCCGGACGGGGCGGGCGTCATCGTGCGCACCGCCGCCGAGGGGGCCTCCGAGCAGGAGCTCACCCACGACATCAACCGGCTGCGCGCCCAGTGGGAGCAGATCCAGGAGCGGGCCGGGTCGACCAGGACGCTCGCGCCCGAGATGCTCTACGCGGAGCCGGACCTCACGATCAAGACGGTGCGCGACGTCTTCAACGAGGACTTCACCACCATGGTCGTCCAGGGCGACGAGGCGTGGGACAACATCGAGGCGTACGTGACCTACGTCGCACCGGACCTGCTCGACCGGCTCAAGAAGTGGGACGAGGACGAGGACCTGTTCGTGAACTACCGCGTGGAGGAACAGATCCAGAAGGCACTCGAGCGCAAGGTCTTCCTGCCCTCGGGCGGCTCGCTCGTCATCGACCGCACCGAGGCGATGACTGTGGTCGACGTGAACACCGGCAAGTTCACCGGCTCCGGGGGCAACCTCGAGGAGACCGTCACCAAGAACAACCTGGAGGCGGCCGAGGAGATCGTCCGGCAGCTGCGGCTGCGGGACATCGGCGGGATCATCGTGATCGACTTCATCGACATGGTCCTCGAGTCCAACCGGGACCTCGTGCTGCGCCGGCTGGTGGAGTGCCTGGGCCGGGACCGCACCAAGCACCAGGTGGCGGAGGTGACCTCGCTGGGCCTCGTGCAGATGACCCGCAAGCGCATGGGCACCGGCCTGCTGGAGGTGTTCTCCGAGCCGTGCGAGCACTGCGCCGGCCGCGGCGTGGTGGTCCACGACCACCCGCTCGAGGGCCGCTCCGGCGGCGCCACGAGCGAGTCCCGCGACCAGCGGCCGAACCGCACGGAGCGCAAGCGCGGCCGCGGGGGCCGCAACGAGCAGCAGCCCGCCCGGACGGAGCAGCGCTCCGCCGAGGCCGACCCCGCGGAGAAGGCCAAGGCCGAGGCCGCGCGGACGGCGTTCGCGACGATCGCCGCCGCCACCCACCACGAGGAGGCGGCCGCGGACGAGCCGGAGCGCGCCGAGGAGGCCGCCCAGCCCGCGGAGTCCCGGCCCGAGGGCTCGGGGCGCTCCCGGAAGAAGCGCCGCGGCAAGCGCAGCCGCGGACGCGGCCAGGGCGGGGACACCGCCGCCGAGCAGCAGCCGGAGGAGGGGGAGGACACCGCCCCCGCCGCCCCGGAGCAGCTCCCCGCCGAGGGGGCGCCGGGCGAGCAGGGCTCGCGCCTGACCATCAACGGCGAGGTCATCGAGCTGCCGCAGGGCCACGCCGTGGTCGTCGAGCCCGCCGAGGCCCGGCCGCTGAGCCTGGACTCCCTCGCGGAGGTCTTCGGGCAGCGGGGACCGGACGCCGGCTCCGCCGCCCCGGAGGCCGCCGCCGAGGCGGTCACCGGTGCGGATGACGCCGCGGAGGGGGCCACCGCCGCGGCGGAGGCCCCGGCCCAGGAGAGCACGGCCCAGGAGCGCACGGAGCGGCAGGCTCCCGCCCCGGCCGCGGCGGTCGTCGCGGAACAGGCGGACGCGGAGCCCGTGCGGCCCCGGCGGCGCTCCCGGCGGGCCTCGGCCCCGACGGCGCGGCCCGGCGAGGCCGAGGTGACCGCCGGCCGAGCGGCCGCCGCGGAGGGCGCCCGGCACGAGGCGAAGACCGTCGCCCAGCGCGCCCCGGAGGACCCCTCCCGCCGGGCGCCGACCGTCGTCGGCGTCGGCGTCAAGGCCGAGGACCTCACCAGCGGCCGGCCCGCCGACCGGGGCTGACCCGCCCCGCCGAGCAGCACCACGGAGGACCCCGACCGGCACGGTCGGGGTCCTCCGTCGTCGCGGACCGTCACGGACCGCCCCGGCCTGCCCGCCCTCCGCACGGCGGCGTACCGTGGTGCGCACCACAGCACACCCGGGGCCGCCGTCCCGTCCGCCGGGAGAGCGGCCGCCCGTTCCAGGGAGCATCGCCATGACCAGTGCAGACACCATCCGCACCACCGGCACGGAACTGTTCGTCCACCGGGATCCGTCGGCCGTGGACCGTCACTACACGGAGGACTTCGTCCAGCACTCGCCGCTCGCGCCGGACGGGCGCGAGGGTCTCAGGCAGTTCGTGCGGAGCATGCCCGACGACTTCCGCGTGGACATGGTCCGGATGCTCGACGACCACGGGACGGTGGCCGTCCACTCGGTGTACGAAGGGCTCGGTCCGGAGCCGCTGGTCGGCTTCGACGTCTTCCGGGTGGAGGACGGACGGATCGCCGAGCACTGGGACGTCCTCGAGCCCCTGCGCACGGGCCCCGACGGCGCCCGCCCCCAGCTCGACGGCCCCGTCGCGGTCACGGACCACGAGCGGACGCAGGACAACAAGCGCATCGCCGCCGAGTGGGTCGAGGCCGCCCTCGTCGGGGGCGACCGCCACGCCGTCCAGGACCACATGAGCCCCCGGGGCTGCACCGAGCACACCGGCGGCACGCCGGACGGCCCGCAGCCCGCGTACCAGCGGCTGCGCCGCGTGGTCGGCGAGGGGAACTTCGTGCTGACCGTCGCGGAGGCCGTGCCCGGAGGGAACAGCGACGGGGGATCCACCGGAACGGTGGCCTGCTACGACCTCTGGCGCCTCGACGACGGCCGGATCGTGGAGCACTGGGGCGTCGCGCAGCCGGTGCCCGAGCGGATGGCGCACGCCAACGGCATGTTCTGATCCCGTGCGGGGTCCGTGCCGGCTCCCGCACGACGACTAGACTGGCAGGACACCAGACACGGGGTGCCGCACGAGCGGCTGAGAACACACCCGTCGAACCTGATCTAGCCAGTACTAGCGAAGGGATGTCGCAGATGCGCGATGCCGTACCCCCGTCCGACCGCACACCAGGACCCGGGAGGCCGGTGCCGCCGGACCCCGCGCTCGCCGAGGACGCCGCCGCGGCCCTGGCGGACCTGCGCGCCGCGGCGCCGCTGGTGCAGTGCATCACCAACGCCGTGGTCACCAACTTCACCGCCAACGTGCTGCTCGCCGTGGGCGCGTCCCCGGCGATGACCGACATCCAGGGCGAGGGCGGGGTCTTCGCGGAGCTCGCCGACGGCCTCCTCGTGAACACCGGCACGCCCACCGCCGAGCAGCGCGGCGCCGCCTACGAGGCCGTCGGGGCCCGGCGCCGCGCGGGCCGGGCCTGGGTCCTGGACCCGGTGGCGGTGGGTGCCCTGCCCGTGCGCACGGCGCTGGCCCGCGACCTGCTCGGGTTCGAGCCGGCGATCGTGCGCGGCAACGCCTCCGAGGTCATCGCCCTCGCCGGCGGCGCCGGCGGCCGCGGCACAGACGCGACCCACGGCGTCGACGCGGCCCGGGACGCCGCCGCCGCGCTCGCCGAGCGGGCCGGCTCGGCGGTGGCCGTGTCCGGGCCCGTGGACCTCGTCCGCTCCCCGGACGGCACCGTGGTCCGGGTGCCGCACGGCACGCCCCTGCTGACCCGCATCACCGGCGGCGGGTGCGCCCTGGGCGCCCTCATGGCCGCGTTCACCGCCGTGCGCACGGACCCGGCCGCCGCGGCGGTGGCCGCCACCACGGTGTACACCCTCGCGGCCGAGGACGCGGCCTCCGACTCCGCCGGGCCCGGCTCCTTCGCCGTGGCGCTGCTGGACCGGCTGCACGCCGTCACCCCGGAGGGGATCGCTGCCCGGGCGGAGCTCGTGCGCGAGGAGGTCGCCCGGTGAGCCCGCGCCTCGACCCCGCGGCCCTGTCCCTGCACCTGGTGACGGACACCGCCCTGAGCGCCCCCCGGACGGTCCCGGACGTCGTGGCCGCCGCCGTGCGCGGGGGAGCCACCATGGTGCAGGTGCGGGAGAAGGACGCCCCGGTCCGCGAGCTCGTCGCCCTGCTGACGGCCGTCGCCGAGCGCGTGGGCCGGGAGGTGCCCGTGCTCGTGGACGACCGCGCCGACGTGTACCTCGCCGCCCGCGCGGCCGGCGCCCCCGTGGCCGGCGTGCACGTGGGCCAGTCCGACCTGCCCGTGGCGCTCGCCCGGGAGATCTGCGGCCCGCACGCCGTGCTCGGCCTCAGCGCCGCCACGGCGGAGGAGCTCGATGCTGCCGCCGCGCTGCCGGCCGGGACGGTCGACTACCTGGGCGTCGGGGCGGTGCGGGCGACCCGCACCAAGCCCGACCCCCCCGAGCCGCTGGGCGTCGAGGGCTTCGCCCGCGCCGCGGCCCGCACGGCCCTGCCCTGCCTGGCCATCGGCGGGGTGCGGGTCGAGGACGCCCCCGGCCTGCGCGCCGCCGGCGCCGCGGGGCTGGCCGTGGTCTCCGGGATCTGCGCCGACCCGGACCCCGCCGCCGCGGCCGCCCGCTACCTGCGGGCCTTCGCCGCCGTGCCCGCCGGGGAGGTGGCTCCGTGACCGCCCGCGTGCCCCGCGTCCTGGCCATCGCCGGCACCGACCCCACGGGCGGCGCCGGCCAGCACGCGGACCTCAAGTCGATCGCCGCGATGGGCGGCTACGGGATGAGCGCCGTCACCGCCGTCGTCGTGCAGAACACCGTGGGCGTGCGCGACATCCACGTCCCGCCGGTCGAGTTCCTCTCGGCACAGCTGGACGCGGTCGCCGAGGACGTCGAGATCGACGCCGTCAAGATCGGGATGCTCGGGTCCGTGCCGGTCATCGAGGCCGTCACCCGGTGGCTCGGGACCCACCGGCCGCCGGTCGTGGTCCTGGACCCCGTCATGGTCGCGACCTCCGGGGGCCGCCTGCTGGAGCGCGAGGCCGAGGACGCCCTGCGCGCGATGCTCGGCCTCGCCGACCTGATCACCCCGAACCTGCAGGAGCTCGCCGTGCTCGCCGGGGAGGACACGGCGTCGTCGTGGGACGAGGCCCTCGCGCAGGGCCACCGCGTGGCCCGCGCCCACGGCACCCTGGTGCTCGTCAAGGGCGGGCACCTCACGGGGGACCGGACGCCCGACGCGCTCGTCGGCCCGGACGCCCCCGCGCCCCTCGTGGCGTTCGACGGCGCCCGCGTGCCCACCGAGAACTCCCACGGCACCGGGTGCTCCCTCTCCTCGGCCCTGGCCACCCTCCAGGCCCGGCACGGGGACTGGCCCCGGAGCCTGCGGATCGCCCGGGACTGGCTGCGCGGGGCCCTCGAGGCCGCCGGGGACCTCGAGGTGGGCCACGGCAGCGGGCCCGTCCACCACTTCCACCACGTCCAGGACGCCCTCGAGAGCTGGGGCACGGCGCCGGAGCGGTTCACCGACGAGCTGTGGGAGGCCTCCGCGGCCGTGCGGCGGGAGATCGAGGAGCTCGAGTTCGTCCGCCTCCTCGGCGACGGCCGGCTCGAGCCGGACCGCTTCCTCGCCTACCTCGACCAGGACCTGCAGTACCTCGACGGATACAGCCGGGCGCTGGCCCTGCTGGCCGCCAGGGCGCCCGACGAGGAGCAGCGGCTGTTCTTCGCCGCCGGCGCCGTGTCCTGCACCGAGACCGAGGCGCAGCTGCACCGGGCCCGGCTGCGGCACGCCGGGGACGGCGGCGCCCGGGCCGGCGGCGCCCGGGACGGCCTCGGCGAGGTGACGCGGCGCTACACCACGTTCCTGCTCGCGGCCACCGCCGCCGAGCCCTACCCGGTGGGCCTGGCCGCCGTGCTGCCGTGCTACTGGGTCTACGCGGACGTGGGCCGGCACCTGAACGAGCTCGCCGCGGCCGACGGGACCGACGGGCACCCCTACGCGGACTGGCTGGCCACGTACGCGGACGAGGGGTTCCAGGAGGCCACCCGCACGGCCCGCCGGCTGCTCGACGACGCCGCCCGGGCGGCCCCGGCGGACGTCCGGGCGAGGATGCGGGAGGTGTTCCTGGAGGCCTGCGCGCTCGAGCGGGACTTCTTCGCCGCGCCGGTGGCGGAGCGCCGGTTGGCGGGCGCTGACCGGATCGAGTAGTCTTGATCTTCGGTGCCCTGCCGGTGCGCGCGTGTAAAAACTCGACACCCCACCTGGCGGCACATGCGGGTGCAGTTCCTGAATTGCGGCGAACCTGCGCTGACCTCGGCCTAGTCCCACGGGCCGGTCACCGTCAGCTCGTCTCAACGTCGTTGGTCCTGACAGGTATGCGCTCGACCCACACTGTTTACACATGACGTCGAGAGAAGTGAGTTCCCAAGTGGTGTACGCGATTGTCCGCGCTGGCGGCCGCCAGGAAAAGGTTTCCGTCGGAGACCTCGTTACCCTTGACCGCGTCGCCGGCGGAGCAGGCAGCACCATCGAGCTCCCTGCCCTGCTGCTGGTCGACGGGGACAAGATCACCTCGGATGCCCAGACCCTGGCGAGCGTCAAGGTCACGGCCGAGATCGTCGAGAACCTCCGCGGTCCCAAGATCTCCATCCAGAAGTTCAAGAACAAGACCGGCTACAAGAAGCGCCAGGGCTTCCGTGCCGAGCTGACCACCGTGAAGGTGACCGGCATCGACGCCTGACCGGCCCGGTCCCCGTCCAGACTCCACCAGCCAGTAAAGACCCGAAGGTAGGCACACCTCATGGCACACAAGAAGGGCGCGAGCTCCACTCGCAACGGTCGCGACTCCAACGCGCAGTACCTCGGCGTGAAGCGCTTCGGCGGCCAGACCGTCAACGCCGGCGAGATCCTCGTCCGGCAGCGCGGCACGCACTTCCACCCCGGCCTCAACGTCGGCCGCGGTGGCGACGACACCCTGTTCGCCCTGGCCGCCGGTCAGGTCGAGTTCGGCACCCGCCGGGGCCGCAAGGTCGTCAACATCCAGGCTGCCGCAGAGTAGTCCACAGGGCCGGCGCTGCCGGCCCCGGTGCGGGTCACGACCCGCACCACCCATGTTTGGTCTGTAGAGGGTGGGTGCGTCCAGCGCCCGCCCTCTACAGTCTTAACGTGGCCCGTCCGTTCTTGAACCAGAGGAGTTCCCCGTGGCCAGTTTCGTCGACCGCGTCGTCCTGCACGTGTCCGGCGGCTCCGGCGGGCACGGCTGCGTGTCCATCCGCCGCGAGAAGTTCAAGCCGCTCGGCGGTCCGGACGGCGGCAACGGGGGGGACGGCGGCAGCGTGGTGCTGCGCGTGGACGGCCAGACCACCACGCTGCTGAACTACCACCACGCCCCGCACCAGTCCGCCCCCAACGGCGGACCCGGCAAGGGCGACCTCCGCCACGGGCACAAGGGCGAGGACCTCGTGCTGTCCGTGCCCGACGGCACCGTGGTCAAGGACCAGGACGGCAACGTCCTGGCCGACCTCGTGGGCCAGGGCTCCGAGTTCGTGGCCGCCCCCGGCGGGCAGGGCGGACTGGGCAACGCCGCGCTGGCCTCGGTCAAGCGCAAGGCCCCCGGCTTCGCGCTCCTCGGCACGCCGGGCTCGGCCCGGGACGTGGTCCTGGAGCTGAAGTCCATCGCCGACATCGCCCTGGTCGGCTACCCCTCCGCCGGCAAGTCCAGCCTGATCGCCGCGATCAGCGCCGCCCGCCCCAAGATCGCCGACTACCCGTTCACCACGCTCGTCCCGAACCTCGGCGTGGTGGAGGCCGGGGACGTGCGCTACACCGTGGCGGACGTCCCGGGCCTGATCCCCGGCGCCTCCGAGGGCAAGGGCCTGGGGCTGGAGTTCCTCCGCCACGTCGAGCGCTGCGCCGCGCTCGTGCACGTCCTCGACTGCGCGACCCTCGAGCCCGGGCGGGACCCGGTATCCGACCTCGAGACGATCGAGGCGGAGCTCGCCGGCTACGCCGTCGACGGCGACCTCGACGGCGGCCAGGCGGTGCCGCTCAACGACCGGCCCCGGCTCGTGGTGCTGAACAAGATCGACGTCCTCGAGGCCCGGGAGCTCGCCGAGTTCGTGCGGCCCGAGCTCGAGTCCTGCGGCTACCGCGTGTTCGAGATCTCCACCGCCTCCCACGAGGGGCTGCGGCAGCTGACCTTCGCCATGGGCGAGGTCGTGCAGGAGGCCCGTGCCGCCCGCCCCGCCCCGGCGGAGGCGCCGCGGGTCGTGCTGCGCCCCAAGGGGGTGCGCGGACCCGAGTTCACCATCACCCGGGAGGAGCGCAACCTCGAGCCGCTGTGGCACGTGCGCGGCGACAAGCCCGACCGGTGGATCCTGCAGACCGACTTCAACAACGAGGAGGCCGTCGGCTACCTCGCCGACCGGCTCGCGAAGCTCGGTGTCGAGACGGAGCTGTTCAAGCAGGGCGCCCGGCCCGGCGACGCCGTGCTCATCGGTCCCGAGGACGACGGCGTGGTCTTCGACTGGGAGCCCACGATGGTCGGCGGCGCCGAGCTGCTGGCCGGGCCCCGCGGCACCGACCTGCGCTTCGCGGACATCGACCGTCCCACCCGCGAGCAGAAGCGCCAGCAGTACCAGGACCGCAAGGACGCCAAGGCCGCCGCCCGCGCCGAGCTCGAGGCCGAGCGCTCCGCCG
Source organism: Kocuria sp. CPCC 205258 (assembly GCF_040981005.1). Lineage (NCBI taxonomy): Bacteria > Bacillati > Actinomycetota > Actinomycetes > Micrococcales > Micrococcaceae > Kocuria > Kocuria sp. CPCC 205258. The sequence goes on along the minus strand of NZ_JAVKPS010000003.1, from coordinate 439,213 downwards.
GGGTGTGGACCGAGTCGGTCGACGCCCGGCGCGGCGAGGCCCCGGCCGGCACCGACGACTGAGCCCGCCCGCGGGGCGGGCCGCGGCCGCACGTGCCGGACGCCCCGCGGCCACCACCCGACGACCGACCCGACACACCGACTGACCCGACACACCGACGACGCCCACCGGACGAGGGAGACGCCCAGGATGAACGAGCAGACGAACGAGATCGACGTCGAGCAGCTCGAGGAGGTCGCGGAGAAGTCCGCGGTCCAGCTCAGCAGCGAGAACCGCGGCAAGAACCGGCGCAGCCCCATCGAGCGCCGCGAGGACATCCCGCGCGCCCACCGCGTGGTGGTCAAGGTCGGCTCGTCCTCGCTGACGTCCATCGAGAGCTCGATCGACGAGCAGGCCGTGCGGATGATCGTGGATGCCCTCGGCGAGACGAAGGCCCGCGGCATCGAGCTCGTGTTCGTGTCCTCGGGCGCCATCACGGCCGGTCTGGCGCCCCTGGGGCTGTCCCGGCGGCCGAAGAACCTGGCCGGCAAGCAGGCGGCCGCGGCCGTGGGCCAGGGCCTGCTCATGGGCCGCTACATCGAGTCCTTCGCCCGCTACGGCGTCACGGTGGGCCAGGTGCTGGTCACCGCCGAGGACCTGATGCGGCGCAGCCACTACAAGAACACCCACCGGCAGATCGAGCGGCTCCTGGACTTCGGGGTGCTGCCCATCGTCAACGAGAACGACGCCGTGTCCAGCCAGGAGATCAAGTTCGGCGACAACGACCGGATCGCCGCCCTGATCGCCCACCTGATCAAGGCCGACGTCCTGCTGCTGCTCTCCGACGTCGACGCCCTCTACACCATGGACCCCCGCAAGGGCGGGGAGCGGATCCCGGTGGTGAACGACCCCATCAAGGACCTCGAGGGCGTGCAGATCGGGTCGGTCGGCCGCGCCGGCGTCGGCTCCGGCGGCATGGTCACCAAGGTCCAGGCGGCCCGGATCGCCGCGGCCTCGGGCATCCCCGCGCTCGTCACCTCGGCCCAGAACATCACCCGCGCCCTGGACGGCGAGGACGTCGGCACCTGGTTCGCGACCTCCGGCGGGCGGCGCAACGTCCGGCTGCTGTGGCTGGCCCACCTCGCGGACATCAAGGGCTCCCTGACCCTGGACCCGGGCGCCGTCGAGGCGATCCGCGACCGCAACTCGCTGCTGGCCGCCGGGGTCACCGGCGTGTCCGGGACGTTCGAGGCGGGGGAGCCCGTCTCGCTGCGGGACCAGGAGGGCAAGGAGATCGCCCACGGGCTCAGCAACTACTCCTCGGACGAGATCCCGCCGATGCTCGGCAAGTCCACCTCCGTGCTGGCGGAGGAACTCGGGGACGACTACAGCCGGGAGCTCGTGCACGTGGACAACCTCGTGGTCCTGCGCGCCCGCGGCGCACGGACTAAACTGAAGAAATGACTTCCGCCGCACACGATTCCGTGACCACCGACGAAGCCACCCGCACGACCGGCAAGGCGGTCGTGACCGACACCGGCGTCATCGCCACCTTCGGGGAGGACCCCGTCGCCGGCGTCGCCGCGATGGCCGACGACGCCCGGGACTCCGCCCGCGTCCTGGGCCGCGCCACCCGGGCCTGGAAGGACCGGGCGCTGCTCGCCATCGCCGACCGCATCGAGCGCAAGCAGGACGTGGTGCTCGCCGCGAACGCCAAGGACCTCGAGCGCGGCCGCGTGAACGGGACCTCCACGGCCCTCCTGGACCGGCTCAAGCTGGACGCCGAGCGGATCACCGGCCTGGCCGAGAGCCTGCGCGAGCTCGCCGCGCTGCCCGACCCCGTGGGCGGGTTCGTCCGCGGCAGCACCCTGCCCAACGGGCTGCGGATGCGCCAGGTGCGCGTGCCGATGGGCGTGGTCGGCGCCATCTACGAGGCCCGCCCCAACGTGACCGTGGACATCGCCGGGATCGCCCTGAAGTCCGGCAACGCGGTGCTGCTGCGCGGCGGGTCGGCCGCGGAGGAGTCCAACCGGGCCCTCGTGGGCATCATCCGGGACTCCCTGGCCGACGTGAAGCTGCCCGTGGACTGCGTCCAGAGCGTCGACGAGTACGGCCGCGAGGGCGCGAACGCGCTCATGGCGGCCCGCGGGAAGGTCGACGTCCTCATCCCGCGCGGCGGGCACGGTCTGATCCAGTCCGTCGTCCAGAACGCGAAGGTCCCCGTCATCGAGACCGGCGAGGGCAACGTCCACCTCTTCGTCGACCACTCGGCGTCGAAGAAGATGGCCGTGGACGTGGTCGTCAACTCCAAGACCCACCGCACGAGCACGTGCAACACCACGGAGACCCTGCTGCTGCACCGCGGCTTCGAGCACGGGGGCGCGGTGCTCGCGGCCCTCGACCGGGCCGGCGTCACGCTGCACGTGGACGAGCGGGCCGAGGCCCTGCTGCCGGCCGGCAGCCACCACCTGCGCGCCACCGACGAGGACTGGGGCACCGAGTACCTGTCCATGGACCTGGCCGTGAAGGTGGTGGACTCCCTGGACGAGGCGCTCCAGCACATCCACCGGTGGTCCACCCGGCACACCGAGGCGATCGTGACCAACGACCTCGCCTCCGCCGAGCGGTTCGTCGCCGAGATCGACGCCGCCGCGGTCATGGTCAACGCCTCCACCCGGTTCACCGACGGGGGCCAGCTGGGCCTCGGCGCCGAGATCGGCATCTCCACCCAGAAGATGCACGCGCGCGGACCCATGGGCCTGGAGGAGCTGACCACCACGAAGTGGATCGTCCAGGGCGACGGGCACGTCCGCGCCTGAGCCCCGGACGCGGCGGGCCCGCCGCGGATTCAGTACGATGAGAGCCGTCCGGGCCAGCCGGCCGAGGCGGCAGGGCCGTCCACCGACCACCCGCCGCCACGTCGGCGACAGAAGGGATCCCCATGTTCCAGCAGACCGTCACCACCGTCCTCGCAGCCGCCGAGGGCGGGCACGCCGCCGCCGAGGCCGGAGTTCCCCCGTGGGTCTGGGGCGCCTCCGTGTTCGTCGTGCTGATCGGCCTCATGGTGGTGACGCTCTCCTTCGCGAACCGGGGCCTCAGCCCGGAGGTCGGCCAGCACCAGGACCCCGCCGACCTGCCCGCGGACGAGCGAGCCATGCTCGACGAGTACGCGGCCAAGCGCCACGGCTGAGCCGGGGAACCCCACCGTCGTGACGACCGCTCCGCAGGACACCGCCGCCCGGACCCGGGACCTGCCCCTGACGGGCACGGCCGTCCCGCCCCGGAGGCCTGGCCGCACCCGGCTCGGCGTCATGGGCGGGACGTTCGACCCCATCCACCACGGCCACCTCGTGGCCGCCTCCGAGGTGGCGGGGGAGTTCGACCTCGACGAGGTCGTGTTCGTCCCGACCGGGCACCCCTGGCAGAAGGCCGCCGGGGCGGTGAGCCCCGCGGAGCACCGCTACCTCATGACGGTGATCGCCACGGCCTCCAACCCGCGGTTCACGGTCAGCCGGGTGGACATCGAGCGCGACGGCCCCACGTTCACGGTCGACACCCTGCGGGACCTGAAGCGGCAGCGCCCGGAGGCGGACCTCTTCTTCATCACGGGCGCGGACGTCATGGCGGAGATCCTGACGTGGAAGGGCGCCGAGGAGCTCTGGCAGCTCGCGCACTTCGTCGGCGTCACCCGGCCGGGCCACGACCTGGCCGCACCCGTGGGCTCCAGCGGCGTGAACCTGCTCGAGGTGCCCGCGATGGCGATCTCCTCCACGGACTGCCGCGCCCGCGTGGCCGAGCACAAGCCCGTCTGGTACCTCGTGCCCGACGGCGTGGTGCAGTACATCAACAAGTACGGCCTCTACCTCGGACCCGAGGACGGGACGACGACGGACCACGTCGGCGCCCGCGGCGTCTCGGCGAAGGCACCCTGATGGCCGGCGAGGACGACGTGCGGGACGGCGCCGCACCGGACCCGGACAGGACCCCGGCGCCGCCGCCGGCGCCCTCCGGGCCGGCCCCCATCATCGACCTCGGTGGGGACGGCGTGCCGGTCCGCCCCGTCAAGCCCCTCGGACCGCGGCGGCTGGCCCGCCTGCACCGCGAGCTGGCCGAGCGCGCCCGCGAACTCGAGGAGGCCGGCGCCGGCCCCGCGGACCCCGAGCTGCTCGAGAAGCAGCGCCGCTTCGCGGAGCTCGCCGCCCAGGCCGGCGCCGCGCAGGCCGACCCGGGCGCGGGCACCGCGGTCCGGGAGCCGGTGGCGGCTCCGGAGGCCCCGGCGCCCGGCTCCGCACCGGTCGTCCCGGGGCAGCCCGCTACGGCCCCGCGTCCCGCGGGGGCGCCGGATGACCCGCAGGATCCGCAGGATCCGCTCGAGCAGATCACCGTCGTGTTCCCCGGCGGCGGCCCGGACGGGCCGGACGGGCACGTGTCCCACGACCCGGTGCACGTCGACCCGGCCCTGTTCAGCAACCGGCTCGCCCCGGAGGACCTGGCGGCGCTCACGCACATCGAGATCGTCGCGCCCAGGGACCCCGAGCACCACGGCTCCACGCCGGTCGCGCCCGCCGCGGCCGCTGGCCACGAGGAGCACGGGCACGCGGAGGACCCACCGGCGGCTCCGCCGGGGGCCGACCCGTCCGGGCCCGCGGCGTCGTGGCCCGCGGCCGAGGACGATCCGCCGGCCGCCCCCGTGCCGGCCAGCACCGCCGAGGGGCTCGAGCTGCTGGAGCCCCGGGAGTACCGCCGCCGCACGAGCGGCGCCTGGTGGTTCCTGCTGCTGGCGGTGCTCGCGGCCCTCGCCGTCGTGCTCGTGCTGTTCGTGCTCTGAGCACCCCGCCGGCCCCACCGCACCGACCGTTCCCGCACCACCCGTACCTGCACCACCCGTTCTTGCACGACTCGTCCACTCCATCCGTCCCCACGGGACGGGACCTCCGGTTCGCCGGGAAAGGATCCTCCTTGACTGTCAACGATCTCTCCCTCTCCATCCTCCAGGTCGCGGCCGCCGCGGCGGACGCCAAGCAGGCCCACGACATCGTGGCCCTCGACGTCAGCGAGGCCCTGGGCATCACCGACGCCTTCCTCGTCGCCTCCGCCTCCAACGAGCGGCTCGTCAACGCCGTGGTCGACGAGATCGAGGAGAAGCTCGTCGAGCGCCTCGAGCTGCGCCCGATCCGCCGCGAGGGCCGCTCCGAGGGGCGCTGGGTGCTCCTGGACTACGGCGACGTCGTGATCCACGTGCAGCACGACGAGGACCGGGCGTTCTACGCCCTCGAGCGGCTGTGGCGGGACAGCCCCGTGGTGGACCTCGGACCGCTCTCCGGCCGGACCGCCGCGGCCCCCGCCACCGACGATTTGCCTGGAGCCTGATCGGCTGTCTACTATGAATGCGTTGCCCAGCGAGGCGCTGGAACAACCGGAACAGGGTGACTGTGAAGGAGCCCGTGAAGGTTGTGATAGTGTCTCCGAGGTAACGACCTGGGGCTGTGGCGCAGCTGGTAGCGCATTTGCATGGCATGCAAAGGGTCAGGGGTTCGAGTCCCCTCAGCTCCACCAGGAGGAAAGAGCCCGTTCCGCATCGCGCGGGGCGGGCTGTTTCGCGTCTTCTCAGCTTCCTTCCCTTCCGTTCGTTGACGCGTCCTGTTAGCGTCAGCACCACCGGCGGCCGTCCTCCGTGACCCGGGTCACAGCGAGCTCGAGGCCACAGCGTGGGGAGTTCCGTCGGGGACAAGGGCGTCGACGGTGGAGACCCGCCGTGGACTCCCGTGACGGACATCCACCACGGAAGAGGTCATGATGGCAGGGAACAGAGCGGTCGCCTACAAGGGTCCCGGCAAGGTCGAGGTCATCGACACCGAGTACCCGGAGTTCGATCTCAAGGACGCGCCGGGGATCAACCCGGCCAACATCGGCCGGAAGGTCCCGCACGGGGTCATCCTCCGGACCGTGGCCACCAACATCTGCGGCTCGGACCAGCACATGGTGCGCGGGCGCACCACGGCCCCCACGGACCTGGTCCTCGGCCACGAGATCACGGGCGAGGTCATCGAGTGCGGGCCGGACGTCGAGTTCATCAAGGTCGGGGACATCGTCTCCGTCCCGTTCAACATCTCCTGCGGCCGGTGCCGCAACTGCAAGGAGCGCAAGACCGGCATCTGCCTCAACGTCAACCCGGACCGGCCGGGCTCCGCCTACGGCTACGTGGACATGGGCGGCTGGGTCGGCGGTCAGGCCGAGTACGTGCTGGTGCCCTACGCGGACTGGAACCTGCTGAAGTTCCCGGACCGGGACCAGGCCCTGGAGAAGATCATGGACCTGACCATGCTCTCCGACATCCTGCCCACCGGCTACCACGGCGTGGTCACGGCCGGGGTGGGCGTGGGCTCGACCGTCTACATCGCCGGTGCCGGACCGGTGGGCCTGGCCGCGGCGGCCTCGGCGCACCTGCTGGGAGCCGCGGTGGTGATCGTGGGCGACATGAACGAGCAGCGCCTCGCCCAGGCCCGCAGCTTCGGCTGCGAGACCGTGGACGTCTCGAAGGGCTCGCCCGCCGAGCAGATCGAGCAGATCCTGGGTGTCCCGGAGGTCGACTGCGGCGTGGACGCCGTCGGCTTCGAGGCCCGTGGGCACGGCAAGGACGCCTCGCACGAGGCCCCGGCCACCGTGCTCAACTCCCTGATGGACATCACCGCCGCCGGCGGGGCGCTGGGCATCCCGGGCCTGTACGTCACCGGGGATCCCGGAGCCGTGGACGAGGCCGCGAAGAAGGGGTCCCTGTCGATCAGCCTCGGCACGGGATGGGCGAAGTCGCTGTCCTTCACCACGGGGCAGTGCCCGGTGATGAAGTACAACCGGCAGCTGATGATGGCGATCCTGCACGACAAGATCCAGATCGCCAAGGCCGTCAACGCCAAGGCCATCCCGCTGGAGGAGGCGCCGCAGGGCTACGCCGAGTTCGACGCCGGGGCGGCCACCAAGTACGTGCTCAACCCCAACGGCTACATCAAGAACTAGCCCGCGGACCCCGACCGCCCGCGGGGCGGGCCGCACCGGACCTCCGGCGCGGCCCGCCCCGCGGGCGCCGCCGTGTCCGCGGTGGGCCCTGTGGAAGACTGGGCGCATGGCCAAGAAATCCAGCAGCTCGGAGCTCAAGCAGACCGTCGACCAGGTCACCGAGGAAGCCATCAACGTGGGCTACCGCCTCGAGCAGCGGCTCCACCGGTTCCGGCAGCGGCGCGCCGAGGCCCGCGGGGACATCCCGGTCATGGTGGCCTTCGAGGGCTACGGCTCCGAGCACCACGTGCGGGTCCTGGGCCGGGCCCTGCTGAAGACCCGGGGGCTCATCGAGTCCACCGACGAGAGCGCCGAGTCCATCCGCGGCTGGCGCTCGTTCACCTCCGTGCCCATCGCCTTCGCCCACGTCAACATCTGGATCGACGAGTTCGAGTTCCACCTGGTGGCCGACAAGGGCGGGGTGGTCGACGTCGACCTGCAGGTGTCCCTGGCCCCCGGCGAGCACACCGTGTGGATGCAGACGGAGGGCTCCGAGACGGTCGAGTCCCGCGTGTTCGTCGTGGCCGACGAGCAGCGCATCGGGGTGGTCTCCGACATCGACGACACCGTCATGGTCACCGCCCTGCCCCGGCCCATGCTGGCCGCCTGGAACTCGTTCGTGCTCAACGAGCACGCCCGCACGCCCACCCCCGGGATGGCCGTCATGATGGACCGGCTGCTGCACCGCCACCACGAGGCGCCGTTCCTCTACCTCTCCACGGGGGCGTGGAACGTGGCGCCCACCCTGCGCCGCTTCCTCACGCGCAACGCCTACCCGGCCGGGGCCCTGCTGCTCACCGACTGGGGACCCACCACGGACCGGTGGTTCCGGGCCGGGGCCGCGCACAAGGTGCAGAACCTCGAGCGGCTGGCCCGCAACTTCCCCCACGTGCGCTGGATCCTCATCGGCGACGACGGCCAGCACGACCCCGAGATCTACAGCGGCTTCGTGCACCGCTATCCCGAGCACGTGGCCGCCATCGTGATCCGCAACCTGTCCCCGGCGGAGGCCGTGCTGGCCGGCACCCCGCTGGTCAACGAGGAGCGGCGGGTCACCATCCCCGAGGGCACGCTGTGGATCGAGGGCAACGACGGCGCCTCGATCTCGCGGCAGCTCGCGGAGCACGGCCTGCTCTGACCGGCGGGCTGCGGCGTCCGAGCCGGGCCCTACCCTGGACCCATGACCAGCACCCGCAGCACCCTCCCCGCCCCCGCACCGGCAGAAGATCCGGCAGACGTCCCGGCAGACCCCTCGGCGGACTTCCCGGCCGTGGACGCCGCCGTCGCCGGTGCCCGGGCGGCCTTCGTGCCCGACGTCGACCTCGCGACCCGGCTGGACCGGCTGCACCGGCTCGAGGACCTCGTGCGGGAGAACCGGACGGTGCTCGAGGAGGCGCTGGCCACCGACCTCGGCAAGCCCCCGGCGGAGGCGTGGCTGACCGAGCTCGGCTTCACCCTCGAGGAGATCGCCGGCATCCGCAAGGAGCTCGGCCGCTGGATGACCCCGGCCCGCGTCCCCGTCCCGCTGAGCCTCGCCCCGGCCCGCTCCCGCGTGGAGCACCAGCCGCTCGGGACCGTGCTCGTGATGGCGCCGTGGAACTATCCCGTCCAGCTCGTCCTGAGCCCGCTGGCGGGAGCGCTCGCCGCCGGCAACACCGTCGTCGTCAAGCCCTCCGAGGTCTCCGCGACCGTCTCCGGGGTGCTGGCCGAGCTGCTCGAGCGCTACCTGGGGGACTGCGTGCGCGTGGTCGAGGGCGGCGTGCCGGAGACCACGCGGCTGCTCGAGCACCGCTTCGACCACGTCTTCTACACCGGCAACGGGACGGTGGCCCGGATCGTGATGGCCGCCGCGGCCCGGCACCTGACCCCGGTGACCCTCGAGCTGGGCGGGAAGTCCCCGGTCTGGGTGGACGGCTCGACCGACCTGCGCACCGCCGCCCGGCGGATCGTGTGGGGGAAGTTCCTCAACGCCGGCCAGACCTGCGTGGCCCCGGACCACGTGCTCGGCACCCCGGAGACGCTCGCCGCCCTCGAACCGGAGCTCCTGCGGGCCGTGGAGGAGCACTACGGCGAGGACCCGTCCCGCAGCGACTCCTACGGGCGGATCGTCACCGGGCGCCACCTCGACCGGCTGGTGGGGCTCCTGGAGCAGGTCCCCGCCCACGACGTCGTCTGCGGCGGGACCGCCGAGCCGGGGGAGCGCTACCTCGCGCCCACGGTGGTGCGCTCCGCCCCGGACGGCCCGCTCATGGCCGAGGAGCTCTTCGGTCCCGTCCTGCCCCTGGTCCCGGTCGCCTCCGCGGAGCACGCCGTCGAGCTGATCACCGCCGGGGACAAGCCGCTGGCCCTCTACGTGTTCTCCGAGGAGCGCTCGGTCAAGGAGCTGTTCCGCCGGCGCACGTCCTCCGGCGGACTGTCCTTCAACGCCCCGCTGCTGCACCTGACCAGCCCCGAGCTGCCGTTCGGCGGCGTGGGGGAGAGCGGCACCGGCGCGTACCACGGGAAGTTCTCGTTCACCACGTTCTCCCACGCGCGCGCGGTCCTGGACAAGCCGCTCGCCCCCGACACGCTGCGGGTCGTCTACCCGCCCTACCGGGGCCTGCGGGCCCGCCTGGCGGCCGCGGCGGTCGGGCTGCGCCGGCCCCGCTGCCGGACCCGACACGCCGTGTCCGAAAATTAATCCTGTCCACCGGCCGGGGGTCCCGCGGTGCGCACAGCCTGTGCACAACGGGACCCCGGCGGCGGGATTCCGCGACCCCCCGCGGAGACCCCCTGTGGATGGCCGGCGGTGGTTCTGGGGATAGCGAGAGAGGAGCTGTGGACAACCTCCACCACTGCATCTAGGGGTCGCTTCCCCTTCCTGGCACTAGATGTAGTATTGAAATCAGCCACCCGGAGAGACCCCTTCACCGCCGCAGACCCTGCGGAAGTCCCGGATCTCCCCCACAAACCACCCGATCGACCAAGGGGAAACAGCGATGTCCGTGACCGTGTACAGCAAGCCGGCCTGCGTCCAGTGCAATGCCACCTACCGGGCCCTGACCAAGAAGGGCATCGAGTACAACGTCGTCGACGTCACCGAGGACGAGGCCGCCCTGGCCCACGTCCTGGCCCTCGGCTACCAGCAGGTCCCGGTCGTCGAGACGGCGACCGAGCACTGGTCCGGCTACCGCCCGGACAAGATCACCTCCCTGGCCGTCCTCCTCTCGGCCTGAGGCCGCAGCGCCGCCCGCTTCCCCGCGGCGCCCCGGTCCATCCACCACCGACCCCATTTCGGAGCGCGGAAGCAATGAGCACGCACCACCCCGGCACCCGTCCCGGGACCGCTCAGCAGGACCACGGCGACACCGCCGCGGCACCGGACAGCCACGCCCCACTGGTGGTCTACTTCTCCTCGGTCTCCAACAACACGCACCGCTTCGTCGAGAAGCTCGACGCCCGCGTGCTGCGCCTTCCTCTTCTGACCGGGGAGGAGCCCCCCGAGATCACCGAGCCCTTCGTGCTGGCCGCCCCGACGTACGGGCGGCCCAACGGCAGCGGGGCCGTCCCGCCGCAGGTCGTGAAGTTCCTCAACAAGGAGACCAACCGGCGGTTCCTGCGCGGCGTCATCGGCGCGGGGAACACCAACTTCGGGTCGGCGTTCTGCCTGGCCGCGGACAAGATCGCGGCCAAGTGCGGCGTCCCCGTCCTCTACAAGTTCGAACTCATGGGCACCCCCGAGGATGTCCACCAGGTAAATCAAGGATTGGAACAGTTTTGGCGACAATTTCCGCAGCTCCGGGCGTGAGCGTCGAGCCCGGCCACGAGGACACGCGCGTTCCCGAGAAGTACCGGGGCCTGGGCTACCACGAGCTCAACGCCCTGCTGAACCTCTACGACGCCGACGGCCACATCCAGTTCGACGCCGACCGGCAGGCCGCCCGGCAGTACTTCCTGCAGCACGTGAACAACAACACCGTCTTCTTCCACGACCTCGAGGAAAAGCTCGACTACCTGGTCTCGCACCAGTACTACGAGCCCGAGGTCCTGGCGAAGTACAGCATGGAGTTCATCAAGGAGCTCTCCAAGCGGGCGTACTCCCAGAAGTTCCGCTTCGAGACCTTCCTGGGCGCGTTCAAGTTCTACACGTCCTACACGCTGAAGACCTTCGACGGCCAGCGCTACCTCGAGCGCTTCGAGGACCGCGTGGTCATGGTCTCCCTCTACCTCGCCGACGGCAACGAGCTGCTCGCCACGCAGCTGGTCGACGAGATCATCTCCGGGCGCTTCCAGCCGGCGACCCCCACGTTCCTCAACGCGGGCAAGCAGCAGCGCGGCGAGCTCGTCTCCTGCTTCCTGCTCCGCATCGAGGACAACATGGAGTCCATCGGGCGGTCGATCAACTCCGCCCTGCAGCTGTCCAAGCGCGGCGGCGGCGTGGCGTTCGCGCTGACCAACGTCCGCGAGGCCGGGGCCCCGATCAAGAAGATCGAGAACCAGTCCTCGGGCATCATCCCCATCATGAAGCTGCTGGAGGACTCGTTCTCCTACGCCAACCAGCTGGGCGCCCGCCAGGGCGCGGGCGCGGTGTACCTGCACGCCCACCACCCGGACATCTACAGCTTCCTGGACACCAAGCGGGAGAACGCGGACGAGAAGATCCGGATCAAGACCCTGTCCCTGGGCGTGGTCATCCCGGACATCACGTTCGAGCTGGCCAAGAAGAACCAGGACATGTACCTGTTCTCCCCGTACGACGTGGAGCGGGTCTACGGCATGCCGTTCTCCGACGTCAACGTGTCCGAGAAGTACCACGAGATGGTCGCGGACGGCCGGATCACCAAGAAGAAGATCAACGCCCGCGAATTCTTCCAGACCCTCGCCGAGGTCCAGTTCGAGTCCGGCTACCCGTACGTCATGTTCGAGGACACGGTGAACCGGGCCAACCCGATCGACGGCAAGATCATCATGTCCAACCTCTGCTCCGAGATCCTCCAGGTCTCCGAGCCGTCCACGTACCACGAGGACCTGAACTACGACGAGGTCGGCAAGGACATCTCCTGCAACCTCGGCTCCCTCAACATCGCGCTGACCATGGAGTCCCCGGACTTCGGGCAGTCCGTAGAGACCGCGATCCGCGGGCTCACCGCGGTGTCGGACATGTCCGACATCACCTCGGTGCCCTCGATCGAGCGCGGCAACCAGATGTCCCACGCCGTGGGCCTCGGGCAGATGAACCTGCACGGCTACCTCGCCAAGGAGCACATCCACTACGGCTCCGAGGAGGGCCTCGACTTCACGAACATCTACTTCTACACGGTCACGTACCACGCGGTCCGCGCGTCGAACGAGATCGCGAAGGAGCGCAAGGCGGTGTTCGCCGGCTTCGAGCGGTCCCAGTACGCGTCGGGGGAGTACTTCACCAAGTACACCGACCGGGACTGGGTCCCGGCCACCGGGCGGGTGCGGGAGCTGTTCGCCGAGGCGGGCGTGCACATCCCCACCCGGGCGGACTGGGAGCAGCTCAAGGCCTCGGTCATGGAGCACGGCATGTACAACCAGAACCTGCAGGCCGTGCCGCCGACCGGGTCGATCTCCTACATCAACAACTCGACGTCCTCGATCCACCCGATCGCCTCGAAGATCGAGATCCGCAAGGAGGGCAAGCTGGGCCGCGTGTACTACCCGGCGCCCTTCATGAACAACGAGAACCTGGAGTACTTCCAGGACGCGTACGAGATCGGCTACGAGAAGATCATCGACACCTACGCCGCGGCCACCCAGCACGTGGACCAGGGCCTGTCGCTGACCCTGTTCTTCAAGGACACGGCCACCACCCGGGACATCAACCGGGCGCAGATCTACGCGTGGCGCAAGGGCATCAAGACGATGTACTACTCCCGCATCCGCCAGCTGGCGCTGGAGGGCACCGAGGTCGAGGGCTGCGTCTCCTGCATGCTCTGACCGCCGGAGCCCCGGCGACCACCCCACAACTCCCCGCGCGCGTCCGCAGGACGCGCGCGGGGGTCCACCCCGTTCGAGGAAGAGACAGATCATGACTCTGGAGAAGAGCGAGAGCATCGACAAGGTGCAGCTGCTCCACCACCAGGCCCAGGCCATCAACTGGAACCGGATCGAGGACCCGAAGGACGACGAGGTCTGGGACCGGCTGACCGCCAACTTCTGGCTGCCCGAGAAGGTGCCGATCTCCAACGACGTCCCCTCGTGGAAGACCCTCACCGCGGAGGAGCAGCAGCTCACCATGCGGGTGTTCACCGGTCTGACGCTGCTGGACACCATCCAGGGCACCGTGGGCGCCGTCTCCCTGATCCCGGACGCCGTCACCCTGCACGAGGAGGCGGTGTACACCAACATCGCGTTCATGGAGTCGGTGCACGCGAAGTCCTACTCCTCCATCTTCTCGACGCTGTCCTCCATGAAGGAGATCGACGACGTCTTCCGCTGGTCACGGGAGAACCCGTACCTGCAGAAGAAGGCCGACATCATCATCAAGTACTACAAGGGCGACGACCCGCTGAAGAAGAAGGTGGCCTCGACTTTGCTCGAGTCCTTCCTCTTCTACTCCGGGTTCTACCTGCCCATGTACTGGTCCTCCCGGGCCAAGCTGACGAACACGGCCGACCTGGTGCGCCTCATCATCCGTGACGAGGCCGTGCACGGCTACTACATCGGCTACAAGTTCCAGCGGGCCATGGCCCTGGAGTCCCAGGAGCGCCAGGACGAGCTGAAGCTCTACACCTACGAGCTGCTCGAGGAGCTCTACGAGAACGAGGTGCGCTACACCGAGTCCCTCTACGACGGTGTCGGGTGGACCGAGGACGTCAAGAAGTTCCTGCACTACAACGCCAACAAGGCCCTGAACAACCTGGGCTTCGAGGCGCTGTTCCCCAAGGAGATGACGGACGTCTCGGCGGCCATCCTGTCCGCGCTGTCCCCGAACGCCGACGAGAACCACGACTTCTTCTCCGGCTCGGGCTCCTCCTACGTGATCGGCAAGGCCGTGAACACGGAGGACGAGGACTGGGACTTCTGATCCCGGCCTGAGCCATGCGGACGACGACGGCGGTCCGGTCCACCTTCCCGAGGTGGGCCGGACCGCCGTCGTCGACTGGCATGACGCGGTGCCGTGGTGCCGTGCTGCCTCAGCCTTCCGCACCGACCCGGGGCTCGGCCGCGCTCTGTCGCCGGCTCGTCCACGGCCAGGTGATGAGCGCCCAGGCCACGGCGATGATGAGGAACTCGACCAGCAGGTACCACGGCCAGGGCCCGAACAGATCGAGGATCGAGGGGTTGTCCGGCTTGCCGTTGAGGAAGCCGTAGTTGGTCCCCAGCCAGCTGTTGAGTGCGAAGGCAGCCACGGCCCACGTGACGGTGACGACCATGGCCAGGCGGTAGCTGCCCCAGCCGACGCGGCCACGGCGTCCCCAGACCAGGTACAGGGTGGCCCAGAGGACCAGGATGTGCTGGACCCAGAGGTCGATGAAGTCGATGTGGGGGAAGTCCGGCGAGTCGAGTGCCGGGGTGAGGATGGCCTGCGGGTTGAGAGTCAGTCCCCAGTAGTAGGTGAGCGCCGTCGCCCAGTGGGCCCGTGTCCACAGGGCGATGACAGCGACCATCCACGCGAGGTCCGAGAGGTGGACCGGCAGAGAGATGTGGACGTCGAAATTGTCCGGCACCGACCGGTAGACGAGCATCGTCACCGTGTACGTGGTCAGCACCGCGGCGAAAGCCCGAGAAAAAACCACATCGGCCGCGGAATCCCGAAGGCGGCGGCCCAGCATCACCACGACCACAGCCCCGAGGACGCAGACGCCCAGAGCAGCCCAGTAAGTAGGGCCGTAGGGCACGAAGACCTCCTCGTTCGGCATCGCCGTCTCCCCTCCACCGGGTCTCCTGGGTGGTGCGCCCGTGAGGCCAGAACATCAGATCCGGTCGTCCAGGGCCATGGGCGGGGCAATGTGGACCGGAACCGGCGCCGGACCGCCGTCCGAGCTCTTGGTCTTGCCCTGACCGATGCTGCGAGTCACGGAGACCAGCTGGTAGGGCCTCTTGGCCCGGGGCCGCGTGTCACGCCGGAGCAGCGCCACCCATCCTTCGCCGGCAACGTCGATCTGCTTCAAGGGCCGGGTGAGGTAGCTGACAACCGTCGGCGGCGTGGTGGATCGATCGATGCGGACCCCGCCGACGAGACCGGTGTTGAAATCGCGGGTCCATGCGTTCTTCGCCGGCGTGGCCGAGGCAATGTGCTCTGCGAACTCCGGTGGCACCACAAAGGTCGCCATCCTGCCTTCCACACCCTGCAGCCGCAACGGCACCCGGTACCGCGGTGCCTCCAGCTCGTCCATCCCAGACCCTTCTTCGCGGGTTCGGACGGCCGCATTATAGCCGATCCCTCTGGATGTCTTCCGCCACGTGATCGACGCGGCGGCGGCACCGGTCACCCGGAGGTCCGGTTGCAGGTGAGAGGGATACGGAGATCAGGGCGTCACGGAGTCGTTTCCTGCGCCGGCTGGGAGACGTCCACGCCGGTGACCGGGTCGCCGGCCCGCTCGTAGACGAGCGAGACCGCTCCCTTCGGGAACGCCCGCGGCGGCTGCACCAGGGTGAAGGCGGCCGGGACGGTGCCGTCGCCGAAGACGCGCTTGCCCGAGCCCAGCACCAGCGGATAGAGGAGCAGGTTCAGCCGGTCGGCGAGGTCTTCCCTCAGCAGCGTCCGCACGAGGTCGCCGCTGCCGATGACGTGGATCTCGTCGAACCGGTCCTTGAGGGCTCGCACCTCGGCGGCGACCTCCGTCAGCACCGTGGTTCCCTCCCACGACGGGTCGGTCAGCGTGCGGGACACGACGAACTTCGGCACCGTGTTGAACTTCGCGGCGATCGGGTCGGCGTCGCCGTGGTCCGGCCAGTAGCCGGCGAAGATGTCGTAGGTCCGGCGACCGAGCAGCAGCGCGTCGATGCGCTCGATCCCGGCGCCGATCGTCGCGCCCGATTCGTCGTCGAAGTACGCCCCCTGCCAGCCGCCGAGATCGAAGCCGCCCGCACGGTCCTCGTCGGGCCCGCCCGGCGCCTGGTAGACGCCGTCGAGGGTGAGGAAGAGGTCGACCTGGATGATGCCCATGACGTGGTCCTCCGGTGTGCTCCGACGACATCCGTGGTGCCCAGTTTTTCGCCACGGGATCCGGGGGTCAACCCGTTGCCCCCGGATGACGGCGCGCCCACGCGCGAGCGGGAATCCTCGTGGGTCCTCAGCACGAAGCGCGGGCTCGTCGGCCTCGGAACGGCGGGTTGGTCCGGCGGGGGATCGTCCGGTGCGGCGTGCTCGGCCGGACCCGGGAGTGGAGGGTCCGGGCGGTCACGGCGGTGTTCTGCCGTCGGCTCCGAGCCGTTAGCCTGTCCGCGCCCGTCACTAGACTGAGCCGCATGAACGAGCAGGAACCGGGCCGGTCCCGGGCCGCCTCGGCACCCGCAGGCCGTGCGGCACTTCCCGCGGACGCGACCGCCACGTCCGCTCCGATCGATGCCGTCGACGGGCCGGGGCTGGTCGATCCCGAGGCCGTGGACACCTCGGTGCGCAGCCCGGCGCAGCGGTCCCGCACCTTCGCCGGGATCCTGGTGAACACCGCCCTCGCCAACATCACGACCAGCTACCTCTGGTTCGCCCTGACGTTCTGGGTGTATCTGGAGACGCGCAACGTCATCGCCACCGGGGTGGTCGGCGGCGCCTACATGCTGCTCATCGCGCTCTCCAGCATCAGCTTCGGCACCTTCGTGGACCGCTACCGCAAGCTCGCCGTGATGCGCTTCGCCGCAGCCTTCACCCTGGTGATGTTCGTGCTGGCGGGCATCCTGTTCCTCCTCGCCCCGGCGGCCTCGATGGCGGACCTGACCCGCCCGTGGATCTGGGTCTTCGCCCTGGTCGTCCTGATCGGGGCGGTGGTCGAGAACATGCGCAACATCGCCCTGTCCACCACGGTCACGATCCTCATCGAGCCGGACCGGCGCGCCAACGCCAACGGCCTGGTGGGCATGGTGCAGGGCCTGATGTTCATCGTGACCTCGGTGCTCTCCGGGCTGTCGGTCGGACTGCTGGGCATGGGCTGGACGGTCGTGGTCGCCGTGGCGCTCACGGCCGTGGCCTTCGCGCACCTGTTGACGCTGCGCATGCCCGAGGAGGTGCGTGCCGCGGCCACGGACGCCCACGGCAGCTTCGACCTGCGGGGGGCGTTCGCCGCCGTGCTGGCCGTGTCCGGGCTGTTCGCGCTGATCCTGTTCTCGACGTTCAACAACTTCATCGGCGGCGTCTACATGGCCCTGATGGACCCGTACGGTCTGGAGATGTTCCCCGTGGAGATCTGGGGCGCGGTCTTCGCACTCGGCGCCACCGGCTTCATCGTGGGCGGGGCGCTGATCGGCAAGTTCGGGCTGGGGTCCAATCCGCTGCGCACCATGTTGTTCGCGGTGATGGCGATGGGCGTGCTCGGCGCAGTGTTCACCGTGCGGGAGTGGGCCTGGCTGTACGTCCTGGGCATCTGGCTCTACATGGTGCTCTTCCCGTTCGTGGAGGCGGCGGAACAGACGGTCATCCAGCGGGTCGTGCCGCTGGAGCGGCAGGGCCGTGTCTTCGGCTTCGCCATGGCGTTCGAGTCCGCGGCGGCGCCGGTCACCGCGTTCCTCATCGCACCGATCGCCCAGTTCTGGATCATCCCGTACGCGCGGTCCGCGGAGGGCGGCGCCCAGCTGGCCCCGCTGCTCGGCGAGGGCACCTCGCGCGGCATCGCCCTGGTGTTCCTGGTGGCCGGCATCGTCATGGTCGCCGCCGCGCTGCTGGCCTTCCTGACCCCGGTCTACCGCCGGGTCTCGGCGTCGTACGCCCAGGTCGCGGCGGAGGACGCCGAGGACGGCGTCACTGCCTCCCCGTCCTCCGGATGAACGAGTCCCACGGCCGGCCCGGTGAGCCCGGGCTGCCGGCCGGCGGGCGCGACGGTGCCGGCACTCCGGCTCGACCGGATCGGCAGGCCTGCGCACGCCTCAGCGGTGGGCGGTGATGTAGGCGTCGAAGTCCCACGGCGGTCGGGTGGGCGAGCCGTCGAGGAACTTCTCGGCGGCCGCCCGGCCGCTGCGGTAGAGGAAGTCCCGGTCGTCGTCGGTGAGGTTGAAGTCGGTGGCACGGATGGTGCCGGTGTCGACGAAGATCGTGCGGGCCTGGGCGTCGGGGGACTCGATGTGCATCTGGTCGTAGAAGCCGGTCATGGTCTTGAGCATGGCACGGCTCATGCTCACCGGCCCCTTGATCGGGTAGCCCGTGCCCTGGACCGCATCCGGATGGGCAGAGAGCTTGATGCCCAGCGTGGGCCACCGCGGAACGGTGCCCGGCGGGGCGTCGAAGGCGGCGATCGGGAAGTTGGAGAGCATGCCGCCGTCGACCAGCCAGGCCTTCTTCCCGTCGGCGGTGTCCCAGCGGACGGGCCGGTAGAAGAACGGGATGGACATCGAGGCCCGGACCGCCTCGACCACGTGCTGGGCGCCCCGGTCACGGCCGAAGTCGTCGTAGTCCCAGGGCAGGTAGCGCAGCCGGCCCCTGCTGATGTCCGAGGCGGTGACCACCAGCCGGTAGGACCGCTCCGGGGCGGGGGGCCGTTCCTCGTCGGTGTAGGGCAGGTCGGCGAAGGTCCGCACCCCGTACTCGTCGAGCTGGGACTGCAACCAGGATCGGAGGTGCTCGCCGAGGTAGATGCCGTTGCGGGCGAGGATCCCGGCGGCCTTGCCCGCGGTGTAGCGCGTGAGGCGGGAGCCGTCGCGGAAGTCCGGGTACTGGACGGAGCCGATGATGTCCACCAGCTTGCTCGCCGGGGCGCCGGCGGCGACCAGGGCCCCGACGATTGCTCCGGCGGAGGTGCCGGCGACCCGTCTGAAGCGGTAGCCGTGCTCCTCGAGGATCTCGATGGCTCCCACCAGGGCGATGCCCTTGACGCCCCCGCCCTCCAGCACCAGGTCGGCATACCGTTCCATGCTGTCCACGCCCCTTCGGAAGGTTCGATCCCCGAGGTCAGTACAGCAAATGCCGTGCGGGCACGGAACGGCTGCCCGATATCGGGCCCCGTGTGACGGGAAAGAATTCGCCGGACAACAATCAGCGGTCGCGGAAATTCCCTTGTATTTCCGTCAGCACATCGAAACACGCTCTGACCAGGGCACGAACCCGTGCACCGGAATTCTTCATCTCGGCGTCACATGGTCACAGCCGCAGCACGGGAACGTCCGCCTGCTTTGACGTGCGACCCACCCGTGATTATGTCGATGCACATCACTCCGCCGGTATTCTCCGTACGCCGCAGGAAAGCGTTGGAGACCGGTTGCCGGGGGTCCTCCTGCCACCCCGAACGGGACGTGCGGGATTCGATATCGCACGACAGGTGCTTGTCCAGGAGCCGAGAACGATGAATTCCTCAGTTCGTCCCTACTGTGCTGCCAAGCCGCGCATCGTGCGTCCCCTCCCGGAGGGGCTGGTGGGCATCAGACAGCGCCTCGTCCGGGTGATGGCCCAGAAGTGGGTCAACGGGACAGTGCTCCGCTACGCGTTCCGGGAGGGCCCCGAGCCGCAGCGCCAGGCGGTGCGCAGCGCGTTCCGGGAGTGGAAGGACCTGGAGATCGGCCTCGGATTCCAGGAGGTGGACGAGCCGGGGGAGGCCGAGGTCCGGATCTCCTTCGACCAGGCCGACGGGTCGTGGTCCTATCTGGGCAGGGACGTCCTGACGATCGGCACCCAGGACGCGACCATGAACTTCGGCTGGGACCTGACCGACGAGTACGGGCGCACCACGGCGCTGCACGAGATCGGCCACACGATGGGCCTGCCCCACGAGCACCAGAACCCGTTCGCCGGGATCGTCTGGGACGAGGCGAAGGTCTACGCGTTCTTCGCCGGGGCACCGAACCACTGGTCCCCGGAGACCACGCACCACAACGTCCTGCGCAAACTGGGCCAGGACGAGGTGGAGGGCTCGACCTGGGACCCCGACTCGGTGATGCAGTACTCCTTCCCCGGAGGCCTCATCAAGGAGCCCGCCCGCTACCAGCCGGGCATCAGCCCTCCGGGCGGCCTGTCGGCCAAGGACCAGGACTGGGTGCGGAAGTTCTACCCGGTCCTGCCGGACGTGCTCCCGACGCTCGAGCCGTTCCGGTCCACGCCCCTGACCCTGGTCCCGGGGCAGCAGGCGGACTTCGAGATCACCCCTGACCTGTCGCGGAAGCACCAGATCGCCACCTTCGGGACGGCGGACACCACCCTGGTGCTCTTCGAGGAGGTCGACGGAGAGCTGCGCTTCCTCGCCGGCGACGACGACAGCGGGGAGGACCGCAACTCCACCCTGTCGGCGAAGCTCTTCCGGGGGAGGCGGTACGTCGTCCGCGTCAGGCTCGCATGGGCAGGACAGTCCGGGGACACCGCCATCATGTGCTGGTAGCCGGGGCGGGACCGGCTCGGTTCCCTGAGCGACGCCCCTTGGCCCAGCACCCCACCCGGCCACCGCCGGCCCCGGACCGGTACCGCCATCCTGGAAGGAAGACCCATGTCCCAGACGCCTGATGCTCCCGTGCACGGCAGCGAGAGCGAAAACCCGGCGATCGACGCGCCCACCCCCAAGACCGGTCAGCCGCGGACGGTCCAGGACTGGTGGCCCAACCAGCTGGACCTGAACGTCCTGCGGAAGCACTCGACCACGACCGACCCGCTGGGCCCCGACTTCGACTACGCGAAGGAGTTCGCCACGCTCGACGTCGAGGAGCTCAAGCGCGACCTCGTCGAGCTCATGACCACCTCGCAGGACTGGTGGCCCGCCGACTTCGGACACTACGGAGGGCTGTTCATCCGGATGAGCTGGCACTCGGCCGGCACCTACCGGATCGCGGACGGCCGCGGGGGAGCCGGGGAGGGCGCCCAGCGGTTCGCCCCGCTCAACAGCTGGCCGGACAACGCCAACCTGGACAAGGCCCGGCGCCTGCTGTGGCCGGTCAAGCAGAAGTACGGCCGGAAGATCTCGTGGGCCGACCTGCTGGTGCTCGCCGGGAACGTGGCGCTCGAGTCGATGGGCTTCCGGACGTTCGGCTTCGGCTTCGGGCGCGAGGACGTGTGGGAGCCCGAGGAGATGTTCTGGGGCCCGGAGGACACCTGGCTCGGCGACGAGCGCTACGCCGGCGACCGCGAACTCTCGGGCCCGCTGGCCGCGGTCCAGATGGGGCTGATCTACGTCAACCCCGAGGGCCCCGGTGGCAACCCCGACCCGATCGCGTCCGCCCGGGACATCCGCGACACGTTCGGCCGCATGGCGATGAACGACGAGGAGACGGTCGCGCTCATCGCCGGCGGGCACTCCTTCGGGAAGACCCACGGGGCCGGGCCCGCCGACCATGTGGGCCCCGAGCCCGAGGCGTGCCCGGTCACGGGTCAGGGCCTGGGCTGGAGGAGCAGCTACGGGACGGGCAAGGGCCCGGACACGATCACCAGCGGTCTGGAGGTGACCTGGACCAGCACCCCGACCCAGTGGGGCAACGGCTTCTTCGGCAACCTGTTCGGCCACGAGTGGGAGCTGACCGAGAGCCCGGCGGGGGCCCACCAGTGGGTCGCCAAGGACGCGACCGAGACCGTCCCGGACGCCTTCGACCCGGGGCGGAAGCACCGGCCGACGATGCTGACGACCGACCTCGCGCTCCGGGCGGACCCGGTGTACGAGAAGATCTCGCGGCGGTTCCACGAGCACCCGGACGAGTTCGCCGAGGCGTTCGCCAAGGCCTGGTACAAGCTGCTGCACCGCGACATGGGCCCGGTCACGCGCTTCCTGGGGCCGTGGGTCCCGGAGCCGCAGCTGTGGCAGGACCCGGTCCCGGCGGTCGACCACGAACTGGTCGGGGACGACGACGTCGCCGCCCTGAAGGAGACCCTCCTCGGCTCGGGGCTGACCGTGGCGCAGCTAGCCTCCACCGCGTGGGCCTCCGCGGCGAGCTTCCGGGGCACCGACAACCGGGGAGGGGCCAACGGCGCCCGCATCCGGCTCGAGCCGCAGCGCGGCTGGGAGGTGAACGAGCCGGAGCGGCTGGCCGAGGTGCTGCGCGTCCTCGAGCAGGTCCGGGAGGACTTCAACGGCGGTCGGTCCGACGGCACGAGGATCTCGCTGGCCGACCTGATCGTGCTCGGCGGCTGCGCGGCCGTCGAGCGCGCGGCCCGGAACGCCGGTCACCCGGTCCAGGTCCCGTTCCGGCCCGGGCGCACGGACGCCGCGCAGGAGCAGACCGACGTCGAGTCCTTCGCGGTGCTCGAGCCGCAGGCCGACGGCTTCCGGAACTTCGTGCAGTCCCACGTGCGGCTCTCGCCCGAGACGCTGCTGCTCGACCGCGCGTACATGCTCAACCTCACCGCCCCCGAGATGACGGTCCTGGTCGGCGGCATGCGGAGCCTGGGGACGAACCACGGGCAGTCGGAGCACGGTGTCCTCACCGACCGGAAGGAGGCGCTGACCAACGACTTCTTCGTCAATCTCCTCGCCGCCGGGACGCAGTGGAGGGCGTCCGAGGATGCGGAGGAGGTCTTCGAGATCCGTGATCTCGCCACGGACGAGCTCAGGTGGACGGCCACCGCTGCCGATCTGGTCTTCGGCTCGCACTCCCAGCTGCGGGCGATCTCGGAGGTCTACGCGAGCGACGACGCGCAGGAGAAGTTCGTGCGCGACTTCGTCGCCGCGTGGGTCAAGGTCATGGAGCTCGACCGGTTCGATCTGCGCTGACGGCACGGGGCTCCGCCGGCGGACCGTACCAGGTGGTGAGTGCGGCCTCGAGCCCGGACGTGTCGCCCTCGCCCACCCAGGCCACGTGCCCGTCCGGCCGGACGAGCACCGCGGTGGGCGGGGTGACCGGCCCGAGCACCGGGAGCTCCCAGCGGCCGTGGTGCGCGGCGGTGACCAGTCGCACGCGGTCCGCCCAGGGCCCGATGTCGACACCGCCGGGCGTGCCGAGCTCGAGCAGCACCGGCCGCGCCTCGTGCAGGAGGGCGAAGACCCGCGCCGGGCCGCCGGCCGTGCGGAGGTCGAGATCCGGCATGCGCCGCCCGAGCAGCGGGTGTCCCGCGCCGAGGTCGTAGTGGATGTCCAGGCCGGACATCGTCGCCGCGTACCGCCGGCGCGGCTCGTCCATGGCCAGGAGCTCGGCGACCGTCTCGCCCACGGCCCGGACGCGGTCGTCGGGGCGGCGCAGCGCGACCTGCGCCATGGTGAGGCGCAGCACGCGGGCGGCCACCGGGTGGCGTTCGGCGTGGTAGCTGTCCAGGAGGTCCTCCGGTGAGGTCCCTCCGACGACCTGGGCCAGCTTCCAGCCCAGGTTCACCGCGTCCTGCACCCCGGTGTTGAGGCCCTGCCCACCGTCCGGGGCGTGCACGTGCGCGGCGTCGCCGGCCAGCAGGACGCGCCCGCTCCGGTAGGACGCCGCCTGCCGGGTCGTGTCGGTGAACCGCGTGATCCAGGTGGGGCTGTGCACCCCGTAGTCCGTCCCGTACACCGCCACGAGCGCCGCGCGGAGATCGCGCAGGGTGGGCTCACGGCCGGGCCCCACGTGGCGCTCGGTCACCATGACCCCCGCCGGTCCTCCGTCCTGGGGCCGGCGGAAGGCGTGCTTGCCGACGGCGTCCTGGTGGATGCCCCACTCCGGCTCCTCGGCCAGCTCCACCTCGGCGAGCAGACTGCTCGTCGTCGGGTCCCACCCGGGGAACCCGATGCCCGCCGCCTTCCGGATCCGGCTCCGCCCTCCGTCGCACCCGACGACGTACTGCGCCCGCAGCGGCCGGCCGTCGGCCGGCTCGACGTCGACGCCCGTGCCGTCCTGGGCCACACCCGTCACCTCGTGCCCGTAGCGGACCGGCACCCCCAGCTCGCCGATCCAGCCGGCCAGGAGCCGCTCGATGTGGTTCTGCCACAGCGCGAGGCCGTAGGGGTGACGGGTGGGGAAGTCGCTGATGTCCAGCGGGGTGCCGGCGAACCCGGCGACCTGGGCGATCGTGCCCTCGGCGAGGAACCGGTCGGCGACGCCGCGCTGGTCGAGGACCTCGATGGTCCGCGCGTGCAGCCCGCCGGCGCGCGAGCCGACGAGCACCTGACCGGTCCTCCGCTCGAGGACGACGACGTCGACCCCCGCCAGCGCCAGCTCTGCCGCCAGCATCAGACCCGTCGGCCCGCCGCCGACGACCACCACCTCGTGCTCGTCCATCTGCTGCCCCTCCGTCCGCAGGTGCCGCTCCCGGCCCGAGCATTCTGCGGCGCGACCCGGGTCTTGCCGCAAGCCCCCCGGCGCGCTGTAGCCTGAAAACGGAGGGAAGAGGGCGGGCCCGGTCACCGCCGGTCAGAGCTGTCCGCTGATCTGTCCCGCAGTCTCCTGCAGCGCGCGCACGTGGCGCCGCAGACCCGAGAGGCCGCCCCGGTCGGCCGGGACGCTCACGGCCAGCGCCGCCAGGGCCCTGCCCGCGGCGTCGGTGACGGGCACGGCCGCCGCGTGCAGGCCGTCGAGGCTCTCGCCGAGATTGAGCGCGTAGCCGGACCGCCGGATGTCCGCCAGCTCCTCGCGCAGGATCCGAGGGCTCGTGGTGGTGCGCCCGGTCATGCGGGGGAGGCCGGCCTCGAGCAGGGCCTGAGCCGCCGCCGGGTCCGCCGCGGCCAGGAGGACCTTGCCACCGGCCGTGGCGTGCACCGGGAGCAGGGCGCCGGTCCGTCCGCTGACCCGCACGGGACGGTCGCACTCCACGCTGTCGACGAACCGCACGCTCGGCCCCTCGAGGACCATGAGGTTCACGGTCTCCTCGAGGGCGGCGCAGAGCGTCTCCAGGAGCGGGTGCGCGACCTGGCGCAGCTCCGGGATGCCGGCGGAGGAGAGCGCGAACTCGAGCAGCTGCGGACCCAGCCGGTAGGCGCGGGAGTTGCGCTCCTGCTGGACGAAGCCCTCGTGGGCCAGGGTCATGAGGAGCCGGTGGGCCGTGGAGCGGGCCACGCCCAGCTCCGCGGCGGCGTCCGTGACCCGGAGGGAGTCGCGGTCGCGGAGCATCAGCAGCAGCCGCAGGGCGTTCGAGACGGACTCGATGGCGTACGGCGGCAGCTCCGGTTTGTTCTGCATGGAAGAAAGACTGATGGAACGATCCTTCTCTGCGCAACACCTGCCTAGCGTTGCTCCCCAGGGCACCGGGCGGCGGCGCCCGGTGCGGGCAGGGAGAGCAGGACATGACACGAGCGGAGCAGAGCCCGGCGGCCACCGGGCCAGGGCAGGGCCCGGCACCCCGGGTGACGGTCATCGGCGCCGGTGTCGGGGGCCTGGTCCTGGCCCTCGAGCTGCACCGGGTGGGCATCCCGTGCCGCGTCTACGAAGCCGCCCCGGAACTCCGGCCGCTCGGTGTGGGGATCAACCTGCTCCCGCACGCCACGGCCGTGCTCGGCCGCCTCGGCCTCGAGCCCGCGCTCGCGGCCGTCGGGGTGACCACCCGGGAGGCGGTCTTCTACAACCGGTTCGGGCAGTTCATCCACGCCGAGCCGGCGGGGCGTCACGCCGGGTACGACAGCCCTCAGTTCTCGATCCACCGCGGCGACCTGCAGCAGGTGCTCCTCGACGCCGTGCGCGAGCGCCTGGGCGAGGACGCGGTGGTCACCGACCACCGGTGCGAGTCCGTGGACCAGGACGGCGCCGACGCCGTCGCCCGCTTCACCCGGACCAGCGACGGCGCCGAGCTGCCCGACGTCCGCGCGGACGTCGTCGTCGCCTGTGACGGCGTCCACTCCGCGGTGCGCCGGCAGTTCTACCCGGACGAGGGCGAGCCGCGGTACTCCGGGGTCACCATGTGGCGCGGCACGACCGTGGCGCCGCCCTTCCTGACAGGCGCGAGCATGGCGCGCATCGGCTGGCTCGCCAGCGGCAAGATGGTGGTCTACCCCATCCGCGACGTCGACGACGACGGCAACCAGCTCGTCAACTGGGTCGCCGAGCTCGAGGCCCCGCAGCGGGCCCGCCGCGACTGGACGCGGGAGGGCCGACTGGAGGACTTCCTGGGCGTCTTCCAGGACTGGACGTTCGACTGGCTGGACGTCCCCGCGCTCATCACGGGCGCCGAGACCGTGCTCGAGTACCCGATGGTGGACCAGGACCCGCTCCCGCGCTGGACCTTCGGCCGGGTGACCCTGCTCGGCGACGCGGCCCACCCCATGGTGCCGCGCGGGTCCAACGGCGCCGGCCAGGCCGTCCTCGACGCGCACCGGCTCGCCGAGCTGCTGGCCGCCGGCACCGGCCCGCTGCAGGCGCTCGCCGACTACGAGGCCGAGCGGCTGCCCCGGACGTCGGCCGTGGTCCTGGCCAACCGGACGTCCCCGCCGGACACCATCATCCGCGAGGTGTGGGAGCGCACCGGGGACCGGCCCTTCGACCGGATCGAGGACGTCATCAGCGCGGAGGAGATCGCCGCGATCTCCCGGCGGTACCAGCAGGTCGCCGGCTACAGCCTCGACGAGCTCCGGGCCGCGGACGGCCCGGACCGGACCGGCTGAGCGCCCCGTGCGCCTCGGACACCGGGCACGTCACCACCGCGATGCACCGCGATGCACCACACGACCTCATGACCTCACGACCTCACGACCACACGACCACACGACGAAGGAGTCCACGATGAAGCGCATGCCACTCGTCAGCGCGGCCGCCGCAGCCCTGCTGCTGGCCGGATGCGGGGCCGGGGCCGAGTCCCCGGAGGCCGAGGGGCTGGATCCTGCCGCACCCGTCGCCGTCAACGTCGCCGAGACCGCCGGCGTCCCCTCCGCATACCTGAACTACGGCGTGCAGCAGGGCTTCTTCGAGGAGGAGGGCCTCGACGTCACCGTCGACGTCAGCGCCGGCGGGGCGGCGGCCGTGCCCGGACTGATGAGCGGCGGGCTGCAGCTGGCCGGCTCCAACACGGTCAGCGCCCTGCTGGCCGTGGAGAAGGGCCTGCCCATCACCATGGTGGCTCCGGGCACCTTCGGCTCCGAGACCGAGGGGGAGGACTTCTCGGCCGTGCTCGTCGCGGAGAACAGCGACATCCGCGAACCGGCGGACCTGGCCGGCAGCACCATCGCGGTCAACACCCTCGAGAACATCGGCGACGTCACCATCTCCGCCGCGCTGGAGGAGCACGGGGTGGATCCGGCCGGCGTCGAGTTCGTGGAGATCGGCTTCCCCGACATGATCCCCGCTCTCGAGCGGGGACAGATCGACGCGGCGTGGGAGATCGAGCCGTTCGTCACCATCGGCGCGGAGTCCGGGGCCCGGCCCGTCCTGTGGCCGTACGTGGAGGCCCGCCCCGGCCTGATGGTCGGGTCCTACCTGGCCACCCAGGAGTACCGCGAGCAGAACCCCGAGGTCATCGAGGCCTTCCGGAACGGACTGGAGGCCACGGCCGCGTCCGTGGCGGAGGACCCGGACGCGTTCCGCGCCGCGCTGCCCGACCTGGCCCGTGTGACGCCCGAGGTCGCCGGGTCCATGACCCTCCCGCAGTGGAAGTCCGAGATCGACGTCGAGTCCCTGGAGTTCATCGAGGAGCAGATGCGGGAGCACGGACTCATCAGCGAACCGGTCGACGTCGAGGCCGTCGTCGCGGACTGAACGAGCCGGCGCGCAGCGCAGCGCCGTCGCACGGGCACCCGACCGGCGGGCGGTACCCTGGCCGTGTGGTCGAGCAGAGCATGTGGATGCAGAAGGTGCGCGCGGACCCCGGGCACTCGTCGTGGTACGTCGAACGGTTCCGGGCCATGGCGGCCGCCGGTGAGGACGTCGTGGGGGAGGCGCGGCTGGTCGAGGCCATGGTCCCGCCCGGCTCCCGGATCCTCGACGCCGGGTGCGGTCCCGGCCGGCTGGGCGGCCACCTGCACCGCCGCGGGCACACCGTCGTCGGGGTCGACGTCGACCCCGCGCTGGTCTCCGCCGCCCGGGAGGACCACCCGGGTCCCCGGTGGCTCGTGGGGGACCTGGCCGAGCTGGACCTGCCCGCCCGGGGCGTCCCGGAGCCCTTCGACGCCGTGGTGTGCGCCGGCAACGTGATGGCCTTCCTGGCCCCCAGCACGCGCCTCGAGGTGCTGCGCCGCTTCCGCCTCCACCTGGCCGCCGACGGCCGGGTGGCCGTGGGCTTCGGCGCCGGCCGCGGCTACCCGTTCGCGGAGTTCCTGCAGGACGCCGAGCGGGCCGGGCTCGTGCCCGATGTGCTGCTCTCCACCTGGGACCTGCGCCCGTTCCGGGAGGACAGCGACTTCCTGGTGGCCGTGCTGCGGACCGCCGAGCACTCCTGATCCCGCCGACCCCTCGGCGGCGACGGGTCCGCGGGGTACCGTGGACGGTGTGAGCACCGCAGCCCTGTCCACCGTCACCTTCGAGAGCCGCTTCGCCCAGGAGCTGGGGGAGCTGTCCGTGCCCTGGCGGGCCGACGACGTCGCCGAGCCCCGGCTGCTGGTGCTCAACGAGCCCCTGGCCGCCGACCTGGGACTGGACCCGGAGTGGCTCAGCGGCCCGGAGGGCGCACGCCTGCTGGTCGGCAACCTCGTGCCGCCCGGGGCGACACCGGTGGCGCAGGCCTACTCCGGGCACCAGTTCGGCGCGTTCTCCCCGCGCCTCGGCGACGGGCGCGCCCTGCTGCTGGGCGAGATCGTGGACGCCGGCGGCCGCCGGCGGGACCTGCACCTCAAGGGCTCCGGGCGGACGCCCTTCGCGCGCGGCGGCGACGGTCTCGCGGCGATCGGGCCCATGCTGCGCGAGTACATCGTCAGCGAGGCGATGCACGCCCTGGGCGTCCCCACCACCCGGTCCCTCGCCGTGGTGGCCACCGGACGGCAGGTGCGCCGCGAGACCCTGCTGCCGGGGGCCGTGCTCGCCCGGGTGGCGAGCAGCCACCTGCGCGTGGGCACCTTCCAGTACGCCCGCGCCACGGACGACCCCGACCTCCTGCGCCGGCTCGCCGACCACGCCATCAGCCGCCACCACCCCGGCGCCGCCGGCGCCGAGCACCCGTACCTCGCCCTGTTCGAGGCGGTCGTCGCCGCCCAGGCCTCGCTCGTGGCCCGGTGGATGCTGCTGGGGTTCGTGCACGGGGTGATGAACACCGACAACACGACCATCTCGGGGGAGACCATCGACTACGGGCCGTGCGCGTTCCTGGACGCCTTCGACCCGGCCGCGGTGTACAGCTCGATCGACCACGGCGGGCGCTACTCCTACCGGAACCAGCCGGTCGCCGCGCAGTGGAACCTCGCCCGGCTCGCCGAGGCCATGCTGCCGCTGCTGGACGAGGACCAGGACCGGGCGGTGTCCCTGGCGGAGGGGGCGCTCGGGGCGTTCGCGCCGCAGTACAGCGCGGCCTGGTCCGCGGGGATCCGCTCGAAGCTCGGCCTGCCCGAGGACCTCGACGACGAGGTCGCCTCGTTCCTGGTCGACGACCTGCTCGTGCTGCTCCAGCAGAACCGCGTCGACTGGACCTCGTTCTTCCGCGCCCTGGCCGGGACCGCCCGCAGCGGCGCGACCGCCGCGCGCGACCTGGTCCTCGACCTGCCGGCCTTCGACGCCTGGGCCGAGCGCTGGCTCGCCGTGGGGCCGGACCCCGAGGCGATGGACCGCGTCAATCCCGTGCACATCCCCCGCAACCACCTCGTGGAGGAGGCCCTCGCCGCCGCCGTGGACGGCGACCTCGACCCGCTGGGACGGCTCCTGGAGGCGGTGACCACCCCCTACGAGGAGCGTCCGGGTCTGGAGCGCTACGCCGCCGGTCCCCCGGAGGACTTCGGCGCCTACACGACCTACTGCGGGACCTGAGGCGCCGGCCCGAGGTCAGCCGCCGATGTACTCCCCGGTCACGCTGTCCACGGTGCCGTTCTCGATGCCCGTGCACTGGGCGGCCCCGGCCTCCGTCACCGGGTCGTAGTTGATGCAGAAGGCGTCGTAGTAGGGCACCCCGCTCCGCCACGCGGCCAGTGCCTCCTCGTAGCTGAACTTCGCCGGGAAGGGCACGGCCCCGACGTCCGTGCTGACCTGCACCTGGCAGGTCCCGGGGCCGCCCGGGGCGAAGGCGAGGAGCTGCCCGACGGTGTCGACGACGTCGATCCGGTCCTGGCCGGTGCTCATCGCTGACTGGTAGGCCCGGCAGATCTCGACGGCCACGGCGCGGTCGTTCGTGTCCGCGGTGAGCCGGTGCACGAGACCGCCGCCCGGGGCCGCCTGCTGCTCGATCCCGGACACGGTCCCGGCGTAGGGCTGTCCTTCGGGCGTCGTGGAGAAAGCGGACCACGCGTCGGCGGGCACGGGCTCCGCGGGCGCGGCCCCGGGCTGCGCCGGCGACTCCGCGGCCGGCTCCTCGTCGGCGTCGTCGGGCTGCTCCGCGGGCTCCGCGGACTCGGGGGTCGGCTCCGGCGTCGGCTCCGGGGCCGTGCCCGAGGGGGAGGGCGAGGTCCGGGCGGCGGGGGTGTCCTCCTGGACCTGGGGGTCGCCGGCGCAGCCGGCCAGGGCGAGACCGGACGCGAGGAACAGACTGGTGACGACGGCCTTCGTGCTCATGGGGTGCCTCTGCTTCGCTGGGGGGGGCGGGGTTCCCACTGTAGGCGGGCCGGACGGCGAACCGGGGTGGCCCGCCGGAGAGTTGCCCACCCAAGAGGGGTCAGACGGGGAGGGGCGGGCCGTGCCACGATGCGGAGGGCATGCCGCAGAACTGTGAAGGGGGCCGCTGTGCCGCACCAGATGACGCTGATGTTCCTCAACATCGCGCTGACCCTCGTCCTCGTCGTGTCGTGCTATCTGCACCTGGGCGGCGGGCGCTGGTGGTTCCCGTGCCTGTGGTTCGTGGGCATGGCCGCGGGGTCCCTGTGGGACGCGCTGCCGCACCGCCGCGCCGCGGAGTTCGCCCGCCGCGCCGGTGGTCGGACCGCCTGGCAGGGCTGAGCGCGGCCGCGTGTCCCCAGCGCCGGCCGGTGGTGACCGTGGGGGCGGTGGCGCAGCGGGTGGCGTTTGTCGTCCGGTCCCCGTCCCGCTGTCGTCCTACTCGCACGCGACGCCGTCGGAGTCGCCGTCCATGGCCTCCCGGTAGCCGGGCTCCCCGCGCAGCAGCGGTGCGGCGCCGGCCTCCCGGGCGGCCGTGCAGTTGGCGTAGTGCACGTCCGCGGGCACGGGAGCCTGACCGGCCGGGGCCTCCTCGGCGGGGGCCGGGGCGGCCCCGGCGCCCCCGGGGATGTCGCCGAACGGCGTGCCGCCGGGCAGCTGCTGGTCGGGGCAGCCGGAGAGCACCTCGGCCATGGCGGTCCTCTCCGGGGCGGTGACCCACAGGCCGTAGCGGGTCTTCACCGCGATCTGGACGGCCACCATCTCGCAGGCGAAGGCCCGGTTCGGGGGCAGCCACCGCGAGGCGTCCTGGTCGGACTTCGAGCCGTTGGCCGGGCCGTCGACCGCCAGCAGGTTCAGCGGGTCGTTGGCGAGGGCCACGCGGTCGGCCGGGGAGAGCCGGCGCGCCCCGGTGACCCAGGCGTTGCCGAGCGAGACCACGTGGTCCACCTGGACGTCGGCGGAGGTCGCGACCCCGCGGACGAAGTCGATGGACGCCCCCGTGTACGGGTCGGCGAGGGTGCCGGTGTCGACCCTGCACCCGTCGGCGGAGGTGATGCCGGTCAGGTCCCGGGCCAGGACCTCGTTGCGGGAGTCCTCGCAGTCGCCGTCGGCGTCGATCCACCCGCCGAACAGGGCGTCGCGGTCGTAGTCGGACATCGTCCCGGCGGCGGCGACCGGCAGGTCCTCCAGGGCGAGGAACGCCCCCGAGGGCGGGGCGACGGCCCGGACGGGGGTCTCCGACGGCTCCGAGGCGGAGCTCGGCGACGGGGGGACCGTGGTGACCGTCCCCGGGGTCCTCGAGGCCGTGGGCGAGGGTGTGCTGCCGGGCTCGGCGCTCGGGGAGGGGGCGGCGGGCACCGTCGTCACGGTCCCCGGGACGGGGCCGGGGGCCGGGTCGGTGGACGCGGTGCTGGACGCGCAGCCCGCCACCAGCCCGATCGCCAGGACGAGGTGCAGCGGCCCCGCCACGATCCACCGGCCCGCGGCGACACCGCGGCGGGACGCCGGGTCCGCCCCCGGGGCAGGCGAGGGGAAGAGGGTGTTGCGCATGGTGCTCCTGGGGGGACGAGAGGAAGTGCGCCTGGGGGGAGGTCACGCGTCGGGGGATCGCGCGAGGCACCCTCCTGTTCTACGTCCGGTGCCCGTCCGGCACCGCACGGCGCGCCGCAGAGGACGGCGGCCCCCGCGTGTGTGACGCCGGAGGTCACCGCGCCGTCCGAGGACGCCCGCGCCATCCCCGGATGAGGGGTCAGACACGCGGGGTCGCCGGGTGCGAGGATGCGGTCACGGGGATCGTCGAACGGGGGGAGGGCCTCGTGCTGACCGTGCGCGACAGGCTGCTCCTGGGGCTCTGGCTCCTGCCGGTGGCCCTCGGTCTCGTCGTGGGGCTGTGCGTCGGAGACGACGACGGCACCGTCATGCTGTTCGTCACCGGTCTCGTCGCGGCCCTCTACGTGGCGGTGCTGGTCAGCACCGTCCACACCGCGCGACGCCGACGGAGCGAGCCCGCCGCCGAAGCCGCCCCGGAGCACGCGGAGCCGGCCGCCGGGCACGGCCCCGACCCGCCGGGGACACCCGGGGAGTCCGGCCGCGCGCTCGCCGCGTCGCGCGTCCTGCCGCTGGTGCTCGCCGTCTCCGCCGCCGTCTACGTCGTCGCGGAGGGCGGCTGGACCTTCGTGGTGGTCGCCGTGCAGCTCGTCACCGTGATCACCATGGCCGCCTACGTGCACGAGCGCGGCGCGGAGCCGAAGCCCGTCACGTAGCACGGCTCCGCCCCCGTCCGTGCGGACGGGGACGGAACCGTGGCCCGGCCGCGACGGATCGCGGCCGGCGGGCTCACGAGAGCTGCACGTACGTGGCCGAGTGCCCGAAGCCGACGACGTCGTCGCGGCCGTCGCCGTTGACGTCACCGAGCAGGCGCGGATACCGGTCCTCCGTCCACCCCTGGTCGTAGCCGAAGGCGGCGACCTTCAGGTACACCCGGGCGAAGGTGCCGTCCGCCCGGCCGTGGGCCACGTAGACCCCGGCGTTGCCGAAACCCACCAGGTCCTGGATGCCGTCGACGTTGATGTCCGCGTGGGTCCGCAGGTGCCGGTCGCCCCGCCACCCCTGGGCCTGGCCGAAGTCCTTCACCCGCAGTGCCACGCCGGTGTAGTTCCCTCCGTTGAGCGAGTGCGCGACGGAGACCCCGGAGTAGCCGAAGCCGATGATGTCCGCCGCGGCGTTGCCGGCGGGGTTGACATTGACGTCGGCCAGCATCCGTGGGTGCTGGTCCACGCGCCAGCCCTGGGCGTAGCCGAAGTTGCGGATCTCCAGCGCGGGCTGGGTGAACGTGTCGCCCAGGGCGGAGAAGTAGGAGACGTACGTCCCGGCGTCGCCGAAGCCGACGATGTCGGCGGTGCTGTTGCCGTCGACGTCGGCGAGCAGCCGCGGGTTCTTGTCGACCCGCCAGCCGCGGTCCCAGCCGAAGCTGTCGATGCGCTTGCCGGTGCCGGTGAACGTCCGGTTGGACAGAGCGTGGGAGACGGTGACGCCCGAGTACCCGAAGCCCACGATGTCGGCCGTCAGGTTCCCGTTGAGGTCGGCGAGCTCGCGCGGGTGCATGTCGACCCGCCAGCCCTGGTTCCAGCCGAAGTCGCGGACCTTCAGCTGTGGTGCGGTGAAGCTGCCGTCGCCCTGGGAGTAGGCCACGTAGACGCCGGCGTTGCCGAAGCCCACGATGTCGTCGCGGCGGTCGCCGTCGACGTCGGCCAGCGTGCGCACGTGCCGGTCGTTGCGCCAGCCCTGGGCGGCGCCGAAGTCGCGCACGCTCATCCTCGGCGTGCCGAAGGTGCCGTCGGGCTGCCCGAAGGCGACCTGCACGCCGGTGTTGCCGAAGCCCACGACGTCGGCGCGGCCGTCGCCGTTGACGTCCGCGAGCTCGCGCACGTGCTGGTCGGTGCGCCAGCCCTGGGCGTAGGAGAACACGGGCTGCGCGGTCGCGGCGTGGGCGGGTGCGCCCACGGCGAGCCCGGCGGTCGCCAGCACGGTGGCCGACGCGCCGGTGAGCACGCGCGAGAGGAGTAGGTGTTTCATGGCGGGTCCCCGAGGTCATGAGACGGAGCGTCGGCACGGGCGCCGGTGGCGCGTGCCGGAGTCCTCGGCCGGCCCCCGGCCGACCGGGAGACGTCCCCCGGGACGCGGTGCGCCTCCGGGGAACCGGTGGCACCGGGAACGACGTCCCGGCGCCGAGGCGCAACAGCTGAGGGTGTCAGTTTACTCCTGCAACCAGGTAGTCACCAGGGCGTTCCCTTTCGTGACGCCATCGGACGGCCGGGTTCACGGGGCTGTCCCGGCCACCACCTCGGCCACCGTCCCGGTCACCGCTCCGGCGGTGCGGCGAGGGCGGCCCTGCGCCCGCCGCGGTCGGCGGCACCCGCCGGAGTCGCCGACCGCGGCGGGGCCGTCACGGGCTGACGGGCTCCGGCCGGGGGTCGGAGGTGCAGCACGAGCCGTCGCCGCCCACCTCGGAGAGCTCCCGGCCGGTCCTGCCCTCCAGGTCGGGCCGGGCGTCGGCGGTGACGGTGTAGACCTCCCACGGCTCCCGGCCCGGTCCGGTCACCCAGACCTTGTCCTGGACGGCGTAGCAGCAGGTGGTCTGCTCCTCCGGGCGGGTGGCCAGGCCGGCGTCGGCCAGGCGCTGCGCGGCCGCCTCGACGATCTCGGTGCTCTCCACCTCCACGCCGAGGTGGTCCATGCGGGTGTCGTCACCGGGCTCGCCCTCCAGCAGCACGAGCTTCAGCGGCGGCTCCGCGATGGCGAAGTTGGCGTAGCCCGGGCGCCGCTTGGCCGGGGCCGTGCGGAACAGGGTGGAGTAGAACTCGATGGAGCGCTCGAGATCGGCCACACGCAGGGCGAGCTGGACTCTGGACATGACGGGTTCCTTTCGGGTGCGACGGACGCTCCTCGGTATCGACGTCCGTCTATGTGGAAGAGTGCCACCAACATCGATGGTCGTCAATACGTCCGGGCGTTCTCCTGACAGGCCGCCCACCCGGTCGTCCCGTGGGCCGCCCTCGCCCCGTACCGCCGGCTGTGGCTCCTCGCGCACCGTTCCGGGTTCGCCTTCCGCGGACCGGCGGGAGATCATGGGGGGGAGACGGCCCGGCCCGCCACCCGGAAGGACACCATGCGCAAGCACCAGCACGCCGACGACGACGAGCCCCGGCGCAGCCTGTTCCGGCGCTTCGACGACTTCGCCATGCGGTTCTACGGGCCCGCCGTGCGCAGCCCCCGCGACCTCCGGGGCCAGGACCAGCCCAGCGAGCAGACGCAGCAGTGGTACCAGGACCTGCAGGACGAGTTCGTGGTCGAGAAGGACGCGAACGGCAACACCTATCTGCGCCCCCGCCACCGGTAGCCCGCCCGTGACGCCGGGAGGCGTCCGGCCGGAGAACCCCCGGGCCCGGGCCGTACAGTGTCGGAGCATGGAAGGAAACCACGTGCTGCCCCTGACCGATCCCGAGGTGCGTGCGCTGCGGGAGGACTTCCCGCTGCTGACGAACAGTCCGTCGGTCTACCTGGACTCGGGGGCCACCTCCCAGAAGCCCCTGGCCGTCCTGGACGCCGAGCGGGACTTCTACCTGCACCGCAACGCCGCGGTCCACCGCGGCGCCCACACCCTGGCCGTGGAGGCCACCGACGCCTACGAGGA
Organism: Kocuria sp. CPCC 205258; assembly: GCF_040981005.1. Taxonomy (NCBI): domain Bacteria; kingdom Bacillati; phylum Actinomycetota; class Actinomycetes; order Micrococcales; family Micrococcaceae; genus Kocuria; species Kocuria sp. CPCC 205258. The sequence continues at coordinate 403,371 of NZ_JAVKPS010000003.1, read as the reverse complement.
GGCCCGCCGGGTGGTGGCCGGCTTCGTGGGGGCCACCGAGCGGGAGCTGGTGTGGACCTCCAACGCCACCGAGGCCATCAACCTGATCACCTACTCCTTCTCCAACGCCTCGGCCGGACGCGGGGGAGGGACGGCCGCCCGCTTCCGGCTGGGCCCGGGCGACGAGATCGTCACCACGGAGGCCGAGCACCACGCCAACCTCATCCCGTGGCAGGAGCTGGCCGCCCGCACCGGGGCCGCCCTGCGCTGGATCCCCGTCGACGAGACCGGCGCCCTCGATCTCGGGGCCGCCGCCGAGGTCATCGGCGAGCGCACCCGGGTGGTGGCCTTCAGCCACGTCTCCAACGTCACCGGCGCGATCACCGACGTCGCCCGTCTCGTCGAGCTGGCCCGGGCGGCGGAGGCGCTGACCGTGCTGGACGCCTGCCAGTCGGTGCCGCACCTGCCCGTGGACCTCCCCGCCCTGGGGGTGGACTTCGCGGTGTTCTCCGGGCACAAGATGCTCGGTCCCACCGGCATCGGGGCGCTGTGGGGGCGGGCCGAGCTGCTGGACGCGATGCCGCCGTTCCTCACCGGCGGATCCATGATCACGAAGGTCACGATGGAGTCCGCCTCCTACCTGCCGGCCCCCACCCGCTTCGAGGCCGGCACGCAGCGGGTCGCCCAGGCCGTGGCGCTGGCCGAGGCGGTGCGCTACCTCCAGGGCATCGGGATGGAGCGGGTCGCGGCCCACGAGCACGAGCTGGGGCAGCGGCTCGCGGCCGGTCTCGCCCAGCTGGAGGGAATCCGGCTGATCGGCCCGCCCCCGGGCGCCGAACGGGTGGGTCTGGCGGCCGTGGACGTGGCGGGGGTGCACGCCCACGACGTCGGGCAGGTGCTGGACTCCGCCGGGGTGGCCGTGCGGGTGGGCCACCACTGCGCTCAGCCGCTGCACCGGGCGCTGGGGCTGACCGCCAGCACGCGGGCGAGCGCCTACCTGTACAACACCACCGCCGACGTCGACCGGTTCCTGGCCGAGCTCGCCGGGGTCCGCAGCTACTTCCGCGTGGCCGGCTGAGCACCGTGAGCGCCGCACCGGAGCCGCAGGACCCACTGAACCCACCGAGGAGGACCCCATGAGCGCGCTGGACGGGATGTACCAGGAGGTCATCCTCGACCACGCCAAGCGCCGGACCGGGGAGGGCCTTGCCGCCCCGGCCCCCGGTCACGCCGCGAGCGAGTCGCACCAGTACAACCCCACGTGCGGCGACGAGATCACCGTGCGCGTCGAGCTCGCGGCCGGACCCGGGGACGCGGAGCCGGTGGTGGCCCAGCTCAGCTGGGAGGGCGAGGGCTGCTCGATCTCCATGGCCGCGGCCTCCGTGCTGGCCGAGACCGCCCCCGGGATGACGCGGGCCGAGCTGGTGGAGCTGATCGGCGCGTTCCGGGACCTGTTGCGCTCGCGGGGCACCGTGGTCCCCGACGAGGAGGTCCTCGGCGACGCCGCCGCCTTCGCCGGGGTCTCCCGGTTCGTGGCCCGCGTCAAGTGCGCCATGCTCGGCTGGGTTGCCGCCGAGGAGGCCCTCGACCGCGCCGGCTGAACGGCTCCCGGCGCCACCGGTCTTCACACACCAGGACGTCCTTGTCCCGCCCGGCGCGTGGACCTTGGCCGCGGTGCAGGACCTGGCCGGCGGCCCCGGCACGGCCCGCGCCGCCGACGTGCTCGTGGCCGCGGGGCTGGCCGCCGCCGTCCCCACGGCGGCGACCGGGCTCAACGACTGGTCCGACACCCAGGGCGCCGACCGGCGCATCGGCCTGGTGCACGCGACCGCCAACAGCGTGGCCCTGACGTTCTACGCGGCCTCGCTCGCCGCCCGGCTCCGGGGCCGGCGCGGTGCCGGCAGGGCCCTCGCCCTGGGCGGCCCGCTCGAGGAGGGGACGGTCGACAGCGGCTGCGTCACCTGCCCCTGGCACGGCAGCACCTTCCGGCTCGCGGACGGCGCCGTGGTCCGCGGACCGGCGACCGCCGCGCAGCCCAGCTACGAGACCCGCGTCGAGGAGGGACGGATCCAGGTCCGGCGCCGGCCCTGACCGTCCCGGACGGCGGCAGCGGCCCGGAATGCTTCCGGCGCCGCCCGGGTTGTGCGCACCATGGCCCTCTCCGACGTCCCGCTCTCCCTCCTCGACCGCGCCAACACCCGGGACGGCTCCACGGAGGCCGAGGACCTCGCCCGCGTCCTGGAGCGGGCCGAGCGCGCGGAGGAGCTGGGCTACCACCGGTTCTGGGTGGCCGAGCACCACGCGGTGCCCGGGATCGCCGGGTCCGCGCCGGCGGTGCTGATGGCCGCCCTGGCCGCCCGGACCCGTCGTCTCCGGATCGGCTCCGGCGGGATCATGCTCCCCAACCACCAGCCCCTCGTGGTCGCCGAGCAGGCCGCCACCCTTGAGGCCCTGCACCCCGGCCGGATCGACCTCGGCGTGGGCCGCTCCCTCGGCTTCACCGCCGCGGTCCGGGACGCGCTGCGCACCGGCAAGGAGGCCGCGGACCGTTTCGGGGACGACCTGGCCGAGCTGCTCGCGCACCTCTCCGGCGCGGCCCCGGTGACCGTCCGGCCCCGCAACCACGCCGCCACACCGGTCTTCGTCCTGGCGACCGGCGCCGGGGTGGAGACCGCGGCCCGGGCCGGACTCGCCGTGGTGCTCGGCGGCCCGGCGCTCTTCCGCGAGGGCCCCGGCGGCGGCGCCGCGGTGCTCGAGCGGTACCGCGCGCAGTTCCGCCCGTCGTCGTGGTGGCCGGAGCCCTACGCGGTGGTCTCGGTGAACGTCGCGGTGGCGCGGACCCGCGCGGCCGCCCGCGAACTGCTGCTGCCCGAGGCCCGCGCCCTGGCCGCCTCCCGCACCCGGGGCGAGTTCCCGCCCCTGGCGCCCGCACGGCCCGCGGAGCCGGACGGGCTCACGGCCCGGGAGCGGGCCCTCGTGCAGGAGACCCTCACGTCCTCCGTCCACGGCACGGCCCCGGACGTCCGGGACCAGCTGGAACGGCTGCTCGCGCGCACCGGGGCGGACGAGCTGCTCGTGACGGGCGGCGCGCACGATCTCGACGCCCAGGCGGACTCCGACCGGCGGCTCGCCGCGCTGTTCACCACCCGCCCGGCCTGACCTCCCCCCGCCGTCCCGCCGTCCCCCTGTCCCACCGAGTCCCCAGGTGGATCCCGTCCACCGCGCCGAGTCCCCCATCTGATCGCAATTCCCCCCGTCTGATCGTGGGGATTTGCGACCAGGTGGGGGGCTCGGCGGCAGGAGGAGGGGCTCGGCGGCAGGGGCGGGGGCGGGAGGGGAGTGCGGATAGAGTGACGGGGTGCCACAGCTGCTCGTTCTCGCCGCCCACCCCCTGGAGACCAAGTACTTCCCGGAGGACATCGACCTGGTCCTGACCGGTGTCGGGATGTCGGCCGCGGCGGTGCGCACCACCGAGGCGGTGCTGACCCGCTGCCCGGACCCCGCGCGCCGGGCGGAGCTGACGGTCCTCAACATCGGCAGCGCCGGCGCCCTGAAGCACGGGCTGACCGGGGTGCTCGAGCCCTCCCGGATCATCAACCGGGACGTGGACGAGGAGCTGCTGCGCGCGGCGGGGATCCCCGTGGACAACGTCATCGAGCTCGGCGGCGACGGCCCCGTGCTCGCCACCGGGGACTCCTTCGTGGCCGGCGGACCCGCCCGGGACGCCCTGGCCGCCCGGGCGGACCTCGTGGACATGGAGGGCTGGGCGATCGCGGTGGCCTGCCGGCACCTGGGCGTGCCGCTGCGGATGGTCAAGCACGTCTCCGACGCCGCCGACGAGGAGGCGGTCGCGTGGGCCGAGAAGGTCGAGCTCAGCGCCCTGGCCCTGGGGCGCTGGTTCCGCGGCAGCGGGATCACCGGGGCGTGACCTGCCGCAGGACCGTCCGGATCCGCCACTAGACTGGGGCCAGCATGAAACTTCTCCGCCAGCGCGAGTCCCTGGGCGCCCAGCAGGACTACGAGAGCGCCATGACCCTCCTCGCCGACGTGCGCCGCAGCGGGCCCGTCCTGCGCCTGTACGAACCGGCCCCCACGGTCGCCTTCGGCCGCCGGGACGAGCTGCGCCCGGGCTTCCCCGACGCCGCCCGGGCCGCCCGCGAGAGCGGGTTCGAGCCCCTGGTCCGCAAGGTGGGGGGCCGCGCCGCGGCCTACCACGGCGGGTGCCTGATCATCGACCACCTCGAGGCCGCCGAGGACCCCACCTCGGGCATCCAGGACCGCTACCGGCTCTTCGGCGACATGATCGTGGCCGCCCTGGAGGAGCTTGAGGTCGAGGCGGACGTCGGCGAGATCCCGGGCGAGTACTGTGCCGGCGAGCACAGCGTGCACGGGACGCACCCGGCGTCGTCGTCCACCCCGGGCCGGAAGGTGAAGCTGGCCGGAACGGCCCAGCGGGTGGTCGCGGGCGCCTGGTACTTCAGCACCGTGCTGGTGGTCGAGCAGTCCGAGCCCATCCGCTCGGTGCTCACCGACGTCTACTCGGCCCTCGACCTGGACTGGGACCCGGCCACCGCGGGGGCCGTGGACGACCTGCGCCCGGGCACCACCGTGGCCGACGTGGAGCGCGGGATCCGCAAGGTGTACGGCATGTACTCCCGGTACCTGGGGTACGGGCCGCTCACCGACTGAGCCCCGGCCGCGGGCCGGGCAGACCGAGGAGGCAGCAGATGTGCGGACGCTACGTCATCGCCCGGGCCGTGGGCGACCTCGTGGCCGCGACCGGGGCGGTCCCGGACGAGAGCCTGGGCGAGGCCGACACCGAGCGGCTGCGGGCCAACTGGAACACCGCGCCCACCACTGACGTGCCGATCGTCCTGGAACGCCTCATCGGCGGGGACGGCCGGGACGACGACGGGGAGCTGGTGCGCGAGCTGCACGTGGCCCGCTGGGGACTGGTCCCGGGCTGGGCCAAGGACCCGGCGGTCGGGTCGAAGATGTTCAACGCCCGCTCGGAGACCGTCCTCGAGAAGCCGTCCTTCCGCAAGGCGGTCCGGGCCCGCCGGTGCGCGGTCCCGGCCAACGGCTACTACGAGTGGAAGAAGGAGCCCGGCGCCGGGAAGGGCGGGCGCAAGCAGCCCTACTACGTCCACCCGGCCGATCCGGAGGAGACCATCTGGTTCGCCGGGATCTACGAGTGGTGGCGGGTGCCCGAGGGCACGGATTTGCACTCCGCGGCTCTGCAGCCCGGCAGGGACGGCGGCGGGAGCACCTGGCTGCTGTCCTGCTCCATCCTCACCACCGACTCCCCGGAGCCCTCCGACGAGCACCCCGTGCTCACGGAGCTGCACGGTCTGCACGACCGGATGCCGATCCCGCTGGCGCCCGAGCACGTGGGGGACTGGCTGCGCCCCGGGGAGGACGACGCCCCGCAGCTCGTGGACCTGGTCCGGGCCGAGGCGCACCGGACGGCCGCCCGCTGGATGCTCGACCCGGTGGGCCCGGCGGTCGGCAACGTGCGCAACAACTCCCCGGAGCTCGTCGAGCCGCAGCGGAGCCTGTTCTGAGCCCCCGGGAGCCCGTGGACCGGGTCGCCGACTTCGTCCGCGTCCACGGCGGCGGGGTCGTGGCGACCAACAGCGGTGCCGGCTGCCCCGAGTCCGCGTGGATCAACCTCGCGGCCCTCGGGGACGGGCTGCTGGTCTTCGGCACGAACGAGCGCAGCCGCAAGTACGCCAACCTCCTCGCCGATCCCCGGGTCTCCCTCGTGGTGGTCTCCGGGACGGGCCAGGAGTTCCAGCTCGAGGGCGAGGCCGCCGTGCTGGAGGGCTCCGCCGCGCAGGACGCCGGCGAGGTGCTGGAGTCCCGGCACCCGGGGGCCACGGACAAGGACAGCACCCGGCTCGTGGCGGTGCGCCCCCGCTGGGCGCGGTTCGTCGACATCGCCGCCGATCCCCCCGTCCGGGAGGAGTTCTCGCTCTGAGCCGGTCACAGAAGAGGCCCGGAACCCGCATCGCGGGTTCCGGGCCTCTTCCACGGCCTGGTGCCGGGTCCTGTTCGTGCCGGCGTCCCCTCCGGCGTCCCCCGGTCCGGAGCGCCCGCCGGGCTCAGACGTAGTCCGTCTCGGGGACCCAGCGGTTGAAGTCGAGCGTCAGGTAGAGCGCGAGCGCCGCCGCGTTGTCCTCGGCGATCCGCAGGCTGACCTGGTCGTAGCCGTTGTCGTAGAGGGTGCCCATGGCGCAGCGCACCAGCTGCTCGGCCAGGCCCTGGCGGCGGCGGGAGGCCGCCGTGAACAGCTCGAAGATGTAGGGGACGTCGGGGAGGTCGTCGCCGACCCGCCGGGACAGCACGAGCGCGGCGGCCACCACGGTCCCGTCGTCGTCGACCACCACCGGCGAGGCCTCGGGCAGGAAGGGCCCGTACTCCCCGTCGAAGACTCCCCGGATCACCTGGCGGGCCTCCTCCAGACTGGAGACCCCGCCCTGCTCGTAGGAGGAGTAGTAGAGCTGGGCGAGGCTCTCGGCGTCCTCCGGGCCGGACGGACGCAGATTCACCGCGGGCTTCTTGGTGTTCGCCGCGGTGTGGGCGATCAGCGTGATGGTTCCGGTCATGGAAGGCCTCCGTGAGGTCGACGCCGGCTGCTCCGGCGGGGCGGACGAGGGACAGGGGACGTCCGGGCGGGCCGCGCAGGGCAGGCCCTCCGTGCATTCAGCGTATCCATTTCGCTGGGCTTGTCCATGCTTCGCCGCCCTCGATCGCAAAAGTGAACGGCCAGGTCGGAACGGGGACTTTACGGGAACACCTGTTCCTTTTCCGTGCTCTTCCGGGTTAGCGTGTCGTACAGGTGTTCTAGCTTCCAGGGAACAGGGCGCACCGGGGACGGGCGCCGGGCCGAGGGAGAGAGGAGCCGTCGTGGGTTTCCTGACGGAGAGCGTCGACGTGGACTGCGACACGGACGGGGTGCCGGTGGGCGTTCGCTGGCGCGGGCGGGACTACCAGGTGGCCCAGGGCCCCGTGCGCTGGTACGAGCGCCGCGCCTGGTGGTCCGAGGACGCGCGGCTGCCCAAGGACCGGGGGATCGGTGCGGTGGACCAGCAGATGTGGCGGGTCCAGGTGCAGCTGAACACCCGCTCCGAGCTGCTGACCCTCGAGCTCGTCCACACCCTCGACACCGGGCGCTGGCGGCTGCTCGCCGCCACGAGCGCCTCGGGGATCCGCGTGGTGCGCTGCGCGTAGGGCCGCCGCGGTGCACCCTCCCACTGGAGGTGCATAGGATCGTCGGTGGAGACCGCACCGCAGAAAGTGAGGGAGCACCCGTGAGACTCGGCACCGTGCGACGAGACGGCACCACCCAGGCCTTCCGGCAGGAGGACGGGCGGACCGTCTACCTCCCCGTCCCCGACGTCGGGGCCCTCCTCGCCGGGGGCGACCTGCGGCTGCCGGGGGAGCCGGGCCCCGCGCCGGCCCCGGAGGACCTGGCGACGCCCGTCCTGCGCCCGGGCAAGATCCTGTGCGCCGGGCTGAACTTCTACGACCACGCGGAGGAGGTCGGCCAGGAGATCCCGGAGCACCCCACGATCTTCGCGAAGTACGCCACCGCACTCATCGGCCCCACCGACCCCATCGCCATGCCGGAGGAGTCCGAGAAGATCGACTGGGAGGCCGAGCTCACCGTGGTGATCGGCTCGCCCCTGCGCCACGCCACGCCGGACCAGGCGCGGGCCGCGATCGCCGGGTACACCATCATGAACGACATCTCGGTGCGGGACTGGCAGGGCCGGACCTCCGAGTGGTTCCAGGGCAAGAACTTCGACCGCACCACCCCGGTGGGCCCCGTGGTGGTCACCCCCGACGAGATCGACCCCGAGGCGGGACTGGCGATCCGCTGCACCGTGGACGGCGTGCGGCACCAGGACTCCGGCACCGACCGGATGATCTTCTCCGCCGTGGAGCTGGTCGAGTACCTCAGCCGGTTCCTGACCCTCGAGCCAGGGGACCTCGTGGCCTGCGGCACTCCCGCCGGCGTGGGCCTGGCCCAGAAGCCCCGCCGGATCTGGCTGCGGGACGGCCAGGAGGTCGTCACCGAGATCGAGGGCATCGGCGAGCTGCGCAACGTCTGCACCCCCGCCGAGGACCTCCGGGCGGCGGCCGGCTGACCCGGCACCCGTCCCCACCTGGCCCCGCATTCCTTCTCCTGCTGTCCAGATCCCGCTGACCTGATCCCACTGTCCTGTTCCCGCCTTCGACCGGAGGACCCCATGGCGACGATCGGCTTCCACGCCTCCCACGAGCAGATCCCTCCCGAGCAGCTGCTGCGCGACGTCGGGCACGCCCAGCAGGCCGGCTTCGGCGCCGCCATGTGCTCGGACCACCTCGAGCCGTGGTCGCCGCACCAGGGCCACTCCGGGTTCGCCCTGTCCTGGTTGGGTGCCGCCCTGGCCACCACGGACCTGCCCTTCGGGTTCGTGCACGCCCCGGGCCGGCGTTACCACCCCGTGGTCACCGCCCAGGCCACGGCCACCCTCGCCCGCATGTTCCCCGGCCGGATCTGGACCGCCCTGGGCAGCGGGCAGAAGCTCAACGAGCGGGCCGTCACCCCGGACTGGCCGGCCAAGGAGCACCGGCAGCGGTTCCTCGAGGGCAGCTTCGACGCCGTCCGCCGGCTGCACGCGGGCGAGGAGGTGTCCTGCCGCGAGCCGTTCCACGCCGACCGCGCCCGGGTCTGGGACCCGCCGGAGGTCCTGCCCGCCCTGCGCGTGGCCGCGCTCACCCCGGCGACGGTCCGCCGCTTCGCCCCCCTGGCCGACGGGTTCATCACCGTCCAGCAGCCCCTCGAGGATCTGCGCCGGATGCTCGAGGCCTGGCGCGAGGCCGGCGGCACCGGGCGGACCGCGCTGCAGGTGCACCTGAGCTGGGCGCCCTCCCCGGAGCAGGCCCGCGCGATCGCCTTCGACCAGTGGCGCACCAACGTCTTCGACCCCGTGACCATGGCCGAGCTCGCCTCGCCCCAGGACTACCTGCGCAAGGCGGTCCAGGAGGACGTGGGGGACGAGCAGATCGCCGGGGCGGTCAACGTCTCCGCCGACCTCGGCCGGCACGCCCAGTGGCTGCACGAGTACGCCGATCTCGGCTTCGACGAGATCTACCTCCACCACGTGGGGCAGGAGCAGGGCCGCTTCCTCGACGCCTTCGGGGGGACGGTGCTGCCCCAGCTGGCGCAGGCCTGACCCGGCGCGGGCCCGGGCGCCGGTCCCGGGTGTGCGGGCTACGGCAGCCGGGACGGGCGCCGCAGCACGGCCGCGCCGGCCAGCTCCGGCTCGAGCGGGACCGGGCTGTGCAGCACGGCCGGTCCGCGGTGCAGGTCGCCGCTGGACAGCGGCCGGCAGCGCAGGCCCCCTCGCCCCCGCATGGCGGCGTGCGCGCCCGGAGCCAGGACCCGGTCCATCCACACGCAGGGGTGGGCCGGGCGCCCGCCCCGCAGCCGCACGAGGGTGCCCTGGGACTCCAGCGCGAACTCCTCGCCCAGCAGCGGGGCCAGGTGGGCGCCCCGGAGGACCACGTTGCGCCGGGTCAGGAGCGGGTCGAAGGGGTCCGTGCCCAGGTCCGCGGCCATGGCCTCGAGCGCCTCGACGGCGAGCAGGGTGACGGCGGCGTCCATGTGCGCGGCCTTGCCGAAGAACCGGTCGCCCACCACGCCCTTGCCGGCCACCAGCTCCACCCGCTCGGCGTCGGTGGTGGGGACCTCCGCCGCGCCGTCCCGGGCGCGGCCGAAGTAGGCGTGCGCCGGTGACACGAGCAGGTGCAGGACCTCCACGTCGTACCGATAGGTCGCCGTCATGGCCCACACCCCTCCGTCGTCGCGGCCGCCGGTCCGGCGCCGCCTCGCTGCCGCCGGACCTCAGCATAGGCAGGGCGGGCGACACGGCGGGGCGCCGGGCCGCGCCGCCCGAGCTTCCCTGCACCCGGGGAGCGCCCCGCGAGCCTGTCCCCTTTACGGATGCACACCTGGTGTCCCGGGGTGCGCGCGGGCAAGAATGGCAACGACGGAGGACAGCCGCGGGGCACCGTGGTCCGGACGGGGGAGGGAGGTCGTGTGTCTGCCAGACGCTCCGCCGGGGGACGGTACCGGCTGGCGGGGCCGGCCGGGTCGGCCGTGGTCGTCCTCGTCGTGGTCCAGCTCCTCCTCCGGGGCGTGATCTCCGTGGCGCAGCTCGCGCTCGGAGCGGCGGCGCTCGTCGTCGTCGCGCTGGTGCTCGGCCAGCGGTTCCTCGTCCCCTGGCTGGCGCGCCGGTCCCCGAACCGGCCGCGCATCACCACGACCCGGGCGTGGACGTGCCCGATGCCCCCGGAGGAGGCCCTCGAGCGGATCCGCACGGCGTTCGAGGACCTCGGCCCGGCGGTCCGCTCCGAGGAGTGCTGCGTGGAGGTCTCGGTGGGCTCGGACGTCACCTTCCGCCGGCGCGGGACGGCCTCCGAGTTCGGGTGGCGGGCCCTGCCCCTGCGGGCCACCTTCCGAGTGGCCCCCCGCGGCGGTGGGTCCGAGGTCGCCGCCGACGTGCGGGACGACCTCGGCTGGTACCCCGAGGCGCCCGGCAGGCTCGTGGAGGACGAGATCGACCGCCGCAGCGCCTCCCTGATTGAGCGGGCGATCTGCGCCACGGGACGCTGACCGCCGCGCCCGGCGCGGCGCCGGCCGGTCCCCGGAGGTGTCCCGGACGGGGCGGGGGACGGAGGGACGGGAAGCCTCAGGCGGAGGTCAGGGAGGCGGCCAGGGCGTCGACGACGGCCCGGGTGATCTCGGCGGTGTCGGCGGTGCCGCCGATGTCACGGGTGAGGTGCCCGGCGGCGGTGGTGGCCTCGATCGCGGCCTCCACCCGGCGGGCCTCGGCGTGCAGACCGAAGTGGTCCAGCATCAGGGCGGCGCTGGCGATCGCCCCGATCGGGTTGCAGATGCCCTGCCCGGCGATGTCCGGGGCGGTGCCGTGGACGGGTTCGAACATCGAGGGGAACCGGCGCTCCGGGTTGAGGTTCGCACTGGCGGCCAGGCCGAGGCTGCCGGCCAGGGCGGAGCCGAGGTCGGAGAGGATGTCGGCGTTGAGGTTGGAGGCCACCACCACGGAGAGCTCCTCGGGGCGCAGGACGAACTTGGCGCTCATCGCGTCCACCAGAACGCTTTCGGTCTGCACATCGGGGTAGTCGGCCGCGACCCGGGCGAAGACCTCGTCCCACAGCACCATGCCGTACTGCTGGGCGTTGGACTTGGTGACGCTGGAGACCTTCTTGACCGTGCGGGTGCGGGCGAGGTCGAAGGCGAAGCGGATGATCCGCTCGCAGCCCTTCTCCGTGAACAGGGAGGACTGGACGGCGACCTCGTTGCCGGGACCCCGGCCGGCGAGGTTCCGCCCGCCGAGCCCGGCGTACTCGCCCTCGCTGTTCTCCCGCACCACGACCCAGTCCAGCTCGGTGTCGTCGGCCTTGCGCAGCGGGGAGACCACGCCGGGGAGGAAGCGCACGGGGCGGATGTTGGCCCACTGGTCGAAGTTCTGGGTGATGTTCAGCCGCAGCCCCCACAGGGACACGTGGTCGGGGACGTTCTCCCACCCCACGGCGCCGAAGTAGATGGCGTCGAAGTCCTGGAGGATCTCCAGCCCGTCGGCCGGCATCATCACCCCGTGCTGGGCGTAGTACGCACTGCCCCAGGGGAACTCGGTCCAGTCGAAGGAGAACGCCCCGTTCGACCGCTCGGCCACCGCGTCCAGGACCGTGCGGCCGGCGGCGACGACCTCCGGGCCCACGCCGTCGGCGGGGATCGAGGCGATCGTGAAGACCTGGTGCTCGGCCATGGGGGTGCTCTCCTTCTCGGGTGCTCTGCTCGTGGTGTCCGCAGCGCAGTGCGGCACCGGGTTCCAGTAGAGCGCCCCGAGCACCATGAGGTCCAAGACCGGAATCCCATCCCCCGGATAGGAATCCCCTATGACACGATCCGCGGAACGTCCTGCGGCGCCGTTCCCTCCGCTCGGTCCGTCCCCTCCGGCCGGCCCGCCCCCTCGGCCCGGTCCGGCGCCGCCCCCTCCGGTGCCCGGGGGCGGCCCGCGGCGTGTCGGGCCGCGTGCTCGGCGGCGACCGCCAGGAATGCGCGCGCGGCCGGGGTCAGGTGCGCCGGGCGGCTGAGCACGGCCACGTGCAGCACGGTGACCGGTTCGATCCGCAGCACCCGCAGCCCTGCGGCGCGCGCCAGCGGGGTCCAGGAGGAGGGCAGCACCGCGTGCCCGACCCCGGCCAGCACCAGCGGGAGGACCGAGGTGCGGTGGGCGACCTCGGCGGCGATCTCGACCGGCACCCCGCCAGCCAGGGCGTCGTCGACCAGCCGCCGCATCAGCGAGCCCTGCTGGGAGACGACCACCCGGTGCCCGGCCAGGTCCTCCCGGCGGATGGCGTCCCCGTCACCGAAGGTGTCCGCCTGCGGTGCCACGATCAGCACCAGGGGCTGCTGCTCCAGGTGCATCACCTCGACCTCGGCGGAGCGGAACGGGTGCTCGGAGCCCAGGACGCCGATCTCGGCGCGGCCGGTGCGCACCGCGTCGGCCACCTCCTCGGGGGTGAAGGCCGCGTCCACGCTGACCGTCACGGCCGGGTGGGCCCGCGCGTAGGCGGCGATCATCGACGTGAGCGGTTCGACGCCGGGGGAGGGCATGGCGACCACGTCCAGGCGGCCGCTGCGCACCCCGCGCAGGTCGTCGACGGCGGCCCGGGCGGCCTCCAGGTCCCGGACCACCACCCGGGCCGGGCCCACCAGCTCCTCGCCGGCCTCGCTGAGCACCACCCGCCGCCCGATCCGGTGGAACAGCGGCACCCCCAGTTCCCGCTCGAGGCCCTTGATGGTCTGGGACAGGGAGGGCTGGGCGATGAGCAGCTGCTCCGCGGCGCGGGTGAAGCCGCCGTGGTCCACCACGGCCAGGAAGTACGTGAGCTGCCGGACGTCCACGTTCGCCTCCCTGCTCCCGGACCGGGACAGCACGCCCCACTCTGCACTCGAACGGTTCCCGACGCCTGCGGCAGAGCAGTTCGCCGGCCATTCCGTGACTCATTGTTTCTTCCTATCGGTGTAGTAGACAACGGGCCTTGGACGTGACTCACGTCACCGGCGCACAGTGGTGCCCACCCATGAGGAAGGACCACGATCATGCAGACCCAGCAACCGGGCGCCAACGGCCCCCAAGGTGCTCCTCGGCCCACCGACGTCCGTGCCGCCCTACTGGGCGGCAAGACCTTCCGCAGCCTCAGCGAACAGACGCTGTCACCCAAGGAGGAGAAGTTCGAGCGAGCCCGCCAGACGACCGGACTGTTCCTCGCCCCGGCGGTGGCGATCGTCTTCGCGCTCCTGCCCCTGAACCTGGAGGCCACCCAGCAGACCCTGGCCGCGGTGCTGCTCGGCGTGATCGTCCTATGGATCTGCGAGCCCGTGCCCATCCCGATCGGCGGCCTCATCGGCGTGGCCGCCGTCGTCATCCTGGGGGTCGCACCGGCCGGGGACGTCCTGGCGCCCTTCGGTTCCACCACGATCTTCACCTTCATCGGGGCGTTCATCCTGGCCCAGGCCATGCTCAAGCACGGCATCGCCCAGCGACTGGCCCTGGCCGTGCTCTCCCTGCCCGGGGTGGGTCGGTCCACGTACCGGGTGATCATCGCCTTCGGCGTGATCACCTGCATCCTCTCCGCCTTCGTCTCCAACACCGCCACCGTGGCGATGCTGATGCCCACCGCCCTGGGCATCCTGGCCGTGATCGCGGAGATGATGCAGGACCGCGGGGTGGTGAAAGCCGACTTCGACCCGCTGCGGCTGCGCGTCGGCGCGGCATTGCTGCTGATGCTCGCCTACGGCGCGTCCGTGGGCGGCCTGCTCACCCCGGTCGGCTCCCCGCCCAACCTCATCGGCCGCGGCCTGATCGAGGAGGCCACCGGCACCCGGATCTCCTTCGCCCAGTGGATGGTCATCGCCTTCCCGGTGTGCCTGGCGATGTTCGTGGTGCTCGCCGTGGTCATGTTCCTGCTCAACAAGCCCGAGATCCGCCGGATCGAGGGCGTGGAGGACTACATCCGGGAGCACCGCGAGGCACAGGGAAGGATGGGCCGGGCGGAGAAGAACACCCTGATCGCCTTCGGCGTCACTGTCACCCTGTGGCTGCTACCGGCCTTCGCCAGCCTGTTCGGCGGGACGGAGTCGGCCGCCTACATCTTCCTCGACGACCGTCTCGACGAGGGCATCGTCGCCGTCCTCGGCGCCTCTCTGCTGTTCATCCTCCCGACCAACTGGGCCAAGCGCGAAGCGACGCTGACCTGGTCGGACGCGGCGAAGATCGACTGGGGCACGATCATCCTCTTCGGCACCGGCATCATCTTCGGCTCCCTGCTCGCCGAGACCGGTCTGGCCGAGACCATCGGCACCGGGGCCTCGGAGAACCTCAACATCACCAACGTCGTGACGATCACCGTGTTCTCGGCCGTGCTGGCTGTGCTGATCTCGGAGACCACCTCCAACACCGCCTCGGCCGCGGTGATCGTCCCGATCGTCATCCCGCTGTGCCAAGCCATGGGGGTGGACCCGTTCGTGCCGGCCATGGCCGCGACCTTCGCCGCCTCGTTCGGGTTCATGCTCCCCGTGTCGACCCCGCAGAACGCCATCGTCTACGGCACCGGGGCGGTGCCCATCACCCGCATGATCCGCACCGGCATCGTCTTCGACATCCTCGGGGTGATTCTCATCGTCACCATCGTCCCGGTGATGATCGCCGTCGTGGGCCTCGGCGGATGACACCCGCCGGCCACCCGGCGCCACCCCTGGCGCGGAAACCCGGAGTTCTCGCGGCCCCGGCGGTTTGCAATTGACTTAAGATTCGAACACGTATTCGAATGGGGGCGTGAGCTTTCCGCACCTGCACGTCGCCACCGCCTTCAGCGCCCACTTCGGGGTCAGCCGGCCTGCCGTCCTGGCGGCCGCCGCCGCGGCGGACGGCGCGGACGCCCTCGCCTGCACCGACCGGGACGGGCTCTACGGCGCGATCAAGCACCTGGGCGCGTGCCGGGAGCACGGCATCGACCCGGTCCTGGGGGCCGACCTCGCCCTGCTGGACCCCGGCCGCGAGCGCGCCCTCGGCCGCGTGGTGGTCCTGGCGGCCGGCGGCACCGCCGGTGCGGGCTACGCCGCCCTGTGCCGGCTCGTCTCCACCGCCCACGCCGCAGCGGGCCCGCCCGGGGCGACCGCCGCCGAGATCGCGGCCGCCGCACACTCGCCCCGGCACGGGGAACCGGTCCTGACCGTCCTGCTCGGGCCCGCCTCCGACGTCGGGCAGGAGCTCGCGGCCCGCCGCTACCGCACCGGGCGCGCCGCCCTGGCCCGGTGGCGGACCCTGCTCCCCGCACCGGCGCTCGCCGTGGAGGTGGTCTCGCACCTCGCCGCCCCCGGCACGGCGTGCAGCACCTCCCACGCGGCCCGGATGCTGCGCGCCGCCCTCGAGGCGGGACTGACCCCCGTGCTGACCAACGCGGTGCGCTACGCCACCCCCGCCGAGGCCGCCACCGCCGACGTCCTCGACGCCGCCCGCGCCCTCACCCCGCTCGAGACCCTCGGGGCGCGCGCCGGCCACGCCCCCGGCGGCAGGGCCACCGGGCGGACCGGGACGTCCCGGCGGACGACGGCGCCGGAGCCGCTGCAGCCCAACGGCCAGGGCTGGCTCAAGTCCGCCCGGCAGATGCGCGCGCTCGCCGCGGAGATCGCCCGGGCCGCGGACCTCGGCGCGGCCGGGGCCGCGGCCCTGCTGGCAGGCACCCAGCGGGTGGCCGACCGGTGCCGGCTGGACCCGGTCACCGACTGCGGCTGGGGGCGGCCGGTGGTGCCCGAGGCCTCCGTGCTGGGCCTGGAACGGCCGGCGCCCGCGGAGCTGCGGGCCCGGTGCGAGGCGGGGCTGGGCCGCCGCTACCCGGGCCGCCGCATGACACGGGCCGTGCGGGACCGGCTGGAGCAAGAGCTGGGGGTGATCGAGGACCTCGGCTTCGCCTCCTACTTCCTCACCGTGGCCGAGGTCTCGGCGATGATCGGGCAGATGGGGGTCCGCCACGCCGCCCGCGGCTCGGGGGTGTCCTCGCTCGTCAACTATCTGCTCGACGTCTCCCAGGTGGACCCGCTCGAGCACGAGCTGCTCTTCGAGCGCTTCCTCTCCAACGACCGCTCGACCCTCCCGGACATCGACATCGACGTCGAGTCGGCCGAGCGCCACCGCGTCTACCGGCGGATCTTCGAGCGCTTCGGCCCCGAACGGGTGAGCCTCATGAGCATGCAGAACGCCTACCGGGCCCGCGGCGCCGTCCGGGACGCCGGGCTGGCGCTCGGCATCGACCCCGAGACCGTGGACGGTGCCGCCAAGCAGCTGTGGCACCTGCCGGCCTCGGCGCTGCGGGAGACCATCGCCCGCCAGCCGGAGCTGCGGGACTTCGCCGAGCAGGTGGCCCAGGAGAAGCAGCTCGACCTCCTGGTGGACCTCACCGAGCGCCTGGACCGACTGCCCCGGCACATCTCCATGCACCCGTGCGGGGTGATCCTGGGGGACCTCAGCCTCCTGGACCGCACCCCGGTGCAGTCCAGCGGGACGGGGATGCCCATGAGCCAGTTCGACAAGCACGACATGGACCCCATGGGCATGCTCAAGCTCGACATCCTCGGCGTGCGGATGCAGTCGGCGCTCGCCCACGCCGTCGACGAGGTGGCCCGCACCCACCCGGACCGGCCCCGCCTGGACCTCGAGGCGATCCCCGTGGACGACGCGAGGACGTTCGAGCTCGTCCGCTCGACCCACACCCTGGGGTGCTTCCAGATCGAGTCCCCGGGCCAGCGCGAGCTCATCGGCAAGATGGCGCCCACGAGCTTCCGCGACCTCATCGTGGACATCTCCCTGTTCCGTCCCGGGCCGATGCACTCGGACATGGTGCGCCCCTACCTGGAGCACCGCCACGGCTGGTCCGCGCCCGTCTCGATCCACCCGTCCCTCGACCCGATCCTCGCCGAGACCCACGGCGTGACCGTCTTCCACGAGCAGGTCCTGCGCATCCTCGACACCTTCACCGGGTGTGGTCTCGCCCGGGCCGACGAGCTGCGCCGCCGGCTGGGCTCCGAGCGCCAGCTCGAGGTGGAGGAGTTCTTCCGCGAGCGGGCCCGTGCGCGGGACTACCCCCTGGACGTGGTGGACCGGGTCTGGGAGACCCTGGCGGCGTTCGGCTCGTTCGGCTTCTGCAAGGCCCACGGCGCGGCGTTCGCGGTGCCCACCTACCAGTCAGCGTGGCTGAAGGCCCACCACCCGGAGGCGTTCCTCGCGGGGCTGTGGGAGCACGATCCCGGGATGTACCCCAAGCGCCTGCTCGTGGGGGAGGCGCGGCGGATGGGCATCCCCGTCCTGCCCGTGGACGTCAACCGCTCCGACGAGCACTACCGCGTGGAACGGCTCGACGACGACCCCGCCCGCCTGGGCGTGCGCCTGGCCCTCACCGGGATCCACGGGGTCTCCCGGGCCGAGGTCCGCCGGATCGTGGCGGGGCAGCCCTACGCCTCGCTCGCCGATGTGCGGCAGCGGGCCCGTCCGGCCCGGCGCACCCTCGAGCGTCTCGCCGCCGTCGGGGCCTTCGACGGCCTGCTGCGCCGCGCCGGCGGCCCCGCTTCCCGCGCCGACCTCGTGCACGCCCTGCGGACCCGGGCGGACAGCGGCCGGCCCGCCCGGCCGGCAGGGGAGGTCGAGGGGCAGCTGACCCTTCCGCTCGGGGACCTCGAGCTGCGCGCCCTGCCCGCGGAGCTCCCCGAGCCCACCCTGGCGGAGAAGGTCCGCACCGAGCTGGACCTGCTCGCGGTGGACGTCTCGGCGCACCTGCTGGAGAGCTGGGCGCCCCTGCTCGGCGAGCTCGGGGTCACGCCCGCCGAGCGGCTGCTGGAGCTGCGCAACCGGTCCGAGGTGCTCGTGGCAGGGGTGCGGGTCTCGACCATGACCCCGCCCATGCGCAGCGGCCGGCGGGTGGTCTTCGTCAGCCTCGACGACGGCACGGGCGCGGTGGACTGCGCCTTCTTCTCCGACGCCCAGGCCCGCTCGGGGCAGCACCTGTTCGGCACGCGGATGCTGCTGGTGCGGGGCCGGACACGGCGCACCGGGCCCCGGGGGATCAGCATCAGCGCCGAGCAGGCCTGGGACCTCACCGACCCCGGAACCCCGGCCGCAGTGCGCGCCGCGACCCCGCCGAGCCTCCGGGGAGTGGGGGCAGGATGAGCCGGGAAGCCGCGCGGATCCAGGGGTTTCACTCTCGGTGAAGCCATTGGCCAGTGAACTGATTGCCAGTATGGTTACTAATAACAGCGGACGAGCTGCACCCCGCCTCCCCGGGCGGAGATCGTCCGCGGCGAGCCCCCCGTCCAGGGGAGCCCGTTGCCTCGCAGAATAGAGAAGGAGTTCTCATGGCTACGTACGACGTGAACGCACTGCTGTCCGCCACCGCCTACGGGTCGGACGGCGACAAGATCGGCAAGGTCGAGCAGGTCTTCCTGGACGACAACACCGAAGAGGTCACCTTCGTGACGGTCAACACCGGTCTGTTCGGCACCAAGGAGAGCTTCGTCCCCGCCGACGGCGCCCAGCAGGACGGCGATCGCCTCGTCCTTCCCTACACCAAGGACGTCGTCAAGGACGCCCCGAACGTGGACGCGGACCAGCACCTCTCCCCGGCCGAGGAGGAGGAGATCTACCGCTACTACAAGATGAACTACTCCGGCACCGACGACCGCGACCGCACCGACCGTGACCGCACCGACGGCGTTGCCGGCACCGCCGGCACCGCCGGGACCGCCGCCGGCGCCGCAGGTCTCGCCGACCGCGACGACCGCTACGCCGCGGACACCGACCGCAACGCCGTCCCGGCGACCGGCACTGCCGGCTACCCCGAGAACGACGGGTACGCCGACACCGACCGTGACCGTGACCGCACTGCCGGGATCGCCGACGTCGACACCGACCGCGACCGCACCGCCGGGCTCACCGACCGTGACCGCACCGACAGCGTCGACAACGGCGTGGTCCGCCACGAGGAGCAGCTGCACGTCGGCAAGGAGCGCCAGGAGACGGGCCGCGCCCGTCTGCGCAAGTACGTGGTCACGGAGAACGAGTCCGTGGACGTGCCCCTCGAGCGCGAAGAGGTCCGTGTCGAGCGCACCCCGCTGAGCGGCACCGAGGCCACCGCCGGCACCATCGGCGAGGAGGACGTCGACGTGACCCTCCACGAGGAGCGTCCCGTCGTCGCCAAGGAGACCGTGGGCGTCGAGAAGGTCGGCCTGGAGAAGGAGACCGTCCGCGACACCGAGCGCGTCGACGCCGAGGTCCGCAAGGAGCAGGTCGAGGTCGAGACCGACGCCGAGCGCGGCACCGGCCTGACCGACGGCGATCGCCGCGACCGCATCTGATCGCACCCGATCGACTCCGGGGCCCCCGTCACCGTTCCGGTGACGGGGGCCCCGTCGTCGTGCCGGACGCGGTTCACCCCGCTGCCCGCCGGGCCCGCGTGCCGGGCACGGCCGCGTAGTAGACCAGGCCCAGCGCGACCACCGCCGCGGCCGCGACGTACATCCCCCGGTAGCCGAGCGCGGGGACCAGGGCCCCCATGAGCATCGGGCCCAGCGCCACGCCCACGTCCATGCACAGGAAGTAGGTCGACGTGGACAGCCCCACGCGGGTGAGCGGGGCCGAGCGGACCGCGGCGGCCTGGGCCGCCGAGAGCACCGCCCCGTAGCCCACGCCCAGCACCGTGCCCGAGGCGAGCACGAGGAACGGCGAGTCCGCGGCCGCGAGCAGCAGCAGCGCCACCACGAAGAGCAGCAGCGACGGGTACAGCACCGCGTTGTCCCCGCGCCGGTCCTGCAGCCGGCCCGCGAACGGGCGGCTCACCAGGACGGTGACGGCGTAGGCCACGAAGTACGCGCCCGCGGGGCCCACGAGGTCCGCCTGCACGGCGAACGGGTTGAGGAAGGACAGGACCGCCGAGTACCCCACGCCCACGAAGAGCATGAGCGCCGAGACGGGCAGGGCCCGCGCCTCCACGAACTGCCCCACGGAGAAGGAGCGCAGCCCCGCCCGCTGCTCGGCGGAGAGGCTCAGCTCGGGGACCCGGGTGACGGCTCCCACGGCGAGGCCCAGCAGGGCGACCGCCGTGCACACCCCGAAGAGCGTGTCGTAGCCCACCGCCGTGGACAGGCTCAGTCCCGCCAGGGGGCCCAGCGCGGCGGCCAGGGTGGTGGAGAGCATGAAGTACCCGGTGCCCTCGCCCCGCCGGTGCGCGGGGATGAGGGCCTGGACGGACGCGGGCAGCACGGTGGTGGCCATGCCGAAGCCCACGCCGTTGAGCACCCGCACCACCAGCAGACCCCAGAAGCCGGTGTCGAGCAGGTAGGCGGCGGCGCACAGCGCCAGCAGCACGAGCGCGGCGAGCAGCACGCGCCGGCGCCCGAGCAGCTCCATGTACTTGCCGGTGAGCAGCCGCGCCAGGACCGCCCCGACGATGAAGGCGCTCGTGGCCACCCCGGCCAGCGCCTCGTCCGTGCCGAAGCGCTCCATGGCGTAGAGCGCCATGACGGTCATCAGCAGGTAGAAGTTCATGGAGATGAGGAACTGGCCCGCCCACATCAGCACGAAGCCGGCGGTCCACAGCCGGTGCGGCGGGGGAGAGGGCACCTCCCCTCCCGGTGCGGGCGGGTCGGGCGGTCCGGGAACGTCTGCGGGCATCGGGTGGCCTCACCTCCGCCGGCCATCATCTCACCGCCGCGGCCCCCACCGGCCGACAGGTACCATCGATGCAGTGCGCGCCGCCCGCCGGTGCCGCTGCCACGCGCCCCCCGTACCGGTGCGTGCCGATCCCGACCCGAGGAGCACCTTCCCCATGACCACCGTGCCCGAGCACCAGCCCGAGTCCGCCCCCCTCACGATCACCGTCGACGGCGAGCAGCGCACGGTGGGGACCGGGACGTCCGCCGCGGACCTGTACCGCGAGGACCGCTCCGTGGTGGTGGCCCGGGTCAACGGCGTGCTCAAGGACCTCGCCACCGGGCTGGCCGACGGGGACGCCGTGGAGCGGGTGCTGATCTCCGAGCCCGAGGGCCTCGAGGTGCTGCGCCACTCCGCCGCCCACGTCATGGCCCAGGCCGTGCAGCAGCTGCACGAGGACGCCAAGCTCGGCATCGGCCCGTACATCACCGACGGCTTCTACTTCGACTTCGACGTCGAGCAGGCGTTCACGCCCGAGGACCTCAAGGCCATCGAGAAGCGGATGCAGCGGATCGTGAACTCCACCCAGTCCTTCCGCCGCCGTGCGGTGAGCGAGGATGAGGCCCGCGCCGAGATGGCGGACGAGCCGTACAAGCTCGAGCTCATCGGCCTGTCCCAGGGCCCCGGCTCCGGCGCGGACGTGGACGCCGCCGCGGAGGGCGCCTCCGTGGAGGTCGCCGCCGGCGAGCTGACGATCTACGACAACGTGGACCGCAAGACCGGGGAGACGGTCTGGAAGGACCTGTGCCGCGGCCCGCACCTGCCGGACACCAAGCTGATCGGCAACGGCTACGCCCTGATGCGCTCGGCCGCCGCCTACTGGCGCGGCTCCGAGAAGAACAAGCAGCTCCAGCGCATCTACGGCACCGCGTGGCCGTCCAAGGAGGACCTCACCGCGTACAAGAACCGCCTCGCCGAGGCGGAGCGGCGCGACCACCGCCGGCTCGGCTCGGAGATGGACCTGTTCTCCTTCCCCGACGAGCTCGGCTCCGGCCTTCCGGTGTTCCACCCCCGGGGCGGGATCATCCGCAAGACCATGGAGGACTACTCCCGGGAGCGCCACACGGAGGCCGGCTACGAGTTCGTCTACACCCCGCACATCACCAAGGGCCACCTCTACGAGGTCTCCGGCCACCTCGACTGGTACCGCGAGGGCATGTTCCCCGCGATGCACGTGGACGAGGAGCGGGACCCGCGGACCGGGGAGCTGACCAAGCAGGGCCAGGACTACTACCTGAAGCCCATGAACTGCCCGATGCACAACCTCATCTTCCGCTCCCGGGGCCGCTCCTACCGGGAGCTGCCGCTGCGCCTGTTCGAGTTCGGGCAGGTCTACCGGTACGAGAAGTCCGGCGTGGTGCACGGCCTGACCCGGGTGCGGGGCATGACCCAGGACGACGCCCACATCTACTGCACCCGGGAGCAGATGAAGGCGGAGCTGACCACCACGCTCGGCTTCGTGCTGGACCTGCTCAAGGACTACGGGCTGGACGACTTCTACCTCGAGCTCTCCACCAAGGACCCCGAGAAGTTCGTGGGCTCGGACGAGCTCTGGGAGGAGGCCACGAACACCCTCGCCGAGGTCGCGGCCGAGTCCGGGCTGGACCTGGTCCCGGACGCCGGCGGCGCCGCGTTCTACGGCCCGAAGATCTCGGTGCAGGCCAAGGACGCGATCGGACGGACCTGGCAGATGTCCACCATCCAGCTCGACTTCAACCTGCCGGAGCGCTTCGACCTGGAGTACCAGGCCGCCGACGGCACCCGGCAGCGGCCCGTGATGATCCACCGCGCCCTGTTCGGCTCCGTGGAGCGGTTCATGGGGGTGCTCGTGGAGCACTACGCCGGGGCGTTCCCGGCGTGGCTGGCCCCCGTCCAGGTCGTGGCCATCCCGGTGGCCGAGGCCTTCAACGACTACCTGCAGGGCGTGGTGGACACGCTGCGGGCCCGCGGCGTGCGCGTGGAGCTCGACGCCGGCTCGGACCGGTTCCCCAAGAAGATCCGCACCGCCTCCAAGGAGAAGGTCCCGTTCGTGCTCATCGCGGGCGGGGAGGACGCCGAGGCGAACGCCGTGTCCTTCCGCTTCCGCGACGGCTCCCAGGACAACGGCGTCCCGGTCGGCGAGGCCGTGGAGCGGATCGTGGCGCACGTCCAGCGCCGGATCAACGAGGAGCCGACGGCCGCCGCCGCCGAGGACCCCCTCGCCGCCGCGGAGACGGCCGGGGTGGGGCAGTGACCGGTACGGCGCCCGACGCCGGGCCCCCGCACCACTGGATCCGCCAGGACGAGTTCGAGATCCCCGGGGTGCCCGACAGCTTCCAGCGGCTGTGGACCCCGCACCGGCTCGCCTACGTGCGCGGCGAGGACCCGTCCGTGCGGGAGGACCCCGGGTGCCCGTTCTGCAACGGCCCGCAGCGCGCGGACGAGGAGTCGCTGATCGTCCACCGCGGCGAGCACTGCTTCGTGATCCTCAACCTCTTCCCGTACAACCCCGGCCACCTCATGGTCTGCCCGTACCGGCACGTGGCCGATCTGACGGAGCTCGAGCCGGCGGAGCTGCGGGAGCTCACGGACCTGACCCGCACCGCGGTCGCCACGATCCGCGGCGTCGCGTCCCCGCACGCCTTTAACGTGGGCATCAACCTGGGGGCCGCGGCCGGCGGCTCCCTCTCGGGGCACCTGCACCAGCACGTGGTCCCGCGCTGGAACGGGGACGCCAACTTCATGCCGGTCCTCGCCGGGACCAAGGCCATCATGCAGACCCTCGGGGACACCCGCCAGGACATCGCCGACGCCTGGCCCGCGGCCTGATCCGCGTCGTCGTCACACCCGGGGCGTCCGCCCCCGGGCGCCGCGGCGCTCAGCCGCGGGCGTCCTGGGCGGGAGCACCGCGCCGCCGGTGGACGAACTCCTCCCGCGGCTGGAGTCCGCGCCGCTCCAGCAGCGCGCCGAGGTGCGGGCGGCGTCCCAGCAGGGCTTCGAAGGCCTCCATCGGGGCGGTCTCGTTGCCCCGGGAGAGCACCTCCGCGGCGAAGCGCCGCCCGTTCTCCCGGGTCGGTCCGCCGCGGGACGCGAACCACTGCGCCGTGTCGGCGTCGAGGATCTCGGACCAGATGTAGGAGTAGTAGCCCGCGGAGTAGCCGCCGGCGAAGATGTGCTTGAAGTACCCGGTCCGGTAGCGCGGGGCGATGCCGTCCACGTCCACCCCGGCGCGGGCGAGCGCCTCCTGCTCCACGGTCCGGGGGTCCGGCAGCTCGGCGGGGTCCTCGATCCCGTGCCATGCGAGATCCAGGTAGGTCGAGGCGAGGTACTCGACGGTCCGGTAGCCCTGCCCGTGCGCGGAGGCCTCCCGCAGGCCCGCGAGGGTCTCCTCGGGGATCGGCTCGCCCGTGCGGTGGTGGCGGGCGTAGTGCCGGAGCACCTCCGGGTGCAGCACCCACATCTCGTGCACCTGGGAGGGGTACTCCACGAAGTCCCGCGGCACCTTCGTCCCGGAGAATGAGGGCAGGTGCACGTCGGAGAGCAGCCCGTGCAGCGCGTGGCCGAACTCGTGGAAGACCGTCACCACCTCGTCCAGGGTCAGCAGCTTGGGCCTGCCCGCGGGCGGCCGGGTGAAGTTCGCGTTGTTGACGACGACGGGGCGCTGACCGGTCAGCCGGTTCTGGTGCACCAGCGATCCCATCCAGGCGCCGCCCTGCTTGGTGGGCCGTGTGAACCAGTCGCCCAGGAACAGTCCCACGCCGCGGCCCGCCTCGTCGGTGACCTCCCACACCCGCACCTGCGGCAGGTAGCCGTCCAGGTCGGGACGCTCGGTGAAGACCAGCCCGTAGAGCTGCCGGGCGGTGCGGAAGATCCCGTGCTCCAGCACGGACTCCAGCTCGAAGTGCTCCCGCAGCGCGGAGGCGTCCACCGCGTAGCGCTCCCGGCGCAGCCGCTCGGCCCAGAACGGCCAGTCCCACGCCTCGATCGGGTGCCCGGCCAGCTGCTCGAGCTCCGCCCGCTCCTCGAGGGCGTTGCGCACGGCGGGGCCGGTGATCCGCTCCAGCATCTCGTGCACCGCCTCCTGGGACGGGGCCGTGTTCCCGGCCATGACGTGGTCGCCGTGGCTGCGGTAGCCGAGCAGCCCGGCCTGCTCCGCGCGCAGCCGGGCGATCCGGGCGGCCACGGGAACCAGGTCCGTGCGGCTCTGCGAGCCCTCGCCGCCGTGCTCGCCGGTGCCGCGGTTGACGGCGGCCAGGTGGATCCGCCGGCGCACCGCGCGGTCCGTGAGCACCGACAGCACGGGCTGCACGGTGAACAGCGAGGGCGTCAGCAGGTACCGGCCCGGCATCCCGTTCTCGGCGGCCGCGGAGGCGGCGGCCTCGACGTCCGTGGGGGACAGCCCGTCCAGCTCCGCGGGGTCGTCGACGACCACGGCGGAGGCGTTGACCTCCCGGATCAGGTCGTTGCCGTAGCCGATGCTCAGCTCCGAGAGCTCGTCGTTGATCTCCCGGAGCCGCCGCTGGTCGTCCAGGGTCAGCTCCGCGCCGGAGTTCGCGAACCAGGAGACGTACTCGTCCAGGGCGCGCCGCTGCCACGGCTCCAGGTCGGTGCGGTCCACCCGCCGGACCCGGGCGTAGAGCTCCTTGTTGAGCGTGAAGTCCGCCTTGTGCTCCGACAGCCGCGGGGCGAGCTCCTGGTAGATCCGCTGGATGCCCTCCGTGTTGTGCGCGGCGGTCAGCGTGAAGAAGACCGACTCGACCCGGTCCAGGGCCAGGCCCCCGCGCTCGAGGGCCTCGATGGTGTTGGCGAAGGTGGGCGGGTCCGGGTCGGCCAGGATCGCCCGCACGCACTCGAGGTCCTGGGCCATCGCCGCCTCGAAGGCCGGCAGGAAGTGCTCCTCCTCGATCCGCCCGAAGTCGGGCAGCTCGTAGGGGAGCGGGCTGGGGCGCAGGAGTGGGTTGTCCAAGGGCCGGCTTCTGTCGTGGTGGGCGGACGGGTGCGACCAAGACTAGCCTCCCGGTGCAACGGGTGTGGACGCGGGTGTCGCCGCCGATGACGACGTCGACGACCCCTGACGGATCGGCCAGACTGGACATCGCCCCGAGGGTCACTGACGGTTTCGGGAGTGGCCGCAGAGATGCCTGCGTCCGGAGAAGGAGTGACTTGCTCATGACCCACCCAGCGGGGGAGTACGACGTCGTCATTGCCGGCGGTGGACTTGCCGGGCGCAGCCTCGCCTTCTTCCTGAGCCGGGAACCAGCGCTGTCCGGGGCGCGGATCCTCATCATCGACGACGCCGGAGATCGATACCCGCACCGCTCCCTGATCTACTGGCACGACGACGCCCTCCCGTTGCCCCTGACGCCCGCAGCCACGTTCACGAGCCTCGCGGTTGACGCAGGACCTGCCCAGCGGGTGCTGCCGCTCGAGCGCCACCGCCTGTGCCTCACCTCGTCCCGGGCCGTTTTCCGATGCCTCGACGACGTCATCGATGCCAACCCCCAGATCACCCGGCTTGACGCACGAGTTTCACGAGTACGGGCCCGTGCCGACTCGGTGGACGCGGCCCTCTCCGACGGCCGGCTCGTCACGGCGTCCCACTGCTTCGACAGCACCTTGCCCCCCACCGGCATCAGGGCACCACTGCTCATGTCGGGTGAGGTCCGTCGGGTGCGGACTGCGCACGACTCCTTCGACCCGTCGATCGCCACCTTCATCGATTTCCGGTCCGGTGAGCACCACCCCGTGCACTTCCACTGCGTCCTGCCGCTCTCAGCCCGAGAAGCCGTCGTCGAAGTCACCCGGATCATGCCGGGGAGGACCCCCACCCCGGAATTCTCGTTCGAACAGGCAACGTCGGACTACCTGCGCCAAGTCTGGGGTGTGAACGAGTACTCGTCGTTGTCCGTGGAGCGAGGATCCATCCCCTTGGGCATCCGCCCCCGCTCTCCCCGCGGCCGCCATGTGCGCACCGGATGTCCCGCCGGGGCCGTCAAGGCCACCACAGGCTACGGCTTCACCCGGATCCTTCGTCAGACCCAGCACCTCGCCTCCACGCTGGCCTCCACCGGGTCACCTGACGCTCCCCGGCCGTCCCCACGCTTCCGCTGGTACGACAGGCCCTTGCTCAAGATGTGGGAACACGACCCGGAACACGCGGTGCACTTCATGAAAGCCGCGTTCACCTCCGGCGATGCTGATCTCGTCCTCGACTTCCTCGACGAACGGACCACGTTCGCACAGGAACGGCGGCTGCTCGGGTCCATGCCGGTCACGATGCTCCTGCAGCCGCGTCTCTGGATCTGAGCCCGTCATCAGGACCTCTCGTCCGGCCGAACCGGAACACCAACGGTCGGCACGCGGTCGCAACAGTTTCGACACCGGGGCACGGGGATCGCCGCGGGCCCCCGACGTCGTAGCACCCTGCCCCGCAACGGGAGGTGGGGCTGTGCGCGGATTTCGACGGCCGGGCATGTGCCGTCGAGCGCGCGGACGACGGCGGTCACGCTGTGGCGGTGTCCGGGATGGATAGACTCGGGGAGTGCTTCATCAGTGAGGCGCAGCGGATCCAGGGTGCGTGGTCGCCACCGGGTATTTTTTGGGGGTAGTCATGGCTTCTTCGGACCGGACGTCGCAGGCCGACCCCGTCGGACTGACCGAGATCGCCGATGCGCTGGTGGGCCTGGGGGAACAGCTGCGCAATGCATCGGCCGACACCCTCGTGGAAGCGGTGATCGAGTACGCGGTGGAGGCGCTGCCGGGGGCGCGGTGGGCGAGCATCACCACGTTGGGCCAGGGGAGGTTCCGGACCCTGGCCACCACCGCGGAGACGGCGTGCGCGGCGGACGCGCTGCAGTACGAGCTGGGTGCGGGCCCGTGCGTGGACACCGTGCTGGAGGACAGCGTGCACTGCTCAGCGGATCTGGCCCACGACCCCCGGTGGCCGGTGTACGGGGCCCGCGTCGCAGAGGAGCTCGGGGTGCGCAGCGCGCTGGCCTACCGATTGACCCTGGTGGCGGATCCGGAGCTGATCGCGGGACTGAACCTCTACTCCGACGTCACCGACGCCTTCGACGAGCACACCCAGTGGGCGGGCACGCTGCTGGCCACGCACGCCGCGTGGGCGGTGTCCATGGCTTTGAGCCGGCATCGGGCCGAGAACCTGGAGGCCGCGCTGCGGTCCAACCGGGAGATCGGCACCGCGATCGGGGTGCTGATGGCCCAGCACAAGCTCACCCGGGACCAGGCCCACGAACTGCTGCGGGTGGCCAGTCAGGACAGCAACCGGAAGCTGGCCGAGCTCGCCACCGAGGTCGTCGAGACCGGGGAACTCTCCCTGCCGCGCCGGCCCGCCCGTTCTGCACCGCGGTCCCGGGACCGCTGAGGTCACCTGCTCGTGCAGAGGTGCGTCAGGACTCCTCTGCGCTGTCCTGGTCCCGAGTGCGGTGCTCGTCCTGCCCAGTGCCGTCCTGGTCGTCGCGGTCGAGCATGTCCGAGGTCTGCGGGATCCGCCGGGGCCGCTGCTCGTCCAGGAGCTCGTTGGTGGCATGTGCCAGCAGATCGCGCTGCAGGACCGGCAGGGTCAGGGAGTGGTGGAGAAAGGCGTCGACCTCCATCTCCCCGGCGTCACCGCCGATGCTGAAGTAGTGCACCCACAGCTGCCCCACCTCGATCCCGGCGGCCTCGAGGGCCTGGCGCACCAGGTGGGCCTGCTGGCGGCCTGCAGCACTGTCGTCCATCGCCACCGCACTCCTCAGCCGGTCGTGTCCACGGCTCGTTCCACGACCCGGCGCGCAATCTGCGCCAGCGGCCGGCCCTGGACCTGGGAAGCGTCGATCAGCATCCGCCGGGCGGTCTCGTGATCGGTGGCGTGGCGTTCCATCAGCATCCCGGTGGCGGTCTCCACCGCGGTGCGGTTGGTGATGGCCTGTTGCAGCGAGGCGCTGAGCCGCTGCGGGGCGTCACTGCCCTGGGCCGCCCCGAGCAGGGTGCCGGCGGCGGAGGCCAGCAGTACCAGCTGCTGCTCCGCCCGGGCGCTGAACGCGTTCGCCGTGGTGGCGTAGATCTTCATCGCCCCCAGGCAGTTGTCCCGGTAGAGCACCGGGGCGCTGAGCACCGAAGCGATCCCAGCCCCGGCCGCCGTGCGGGACCACTCCGGCCACCGAGTGTCCGCGGCGGTGTCCTCCAGGCGCTGGACGGACTCGGTGGCCCAGGCGCTCAAGCACGGGCCGAGCCCGAGCTCGTACTGGGCGGTGTCGGCGGTCTCCACCAGGGTGTCGGTGGCCGCGGTGGAGGTCCGGCGTCCGGTCTCGTCGATCAGCGAGACCCCGGCCCCGGCCGCGGAGCCGATGAGGTCTCGGGCCGCCTGGGCGAGCTGGGCGGCGGCGGCCTGGGCGGATTCCTGGCTCAGCAGCATGCCCTGGATGCGTGCGAAGACCGGGGTCAGGTCGGTGGCCGCAGCGGCGGTGGTGGGTTCCATTGGGGGCTCCCCGGTCGGTCGGGCAATTCCGGGCCCCTGCAGGACGCGCGAGCCAGGGGGTCACCCCGTGCAGGGGACCCACAGTGCTCGGCCGCCCCTCGTCCTCAACGATACGCCAGCAAGGATCCGCCGGAGCAGCACCCGGACCGGCACGGCGTCCCCGATCACTGGTGCAGGGAGATGTCCGAGCAGATCCGTTCCCCGGCTGTCGCGTCGGGAATGGTCTAGGCTGTGACGTGGTCGAACAGCCGGCCCCACCCTCCCTCGTCCCGGGGGACCGCCGTGAAAGATCTGCTGTGTCCGACCCCAAACTCTCTGTGCTGGTGCGCGTGGACCTCGACGGCCGGCACCTGCGCCTGATCGTCACCGGGTGCCTGAGCGCCGCCAACCAACAGGCCCTGCACCCGGTCATCGAGCGGGCTCGCACCCTCACCCCCGCCGCGGAGGTCCTCGTCGACCTCACCGCGGGCGATCCCCCAGAACCGGCGGCCGTGACGCTGTTGCGCGCCGGCATCGACCAGCAGTGCCGCGATCGTCCTGGGGGGCGGGTGCAGCTCGTGCTGCCGGAACCAGGGGCAACCACCGACCAGCGGCCGCGGGCCGGGGGCGTTCTGCTCAGCGGCACCGACCGGGCGGCACGTGCCGGGTGGGACACTCGGTGAAGGTCGTGGTGTTCGGTGCGGACACGGACGTCGGACGTGAGACCGTCACGGACCTCGTCTTCCGGGGACACCGGGTCAGCGCCGTGCTCACTGATCCGGCCCAGGCACCGGCGGAGTGGGCAGACCGGGTGCACCTGCGCGTCGGGGACCCGTTGGATGCGGCCGTGATCGACGAGGCTGTGGCGGACAACGAGCTGGTCATCGACGTACTGTGCGCCGCACGCAGCCGACGGCGGCCGAACCCCACCGTGGACGCGACCCGAGCCATCGTGGACAGCATGGCCGGCCACGGGCGCACCCGGTACATCGGTCTGCAGCCGGCGACCCTGGTCGACCACACCCGCTACCCGGACACCTGGCGGCGGACCGCCCGGCTGCTCTGGCGCGATTGGTGCCCCCAGCTGTGCCAGGAGGCGGCCGCCGACTTCCATGCCATCGCCTCCTCCGCGCTGAGCTGGACGCTCGTGCGCCACGCGCCGCTGACGGACGGACCGGTACGCGGGGTCCGCCACGTCGGCATGACCCACCGCGACGTGGTGGGGTCCTCGATCACCCGCGCCGACACCGGCCGGTTTCTTGCCGCCCAGGCGCTGGAGACCACCTACATCTGCGCCGCCCCGGCCATCAGCAATTGAACCCCAGCACCCCACGGGATTCGTGGTGGTGCTGAACGGCAGGCGGCGGCCGGGTCGTTCCGAGCGCCTGCCTCGTGGGGGGAGCACCACGACCGGACGCCTCTTGTCCTTCTCACCAGGGGAGGGTAGTGAGCCGGCCGCAGCAGCACGGACCTGACAGGGGGCAGCGCGTGGCTCGGAACGCTCCGGGCACTGCGTCCGGGACGGCGGTGGAACCACCGTCCCCTGCTTCAAGCCGGCACCACTACGACCTCGGGCGCGACGCCGGGGAGGTGGAGATACAGGCCTACCTGTACGAGGCCCTGCACCTGTCCCGCCTCCAGCGCAATGTCCTCGACCGCGCCGCCCACGACCTCATCACCTACTGACCCGCCGCACAGGTTTGCTCATCACGAGGTGGTGGTGGCACCGATCCCACAGGGCACACCCAAGCATGTTGGCCAGTGCAGGGCTGGTAAAGGGGGGTGAAGGCGGTGATGACGGGATGGCCAACGGCAGGGTCACCTGGGAATCTGCATGGTCTCCTCGTCGAGGTCCTCGAGCACCCACTCCGAGAGCTGTCCGGCCGGGACGACGACCGTACCGGCTCGAGGCTGCTGGTCCTGCTGGGTCGGTGCGGGAACGTCATCGGCCTCGGCGATGTAAACGGCCAGCGCTGCCGCGTAGCCGCTCACCAGGACCTCCCTCCACGCAGGGTGGTTGGCGTAACCGTGGTGACCCGGATCGGGGCTGCGCAGCTCCAGCCATTGCGCCCGAGGCAGTGCAACAGAAGCGGGAGGGGGTATCCGGCATTGATGCAGGACCCAGGTGACGTCGGCCCAGCGGCCGGCGGGAGTCTCCACCATGGGGTAGTAGGTGGCGATCCAGTGGGCGGGGAATGGGGGCGCAATTCGACTGCCAGAGCCCCGGAGACAGAGGATGTCATGCCTTTTTCCAGTTTACAGGTCAAGGATCGGGACGGCCGGGGCTGGGCGGCGACGCCGGGTCGGGAGGGAACCCCGTCGGCAATATTCCAGAGTAACCACTGAGCTGATCACTCAGGAAGCAAACTGAACAAGATGACAGCGACTCGTTTCTCACGCCATGGGATGCGAGACGTCTCGTCCGAGAAATTTGCGCCCGCATGTTTCCGCGAATCGGGGTGTCTCGCATCCTTGTGCTTTATCCATGGCCCTAGAATCTGATACTCAACGTCAGTTGCGAGACAGATGAGGTGGACATGGGGAAACTGATCGGGTACGCGAGGGTGTCGACGCGGCAGCAGGATGCCGACCGCCAAGTGTCTGACCTCCTGCATGCCGGCGTGCGGCGCGATGACGTCTATGTCGACAGTGGAGTGTCTGGAGGTCGTGCGTCGCGTCCGCAGTTCGACCGGGCGGTCGCTGCGCTCGAGGAGGGCGACACGCTGGTGATCACCACGCTGGACCGGCTGGGCCGCTCGACGCAGAACATGCTGACCTTCGCCGAAGCACTGCGGGGTAGAGGTGCCGGGCTGCGGGTGCTCAACCTGGGTGGGGGAGACGTGGACACCGCCACTCCGATGGGCTCAATGGTGTTCACCGTCATGGCGGCTCTGGCGCAGATGGAGCTGGAGATCAAGCGAGAGCGGATCACCGATTCGGTGGCCAAGCGGAGGGCCGCCGGCAAGGACCTCGGCGGCCGCCGACAGACCTTCACCGACTCCCAGATCCGCAACGCGTTGAGGCTGATCGAGTCCGGGGAGCCGGCCACCCAAGTCGCCCGGGACCTTGGCATGTCTCGCGCGACCTTGTACCGGCGGATCCGAGAGCTCCCGCAGGCGACGACCATCTGAGACCTTCGTTGCCTGTGGACACCATGATGCGAATGAGGCACCTGAGCGGGCATTTCATCGCGCGGGGTAAACGGGCATGGCAACCACCTCTGGTTGCCTGAGCTCCGCGCGGGCGCATCCGGGACCGCTTGAGGTCCCTTTAAAGCACGTCGCATGCGGCATGGGGTGACGAGGGTTGATTTGCCTACACCGAGGCGTCTGAGCTGGTTTAGCGCCGTAGCTCGAGTTTAGGGATCGTCGCGCGTATCCCGCATCATAGCGACGAAGTAGCCGATATTTCCGATGAGAGCCAGGACGCCACCAATGAGAACCATTCGGTGGCCAGTGATGATACCGATGACAAGAAACACGAGGATAGGAATCATATAGAGGAAAGCCGACCACTTCGCGCGGGACCGAAGCGACGCTGTCCAGAGCGGTTCTTTCTCAGGGCGCACGGATCGGTCCTCGTACTTTCTCTAGGTCAGAAAAATCAGGTATCTATAGCTAACCAGCTGAGGTTTGGCAGGGCAGTGTCGGCGCTGTCCCCTCTTGCGCGTACCGCGACTGGCGTGCGTGTATGTGGAATGCCGCCGCCGAAGGCCCGTCGACCTCGGCGGCACGTCAAGCTTGAGACGGCGAATTGATGCGTTGATCGTTCCCTAGAAGGGGCGTCCGGTGCGGCGGAAATGTACGGCGTCGATGACGACGAAGATGGAGCCGAGAAAGGCCAATCCGGATCCGATCATGAAGATGCCGGCCGGGAGAATTGGGACCCCCGTCGGATCTTGGGCACGCGAGACTTCCATGAGCACGAACATGGCCAGGGCGGCACCGACACCGGCCCCGGTGAGGGTCAGGCCGAAGTGGCGGGCGGATCCGGTGAGGTCCGTCAAGATCGCCTTAATGGCATGTGTCCAATCACCCGAGGGCTTGGATGAGCGTGGCCCCTGTTTCAGCGCCCAGAAAAAGACCAAAGCACCCATGAGCAAGGCAACACCTGTGATGATGACGAACCCTGTTTGGTTGTAGACGCCCATGGCGATGACGCCCAGTGCACCCACGACCAGGAGGCTGGCGTAGACGAGAACAATCGCTCTCATCGGGCCCGCCGGGCGCTGCGTGTGCACCAGAGCTGCGCCTGCTTCCGCATCGTTGGACTCCTCAAAGGAGATCTATTCGAATAACCTTCCTGGGGCGGGGGCCTGTCTTCTAGAACTATCAGCGCCCACTTCCGCCTACTAGCCACATAGTCGTGGTCCCACCGTGACTATGGCGGTACCGCTACTGGGCGGCCGCATCCCGGGCATTGCAGTTGAGGTTAGTAGATAAACAGCGAGGCAATCCCTGCAAGTAGGAGAACGATGGAGGCGATGAGCAGGAGAAACGAGTACTTCTGGCAGAGGTCGACCGCTTCCTCGATCGTGCTGTGGCGATCGAAGGCCAGCACAGATTTCATGCCCCACTTCGCCATGGGCAGCCTCTTCTTGTAGATGAGGTGCATCGCGAAAGTCATCACGGACCCGGCGAACAAGAACCACCAAATGCCCTCGTTGCCGCCCCTCCAGTCGAGGCCCAACAGGACAACGACCAGGGTGAAGACACCCATGGCCAGGAACCCGGAGAACGTCATGATGATGTGCGTCTTCGCGTTCACGGGTTCACCTCCAATGATGGGCCGGCACGACACGGTGGCCGTGACTGTGCATGATGGTCGCTCTGCTCATGAGCTCAGGCCGGCGAGCAGCACGGTCAGCGGCAAGATCGCGGCCACAGCGTAGATCCACCACCAGCGGCCAGCGGCCGCGGCGTACATGGACGGGTTCTCCTCGGGGCGGGCGGGGCCGTTGAAAGCGGTGTAGATCGCCTCACCCAACCGCCCGGCAAAGAACCGCGCCATGACCGCGCCCACGGTGAGGATCAGGCTGATTCCCACCGGGAAGCCGACCGTCACCCACACAGGCTGGGAGTCATCCAGTGCGGTGAACAGCATGAGCGTCATCGCCGCGGCCACCGCCGCCGTGGCCGTGAAGATCGAGGCCACCACCAGTTGCGCGGCCAGCGGACCAGCAGCATCTGCAGTGGAAGCCAGGCGTCGAGCGACCATGCCGCGGGCGTAGACCACGGACAGAGCGAGCACCATGACGGCCACGGCCCCAAGTAGCGCGATGGATGTCATGGCTGCCCCCGTTCATGGGGCTGACGCCACCACATGTTCACTCCAGCAAATGTACTGGTGTGGACGTTACCGCACCCCTTGCCCTTCGACTGAGGCCAGAAGAGACGACAACAGGAGGCGCCTGGGGACGGCCTATCCGGTGCAGTTGGGGTTCCTCGCATCGGACGAAGTCGGGGGAGCCCCAAATGATCGCCCAGCGGAGCCGAAAAGGGGACTGTGCGCGATGCTGCCGTGTGTCAGGATGCTTAAAGAATGGGAGTGTGTGTCGCTTGCATATTGCCTGGAGCACCCCGTCGGAGTGGGGAAAGCAGGAGTTGGCAGGCTCATGAGCCAAAATTTTAGTGGGGGTGGAACGGTGGGGGTATCTTGAAGCCGAGTCGCTTTCCCTTAGTTATCGCAGGATATGGGACTTTTCTTTTAGTTGTCACGATCGTCTGGAATATCATGGCAGCCAGGGAAGTGTTTCCCTGGCTTGTTATATTGTTTTGTGCTGCGGTGTTGGTTATATCGTGGTTCCCCGTGCTTATGGAGTGGCGAAAATATAGACAGCAGCAAAAACAAGGCTAATTAAATATGAGGCCTCAGCTGTGGTGAATATTGATTCGGGTTTCCGCGCGGGGGTCTCCTTCGTGTTCTTGAGTCGTCTTCACCTCCCGGGCACGGACGATCCTGGCGGCGGGAGGACGGTGATCATTGCGTGCAGGGATGCAGTAGGGGTTCCTTAGAAGCGGCGTCCGGTGCGGTGGAAGTACACGGCGTCGACGACGAGGAGGGCTGCGCCGAGGAAAGCCAATCCACATCCGAGCAGGAAGATTCCGGCCGGCAGGAAGGGGAACCCCGTGGGGTGTTGGAACCGTGATACCTCGATGAGCGCGAACATGGCCAGGGCGATGCCGACGCTGGCCCCGGTGAGAGCGAGAGCAAACCGGCGGAAGGATCCGTCGACGCCAGGCCGCCCTGGTCTGGCGGCAGTTGCTCCACCACCCGCATTCCCGGATGGGCCCTGCCCTTGTTTCTGTGCCCCGAAGAAGACCACGGCGCCCATGAGTAGGACCACGTTGAAGCCGACAAATGATCCGAGTTGGTTGTATACGCTCACAGCGACGGCACCCAGCGCGCCGAGGATCAGCAACCCTGCGTAGACGAGGGCGGCAGCTCTCACTGGATCCACCGGCTGTTGCACGCAAAGCAGAGCTGGGCCTGCCGCATCGTCGGACTCCTTGCGGTTGAGCGATCTGGGCAATCCCTCCGGGCGAGGGCCTACTGACAGACCTATCACCGCCCGGCACTGCCCACCATCCACATAGTCGTGGTCCCACGGCAATCACGGCGGAGCCACGATGGAAGGGCCACACCTCGGGCATTGCGGTTGGGGTTCCCTAGTGATGCCTCGTTAGGTCCCGCCCATGTTCTGGCACCGAGAGCAGGCACTGGGCCTAACGAGGGCTCTTCTCACCGTGGAGGGGCGTGGTGAGACATGCAGTAAGCGCCTCCGGCCCCTGCGAGGCGGCGGCTCGTACAGTGAAAGCATCTACGGAAAGGCCGGTGCTGGGTGCGACGAGTGATGCGCGTGCACCCGACCAGCGTGTACCTCGTGTTCCAACTCCTGACCCTCCTCGCCTCGGGTCTTCTCGTCGCAGTGATGTCCGCAGGAGAAGTGTCATGGCGGCAATGGCTAGGCATGTGGGCAATGCTGGCCGTCGTGGGCGGGGTCTGGACCCAAGTGGTGTGGGATCCCTGTTGGGCGGCAAGTGCCGACTATGAACTGCCCACCACCGTGCGTATCGCGGTGATGACCTTGGCCGGTGGGGCCCTGTTCGTGCCGTTCTGGTTCCTGGACCTCGTCCACGATGGCGGATGGTTGTTCGTCGGGGCGCTACTTGCTCCGTACGGGGGCTTCTGCGGTGCGCTGGGCGGCGTTGCCTTCGCCCTACGAGAGCGCCGTTCCGCCTTGGGGTCCCGCACATAGCGATCAGGGGCGGGGCACAGCCATCTGTGGAGCGGTGCGTGTGCCGTTGCTGCAGTTGCCTTTCCCGCCGGACGTGGCGCCGGTGTCTTAGGAAGTGGTGTATGTCGCCGTCGCGCACCGGTAGCCACCATGTCAGGGAGATCAGGGCGCTCGAGACCGCGGCGTTATGCTTCACGGGTGACTCCAGAGGAACTATCCGCCGCCATTTCCGCTTCTTTGCAGGCCGCCGTCGAGGCCGGTGACCTCCATGTCGACCTCCCGTCGGAGGTGCGTGTGGAGCGACCGAAGAACCGGGAGCACGGTGACTGGGCCACGAACATCGCCCTGCAGTTGGGCAAGAAGGCGGGGATGAATCCGCGCGAGTTCGCCCAGGTCCTCAGCGACCGACTGGCCGGCATCGACGGCGTCAAGAACGTCGACATCGCCGGCCCGGGCTTCCTCAACATCACCCTGGACGCCGGCGCGGCGGGCGAGCTCGCCCGCACCATCGTCGAGGCAGGGTCCGCCTACGGCACCAACGACGCCCTGGCGGGCCACACCATCAACATGGAGTTCGTCTCGGCGAATCCCACCGGGCCATTGCACCTGGCCCACACCCGCTGGGCCGCACTGGGCGACTCGATCGCGCGTGTGCTGCGCGCCAGCGGTGCGGCGGTGACGGCGGAGTACTACATCAACGATGCCGGAACGCAGATGAACACCTTCGCCGCCTCCGTCCTGGTCACCATCAAGGGCCGACCGGTCCCGGAGGGCGGTTATCCGGGGGAGTACATCGCCGATCTTGGCCGCCAGGCTCTGGCTGCCCGGCCGGAGCTGGCGGACATGGATGATGATGAGGCGCTGCCGATCGTCCGGGAACTGGCCTATCGGGCGCAGATGGCCGACATCGAGGAGACCTTGGCCGACTTCGGGGTGCACTTCGACGTGTTCTTCTCTGAGTCGGCCCTGCACGAGGGCGGATCGGTGGGGCAGGCGGTGGACCGCCTGCGGGAGCAGGGACACGTCTTCGACCTCGATGGTGCCGTCTGGCTGCGCACCACCGACTTCGGCGACGACAAAGACCGGGTCCTCATTCGGGCCAGCGGTGAGCCCACGTACTTCGCCTCCGACGCGGCGTACTACCTGTCGAAGAAGGACCGCGGGTTTCCCGAGAAGATCTATCTGCTCGGCGCCGACCACCACGGCTACATCGGCCGGTTGCAAGCCATTGCCGCCTGCGCCGGGGACGACATGGAGCACAACATCCAGGTGCTCATCGGCCAGATGGTGTCCGTGAACGGAGCCCGCCTGTCGAAGAGAGCCGGGAACATCATCGAGCTGCGAGATCTGTTGCAGTGGCTCGGCAAGGATGCGCTGCGGTACTCGCTGGGCCGATCCTCGGCGGACTCGGCGATGTCCATCGATCCGCAGCTGCTGCAGAAGAACACCAACGAGAACCCGGTGTTCTACGTCCAGTACGCCCATGCCAGGACCCACGCCGTCGCCCGCAATGCGGTGTCGGCCGGCGTGGACACCAGCAGCTTCGACGCGGGGTCGCTGGACCATCCCACCGAGAGTGACCTGCTGGCCGCGCTCGGGCAGTTCCCCGGCGTGGTCGCTCAGTCGGCGACCTTCCGGGAACCACACCGCGTCGCCCGCCACCTCGAGGTCATCGCCGGCACCTACCACCGTTGGTATGACGCCTGCCGCATC
Source organism: Kocuria sp. CPCC 205258 (assembly GCF_040981005.1). Taxonomy (NCBI): domain Bacteria; kingdom Bacillati; phylum Actinomycetota; class Actinomycetes; order Micrococcales; family Micrococcaceae; genus Kocuria; species Kocuria sp. CPCC 205258. Next base: position 365,168 of record NZ_JAVKPS010000003.1, on the reverse strand, counting down.
GCTCCCCAGGGAGACGCCCCGGTCCAGGACGTGCACCGCTCGCGCCTGTGGCTGAACAACGCCACCCAGCAGGTCCTGGCCAACGGCCTCGACCTCCTCGGCGTTTCCGCACCCGAGAGGATGTAACCGGGCACGCAGCAACCTGCCCCGTGACGGATTCAGTAGAGGTTGGATCATCGCACGCGCTGAAAAGTAACCATGTCACTCAAATGTCCATCCTTGCTGGGAAAAGTGACACCAGGGGAGTTGAGGCGCCCCAAACTCCCTGAGGCCGGGCCTGCCCGGTGTTTCAGGGTGGTAGGCGACCCGTCAGTTCTTGAGCCACCTGTACGGCAGCAGGTCGCGCAAGCTCACCACGTGCTGGCCCCCGACGAGTACCTCAGTGTCGAGGTTCGCCCCCGCCAGTTGCGAGATGAACTCGCGGCACCGTCCGCACGGCGCCAGCACGTGGCCATGATTGTCGACGGCAACCATTCGAACCACCTGACTCTGCCCCGCTGTCAGCATGGCGGCCGCTGCGGCATGCTCAGCACAGAACCCGACTGATGAAGAGGTGTCCACGCAGACACCGACGAACACTTCTCCTGCTGCCGTCTCCATCGCGGCACCGACCGTCCCACAGGTCGCTGTTTCGGAGAGCCGACGCGCGACGGTGACAGCCCGCGCCCGGGCGATCAAACCTTTGAAGTCATCAGGGATCGCCGCCAGGTCCATGGCGCCAGCCTACTGAACACGGGACTCGCCCACTGCTAATAGAGCCCGCACCAGATATGAGATCAGGGACTGCTGAAGCTTCGGTTGACTGCTCCGCCCACCGCGTTGCGGTGAGGGTTCCGGTGTGCACGATGGTCGCATATGCAAATATGGGTCCACACCTGACCTGCAACGAGCAGGGGTGACCGTTCCGGCTTCTGAGCGGGCAAGGCCGAGAGGTCAGGACCGATTCGTCGAAGAGGCGGCGTCCTTCAGGCGCTCGAACAAGGGGGACTTGATGGGCACGGACAACTGGGGATCGATTTTCGTCGGAGTGCTGGCCCTGACCATGGGCATCATCGCGATCGTGGCCCGCAAACGCCTTGCCTCGGGCATCGCGGAGGGGCAGCGGACTATGTTCGGGCGCGCGGGGGAGAAGATCGCGCGTCAGTCCAAACCGGCCGGCCTGCTCGTCGCGGGCATTGGCGGTGTGCTTATCGGCGTGACAGCCATCATCTTGGGCATCGTCCTGCCCCCCGAAGCCTTCTAAGCCCTCGTCCGGTCCACAGCACCAGAGAAAGGACAGCCCACCATGTGGTGGCCAGCCATCATCATCGGCAGCGTCATGCTCCTGACCGGACTGGTCTTTGCCTTCCGGCGACATGCGCTGGCTCAGGCCTACGCTGCCCGACGCACACCCTTACCCCGTGATCACCCGCAATACCGGGCTGATCCAGCCCTGGGCCCCGGGGTCTTTCTGTTGGCCGGCATCGTGGGCATCCTCGGCGGTCTGGCCGGCCTCTGGGCTGGCATCTTCTAGAGCCTGCTTCCCGGCCATGCCAGCACGCTGCGGCGGAGCCTGATTCAGGGCTGATGGAGAGTCGGTGGAGCGCTGTCATGTAGCGGTGCGCATGAGGTTCCTCTGTGCGTCTGCGCCTATGAGTGCTCTCAGAGCGCGCCTTGATCATGGGTGCCGGCGGGCAGCGGTGCCATGGTGGTGACAACGACGGGCTTGGCGGTCAGTCCGTCGATGAGGTCGTTCAGGCGTGCGACTGCGGGCCCTTCGGCGTGTGCTGCGAGGTCGCTGTCGGAGGCCCATTTTTCAATCATCACGATCGACTCGTCCGCGGCGTCGTGAATCGCGTAGAGCAGGCATCCTGGTTCCTCGTGCACAGCGGGAATGGCTTGCTGCAAGGCTTCGATGAGCCGGTCTCGGGAGCCGGTGGCGGGGGTGAACACGGCGGTGACGACAACAGTCATGAAGCTGTCCTTCCAGGTGGTGATGTGGAGATAGCTGAGCGGGGTGGAACGACAAAGGTAGTCGACTGGAACAAGGTGCGCCCGATCATCACGCACACACGGCTACCCACTGGCATTGCAGTGCATGTTCCCTTGCGCCGCGTATCCGCCAGGTCTCGGCGGGGCGCTACAGGGCGTGGAGGTATCGCCGGGTGTATCGCTGCTGCAGGCGATGGCTGATCGGCGCCAGGGCACGAGACCACCACGTGCCCGGCCGGGAGAAGGCGGTGATGGTGAACACGACGGTGTCGTCCTCGCGCCATTCGACGCAGAACCTCTCCTCGCCCTGCTCCGGGTGGCCCTGCAGGGTCCCGTAGGCGAAACCCCGCCGGCGCTCTTCCTCCACGACGTAGACCACCTGGCAGCCGAAGGAGATCCGCAGCAGGTGCCGGCCCAGGCGCAGACGAACGCGGCTGCCCTGCTCGACCCGGGGTGTGCTGGCCTCGACGGTCAGGCCGGCTTCTCGGTGCATCTGCCAGCTCATCAATCGATCGGCGGCGCGGTGGAACGTCGGCTTTCCGTGGCCGATGACCCGGTGGACCCGCAGATGGTCGTATCCGTCGGGCAGCTGCCCTGCGGTGGCGCCGATCTCCGGGTAGGTCAGCGGGCGGTCGAGCAGAGTCATAGCGCTCACTATGCCAAGGGGGCGCTTTACATATGGCCGGATACCGGCCATCACGCGGCGGGGACTCTTGCAACCACCGCAAGATCCCGGGCTCCCCTGATTGTGCATCTCATCGTGCGGGTCTTACGTGGTGCTACGTCCGTGGGAGGATCGCTGCCGCGATGACCGAGTTCGCGATGACGGCGGCCATTGTGCGGGTCACCGCGTCAGAGGCCGCAGTAGCGCCCCAGTCACCGCGCTCGAGTTCCTTGCCGCGGTTGTAGACTTCGCCGCTCCACGGAATATCGCGGTGGAACTGGGGAAGCGTGCCACTGGCCGAGAGGAGCGCGATACTCGCGGCGATCCGCGGCTCGGGCTTCTCGCCGTCGATGAGCGCGGCACGCACCTTGATCACCAGTTCTGCTCGGCGTTCGCTCCCGAGGGTGAGCTTCGCCGTGGGAAAGATGCCGAACAGTTTGCCCCGCTCACGGTTCACGTCGCCGCGCTCGATCAGGCGATTCAGCACGGGCTCGCGCAGGTTGGGGCCGACCGCGGCGAGGATCGTCTGCAGATTCCGTGGCTTCTCCGACACGTAGGAGAGCGCGGACGCGAGGATATCGTCGGTCGACGACGCATCGCCCACGGCGTGCACGCGCGTGCTCAACGGCCCGTGTTGGTGCACCTCCACCCGGCCGGTGAGCGCGAGGTCGCCGAGGACCGCTCCACCTAGGACATAGAAGAGGATGTTCTCGCCGGCGATCGTCCCTGAATCGGGCTGGAAGAGCAGCAGGAGCACGTCCTCGACGAGCAGCGGCCCGTCGGCCATTCGGGCTGTGCCCCCGTCGGTGGTGCGCGAGTCGAGGTGCTCACTCATGGTGATCTCCCGTTGCGTCGGTGTCAGGTGTCGACTCGGATCGTGCACCGAGCTGCTCGGACACAATGACGCTGGCACGGCCGAGGACATCCAGTTGAGCCTCGTTGTAGAGCTCCACGACGGTCGCGAGGAACACCTCCTGGGTGATCGCCGGTCCCTTCGACATCCGCCCTTTCTGGTCGGTGAGCCACGGATAGTCGGTGAGGTGCTGGGCAAGCTGCGGGGCGAGCGTCTCGGCGAGTCGCTGTCGCTGTGCGTCGCCGGCCTGGGCGGACAACGCGTCGAACTCCGCGCTCCCGTCGTCCGCCTCGGACTCCACCATCGTCTTCAGGTCTGCCATGGCGGATTCGTCGTAGAGCTGGGTGTACACGAGCATGAGGGCACGGTCCGGGGCCGACAATCGCCCGGCGACATTCTCGAAGCCGGCCGGCACGTCGGTCGCCGTCGTCCCGGCCAGGATCGCCTGGATCTCGGCACGCGCACGCTGCAACCGTTCGATGCTCACGGCCAGGTCGGCATCGATCGCCCGCAGGGCCGCCCCCGGCGTCTCCCCACCGACACCCACCGACTCGATCTGCCCCAGCGGTACGCCGAGGTCTCGGAGCCTGAGGATCTGCAGGAGCCGGACGAGGTGCTGTGCGCCGTACTGCTTGTAGCCGTTCGACATACGTTCGGGCGGCTCGAGCAGACCGGACCGGTGGTAGTGGCGGATCGTGTTCACCGTCGTTCCGGCGAGCTCCGCGAGTTCACGTGTGCTCCAGGCCATCACGGGCTCCCATCGTGGGGCTGCCTCCGGACGGTCCAGGAGCAGCGGTCGAGACCATTCAAAACCCTGTCCTGGGAACAGGGTCAAGCCCGATGCCCCCCAGCCGAGAGAAAGCACAGCAGCGCTTGACCCTGTGGTGAGCACACGGTCTTGACTGCTCTCACGTGGCTGGTCGATCGATCGGGCCGCATCGAGACGCCGAAGAGAGAACCGACATGAACAATCCGTACGAGGGGCTGCAGAACATCATCGAGCAGGTGCCCGAGATCCTCCAGCCGCTGATCGTCGCGGTCGCCGCAGCGATCCCCTACATCGAAGGCGAGGGGGCCGCGGCTCTCGGAATCATCGCCGGCATCAACCCCGTGGTCGCGGCGATCGCAGGAGCAGCAGGCAACATCCTCTGCGTCATCGGCGTGGTGTTCCTCGGGTCCCGTATCCGTGAGCGTGGTCTCGCCTGGCGTGGAGCGACGCAGGTCGATGGTCTCGTCGCCGTCGCGCCCCTTCACGAGGCCAGTGCCGGAACGGTGTTCGGCAGTGATGCATCCGGTACCGCTTCGAGCAGCACGCTGGAGCAGCCCACGACCGATGACGATGTGCGCGATCCGAACGCGAGACCGACCAGGCGGGAGAAGGGCCGTGCGCGCCTGCGTCGATGGATGGTCCGGTTCGGCGTCCCCGGGGCAAGCATCCTCGCGCCGCTCGCGCTCCCGACCATGCTGACCGCCGCGTTCTTCGTCGCCTCGGGTGTCCCGAAGCAGTGGGTCATCCTTTGGCAGGCCATCGCCATCGTCCTGTGGACGGGTGCAGTCGCACTGGCTGCCACCGGCGTCCTGGCGCTCCTCGGTTGGTGAGAGCACGCGTCTCAGTCACGGGCCTGGCGCTCAGCACCGATCGCTCGACAGCCGCATGGATCATGCTCTCGACCACGGCAACCATCGCAGCGGCCCTGTCCCTTCTGCTCGGACACCGACTACGGCACATGCCTTCGGACCAGTGACCGCCCGGACAACTACAAGGAGCTGATCAGTGCCCCATCGGAGAGTGCAGCAACGCCTCAGAGCCTCATGAGGCCATGAGGAGGGCTCATTGCGTCGATAGTCCCCTTTGGTTCAGATGCGGGGCGCCAGAAGCATTCTGGGTCAGTTGAGGTGCTGGAAACGCGGCCAGATGGTGGACCAGGGCTGTGTGCGATGGCATACCAAGACGGGCTGTCCCTGTTCCTCATTGTCAATGCCGAGTCCGTTGTCCAACCGTGCAGCTTCATGACAGGACTGGAAAAGTTGTCGCGCGATTCCGGCTTGTGCACCGATGACGATGACGGTTCGGGCGTCTTCTGGTGGCGTGGTGAGGTGGTAGAGCTCGTTGTGGCCGCTGTGCGCCACGGGCAGGCCGAAGGATGGTCCGTATCTGTTGAGGGCGCCGGCTTCGCCGTAGTTGCTGGCTATCAGGGTGATATCGGAGGGGTCCGGAAGGCTGGCGGCGACATCACTGATTTGCCGGGTATAGGTCGGCCACCCGATTTGTTCGCGGGCGAGCTGATTGATCCCCGGAATGGGAGTCAGCCCGAGGAGGGTGACGGGAATGATCGGCAGCGTGGTCAGCGCACAGGCGGCAGCGTTCACAGCTACCGTGGTGCGCACCGTTCGGCGCCGTTCGGCCGTGTGCATGATCTCGGTGGCTGAGACACAGCCGATGGCGAAGAGAACGACGACCAGGCCCGCGGGGTAGTAGATCTGTCCTCCGGCGGCGAAGGTGAGGACCACAAGGACGACGAACGCTGTCGTGAGGAACCGGGCAGGTGCCCAGGCGGGGCGGCGCAGCAGGTCCAGCCAGCCAACACCCCACACCAGGGCCAGTGGCGGTCCGAGGGTCAGCAGCAGGAACCACCACATGTCGATCCGGGTGTCCGCGGCGTTGTTCTCATTCAGCGCCGCACCCATCGCCAACTGCGGCCAATGGTGCGTGACTTGATAGATCAGATTTGGTGCTCCCACGACGAGGGTGAGGACACCGCCGATCCACGGCCATGGTGTGGTGAACACCTTTCGGGGACCGTTGATGAGCAGCCCGATCAGCAGGGAGATCAGTAGCCCGGCAATCAGCAGCTTGTTATACGTCGCGATCCCGGCCACGACTCCGGCGACACCCCACCACACCGGCCGGTTTCGCAGCAGCGCCCGGAGCACACAGAGGACAACTGCTGGCCAGAAGACCAAATCCACGGAGGCAGTCAGCATGACGTGGCCAAAGCTCAAAGGAACGACCCCGAATGCGAAGCCCCATGCGCACAGACCCTGCGCGTAGGACCCGCCCCCGAACTCTCGAGTGATCAGGACAACGGTGCCCATCGCCAAAAGTATCGACAGGGTCGCCGGTATGCGAATCGCCCATGCTTCGTCCGCGATCAGGCTGAAGGACCGCACCAGCCACGGCGTCAGCGGCGGCTGATCAACATATCCCCATGCGGGAGGCAGCATCCGGAAGTACAGTTCGTCACGGTGATACCCGTACTTATCCGACAGGGCCGTCAACAAAACCGCATGCACAATCGCTGGCACCGTCACGACACGCCACGCGAACGGAGGTAATCGCGTCAAGGCGGAAGGATAAGACTGCGGCAACGAAAAAGACCTCCTGCGGCGCTGGCTCGAGCATCCGTCCGGTCGTATTCAGAGAACCGATCCGGCAGGGATAACACGCCCGCGCTCAATTCGCCTACGGCCACCCTAAGCTTGTCGTCAAAACCTTGACGTCGCTCGATCACATGCAGGATTCGACGACAGGCCCAGCCATCAGCCGGTGCAGTACGACATCGCCCTCGCCTAGCCGGGGCGCACGCTCCTGGGCGGGGTGGTCTCAGTGGTGGTGTGCGCCGGCCGGCGGGGTGCCGGGGGATTGGCCGGGTTCCACGACGACGAACTGTCCCATCATGCCGCGGTCCTCGTGGCGCAGCAGGTGGCAGTGGAACATGTAGGGCAGGTGTGGGTCGGTGTGGTCGGTGAAGCGCAGCGCGATGCGGGTGGTGCTGTCGGGTGCGGTGTAGACGGTGTCCTTCCAGCCGGCCAGCTCGGGTCCCGGGGGTCGGCCGTCGATGTCGAGCACGGTGAACTGGACGTCGTGGACGTGGAAGTTGTGCGGCAGGTTGCCCGGGTTGGTGATCTCCCAGATCTCGGTGGTGTCGACCTCCACGACCTCGTCGATGCGGCTCATGTCCATGTTCTTGCCGTTGATGCTCGAGGCCCCCAGTTGGAAGGTGCGGGTGGTGGCGGCCTCGTCCGGGTCCAGGTCAGGGGCCTGGGCGAGCCGGTCGGGCAGGGCGGGGGAGGCAGCGAGGGTGTCGGCGGCGCGCAGCTGCAGGACGTCGAAGTTGTCGTCGCCGCCGGAGATGCGCTGGGCCCAGAAGTCGGTGGCCAGATCCGCGGGGACGCTGCGGAGCATGGCGTGTTCGCCGGGGCGGATGGGGATCACGATCTCGGCGCGTTCCCCGGGGCTCAGTTGCACCTGGTCGGTCCGGTGCGGGCTGGGTAGCAGGCCGCCGTCGGTGCCGATCAGGGCGAAGTCGCGGTCGTCGTGCAGGGCGAAGTTGTAGATCCGGGCGTTGGAGCCGTTGAGGATCCTCAGCCGGACCTGTTCGGTGGTCACTTCGTGGTAGGCGCCGATGGTGCCGTTGGTGACCAGGGTGTCGCCGAGGAACCCGACCTGGCTGAAGGCCGGTTCGGTGTCGTCGAGCTGACCGGCGTCGTCGAAGGACTTGTCCTGGACGATCAGGGGCACATCGTCCACCCCGTACTCGGCGGGCAGCTCCAGCGCCTGGGTTTCGGGGTCGTCGAGAATGAACAAGCCGGCCAGGCCGCGGTAGACGTGCTCGGCGGTCTGCCCGTGCGGATGGGGGTGGTACCAGGTGGTGGCGGCCGGCTGGTCGATCTCCCAGTGCGGGCTCCAAGTCTCTCCGGGGGCGATCTCCTGGTGCGGGCCCCCGTCCATGGCCGCGGGCAGGTGATGGCCGTGCCAGTGCACGGTGGTGGCCTCCCGCAGGCCGTTGGTGACGTTGACCTGCACCTGCTCGCCGCGCTCGGCGCGCAGGGTGGGCCCGAGGTAGGAGCCGTTGAAGCCCCAGGTGGCGGTGTCGCCGTCACCGACGCCGAAATCGGTGGCGCCCTCGGCGGCCTCCAGGTCGAAGACCCGGCGCCCGTCCTCGATCCGCGACTCGGCCAGCGGTGGGATCGCCAGCGGGGTGTCGAAGTCGGTGGTACCGGTGGTGTCCAGGGAGCGTTGCAGCCACACGGAGCCGAACACCGAGACGATGCCCGCGACCACCAGCAGCACCAGGCACAGGATGCCGGCGAGCCAGATCCGCCAGCGGGATCGGCGGCGCGGCGGGGCCCCGGGGTGGATGGGGGCGGGGTGAACGGTGTGCATGCGGGGTCGCCTCCGGGGCGGGGTTCGTGGCGGGGCGGTGGGTCAGTGGTTCAGGTGCTTCTCGATCCGGCCCAGGTGGGCCCGGACATCGGTGAACTCTTCGCGCTGCCGGTCCAGGGCCGTGGCGGTGGATCGGCTGAGCTCTTCGTAGCGGCGCAGCAGCGCGGCGTGCTCGGCGCGGTCGAGGGTTCCCGCGTGTGCGGTCCTGGCCTTGACCACCAGGGCGGCCAGGCCCAGGACGGTGACCACGGTGAGGATCATGACGGCCAGTCCGAAGACGAGGCTGTTGAGCTGTTCGGCGTCGAGGGTGTCCATCGGGGATCTCCCTTTCATCGGGTGCGTGCGGTGCGGGAAAGATCGGGTGCGTGCGGTGCGGGAAAGATCGGGTGGGTGAGGTGCGGGAGAGAGCTGTCAACCGCTGCGGTGGGGAGTTTCCGGGGGTGGGCCGAGGGTGTCGTGCCAGTCGATCCGGTAGGCGTACTGCTCGCGGGCCTGCCGGGCACCCAGGCGCAGGAACAGCGGCAGGAGACGGTCGCGCAGCCAGGCCGCTGCGGGGGAGGGGATCTTGCGGTCGCCGATCCGCCGGCCCATCGCCACGACCCGCTCCGCCCGCGGTTTGCGGAGTTGCTCGAAGCGGGCGAAGGCTTCCTGCGGGGAGGGCAGATCGCGCAGGCACATGGCCAGCACCGCGGCGTCCTCCAGTGCGAGGCTCGCGCCCTGCCCGGCGCTGGGGCTGGCGGCGTGGGCGGCGTCCCCGAGCAGGCAGACGCGCCCGGTGTGCCAGGTGGCCAAGTTCGGCAGGTCGTAGATGGACCACACGCCCAGCACCGAGTCGGCGGCCGCCAGGATCTGCGGCACCGGTGCGGGGTCAGCGCCGTGCAGTTGCCGCAGCCGGCTCAGCCAGCCAGGACCATCGAGGGCGTCGAGCTCCCCCCGACGGGGCTCCTGCGCCTGGGCGAGGTTGCTGAACCAGTAGGTGGTGCCCCGGTCGGTGACGTAGCCGAAGAACGCCCGGCGTCCCCACACCATCCGCTGCCCCGTCGTGTCGGGCAGGGAACCGGTCGCCGTCCACGCCCCGCAGTCCAGCACCCCCGTGTACCGGGGGGACGGGGCTGTAGGCAGGGCGAGCCGTCGGGTCGTGGAGTGCACCCCGTCGCAGCCCAGGACCAGGTCGGCGGTGACCGTGCGGCCGTCGTCGAACACCGCGGTCACGTCCTGGCCGCCCTGGCACAGGTCCACGAGGCGGGCGCCGAAAGTGATCTCCACGCCGACCGCCCGGGCGGCTCCCAGCAGCTCGTGCTGCAGGGCGCCGCGGCGCACCAGACAGGTGGGGGAGGCGCCGTCGGTGCCGCGGGCTTGGAGGTGTCCGATCTGGTCGCCGGCGGCGTTGTGGAACCAGATCTCGGGCACCGCGATGCCCCCAGCCTGGTCCATCAGATCGTGGAGGCCGAGGGTGTGCAGGGCAGCCACGCCATTGGGGGCGACGGCCAGGAAGGCCCCGCCGGCGGCCTGGGCCGGGGACCGGGCCTCGACGATGCGGGCGGGGACGCCGACCCGGGACAGGGCGATCCCCGCCGCGGTGCCGGAGATCCCGCCGCCGATGATCAGTACGTTCATGACACCGACGCTAGGCGCGCGCCCGGCTGCGGGAATCGGCCCCCCGGTGTCCCTCCTGTACCGCATCCGCGGTACGTGCCGTGCGCCTTCCGCGGGGCGCGGGGGTGCCGGGCCCGGTCGATAAACTGGTGGGGTGCCCCTCACCAACCGGCGCGGCTTCGCCGTGGACCTCGCGGCCGTGGCCGTGGTCACCGTGGCCATGATCGTGGCGGTCCTGGAGTCGGCCGACCAGCCCGCCCGTCCGGTCGACGCCTGGGTGTTCGCCGCCCTAGGGGTGCTCGGGGCCTGGACCGCTTTCGCCCGCCGCGCCCCGAGGGTCGCCTTGGCCGGCTCCTGCCTCACCTTCTACACCGCCCTGGCCGCCGGGGTCCCGGCGTTCTCCCCGGCACTGGCCCTGGGGGTCCCGGTGCTGGTCGCGGCCTGGTCCGGGTACCTGTGGTGGGCGGTGACGGTCCTCGGCGTCATCGGGGCCACCAGCGCCCCGTACCGTCTCCTGGGTCCGGGGGCGGAACCGTGGGGGCAGGTGGCGTTGAGCACCTTGTTCGACCTGTCGCTGCTGGCCGTCCTGCTCCTGCTCGGGGAGGCGCTGCGCAGCCGCCGGGCAGTGCGCGAGGAGGCCGCGCTGCGACTGCTGCTGGCAGAACAGGAGCACCAGCGCAGACTCACCGAGGAGCGACTGCGAGCAGCACGAGACCTGCACGACGTGCTCGCCCACACCGTGGCGGTCGTGGGCATCCAGGCCGGCGTCGCCGCGGAGACCATCGACACCGATCCCACCACCGCCAAACAGGCCGTGGCGCGGGTACGGGCGGCGACCCGGGAGGCCACCGCGGATCTGCGCAGCACCATCGCCGTGCTCCGGCAGGACACCACCGAGGACCGGCGCGATCCCGCCCCCGGGACGCACCAGCTGCCCGAACTGCTCGAGACCGTCCGGGCCTCCGGCCTCGACGCCCGGCTGAGCCTGCACGGCGACATCGCCGGGCTGCGGCCCTCCACCGACCTGGTGCTCTACCGCATCGTCCAGGAATCCCTCACCAACGTGCTGCGCCACTCCACCGCCACGACGGTGGAGGTCACCATCGACTACCGCACCGACGCGGTGGACGTCGTGGTCCGCGACAACGGCACACCCCGGCAGCGGACACCACCGCACCCCGATCGCGGCGGTTCCGGGCTGCGCGGCATGGCCGAACGGGTCACCGCCGTCGGTGGCCGACTGACGCACGGGCCCGCCCCCGACGGGGCGCCCGGCTACCGGGTCCACGCCCAGCTGCCCCTCGGGGGCCGACCATGAGCCTGCGCGTGCTCCTGGCCGACGACCAGGAACTGGTCCGCACCGGCCTGCGCACCCTGTGCGAGATCGACGGCGACATCACCGTGGTCGCCGAGGCGGCCAACGGCCACCAGGCGGTGTCCCTGACCCGGCAGCACCGACCCGACGTGGTGCTCATGGACATCCGCATGCCCGGTGCGGACGGCCTCGCAGCCACCCGCCGCATCCTCGCCGATCCCGCCCCGGGAACCGGACCCCGCGTGCTGATGCTGACCACCTACGGATCCGAGGAGTACCTCTTCGAGGCACTGCGCTCCGGGGCCAGCGGCTTCCTCACCAAGGACGTCGACCCCGCCGAGCTGCGCCGGGCGATCCGCACCGTGGCCGCCGGCGAAGCCCTCCTCACCCCGCAGGCCACCCGCTCACTGATCGAAGCGTTCGTCACCCGCGCCCCGCACGACCCCGACCCGGCACGGCTTGCGGTGCTCACGGATCGAGAACGCGAGGTGCTCGGCCACGTGGGCCGCGGACTGTCCAACATCGAGATCGGCCGGCTGCTGCTCCTCAGCCCGGCTACGGTCAAGACCCACGTCAACCGCGCCATGACCAAACTCGATGCCCGCGACCGGGCCCAGCTGGTCGTGATCGCCTACGAGACCGGGCTGGTTCGACCCGGCGATGCCGGTACACCCACGAACCAGTGATTCCCGACCGCCCAGGGGGCCACCGTGTCTGTGCACTGTCTTCGCACGGACCGGTCCCTACCCCTGCGACCGATCGGCGCCCGAGGTGCCCCAAGGAGGCTGAGGCATCTGACATGGCTCATCGCCGAGTCGGGCCACCTCTCGAGGTCCTTCGCTCTTCATATGGCCGGTTGTCGGACACTGACTCCGGGGCGTTCTCGCAGCAGTTGCCGCTGTCGGCTGGCCGTGTGGTGGCGCGATTACGCCGGCCCCACCATGCGGACCCTCTTCGACGAAAAAGACCCCTTCCATGGATGCACCCCCAGGGCCCACAGCCCCAAAGGGATGCCGCTTCCCTTCGATCCTCCACAAGTCGGGTTTTTCGAGTAAGCGGTCTGCTCCCGCATCCAGTCGCCGTCAGAGGGTTCCGAGCATCCCGTCCGAAAGCTGGGCCCTGACTGTGGTCTTGTTCTGCCGGTACACACCGACAGAATCCTGGTCGCGCTGAAAGGACGGTGGATTCGCCGCGATTCATGTGGCGTGAATCACTTACGCTTTGATCATGGACGACCCGTTCAGCGCCCAGGACCGGCCCGTGGCCGCCGGTGCTGAGCACGGCGTCGTGCTCGTCGGCATCGACGGTTCCGTCCCGGCCCGGCACGCCCTGGACCGGGCCCTGATGGAGGCCCGCACCCGCCACTGGAGAGTGCGCCTGCTGGGCGCCTATCCGCGCATCGAGGTGGTGGATCCCGAGGTGGGGATGCGCGCGACCCGGGCGGTGATGACGGAGAACGCCGGGCATCTCGCCGAAGCCCGCGCGGTGGCGGCGGCCGTTGGGGTGCCGGCGGAGGCGTTTGCAGTGGCCGGGGACGCTGCGAAGGCCATCGTGAAGGCCTCGGATTCCGCCGCGCTGGTGGTTCTGGGCAAACGGGGGCGCAGTGGGGCGTTGCGCGGCCGGCTCGGCTCGGTCTCCGCGGCGGTCGCCGCGCACGCGAGGTGTCCCGTGATGATCGTCCCCGACCCGGCCAGGGATCGTCCCGCCGATGACCAGGACTGGTTGGAGGACTACGCGCTCGAACCTACGGGCTCGGTCGGGGCGGAGGACGTCGATTTCACCGGTCGCGTGGTCGTGGGCCTCGACGCTCTGGGGTCCCGTAGCCCTGCGCTGTGGGCGGCCGCGGACTACGCCGACCACCACGGCCGTGCCCTGGCGCTGGTCTCCGCCAACGCGGTGCTCTCCGAGACTCCGGGCTGGTTCCAGGAGGAGTTCGACACGATGCGGTACTTCCAGGAGTCGGATCGGAAGCTGGCCGGGATCGCCCACGAACTCGTCCAGCAGCACCCTGGGCTGTCCGTGGAGCACCACCTCTACGTTGGGCCTCCGGCCAGGATCCTCACCAGCGCGTCGCGGACCGCGGAGCTGGTGGTGGTCGGCTCCCGCGGTATCGGCGGGTTCCGGGGGCTGCTGCTCGGCTCCGTCTCCCAGGCCGTGCTCCACGACAGCGAGAGCCCCGTGCTGGTCGTGCCCGTCCGCAAGGAGGAGTGAGCACCCACCCTGGAGCAGACCCGCCGGTGACCGCCTTCGGCGGGGACTGCAGCGGGTCGCGAGCTCGGGAACGACTGTCCCGGTCCCAGTAAAAACGCTCCAGGGTCCGAGCAGCCCCAGGGACCGAGCAGAAGGGGCACTTGGGACGGAGGCACCCGGGTCGGGTTCCCTTTTCTGCCTGAGGGCCGGTTGGATCGGTGATCGCCGGTCGCTTATCTCGAGTCGTCCACCTGGGTGTCGCGCGGAGATCGGGGGCACCTCAGTGGGCTGCTTTGGGGTGCTGGTCGATTCGCTTTCAATAATGAGAAGCTGGCGCCCATGGATAACGAAATGGTAATGGAGCAGGATGGTGTGCCTGTGAGCGCGGGGGAGGAGTTGCGGGCCGAGGTTGTCGAGCTGACCGAGCGCATCCAGGTGCTCTCCCTCGAGCGGGGTACCGCGGTGCGCATGCGGAACCGTGCCCTCGCCCGCGCCTATCGGGCGGGTGCCTCCCTCCAAGAGCTGGCGGAGCTGACCGGGTTGCATGCCGAGGACATCGCCGAGGTCATCAGCATGCCCCCCGACGCTTATCCGCGCTGAAGACGTAGACCCCGGGTTCACGGGGTGCTTCCCGCGCCGGCGCTTGGCCCCGGGAGTAAGACGCGGGACCTCGCGCCGGGTGATCCGCCCGAGGGGGCAGATCAACCCCTGTCACGACGAAGCGCCCCTGCCCGGGAGAGGGCGGGGCACTCCGCGGCGCCGAAGCGCCTGCGCCACCCGAGCCGCTGGGGAACGGCTCCTCAGGGTGACGGCACTGGCCCGGGAGCCAGCGCTGTCAGGCAACGTATCAAAGACCAATGTTGCGACGGACAATCCGGTTCCGCCGCAAGAGCATCGCCTCACGGGCAGCAGCACCCTTGGCCTTTTCCGCGATGGACAGCTCCTGCTGCGCCCTAGGTGCACGGCCCCCTGGGAGGCCGTGCGCTTGAGGGCTGTGCGGGATCGGAAGGCACAGTCTGGGGCGGGTCCTCCCGCTCCGGCCGCCGCCTCACCTCCGCCCTAGGGAGTGGGGCCGGTCGTCGAGGTCTGCTCCCGGTGATGGGGGCCTACTACAGTGACGCCCATGGGGCAGCCGCTGTACGAGTCGATGACACAGCGCCAGGCCGCCGACGCTCTGGACGAGTTCCTCGCCGAACGCCCCCGGGCCCTGCAACGGCTGCGCCGGGCACTGGCCGCCCATGGTCTTCCCCCGGACCCAGTGCTGGACGGCACCGTCGAATCGGTCGCGCCGTTGTGGGAGTGGATCACCGGGCGGATCACCGAGCTCGGCGTCGACCCCAGGCCCCTGTACGAGGACCCGACCCGCCCCTCCTGGCCCAGTTGGGCCCGCCACGGGATGCTGGTGGACCCTCACCCGCCGGCCGAGGCGCTGGGGTTGGTCGACGGGTTCACCTCCTACCTCGCCCGACTCCTTACCACCGCGGTCCCCGAGGCGCGGTGGCTGGCGGGGGAGCACCGCATCGACGACTACGCGATGCGCAACTACCCGGTGCTCGCCGCCGGAGGTCACCAGGTCTTCCTGCCCGGGATCCCGCTCTACAGCGCCTACCAGTCCGCTCACGGCCGCGACCCGATGAGCGGGACCGAAATGCTCCGGCACGTGCAGCGGATCATCACGGCACTGCGCGGTGAAGGGCCGGTGGCCGACATGTCCGAGGAGCCGCTGGTGACGGTGGTCGCCGACGTCGAGTGCTTCGACGTCGGGCTGCGCAGCGACCTGGCCGAGGACCACCCGGCGATGGTGGAGCAGATGGTCACCGAGCTCACCGACCGTGACGGTGTCGCCTCGATCTACCGGTACGGACCCGAGGCGCTGGTGGTCGATGCCCCGGGCTGGGACGAGATCCGGCTGAAACTGTGGCTCACCCTGTGGCTCCAACGCCACCTCCACACCGACGACTGAGCACAGCGCCGCCCACCATTGACCGGTACTCACCCCGCACGGCCGGCGCCCCCGCGGTGCCCCTGGCTCCGGCATCGCCTCCTGGTCCCTGGGTGACACAGGCGAAGAAGCGGACAGATTGCGATCTGGAAACGACCTAGGACACCGGGTCATGAACGGTCGTAATCTGGTGGTTGGGGGCGATGACGATGGACTGGTCCGTCGAGCAGATCACTCAGATGCGCACCGGCCGGACCACCTACCGGGACCAAGCGCAGGGCACCGCGTTGACCTGGGTGCGCACCGGGGAGGAGACCGCAGGCGAGTACAGCCTGCTCTACGCCGAATACGCCCCGGGCATCAAGGTGTTCCCGCACTACCACACGCTCTACACCGAGACCCTGCACCTGTTCGAGGGTGCCCTCGACGGGCGGATCGCCGGTCGGCCGGTGCGGTTGCGCGACGGCGAGGAGGCCGTGGTGCCCCCGCGTGCCGTGCACGGCTGGCAGGTGACCGGGGACCGCACGCTGCGCTTCGTGCTGGAGGTCCGTCCCGCCCACGCCGGGTTCGAGATGTGGCTGGTGACCCTGCAGAACATGGCCACCGACGGGCTGACGCATCCGGACGGGCGGCCGAAGAACCTCTACCACGGGGCGCTGATCCTGGTGGAGTCCGACATCCACCTGCCCGGCCCCGGGCGCCTGCTCGCCCCGGCTCTACGAGCTCTGGCGGGGCGGGCGCGGCGCAAGGGTATCGACCGTGAGCTCGAGGAACGCTACTACCGCCAGAGCTGACCAGGCACGAGACGCCAGACACGAGGAGCCTGCCATGACCGCACCGACCGCAGACACGACAGAGCCAGAGCAGGACTCCGGGGAGCTGAGCAGGAAGGCGCTCGAGGAGCAGTTCGCGGCGATCAACGCCCATGACGTCGCCGGCTTCATCTCCTTCTACGCCGAGGACGCCGTGGTCGTCGACCCGCAGTACCCCGAGCCCCTGCGCGGCCGGGCCGCGATCGAACGGGACATGACGGACTACCTCACCGCCTTCCCGGACCTGAGCGGCCGACTCACCAGCAGGCTCATCGACGGGCTGGTCTCCGCGGCCGAGGCCACCATGACCGGCACCCACAACGGGCCGCTGGCACTGCCCACCGGGGAGATCCCCGCGACCGGGCGCCGGCTGGAATTCCCCATGGCCGTGTTCAGCCGCTTGAACGAAGACGGGCTGATCGTGGAAGAGCGCCGCTACTACAATCTCGCCTCCCAGCAGGAACAGCTCGGGCTGAGCTGACCACGCGGACACGGGAGGTGCCCATGCCGGACATCCGCCTCGAGCACTGGGGCACCGGCCCGCCCGTGCTGCTGGTCCACGGCAGCATCACCGGCGGGGCGGCCACCTGGGACGCCCCGCGCCCCTGAGGGAACACTGGCACCTGGTCGTGGTGGACCGGCGCGGCTACTTCCCCAACCCGCCGGCCGAGGTCGAGGACTTCGAGGTGGACGCCGGGGACGTTGCCGAGCTGCTCACCGGGCCCATGCACCTGGTCGGGCACTCCTACGGCGCCGTCGTGGCCCTGCTGGCGGCTGGCCAGCGCCTCGGGGAGAGGTGCAGGTCAGCGGGGTGCTGAACCTCGATAGAGGCGCCCCCGGAGATGAGGCCGCTTGGAGGCATCAGGCGCCGTCCACGTTCCACACTGACGGGGTGGCGGCGGGGGCCCGGTGGCACACCCCGCGGGCCCTTACCTGTACGGGGCGAGCTCAGAGGGTGTTGGTGCCCTCCGGCCCGCGCTGGGTGTCCGGGGTCGTGGTCCCGGCGGTCGCCTGCGTGTCGGCGCGGGCGCCCGCCACGGACTCGGCCGCCGCGGCGGGCACGGACTCCGGTTCCGGGGCCACCCCGGTGCGCTCGTACTCGCGGTGGGTGCCGTGGACGCGGTCCAGCAGCTCGTGGAAGTGCTTCTCGGATTCGATGAGCTCCTCCCGGTACCGGGGGGAGATGGAGGACATGCGCTCTTGGTAGCGGGCGGCCTTGGCGGCGAGCTTCCGACGCTCCTCGCCCGGGGCGTCCTGCGGCAGGGTCACGTACTTCTCAGCCGTGGTCTGCAGACCGCCGATCACCTGCACGGCCCGGCCCTTGGGGCTGACCAGCGAGGCCAGGACCGTGACGATCAGCACGCCGATGATCACGGACAGGGACAGCCCGATGCCGATCTCCACGACCTCCACATGCTGCCCGTTGTTGATGAAGCCCAGGGTGTTCTCGTGCAGGGCGTGGATGATGAGCTTCACCCCGATGAAACCGAGGATGATGGCCAGGCCCCAGGAGAGATAGATGAGCCGGTCCAGCAGCCCGTCGATGAGGAAGTAGAGCTGGCGCAGGCCCATCAGCGAGAACGCCACGGCGGTGAACACCAGGTAGGTCTCCTGGGTCAGGCCGAAGATCGCCGGGATGGAGTCCAGGGCGAAAAGGATGTCGGTGCCGCCGATGGCGACCATGACCAGCAGCATCGGGGTCATCGCCCGCTTGCCGTTGTGGATGGTGAGGAGCTTGTCGCCGTCGTAGTGGTCGGTGGTGTGGATGAAGCGCTTGGCCAGGCGGACCACGAAGTTGTCCGCCTCATCGTGCGCCGAGCCGGAGAGCTCGCCCTTGATCAGGGAGCCGGCGGTGAGCAGCAGGATGAGCCCGAAGGCGTAGAAGATCCAGGCGAACTGGTTGATCAGCCCGGCGCCCACGAAGATCAGGGCGGTGCGGGCGATCAGGGCGAACGTGATGCCGAACAGCAGGACCTTCTGCTGGTCCTCCCGGGGGACCTTGAAGGAGGCCATGATGATGAGGAAGACGAAGAGGTTGTCGACCGACAGGGCCTTCTCGGTGATGTAGCCGGCGTAGTACTCCCCGGCGTACTGGCCACCCCACTGGACGAGGACGAACAGGCCGAAGACTAGGGCGAGGCCGACGTAGATCGCCGACCAGATCGCGGCTTCTTTGAGCTGCGGCTCGTGGGCCTTGCGCACGTGGAAGACGTAGTCGAACAGGAGCAGGCCGACGATCGCGACGATTGTCACGGCCCACACGGTGGTGGAGACGTCCATGGGAGGTGTGCTTTCGGGGTCGGGAACGGGACCGCCGTAAGTCTCTCCGCCGCTGCGCCGGGACCCGTGGGGTCTACCGCGCCGAGCTCGACCGCTGCGTCCGGCCGGGAATCGTTTCCCCGACGTACTGACGTCCACAGCGCTGAGGGATACTCCCCTAAGGCGTTCCCCAGTGTATACGAGAGCCTGCGCCGTCCCCGGTGATCAAGGACACATCGGCGGCGGGGTGGTCCCGTCAGCGGGGAAGGGGCCGTAGCAATCACCTCGGAGACGACCACCGCCCACCGGCGCCGGGAAAGCTCCTGCCGGGTCCGGGCCGGGGTGGCCTGGGTCTGGAGCCCGGGCCCCTGGGATAGGGGTCCTGGGCATACCGGGGGCTCAGCCGGCTGGGTCGGTGGCGGTGGTGTCTGCCTGCGGCAGTCGGATGATACGTACCCGTTCCACCCGGTTGCGGTCGGTGCCGATGACTTCCAGCCGGTAGTCGTCGATCTCCACGACGTCGCCGGTGCGTGCCACCCGGCCCAGCTGCTCCATGATGAACCCGCCGACGGTCTCGTAGTGGCCCTCCGGGATGACGAGGCCGGTTTCCTCGGGGACTTCTTGGATGATGATTCCGCCGTCCACCAGTACAGCTTCGCCCTTGCGCAGCACGGTGTCCTCGTGCTCGCGCGCACCGGTGTCGAACTCGTCGTAGATCTCCCCCACGAGCTCCTCCACCAGGTCCTCCAGGGTCACGATGCCGGCGGTGCCGCCGTACTCGTCGACGACGAGTCCGATGTGGTGGCCGCCCTTGCGCATGAACTGCAGGGTGCGCAGCACGGAGTTGGTCTCGGGCAGGTACGGGATCGGGCGCATGATTTCGGCCAGGGTCCGCGGCGGGGACTCGATCACCCCGTCCCCGTCGGCGTCGACGACCACGAGGTCGCGGATGTGCACGAAACCGAGCACGTCGTCGATGTCGTCCCCGTTGACCGGGTAGCGGGAGTGCGGCAGGGACAGGGTGCGCCGGTAGGCGGTGGTGGCCGGCAGGGTGCCGTCGAGGAAGTGCACGTCGGGGCGGGGGCGCATCACCTCGGCCAGACGCCGGTCCCCGGCCTCGAACACGTCGGTGAGGATCGACCGCGACACCGGGCCGATGCCGCGGGTGTCCACGACCATCTCCCGGATCTCTTCGGCGGAGACCTCCTCGGTGAGCGCGTGCGGGTCCCCGCCGAGCAGACGCACCACCGCGTTGGTGGAGACCGAGAGCAACCAGATCACCGGGCGCATCAGCTTCGCGAAGAGGTTCAGCGGCGGGGCCAGGATCCGGGTGAAGCCCACCGAGCGCTGCATGGCCAGGCGCTTGGGCACCAGCTCCCCGAAGACCAGGGAGAGGTAGGCGATCACCAGGGTCATCCCGATCAGTGCGGCGGTCTGGGCGGCGGGCTCGGAGAGCCCGGCTTGTTCGATCAGCGGGGCGATGTCCGGGGCGAGGGTGGCCGCACCGTAGGCCGAGGAGAAGAACCCGGCCACCGTCACCCCAATTTGCACCGCGGACAGGAACAGGTTGGGGTTGCGCACCAGGGCCGCGGTGCGCGCGCCCTTGCCTCCGGAGCGCTCGATCTTCTTGATCTGGCTCTCGCGCAGCGTCACGATCGCCATCTCGGTGCCGGCGAAGACACCTCCGATCACCACGAAGGCCAGCACGAGTCCGAGATTGATCCATGTGTCGCTGTCCATCAGGGTCCTTCAGTCATCGAGATCGGAAAAGCCCCACTGCTCCGGGTTCGGCCCGGGCGGCAGAGGGTGAGGAGGCCATCTGTAGTCCTGCCGGTCAGGACCATCCCGACCACTGCCAGTGGCCGGGACGGGGCGCCACCCGGGTCATCGGCCCGGCGCCGGGGTAACGGCGCGGTCCCCGGGGCGGTCGTGAGCACCGCACCGGGGACCGCGCCGCAGCAGGTCGAAGCCCTGGGTCAGCCCGGCTGGGCCGCCGGGGTGAGCTCCATAGGGAGCACCCGTCGCAGGACGTCGGAGAGGGTGATCACCCCGACGAACCGGCCGTCGTGCTTCACGGCGGCGAGGTGCTCCCCGGCTGCCCGGATCCGGGCCAGGGCCTCGTAGACCGGGGTGTCGGCCTCCAGGACGAACACCGGGCGGGCCAAGTCTCGGACGGGTCGCTCGGGCGGCTCCAGCAGGGTGTCGCGCACGTGGACCACCCCGGGGGCGGCGCCGTCGGGGTCGTCCACGAGGATGCGCAGGTGCCCGGTCCGGGCGGCGGTCTCCTGCACCTGGGCGGCCGTGGCGCCGGCCGGCACCGTGGTCGGCGTCCCGTCCGGGGCGATCAGCGCTTCGACGGTGAGGTTCTCCAGCTCCAGGACCCCGGAGACCTGGGTGCGGAAGGAGGAGTCTAGGGCACCCACGGAGGCCGAGTGCTCCACCAGGTGCCGGATCGTGTCGGCGTCCTGACCGCCGACGGCGGCCCGGTGCACCGGGGTGACCCCGCTGGCGGAGACCAGCCGGTTGGCGATCGCGTTGACCCACACCAGCAGCGGCCGCACGACCCAGATAAAGCCGCGGGAGGGCACCCCGATGAGCTTCGCCGAGGTCTCCGGGTAGGCGATCGCCCAGGACTTCGGCGCCATCTCACCGACCACCAGGTGCAGGAAGGTGACGAACAGCAGGGACAGGGCGAAGGCGGTCCCGTCGGCGAGGCCTTCGGGTGCGCCCCAGGAGGCGAACACGGGGCTCAGCCACGCGTCGACCGCCGGTTTGGTGACCGCACCGAGGGCGAAGGTGCAGGCGGTAATGCCCAGCTGGGCGCCGGCGAGCATGATGGTCAGCTCGTTGATCCCGCGCAGTGCGGCACGGGCGGAGCGGTTGGTCGCGGCCTCGGCCTCGAGCCGGTGGCGCCGGGCCCCCAGCAGGGCGAACTCGATGATGACGAAGAACGCGCTGAGCACGATCAGCAGCGCGGTCACAGCGGTGACGATCAGCGGGTCGCTCATCGCTCCTCCTCCCGGGTGGCGTCGGTGGTGGTGCCATCGGCCGGGGCGGTGCCCCGGACGGCGGTCTCGGCGGTGGTCTCCACCAGGCGTACGAGCAGCTCGCTGGGCACGTGCCGGGACAGTTCCAGCACTTCGACGTCGAGCACCCGGTGCACGGGCTCCTCCAGGACGAGGTCGCGGGGGTCGTCGGGCAGTTCGATGCGCACCACGTCCCCGGCGGCCGGCAGCTCCCCGCGGTGGGCGATGAGCATCCCGGAGATCGTCTCGTAGTCCCCGGCGGGCAGCTCGTGGCCGACGGCGCGTTGAACCTCGTCGACGTGGATGTCCCCGTCCATCCGCCAGGTGTCGTCCTGCTCGGCGGTGATGAGGGCGGGGGGTTCCTCGTCGTGTTCGTCGGTGATCTCTCCGACCAGTTCCTCGGCCAGGTCCTCCAGCGTCAGGACCCCGGCGAAGCCGCCGTACTCGTCGATCACGCAGGCCAGCTGATTGCGTGAGGCCGTGAGCTGGGCCAGGGCGTCGGGCAGGGACATGAGCGTGGGCAGCACCAGCGGTGGCGCCATGATGGTCGAGACCGGGGCGTCCTCGGGCGCGCTGCCGCGCAGCAGGTCGGTGAGCTGGACGACGCCGAGGGGTTCCTCGGTCTCGGAGATCACCGGGTAGCGGGTGTGCCCGGCGGCCATCAGGGTCCGCAGCTCACCCACCGTGGTGTCCGGGGAGACGGCCCCGACCTGGGAGTGGGGGATCATGGCGTGCTCGACGTCCTGGTCGGGGAAGTCGATGATGCGGTCGATGAGCATCGACAGCTCCTCGGGCAGGTCACCGCTCTCACGCGAGTCGGCCACGATGCGCTCGAGGTCCTCCACGGTCGCGGTCGTGTCGACGTCGTGCACCGGTTCCACGCGCACCAGGCGCAACAAGGCGTTGGCGGCGTGGTCGAACACCGTGATCAACCACCCGAACAGCGCCAGGTAGATCGTGGTGGAACGAGCCAGGGCCCGGGCCATGGGCTCGGCGTTGGCGATCGCGAGGTTCTTCGGGTACAGCTCCCCGAAGATCATCTGCACCACGGCGGCCACGACCAGGGCGACCACGGTGCCCACCGAGATGCTCAACGCGGCCGGTACTCCGGTGGCGCCGAGCAGCACGCCCAGGGACTCGCCCACCAGGGGTTCGGCGACGTAGCCGATGAGCAGGCCGGTGACGGTGATGCCCAGCTGGGCCCCGGAGAGCATGAAGGAGGTGCGGCGGGTGACTTTCAGGGCGCGTTGGGCGGCCTTGTCGCCGGCTGCGGCGCGCGCACCGAGGCGGGTGCGGTCCACCGACATGTAGGCGAACTCCTGGGCCACGAAGTATCCGTTGGCGGCGATGATCACCAGGATCACGAGGATGCCCAAGAGGAGGGTGAGGGCTGCTGCGATCATCGCAGGTCCACCGCCGGGACGGGGGTGCCGGGCGAAAGCCTGCGGCGGGGGTCAGTGGTTGCGGGGAAAGGACAACTGTCGCCCGGGTCGTCGGACGACCCGGGGGTGGCAGACGGTAGGCCCATAGCGGTGGTTCACACACTCCGTTGATCGGGGATTCTGATGCGTCCCACAGTCTATTTGCCCCCCCCATGCCCGGACAGTGTCCCAGCACCGAACTCTGAGCTGACGCACAGGTTCGCAGGAACGGACCGTTCACGCCGTCCCTGCGCCACCGCGCGCCGTGCCCGGCACAGCCGAGGATCGATGGTGCCCTGTACGAAGAGGAAGTCGTGGTTCGGCGGGGTTCCCGGATCGGACGACAGCTGGAACCCACTGTTGAATCTGTCTGCCGTCACGGGGTCAGTTGTCACCTGCCGTCGACACGGACAAGAGACGGCCGATCATTGCTCCGCCTGGCCACCCGCGTGCGAGCTACCGGCCTGGTGTGGCCTTCCGGCGCCGGGCCTTGATGAAGGAGCCGATGCCGAGGGCGAGATAGAGCGCGAGCACCACGAGCATGACGGTGCTCAGGATGACAGCCGCGGGACGTTCAGCGGTGCCGGCGAACACCTCGCTGATCCCCGCCACGTTCCGCAAAGATCCGAGCACGCCCAGCAGGGCGATCAGCAGACCCGCGTGGATCGCGTGCCGGTGCATTCTCTCCTTCCGTGCCAGGAGCCCGCAGATCAACAGGAGCACACCAATAGCACTGGGGATGAGTGCGGTGAGGCTGGCAGCGCCCGAGAGCGCGTAGCCGGCGATCCCGGCCAGTGTGAGCACTGCTCCCACGATCAGGGTAAGGGCGGTCATGTAGGGGTTCCTTTCGTCCGGACCCGACAACAGCGAGATCAATTCACCACGGAACGCGACGAGCTGGTTCCACGGATCGCGATCGCGTCGACCTCTACGAGGGGACGGCCGCATCGTCTGATGTCACCTGTCGGTGCGACAGTCCCCGACCCTAGCGGTATTGACCCGCAGCGGCCTCGGTGCGGGCGTTGACGACCAGCTCCCAGAGGTGGCCGTCGGGGTCGCTGAAGTACCCCATGTATGAACCGTCATGGTCCTCGGCCGGCCCCGGAATCGAACCCCCCGCAGCCTTCGCGCGCGTGAGGATGTCGTCCACCTCCTCCGTGCCGCCGATCGCGCACGAGATGATGCACGCCCCCGGCACGGAAGCGACCGGGCCGACCCCGGCGTGTTCGAGGTACTTCGCGTACTCGGACCGCTCGATTAAGAACAACGACAGATTCGGCAGTTCGAACGCGACCACGCCACCGTCGATCTCGGGATCGGCCAGCTGAAGACCGTCGCGATAGAAGCGCAGCGACCTCTCGGCATCCGCGACGGGCAAGGAAACGACGACGGTCACAGGTCTCATACGGGCCACCCTAAAGGGCATGTAGTGACCGCCCGGGCTTGCTGAGGGGTTCCTCTAGTCTCTTTCCGCTTTACGTATGGCCCGGTTAGCGGCATCCGACTGGTAGGACTATCTTCAGTTCTCTTGTCCGTGGATGTCGTCGTGGGCGTGATCGGGGCTCAGTCAGATGTTGGCGACGCTGACGGTGCCAGGGTGTTCACTGCAGTCGCCCATACGTAGGGTTCCCCGTCGTAGTGTGCCAGCACGTCGTCATCGGGGGGTCCACCGATGTTTTCCTCCACCGAGGGAACACCGTAGGCGGCGTGTAGGGTGCCGGTCACCTCCACGGCGTCGCCGTCGGAGAGGGATTCATCGGCGTCGTCCATGACGATCAGCAGCGGGGGGATCGAGGGGTCCTGGGGGTCGGCGATCGCCACGGATACCGGGTTGATCACTTCGTGGACCACACCGGTCAGGATCACTTCCACACCTTCGTAGTCGCTGATCTCTCCGGTTTCGGGGTAGGTGCCGATCTGGGCGGCGAAGTCGGCGTTATAGGGCCCGGTGTAGGGCTCTGCCGGGTCTGGCTCGAGCAGATCGGGGGTCGGTTCCGCCGAGGCGCTCATGACCGACGCCTCGGCCTGCGCGTCGGGTTCCGGCTCGGAGGCGGTGCACCCGGTCAGGGCCAGCCCGGTAGCGGTCACCGCGACGGCGAGGAGGTGTTTGGGCTGGGTGCGTAGCACGATTCTCCTTTTAGGGCTTCCCGCTGGTGTCGGGTGCGCCGGGACCTGATCTGGACTGTTTCCTGCCGTTGACCATAGGCACGCGGCGCGGAGTGTCACCACCGCTGGCGGTGGATTCACAGAGCCCGGACACGGGATCGTGACACCCCTGTGATCTGCTCGGATCCGTTCTGGGCACCTTCAGCCGGGTCCTTAACGCCGGTCATCCGGTGGCGTTCTGTGTGCTGGCCCGGTCGAGGGTGAATCGTCGGGGGACGGCGCGGCCGGGGCCAGATCGGTGTGCTCGGCGTGGTGCTCTCGACAGGGCAGAAAGTGGTGGGTGGGGCCGTAGGGTGTGCGGATGGACATCCCTCACCTGTTGTGGGCCACCGTTCCCCCGTGGGCGGCGGTCGTCTTCTTCGTCGTGGACCTGGTCATCCGGCTGGTGGCGTTGGGGGTGGTGCCGCACAACCGGCGGCCCTCGGCGGCGTGGGGGTGGTTGCTGGTGATCTTCTTCTTCCCGATCCTGGGTGGGCTGGTGTTCCTGGTCCTGGGGAGAGCAGATTTGCCCGCAGCGCGCCAGGAGAAGCAGCGCAAGGCCGCGGGGTTGGTCGACGCGCACGGCCCCGGGGCCCAGGCCCCGGAGGTCGAGGCGATGCCGGGGTGGTTGGCCGAGACAGCGCGGCTGAACCGGCACAACGGGGCCTTCCCGGTGGTGGGGGACAACCGGTTGGAGATCTTTGAGGACTATGACGCGTCACTGGCCGCGCTGGCCGAGGCGATCCGGGCCGCGGAGCACTTTGTGCACTTCGAGTTCTACATCACCGTCGCCGATCCCACGACCGAGCCGGTGATCGCGGCCCTGGAGGAGGCCCAGGCCCGAGGGGTGACGGTGCGGGTGCTCGTGGATCACCTCGGGGCGGCGGGGCACCCGGGGTACAAGCAGTTGGTGCGCCGTCTGGCGGCGGCCGAGATCGCGTGGCGGCGGATGTTGCCGGTGCGGCCCTGGCGGGGGGAGTACCAGCGCCCGGATCTGCGCAATCACCGCAAGATCTTGGTGGTGGACGGGGTGGTGGCGTTCACCGGGTCGCAGAACGTGATCGACCGCTCCTACAACAAGAAGAAGAACCGCAAGAAGGGGCTGCAGTGGATCGATCTGGTGCTGCGCGTTCGCGGCCCGGCGGTGGGGCACCTGGACGCGGTCTTCGCCACCGACTGGTACTGCGAGACCGGAGAGATGGTCCTGGGAACTGACCGGGCCCCGGCACCTAGCTCCGACGGGCCGTCCCCGGGGGAGCTGGTCTGCCAGGTGTTGCCCTCAGGGCCGGGGTTGGCCCAGGAGGCCAACCTGCAGCTGTTCAACCACCTCTTCGCCGCCGCCAAAGAGCGGATCACGGTGTGCAGCCCCTACTTCGTGCCGGAGGACTCGATGTTCAACTCCCTGCGCACCGCGGTGGGCCGCGGCGTGACGGTGGACCTGTACCTGGGGGAGACCTCCACTCACGTGCTCACTCATCATGCTCAGCGCTCTTTCTACGAGCGGTTGATCCGGGACGGGATCCGGATTCACCTCTACCGGGCCCCCTACGTGCTGCACACCAAGATGGTGCTCATTGATGACAACGCCGCGGTGGTGGGGTCCTCGAACATGGACATCCGCTCCTTCGTGCTCGACCACGAGGTCAACCTCCTGGTCGTCGGTGCGGGGTTCGTGGGCCGTCTGGACGAGGTCGTGGCCGGGTACCGGCAGCACAGCCACGACCTCGAGCTGGCGGACTGGCTGGCCAGGCCCTGGTACCAGAAGTACCTGGACAACACCGCCCGGCTCACCTCCGCCCTGCAGTAACCCGGAGGAAGCAGCCAGCGCGGGACCTCGTCGGCGGTCTGTGACGAGTCCTCGAACATGGAGCGGTTGACAAGGTGGCGCTCATGCGATGCCTAGGGCTTCGTGATGTTCGCGTGACAGGTTTCGGCCAGTTCGAGAAGGTGCGGCTTTTACGGTGGAAGGACCAGCAGCGAACCATCGACTCGAACGGAGAACATCATGTCGACCAGCTCGAAGAAGAAGTTCGCCCTTCCGGCCGCGGCCGCTTTTGCCTCGGCTCTGATGGTCGGATGTGCCGAGGAGACCCCGGTCCAGGAGGCCCAGGAGGCCGGGCCCACCGCGGAGGCCGCGATCCTCAGTGAGACCGTCACGATGCAGAACGAGGTCACCGAGGTCCTGGGCCCGAACCTGTTCACCGTCGGGGAGGATGACACCCCGGTGGTGGGGGTGGACGCGACCGCCCAGGACATCGAAGACGGGGACATGGTCCAGGTCACCGGCACGGTGCGTCAGATCGTGCAGACCGACGTGGAGTCCGAGTGGGACTGGGACTTCGATGACGACGAGTTGGACTACCTCGTCGAGCGAGAAATGGACCTGGCCGTGATCGCCGATCAGGTCGAGGAACTGCCCGCCTAATAGTCGCCGCCCCGCAAGCACCGTCACCCCGCCCCCGTGCACACCCGGTGCGCGGGGGCGGGGTGTCTGACCCGGGCGTCCCCGAGGGGGCAGGTGCTAGTCGACGATGGTGACGGTGGCCTCGGTGAGGTAGGGTTCCGGGCCGCGGTTGACGAGGTAGTTGGCGGTTTCCTCGTCGGTGAGCAGGAACAGCCGGTCGCGGTCCCCGGGATCGCTGAACAGGTCGGCGGAGGCCACGGTGCCGGTGGCCTCGATCTCGTCGCCGGGGCGCAGATCTGCGGGCATCTCGGTGACGTACACCACCGTCTGCTCGTCCCCCATGGTGAGGAACTCCTCGCCGTAGATGCCCTTCACCTCGTTGACCAGGGTCATTTCGCGGCCCACCAGTTCCTCGGTGGAGACCCCGGACTGGTCCAGCTGGGTCAGTTTGGTCTCGTCCTGGCACCCGGTCAGCAGCAGCGCCCCGAGCAGGCCGGCCGCGGACAGGGACAGCGTGCGGGGAATCAGGGTGCGGTGGGTCATAGCGTGCTCCTCGGTGCTCCAGTGACGGGATGTGCAAGGTGGCCTGTCCTCGACCGGTGTCGTCCCACCCTAACCACCGCAGCTGATCACCAGATGGGGGCGGACCGGGACGGGACAGGGCGCCAGGACGCGGACCGGATCAGATATCACCGCAGGTCCGGCCACGAGGGGCTTGGATTTCCCTGGGGTTTTGAGACGCTGAAGCGGTCGGCGGCGCTGGGCGTGTGGTGAGGCTGGCGGGCCGGCGGAATCGGGCCACCACCGTGCGGGGACGCCCACGCAGGGTCTGCTGCGCACTGTTCAAGTTGTCGATGAGAGGACCGCGATGAACTCCTCAGCCGCCGGGAACGACCACAGGTCTCCGGGCCCCCGAGAACACCGGCGCGGCCGGTGGCGGCGCCGCCTCACGGGCCTGCTGGCGGGGGTGGCCGTGTCCGGTCTGCTCGTGGGCACCTACGGGGTGGCGATCGAGCCGCGGTTGATCCTCGACGAGGAGACCATCCAGGCCCGCATCCCCGGACTGGGCCCGGGGTGGGAGGGCGCGGAGGTGATGGTGTTCTCCGACCTGCAGGTGGGCATGTGGTGGGACAACACCGCGATGATCGAACGCGTGGTAGAGACCACCGTGGCCGCCGACCCGGAGGCGGTGCTGTTGCCCGGGGACTTCCTCTACCAGAGCGAAACCGGCCTCCAAGAGCGGATCCAGCACGTGAGCGGGCTGCTCGAGCCGCTGACCGCAGCGGACATCCCGGTGTACGCGGTGATGGGCAACCACGACTACGCCGTGGGGGCCGTGCAGGAACTCACCGGCGCCTTCGAAGATGCGGGCATTGAGGTGCTGGCCAACGAGGCCGTCCCGGTACCCGGCACCGCACCCGGACCGGGACTGTTCATCGTCGGGATAGGGCCCTCCGCCGTCGGGGAGGCCGACCCGCAGGCGGCCTTCGCCGAGGTGCCGCAGGACGCGCCCCGGCTGGTGATGATGCACAACCCCACCACTTTCCCCGACCTGGACGCCGGTGCCGCCCCGATGGCGGTGGCCGGGCACACCCACTGCGGGCAGATCGCGGTGCCCCTGCTGTCCCGGTGGTCCTACCTGGGGCTGACCGAGGAAGAAGAGATCGTTGCCGATGGCTTCGCCCCCCAGGGCTATGGGGCCGAGGGCAACGAGATGTTCGTGACCTGCGGGATCGGGTTCAGCCTGGCCCCGGTGCGGATCAACGCCCCGCCTCAGCTGCTGACGATTGAGCTGCACTCCGCCTGAGCGCCGTCGGCCCGGGGCGCAGCGGCTTGCCCCGGGCCGTGCCAGCACCTGTGCCAGGCTCCACCGGCCCGGTGGCTCACCGACGCCCGGTCACTGCTCGGCCGGTTCGGTGGCGCTTACCTCGGCCTCGTCCAGGTAGGGCTGCCCGAGGTGACGGTCGTAGAAACCGGATTCCTCATCACCCTCCACGGCTTCCTCCACGACCGGTGCAGTGAAGTCCTCCCGCACGGTGCCGGTGACCTCCACGACGGCACCTTCCTCAACCTCGGAGAAGGTGTACCGGGCGCTGACCAGCAACGGGTCCACCTCCGGGTTCTCGGGGTCGGCGAGGACCAACGCGGAGCGGGAGGGCACCAGATCGGCGACCTCCCCGCTGAGGGTCACCTGCTGCCCGGCGTAGGAAGCCGCCTCCGTGCGGAAGTTCTCGTCGTAGGCCCCGGTGTAGGCGACGGTGGCTTGATCCCCCGGGGTCTGCGCCGGCTGGGCCGGACTGGCTTCGGTCTCCGGGACGGATTGCGGGGGGTCGCCAGCACCGCACCCGGTGCTCACCCCGGCGGCGGCCAGGACCAGGGCGCCGGCGAGCCTTCGTGCTCGACGATGGTGCTGGGTGGTGGTCATGGTGTTCCTCCTCGTCGTCGAAGCGGCGCATTGGGTTCTCGCCGAGGTACTGCCCCGTGCGGGTGATCCGTTACTGGGCCGTCAGATTCGGACCGGACCTGGACCGGGATCCTCGGGTCGGTGATGCTTGGTCCTCCGGTCAGCCCAGCGCGGTGATCAGGTCCATGCACGCGGTCTCACAGCGGCGGCAGGCCTCGGCGCAGATGCGGCAGTGCTCGTGCCGCCCCGCGTGGGTTTCGCACTCCTCGGCGCAGGCCTTGGCCACCATCCAGCAGGCCCGTAGCGCGGCCAGGTTGATGTTGACGTCGTAGCCGGTGTGCCGGGAGAGGATCTTGCCGGTGGCAGCGCACAGATCCGCGCAGTCCAGGGTGGTGCGCACGCACTGGGTCAACTCCGCCACCGCGTCCTCGGACAGGCACGCATCGGCACACGCCGTGCAGGTCTGAGCGCACTCAAAGCAGGCGGCGATACAGGCCGCCAGCTTCACCTCGTCCACCGTCCCGAGGTCCTTCGGGTAGTGGGTGAGCATCGATGCCACGTGCATCAGAATCACTCTCCTTCGCCCCGGCCCCAGTAGTCATGGGTGCAATCCTTGGGCCCGAGCCGGTGGACCCCGCCACCCCGCACACATCCGACCGTAGCCCGCGGCGGCGGGGCAGGGGAACCGCTCCCGGCCCAGGTCAGGGGACTGACAGACTCCGCTCAGGGAAACAAGAGATAGGACATGTGAGATCACGGCACCCGTTGGAAAATCCGGACCGGGCGCCGCGTGGCCAGGCCAATCCCCGATCGGGTGCGCCCACCGTGCTCATCCGGAGCTCGGAGGCCAAGGAGCAGGCGGCCCCAAGTGATCAACGGCAGTGCTCTGGCCGGTCCGGTTCGGCCGTGCTGACCGTGCTCGTACTGCCCAGCGCTGACACCAGGACGGGGGCGTCGGCAGGAGTGAGTGCCCGCCGATTGCGGCTAACCGTCATTTCACATCCGCTACACCCGCAGGGCGTTCGCCCCGCTGTCAGGTGCTGTCGGACACCGAGGCATCAAGGCTGGGCTCACGACGCCGCCGCCTTCGCCGTCACCCAGCTGCTCGACACCCGCCACGTCACTGACGCCCCCGCCGTCAGCAACTGAACCGCACCGGCCCGCCTCAGCTCAACGGCCTCAAGGACGGCGCCGGCCTGCAGTCGACGAAGGTCGGGGGTAAGCATTTTTCGGGGAAATGCGTCGCCCATTGCTCGATGACTAGGCATAACGATTTCCTCACGGTGCGGTCGGAAGACGCGCAGAAGGGCGGGATGTTCCTTGCATCCGGGTGAACAGCCTTCCTAGGGTCGATGGGCATCAGGTCGGGGAGGCTGATCGATCAGCCCCTCGGCGAGAACGATCACGACTCAGGAGGCACATCATGAGGACACGAGATCGACGCAGCACCCGGGCGATGGCCGCCGGCATCGTCGCCGTCGCCGGCCTCGGACTGGCCGGGTGCAACACCGAGGGCCCCGAGGAGGGCACCGACGTCGAGGACGTCACCGAGGGTGAGGTCCTGGAGTCCTCCCCGGCCCCGCAGGAGACGGATCCGGAGGTCGGAGCCGGTTACGTCGGGCCCTATGACCAGGCCTTCTACGACGAGAGCGAGACCTACGCCGGCCAGGAGGTCACCGTCTCGGCCGAGGTCACCGAGACGCTGTCGACCGACACATTCGTGATCGCCGGTGCCGCCGGCACAGCGGTGGATCCACTGCTGATCGTCGAGGAGCAGGAGATCCCGCCCCTGGACGACGGCCAGGTGGTGGAGGTGACCGGCACGGTCGCCCAGGACTTCGACATCGCCGCCACCGAGGAGGAGCTCGGCATCGACCTGGAGGACGAGCTCTACGCCGACTACGTGGGCGAGCCCTACATCATGGCCACCAGCGGGGAGATCCTCGAAGAGGAGTGACCCGCAGCCGGCGCTGACCAGCCACCCCCAGGGGGCGGTCCCGCACCGGGTGCCCAGTTCGGGACCGCCTCGCGCGCCCACCCCATTGCCGTTCAGCGCCCCCAGGGCGTACTGAGCGATGATCGTTTCAGGATCCGCCCATGCCTTCGACAGCCCGCGGCGCGCAGCGTCCTACCGACCCGGGGCCCGATCGTGAGCTGCCGTTGATGCACGGCAGTGCTGCGGCAGGGGTGCCCGTGCCGGTGCGGGTGGCCGCGGCCTGGTCCTGGCGGCTGCTGGTCGTGGCCGCGGGGGTGGGGGTGCTGGGCTACCTGCTCTCCACGGTCACGGTGGTGGTCGTCCCGGTGTTGCTGGCGGGCCTGCTGGCCGGTCTGCTCTTCCCTCTCACGAAGTGGGCGCGCAGCCACCGGGTGCCGGCCGGGGTGGCCGCCGGGGCCACCGTGCTGGGGTTGGTCGGCGTCGTCGTGGGGCTGCTGGTGCTGGCCGGGCAGCAGATCGTGGTCGGTTTCGCCGAGCTCTCCGGCAGCGTGGTGGTCGGCGCCGGGCAGCTGCTGGATCGGTTGCAGGACACGCCGTTGAACTTCGGCACGGCGGACCTGGAGGACTGGGTCACCGACTTCGGGGCCACCGTCCAGGACAACAGCCAGGCCTTGCTGGACGGGGCGCTGTCCTTCGGGGCCACGGCCGGGCACCTGCTCACCGGCATCCTCATCCTGCTCTTCACCCTGCTGTTCTTCCTGGCCGACGGGGAGAGGATCTGGCTGTTCGTCGTCGGGCTCTTCCCGGTGCCCGCCCGCCGGGCGGTCAACGGCGCGGGCCGGCACGGCTGGGAGGCCCTGGTCCAGTACGCCCGCGCCCAAGGGCTGGTGGCCGCCATCGACGCGGTGGGCATCGGCACCGGGGCCGCCCTGCTCGGAGTGCCGCTGGCTCTGCCGATCGGGATCTTGGTGTTCCTGGGTTCCTTCATTCCCATCGTGGGGGCGGTGGCCACCGGGGCGGTGGCGGTGCTGGTGGCGCTGGTGGCCAACGGGACGACGAACGCGCTGCTGATGCTGGGCGTGGTGATCCTCGTTCAGCAGCTGGAGGGCAACGTGCTGCAGCCGCTGATCCTGGGTAAGGCGGTGTCCCTGCACCCGTTGGCGGTGTTCCTGGCCGTGGCCACCGGGTCGATCCTCTACGGCATCGCCGGGGCGCTGTTCGCGGTGCCGGCCCTGGCGTTCGCCAACACGGTGGTGCGCTACTTCATCGCCGGGGCCTGGCGCACCGACGAGCAGATCGCCTCCCAACCGTTCTACTACCCCTGGGAGATCCGCCGCCACGCCCGCGGCCACGAGGCCACCCGCGAGCAGCTCCTGGCACAGCTGGAACGCTTCCACCGGACCCGGACACTGGAACGCCGACGCACCCGCGCCCGCGGCGAGGAGCGGAACACCACACAGTGACACACGGGCACGGCGCCGGGGGCTTACCGGGCTCCAGTCCCTTGACAGATGGTCGGCCATCGGCCACCACGCGGGGTAGCGCCAGGGACGGACTCCGCACCGGAGTGTCTTCGTGGACCGTGTCACCTCAGTGCTGGTGATGGTGGTGGCGCCGACAGGCTGGGCAAGCGGGTGGCGGCGGTGGTAAGGAGAGCTGTGATCAAGATGAGTGCGGAGACCCCCAGCGAGTACAGGCCGACGGCGGTGTAGCCACCGACCTGCTCGGGGTCCAGGAAGAAGTAGGGGTACCAGCCCACCAGCCGGCCACGCACGAGAGTGTAGGCCGCCCACAGCACCGGGTACACCATCGACGTCCAGGCGGTCGACACGGCCAGCCGATGCCGCCCCGGCCCGAACAGGAAGTCGGCCACGGCGTAGACGGGCAGCACGAAGTGCAGCACCTTCGAGGAGGTAGGAACGAGGAACAGGTAGCCGAACAGCTCGGCGTTGGCGAGCATGATGGTGAATACGATCCCGGAGACGACCATGTAGGTCGTGGCTAGAGCCCGTAGAACAGTTAGCCACATCGGTTCTTTGCCGTAGAGGGTGTAGTGGACCAGGGCCAGACCCAGGACGAGGATCAGCAGGACGGTGCTGTGCACGGTGAAGTAGCTGAACAGGTTCGTGCCCAGACATGTGCGGGTGATGAAGGCGCAGTCGGCGCGCATGGTCAAAGCCCCGATCGCCACGGCCAGTGCCACCGTGCGCACCAGCAGCACGATCCAACCCATGGCACCCCTTCCCCGACCGGGGGGGCACACCCCGGTCAACCCGTTGCACCACCGCGCACGCAGGTATCCACCCGTGGCGGCAAGCCCACCATTCCGCCAGATTCACCCTAGACGGAGACAGGCGTGCCGTGGCCGGTGATAGCACCGGCAATCCGGACGACATGCGGTGCCGCCCGGTTCGACCGGCGCCTAGGCTGGCGTGAACCAGTGTCCGTGCTACCGGTGAGGAAGGCCTGCCGATGCGAGCGTCTTCGATACCGAGGCGGCGCAGCCTCCGAGTTCATCTGCGCGAACGTTGTCTGCTGGCGGTGCTCTGCGCGGTGCTGGTCGGGTGTGCGTCCCCGGGCGGGTCCGCCCCGACGGACCCAAGGCCGGAAACACCGGCCCGGACCCCCGCCCCTGCTACGGCCACCGGGGGTGCGGCACCGGTCACAGACCGTTGGGGAGCCTACGGCAGCCAGGAGGAGGCCTGTGCTGCGGTGGCCGGCCATGTTCTGACGCTGTCCGTGCTCCCGTCCAGCCTGAGGGTGACCGAGCGGGTGCAGGACGTGCAACGGGTGGAGGACGACGTGGCCGAGATGGTGGCCACGGTCCCAGCGGAGCTGGCCGCGGAGTTCTCCCGGATCCAGTTGCTGGTCGACTCTTACGGCGAGGAGCTCACTGCCTCGGAGGCTACGGTCGCTCCCGGTGCCACTGCTGCCGGGTTCGCCGCCGCGGGGCTGGAGTCGTCATTGGCATCAGTCCGGGAATGGCTGACCGACTCATGCGCGGAGGGCACGGGTAACTTGTGACCACGGTGGCTCCCAGCCGATGCCTCGTCCTTGATGCCCAGCACGCTCAACGGTGTCCGCAAGGCATGGGCTGCCTTGTTCCGTGCTGACATCGTCTCGATGCATCGGTATCTGTCCCGTGATCTGAGCGTATGACTTGCGGTTCATGAGCAGGGCACAACCCGCTTTACATATGGCGCATTAGCGGTGAGGAGCCCGCGTGGGGTTGGCACTGAGTCCCCGGGCCGGGGTCTTACTGCTCAGGTGTGGTGTCCGCGCCGTGGAGCAGATCCCGGGTGTAGGGCAGCAGGGGCTGGTACTGGGGCTCGAGCAGTTGGTTGGCGGCGTGGATGAGCACATCGCGTTGGAAGGCCGGCAGGTGCAGGCACTGATGCAGGTAGGCCTCAATCTCGAACTGCTCCACGGCCCCGCCCTGCCCCCGGTAGCCCGACCACAGGGTCTGCAGGGTGAATCGGTCACGATCCATGGCCTCGAGCAGCAGCCAGGCCTGAGTGGACCCGGCATTGATGTCGTCCATTGGCTCCTCCCACGATGTCGGCTCGAGGACCTTTATTAGTCCTCATTCAGTGATGTGCTTGGTGCTGTTGTGTCCTGGGTCTTTGCGCAGCTGGACCAGAGTGGCGGCCCCGGCGGCCAGCAGGTCGGTGCGCACGTTGTCGTCGCTGCCGAGTCAGGGGTCATCGACCAGCCCGATGCCGACGAACACCTCGGCGCCAGTAGCGGAAGAGCTCGCCGGTGGTGCCGGAACCACGAACCTCACCGGGGGGAGGGATTTGTGGGGGTCGTGGTGGTCGACCTCCCAGAGCAGGAAATCCACTGCGGAGGCCTCCCAGGAGGTGGTCCCGGTCAGCTCCACCAGCACCTCGAGGCCGGCGGTGAGAGCCTGGCTCTGGCGAAGCACCCGGAGCAGGAGCTGATGGTTGGACTCGGTCAGGGTCCCGGTGACAGCCAGATGTATTCGGTGGGTATCCGGGTCGATGTCCGTGATGACCGACAGTTGCGAATTCACGAGCATGGCTCCTTCGCGGTGCAATGGCCCCGGCCCGCTACTGAACCTGATCCCAGGATACGGTCCCGTGTCGACGCCGGATGAATACTGAGCAGATGCGACGCTACTGCTCAATTTCCGACCGTCGTTGACGTTGATGATGGAAGTGCCTCGTCGTCGGGGGCGTGTGGCTCTGGCCTTGACTGGCGGCTCTTGCGGGTCTGCCTTTGATCTGATCAGTCCGCGTTCCCGGCGGTGGGGTGACCGATCTGCGTCGGTCAGAGGCGGGCATGACTTCATATGAGCCTGGAGAGCCCCATCAACGTCCTGTCTGCCCGGCCCCTGACCGGCGTGCCCACTGGTGAGGAAGGCACGGGATCATCATGACAACAACAGCCCCGGAACGCACGGCCCCGATCGTTACGGTCGCCCCCGTCGGCGTCGTCGCAGGAGTCGACACGCACAAAGACACCCATCACGTCGCGGTGCTCGCCGCGACCGGTGCACGGCTGGGAGATCTGAAGGTCCCGGCAACACCGGCAGGTTACGAGCGGCTGCTCGCGTTCGTGACCTCATACGGGCCGATCACCTTGATCGGCCTCGAGGGCACGAACTCCTACGGCGCCGGCCTCGCGCGGTTCCTCACCGCGGCCGACGTCCCGATACGCGAGGTGATCCGGCCCAAACGCGCCCAGCGGCGGCGTGGGAAATCTGACCCGATCGACGCCTACGCGGCTGCCCGACAAGCCCTCGCCGAGCCCGAGAGCCTGCCGGTGGCCAAGACCGGTGACGGGAGGGTCGAGCAGATCCGGGTCCTGCTGACCGTGCGGCGCAGCGCGATGAAAGCCCGCGTCGCGGCGCTGCGCCAGATCCAGTCGCTGCTGATCACCGCACCCGATCCGGTCCGCACCCGCTGGGCCGGCCTCGACGGCGACGCCCTGATCAGGGCCCTGGCCGCGACCCGTCCCGGTGACGCCTGCCAGACCGTCACGACCACGACCGGTCAAGCCTTGCGCCGCCTGGCCCGCCGCCACCAGGCACTCACCGCGGAGGTCACCGACATCGACCTCGAGCTGCGTGAGCTCCTCACCGACGTCGCCCCCGCGCTGCTGGCCACCAAGGGCTACGGTGTGGTGACCGGCGCCACCCTGCTCACTGCGGCCGGTGACAACCCCGCCCGCCTGCGTTCGGAGGCCTCCTTCGCAGCACTGTGCGGCGCCGCCCCCATCCCGGCCAGTTCAGGCAGAACGAACCGGCATCGGCTCAATCGCGGCGGCAACCGGCAGGCGAACTGGGCCCTGCACCAGATCGCCCTCGTGCGTCTGGCCACCGATCCGAGAACCCGCGCCTATGCCAAAAGGCTCCGCACGAACGGAAAGAACACCAAGGACGTGCTCCGCTGCCTCAAGCGCGCCATCGCCCGAGAAGCCTGGCACCTGCTCGTCCACCCAGCCCCCGTTCCGCGCACCGACGACCTCCGGCCCATGCGCCACGCCCGCGGACTCACCCTCGCTCAAGCAGCCCACCACCTCGGCACCGTCACCGCACGCATCAGCGAACTCGAACGCGGCACACGTCCCAACGCCCAGCTGGCCATCGCCTACCGACAATGGCTACTCACCCTTTGACATCAATAGGAGCATCATCCCGCTCCCGGCCTGAATAGAGCCCATGTAATCCGGTCACCTCTCACGGGCCGAGAGCCGGGCGTCGAAGTAGACCATCTCGTCATCGAGCGGCACTCGGACTCCAGCAGGAGCCGCACCGGCCGGTCGTCCTGGAGCGCCGTTGCCAAGATGTCGCTGGCCCCAGTGGTGGGCCACCGCGTCCACGCCTGGTACCGGTAGGAGGCGGAGCCGGTGCCCATCCCATACCAGCACGCAGAGTTGGTACTCAGCGCCGACAGTACCGGTAGCCACACCCGGATCCGGACCGGCACTGTCCCGTGACGGGTTCAGTGGAGGCTCGGTAATGCCGCTTCGGCGGTCGCCGGGGCGGTGTGGTGACGATAGTAGGCCCTTCGTACTCGGCCGGTGGCACTAGGCCGATCTCGCCGTGCAGGCGGCGGTGATTGAACCAGTCGACGTACTCGGCCACCGCGATCTCCAGGTCGTCGGTGTTCTTCCAGGGCCCCCTGTTGCGGATCAGCTCAGCCTTGAAAAGCGAGTTGAACGCCTCAGCGAGGGCGTTGTCATGCGAGTCCCCGGTGGAGCTCACCGAAGCCACCGCCCCGGCCTCAGCCAACCGCTGGGTGTAGCGCACCGCGACATACTGCCTGAACGCCCTTGTCGGAGTGATGCACGACGCCAGTGGTGTCGTGGTCCTCCCGTTCCCGGGGCCACAACCCCATCTCGAGAGCGTCCAAGGCCAGATCCGTGCGCACCGAGGTCGACAGCTGCCACCCCACGACCTGGCGGGAGAACACGTCGATGACGAAGGCGGCATAGACCCGGCCGGCGAACGTTCTGCAATAGGTGATGTCCGCGACCCACAGCCGGTCCGGGGCGGTGGCGTTGAAAGCCCGCTCCACCAGATCCGGGCGCGTCTCCGGACTGGTGCCGGCCACCGTGGTCCGTGGGCCCTTGGCGCGGATGACCCCGCGCAGCCCGACCGTTCTGCCGGGGGCACCGGGTGTGCATGGCGAGGACGAGGAGCATGGGTCGTGGCGGGGTCAGTGCGGGGTGGGTTTGTTCACCGGATGAACGGGCCGTTGGCTTTGATCCAGCCATTGAGCCATTGCTCCAGTTCATCGGCGTGCCAGCCTGGGGCGTGGACTTGCAACGCGTCGGGGGCGCTCTTGAGCACTGAGTCGATCCCGCGCTGACGGGCGAGCTCGTGGGCTATGCGCTCGACCAGCCGGGAGTCGCGCTGGGCGATGGCCGGGTGCACCCCGACGTCAAAAGACTCCGGTGCCGCGACGACCTCCACGGGGGAATCCTGCAGACCGGAAAGCTGGTGCGGGCCCGCGCGCAGATCGGTGATGACTCCGGCCGCGTACTGTTCCAGTTCGGTGGCGTGCAGTGACTTCTCCCCGCGTTTGAGCCGCAGCACCCCGCCCAGCGGCAGGGTCGGGACGTAGACCTGGTGGCCGTCTCCGATGAGCACGGGGTGGTGGTGCAGGTGGTGGCGCGGATCCTCCGGGGAGCCCAGGCCCCACCGGGCGTTGGGGGCCCCGGTGATGATTACGACGGCGAGGTAGGAGACCAGCCCGTCGAGCAGGATGTCCATCGTCGCCGACGGGACCCGCACTCCGGTCACGGAGTGCCTCGCCCAGGAGGGCCACTGCTCCCGGGGCAGCACCGGCACCCCGAGAGCGGGGTTGGCGGCGAGTTCGGTGCGCCGGCCGGTGATCCAGTGCCACAGCAAGGTGAGGGAGGCCGGGGAGGCGTCGAGCAGCGTGCCCGGGTTCATCCCGCGGCCGGTGAGCTCGGTGCGCAGGCGCTCCAGTGCGGCGGGGCGTTCGGCGAGGAACTCCTCGAGGGCAGCCGTTGCTTGCTCGACGGTCATCAGTCGATAGGGGGTGAACGGCATGGCAGGGTCCTGTCAGGGTCGGGCAGCGGCCCGCCGAACGCAGGGCCAGGGTGAGGCAGAGTCATTCACACGCGCGAGATGGGATCCAGATTCCCATACCGTAGCCGGGGCCGGCCACGGTCTCAGAGTGCGCGCAGTGCTACCGGGGCAGATGACGCTGCAACCACAGCGTGCACCACATCTTCAGCCGAAGCTCGTCCCAGTCCGCGACGTCCACGACCAGGGCGGCCGGCCCGTAGCGGTGGACCGAGGCGACACCGTCGCGGTCGCACAGCTCAGCGATCAGGTGCTCCACCAACCCTGGGTGGGCGGCTGGGATGTCCTCGCGCAATCCCACGTCGAAGCAGTCGAGCTCGGCGACCACGGTCACCAGTGGCTCCTCCAGGGCGGCGGCTTCCGGGCCGTGCCCGTGCAGGGCCGCGATGGTGCGGCGGGTGTGGGTGAGCATCTCGGTCCCGCTCATCGGGTCCCGTCCGTGGGCGGACTGGTAGACGCTGTAGAGCGGCAGGGCGGGCAGGAAAATTTGGTGGTGGTCCGAGGCGAGCACCGGGTAGTTCAGCAGCGGGTGGTCGGCCATGATGTGTTCACCGACCTGCCAGATCGCCTGCGGGGCTGCGTCGAGGAGGACCTGGCCGAGGTAGGAGGCGAAGCCGTCGACGAGGACTATCGTCTCGGCCGGCGGGTGCGGGTCCACCAGCCGGCCGTGCCTCGCCCAGGACGGCCACGAAACCCGCGACGGGTCCTCGGTGAGGGGGCGCGGGTCCAGGCCCAGCCGGCCGGCCCGAGTGTTGATCCACGACCACAGCGGCGACACGGAGTAGACCGACCCGTCGAGCATCCTGTCGGGGTCCCGGCCCTGACCGGCCAAGGCCGTGCGCAGACGCTGCAGCGCCGGGGCGCGTTCGGCCAGGTAAGCATCGAGTGCGTCGGCGGCCTGCCGGGCTGTCATCAACTCGTACGGCTGAGTCCCCATGGGTGGGACCTTACTTCGGGGTCGCGTCTGAGGTGCGTCAGCTGATGCGCTTTATGGACAGGAACAACGGAGTGATCATCGCCAAGAGGTCGCCACTCACCTTGAAGTGACCCCCATTGCCCGGACTCCTTCGGACTTGGCACAAGCCAGGGAAGGAGGCCCTGATGGGTCGAGTGAGCAATTACCCTTCGGAGTTCCGCGATCAGGCCGTCGCACTGGTGTTGAACGGCAATCGTGGGGTGCGCGATGTCGCCCGGGAACTGGGCATCAACCATGAGACGCTGCGGAACTGGGTGACAAAGGCCCGCCAGGATCGTGCTGCCGGCCCAGCTGCCTTGAGCAGCGATGAACGGCTCGAGCTTGCCCGATTGCGCCGGAAGGTCGCCGAGCTCGAGGTGGAGTAGGAGATCCTGAAAAAAGCCGCGGTCTTCTTCGCCAAGGACAGTCGATGAGCTTCCGGGCGGAGCTGTTGGAGTTCATCGATGCGGAGAAGACCGTCTACGGGGTCCGCCGGCTGTGCCGGGTACTGGGCGTGAGCAAGTCCGCCTACTACGAACACCGAGGACGCGACGGTGGCGCCTCGGCGAGTGACTGGTCTGACGCGCATGACGCCCACACAGCCCGGGCGGCCTGGGCCGAGCACAGCCGCGTGTATGGGGCCCGCCGACTCACCGCGGAGCTACGCCACCGCGGGCACCGGTGGAATCGCAAGAAGGTGGCTCGACTGATGCGTGTGGCCGGCGTCGAGGGCGCCCACCGGCGTCGGCGCGGCACATACGGC
Organism: Kocuria sp. CPCC 205258; assembly: GCF_040981005.1. NCBI lineage: Bacteria > Bacillati > Actinomycetota > Actinomycetes > Micrococcales > Micrococcaceae > Kocuria > Kocuria sp. CPCC 205258. The sequence continues at coordinate 323,766 of NZ_JAVKPS010000003.1, read as the reverse complement.
AGGCGGTCTCTCACAACGGCCACAGCCCCGGACCTGGTGGAGCGGCAGTTCACGGCCTCGGAGCCAAACAAGCTCTGGGTCGCTGACATCACGTATCTGCGCAGCTGGGAGGGTTCCTGTACGTCGCGGTGGTGATCGACGCCGGCTCGCGGAGGGTCGTGGGATGGGCGATGGCAGACCACCTCCGCACCGAACTCGTGCTGGATGCGGTCGCGATGGCGATCTTCACCCGGAAGCCCGACCCGGGCCTGATCCACCACAACGACCGGTTGAACCCAGGCAGTACACGGCGTACGAGTTCGGCCGGACATTGCGCACCTCGGGCATCCTGGCTTCAATGGGTCGGGTGGGTTCGGCCTTTGATGATGCGATGGCCGCGATGTTCTTCGCCACCCTGAGGACCGAGCTCGTATACCGCCGCTCCTGGCCGACGAGACATGAGCTGGAGATGGAGGTCTTCTCTTACCTCGAAGGCTTCTACAACCCTGGCCGCCGCCGCTCCCGGCTGGGTAATCTCAGCCCCACCGACTACGAGCAGCAGCTCGTGACACAGAACGAGGCGTCCGCCTGACGGGGGTCACTTCAGGTGATCAGTTCTCGAAGTGGGTGCTGGCCGGTCCTTTGCTCACGGTGGCTACCAGTTCCGCGGCCAGTTCCCGCAGTTTCACGTTGCGGTGGCTGGAGGCGGTCTTGAGGATTTCCACGGCTTCGCGCTGGGTGCAGCGGTTCTGGCCCATGATGATGCCCGCGGCCAGGTCGATGGCGGTCCGCGAGGCCATGGCCGCCTGGAGGTCCGCCTCGGTGTCTCGGTGGCCGGCCAGGCGCACCGCCAGGCGCAGGGCGCTGGAGGCCAGGGCCACCTCGCGCTGGGCGGCCTCGATGGCGTCCTGGTCGTAGCTGTGGGGTTGGTCGGCGTAGATGTTCAGCGCCGCCCGGGCTTCCCCGTTGAGCTCGAAGGGCACCCCGAGCACTGAGGCGACCCCGGCCGCTGCGGCGGCGTCGGTGTAACCGGGCCACCGGTCATCGGTGGCGACGTCGGGGACGTGGACCACGGTGTGCTCTCGGGCGGCGGTCAGGCAGGGGCCGTCGCCGTAGACGTACTGGATCTCGTCCAGGGCTGCGGCCCGGTCGTTGCTGGAGGCCACGGTGGCGGAGCGGCGTGGTCGTAGCAGGGTCACCGCGCACCACACCTCCTCGCCGTCGGTGGCCAGGGTGGTGGCCATCTTCTGGGTGAACTCGGTGAGGAAAGCGGTCATGTCCGGGCTGTCCAGCAGCAGCTCGTGCATCACCGAAGGAGCCGGTCCGCCGGCTGGGCGATCAGTCATGGGTGAGGTGTTCCGTGGTGGTTCAGGGCGCAGCACACCGGGCGCATCAGCGCCTGGGTCTGCGTCAGTGCAACAGGGGTCGGTTCACCGCGCTGACAAGGCCTGCTTCGACAGGCCTGGATTCCACGAGGGGACAGCGGCGATGAGGCTGGGCGGCACAGAGGTGCCGCCCGGCAGCCGGCTGCTTGACCACCAAGCGAAGATTATATTCTCCTTGCACGGACCATCCGGCACACGGGCTACCTCCAGTAGCGCCGTCGCCCGGGGAACTGTCGGCCGGCGGTGGGTCCTGGTGGTCCGGTCACCGCAGGCGGATTTGGCTCAGGCGTCGAAGTGGGCGGTGGCCAGGCCTCGGCCCACGGTGTTCACGAGCTCCGTGGCCAGACCGCGCAGTTTGCTGTTGCGGTGACTGGAGACGGCCTTGAGGATCTCGACGACCTCCTGCTGGAGGCAGGGGTTCTGTTCCATGATGATGCCCACGGCCAGGTCGATGGTGGTCCGCGAAGCCATGGCCGCGGCCAGGTCAGCCACGGTGTCGCGGTGGCGGACCAGGCGCAGGATGGTGGAGGCCTGAGCCACATGCGCCTGGACCACCTTGATGATCGCTTCGGCGTGCGTGTCGGCGGGGTCGGCGTAGACGTTCAGCTCGGCGGCGACCTCCCCGTCGAGATCGAAGAGCACTCTCAGACGGAGAGGTCCCCGCCGTGAACAGAGCGGAGAACGCCCTGCGCTCTACACTTGGCCCAGATAGCGGCCATCAAGCCAGCTGGGATGACACGTGATCGTGAAGCAGTCTCCGTGTATGACGCCCGCGCGCGCCCCCACCAGCGGCTTGGCAGCTCCGGGACCCTCGATGCGACGACCCTCGAGAACCTGCGAGCCGAGCACGAGCGGCTCAACCCCGCCGAGATCACCCGGCAGATCACCCGGATCCAGAATCACCTCATCGACCTGGCCGCCCAGCGCACCCGCGGCACCCGCCCCGCAGCCTGAACTCATCCGGACATCTCACGTGAGGCAAGCGCCACCCCCCATCCGGACACCTTGACATGAGGCAAGACGGGTGAATCGGTAAGAAGGGCTTGCCTCCATCCACTTCACGAGGTTGTCTCTGCTTCACCGGTATTTCACTGGCCGGCCACCGTTCCCCCAGGAGTACTTCTTGTCGAAGCGGTGCAGCATTACGAGCATCTCACCCCGGGTAATTGTGGAGTTCGGCCGATAGGTCTTGTCCGAATATCCGGTGGTGATGCCGGACTGGGCCATCCAGGAGATCTCCTTGTGGAACGGGGTCCTCGACGTCACGTCCTTGAACTTGGAGGTCTTCGGCGGGGTGTAGGCCGGGGATCCCGCCAGCCGGTAGAGGAACGCGGCGGTCTGCCCGCGAGTTACCTTCTGATCTGGCCGGAACGTACCGTCCGGCCACCCTCTGATCACTCCGATCTGCGATAGGACGCTGATCTCCACCGAGTACTGACGGATAGCCGGCACATCACGGAACTTGGGGCGAATGGACGGATCTATGAGGCGCGGGTCGATGTTGGTGTCATACGCCCCCCCGTCCTTACCAAAGTTGCCAATGTTGCCCCAACGAGCCAGGGAAACGGCCATTTCCTCCCGGGTCACCGCCTGGGTGTGACGGATCTTTCCGTCCTTCTCACCGGTCGCGATGGCGTTGGCCGCAGCCCACTGGATCGCCTTGTAGAACCCGTGGCCGGTACCGATATCGTTGAATACCGACGGGTTGCCGCACCGGGCCGGCAATGACTTATACCTGAACAACGCATCGGCGTTGTCCCATTCGTGGATCTTCTTGGTGATGTTGACCGTGCGCTCCGGTTCGGTGCCATCGCCTTGATCGGGTCCCCCGACGGTCGCGACGATAGGTTCCGTGCCTTCGATCAGCACCGGCGTGCCGACGGCCAGGCAGTCGTATTCGATCCAGTGGTAGGCGCCACCGTGGAAGTACTTCCGGTAGGTGCCGAACTCCATCGGGTAGGGCTTGCCTTTGACCCAGGCAGTGAGCTTGGCGTTCTCGTTGGCGCAGATCCAGCCGTACGTGATCTCGCCCTTCCCCTGCGGATTGGGGTACCCGGCGGGGAGCGGATCCCACGGCGGGTCGAAGGCCTCAGCGAAATGCACACAGTCCGTACCGTTCTCCCAGTAGCGCTGCGGGTTGAAGAACCAAAAGGGGTACTTGTAGTAGGCGAGTGGATCCGTGTAGTCGGGTTCATTGCTCACGGCGGCCGCCGGAACCGCCATGCCGACGGACAGCGCCGCCACGGATCCCAGAGCGAGTACGGAACGGGCCGCAGTGCGGCGAAGCCAAGTGATCACGGGTGTTCCCTCCAAGAGACCGATCATCTTCAGCTTCACACCCCTGTGTGCTTCTGTGAATGACGCCCATCTGTGGTCACAGATCCTGCGAATTAGTGCCAACAGCATCCATTCCGGCACACTTCAGCCGCTCACCACATTCGTTTCACTTCACCCCGCCCCGCTCGACCTGGCAGAGGCGACGAAAACGATGTTGCGGCAGGGGTTCCTAAGGGGTCTGGTCACCTCACGAAGAGGAGGTACTGCCCCGGCACGGCCAAGAGCAAGACGGCCCCAATCAGGAAGCACCACGAGGACCGCCTCATCAGTGCCTGCATTTCCTGTGGGGTTGTGGAATCACCGGGGAAGGTGAGGAAGAGAAAGCGTTCGGCGGATCGCCGAGCTTTTGGCCCCGTACGGCGCAAGCTGACGAACATGACCATGTACACAAGAGCCCAGACTGGGCAAAGCAGAGCAACCTCGTCGGCGTCCTCAAAGTTCGGCAGGATAGCCATGATGAGGAGCGGAAACAGCGTGAGCCCGGTGCAGGCGGTGACCCACCGTGTGGTCGCTTTCACCGAGGACCTGTAGCCAATTTGGCCCTTCCTTCGATTGCGACACGTGTTGTGGCGTAGACATTCAAGTGGGCTCTAGGGGTTCCCTGCGGACGTGGCAGTTCAGCGTGCGATGAAAGCCCGTTCGCGCATTTCCAATGATCGTTTGTAACGTTTTCCTCGCCTTCACTATGGGTCTTGTCGCGTTTCCGGGACTCCAATGCCATGACCACCAGGCTGACCAACATGAGCACGGCACCTGTCGTCGTGACCCATGCCAATACGTCCCCCGTCTGGATGGCCAGCGGCAAGTATCGAGCGATCAGGAAGATGGCGAATATTCCCATGAACCAGCGCAGCAGTTTCGGCATGGGCTTCTTACCCTCGACGATTCCATCTTCGGATCGTCGCACAGTCGAGGGCCCAGCGGCTGTCCGAACATGTGTGCAAGGAGGGCTACTAGCGGCCTGCGAAGTCGCAGTTGGGGTTCCCTATGGGTCACTTTCAGCGGTCTTTGTAGCACCGTGTGTGAGTCGTCGTCGCACCACGAATAGAGGCATGAATGCGACCATGAGCAGTGGGATGCCGATGACAGGATGGGCGTCTCTCATCAACCAAAAACCGGGAACTGAAATTACTAGTCCCATAAGTGCGAGGGCCTTGGTGCCGGGAGTCGCATCACGGAGAAGTATTTGGTCCTGTGCGGACGTCGGGGAGTGTTGCTTGCGTGCTCGTGGGGAGCGTGAAGCGTTCCACCCGATCACGACATACACCGCGATGGCTACGGCAAAACCCACCGCCAGGAGTACGTGACGTGTGTCTAGGAAGATGAGGGTGCCACCTGCTAGTCCGCCGAGCAGCCCAAGCAGGAATGAGGGTAGCTGTTGCCCGGGCGATCTTAGCCATCCCGCCGAGAGTCCTTGCCTTTGCTTGCTCATCATCAACCCTCGTTAGGTTCAGGAGTCGTCAGAGCGTTGGCGTTTGTTGTCGTAGACCAACCACGCCGCCATCGCTACGCCTCCCAGAAGGGCTATCCACGCGGTTTGGTTACCCTGAATGATCAACACATAGAGCCCTCCGAGGATGCACAGAACCGCGCCAGCAGTGAGGTATCCCGTAGGGTTTGCCGACCTCTTCTTCGCCATGTGACCCTCCGCAGGTAGACGTCTCCGAATCAGCCCTCGGATACGCCGTGTCTACTAGTAGGTAGGTGGCAGCACTAGACCCACATTGGCGATTGCACCCGGCGGGAGGGTCACGTCGCGGAGTACGCACAAGGGACAACCCCCGGTTCACCTGACCATTTGACCGGCCGCGTTGCAGTTGGGGTTGCTACTCGGCCACCCACCGTCGACGACCAGGCTGGCAACGTTCAAACGGTGTTTCGGGGCCAGCGATATTGGCGTGAGACGTGTCGTTCCCCGGACCCGGGAATGGCCGGCCACAAGGGCGGCCATCCGCGGACTCTGTGGCTGGCAGGGGTGGGACTTCCGCCGTCGTCACCAGACGGGAAGCTCGCCCTCGCCGGGAGTGATGCGCAGGTCGGACTCTCCGATGGCGACGTCGTTGATGGAGGCCTCGCGGCGGTGCATGTAGCCGAGTTCGTCGAATTCCCACAGCTCGTTGCCGTAGGAGCGCCACCACTGCCCGCCGGTGTCGTGCCACTCGTACTGGAATCGCACTCCGATCCGGTTGTCCGTGAAGGACCAGAGGTTCTTGCGCAGGCGGTAGTCGAGCTCGTGGTCCCACTTGTCGGCGAGAAAGGCGACGACCTCTTCACGCCCGCGGATGTGTTGGTCGCGGTTGCGCCATTCGGTGTTGAGGGAGTAGGCGCCGGCGACGCGTTCGGGGTCACGGCTGTTCCAGGCGTCTTCGGCGGCCTGGACCTTGGCGAGGGCGCTCTCGTGGGTGAAGGGCGGAAGCGGGGGGCGCGGCTGGTCAGGAGTGCTCATGTGCCCATCCTTCCGGGGCGCGGGGTGTGCCCGCCAGTGGCGGGGGACCGCTTTGCATATGGCGAGATGGCGGCCAGCAAGCCAGCTCTGATGACATCCGCTGCAGCTGTCACGCTCCGGGAGGTGCTGGTGATGCGTAGGGTGAAGACCATTGACCTGAAAGGACGCCTTCATGCGTCGTGCCCCGAGCATGTTCACTGATTCGGTCTCCCCGGTGTTCGGCGCGAGCTCGGCTGCAGCTTTCGGCGCACTGAGCTTGATCGATCCGTCGCGGTTGAGCCCGGCACGTCGACGGCTCTATCGGGCGGGGGTGGCTGCGACCACGGCGTGGTGGGCGGGTGTCACCACGGACCGGAACCGAACCACTCTGGTGCCGGCCAATGTGGTGGCCGGGCCAGCACCGCCGGGGCGGCGGTGCTGGCCCTCTCCGATGCCTCCGAGGCCCTCGACGCCCGGATCGTGGGTCGGCTGGAGACGGTCGGCGTGTGTCATCCGCGGCGGTGGCTGGCCGCGACCTCGGTGGCCAGTGTCGTGATGGGCTACGTCGTTGACCGTGCAGGGGCCCGGACTGATGCGCAGGCCCTGGAAGTGGGGGAGGAGTCGGTGCGCACCCGTGCGCTCACCCCGGCGGTGCGCGAGGTGGTGCGCGTGGTGCCCCATCACCAGACCTACCCCGTCCGAGCCGAGTACCAGGCACCCGATGGCACGCTGCTGCAGATCAGCCTCCAGCTCCTGGAGGGCAAGTTGTCCCACCTCGCCATCGACTTCGCCGACGGAACCCACTATGAGGATGAGAGCGCGATCGACGTCGTCGAGGAGCTCATCGATCAGTGGCCGGATCCGGCCGATCTGCGGTACCTGCGGGAGGGGCCGGATGGTCGTCCGTTTCCCCTGACCTGACCGGCACCACACCGCTCCCTGATATGACGGTCGCTCGAGAGGTGTCCTGTGGGAGGGGGGCGCCGATCCAGGCGCCCTGGCCCCTTTGATGTTGGAGGCTCCTCATGCCCTTCGCTCTTTCCTCACGTCCCCGCTCCACCTCGTCCTCACCCGTTGCGGGCGCCACTCATGCGGGGTGGCGTGCCGTGGCCGCCTCCACGGTGGTGGCGGGTCTGCTCTTCACCGGTGGGGTAGCGCCGGCGCAGGCGGCGAGCACTTGCAGCTCTCCGTTGCACACCGCGGTGAAGTCTCTGCCGGTGGCGGCGGAGAACAACGCCGGCTACAACCGGGACAAGCAGTTCGGCGACTGGAATGACACCAACCGCGACTGCCAGAACACCCGGGCCGAGGTGCTGCAGAACGTGTCCAAGGCGAAGACCAGTTTCACCACCACCAAGCGATGCACCGTCAAGGGCGGCAAGTGGGTCACCACCTGGGACGGGAAGGTGCAAACCTCGGCCACCACGGTGCAGATCGACCACACCGTGCCGGTCCACGAGGCCTGGGGCTCCGGGGTGAGGGGCTGGAGCCAGACCGAGCGGGTGGCGTTCTACAACGACCTGGGTGATCACCGCACGCTCAGCGCCCAGACCTCCAAGCTGAACTCCACCAGGCAGGCCCGCGGCCCGGAGGAGTGGATGCCGCCCGAGCACCGCTGAGGCTATGTGGGGGAGTGGATGGCGGTGAAGATTCGCTGGGGCCTGAAGGTCGACAGCGAGGAAAAGGCCGCCCTGACCCGGATCGCCGCCGCCTGCCCCGACGTGACCATCAAGGTCGCCAAGGCCTGACCGGGCCCACTGCGTGCCAGTGGGCCGGACACCGCGGCGGTGTCCGGCCCGCTCAGTATTGGTCCACGTCTTCCGGACCGGCCGGTCCCCGGTGCAAGAGCCCTGGGACCGCCCCGAGAGCGACGTCGTGGCCGAGCTGGCCGTGCGCGGCTACATCGACGCCTCCGGGCGCGAGCTGTCGCTGACCGATGAGGGCCTGACGGCCGCCGGCGTGCTGTGGCCGCGGTGCGTGCCGGCGGATTCCGGCAAGAGGTTCGGCTCCGGCTCCGACGCCTATGGGGTGATCCTCGGGGCGCTCGACTTGGAGGGGACCCAGACCCTCGTGCGGCTACTGGAGGGTGAGGCCTGAATCGGCGGCATCCCCTCCGCGCAGGACCCCTGCCACGACAGTCAGGCATGTGATAGAAGGTTGCGGCAGCACTACACACCTTAATTCCCGTTCGCACATGGGGTGATGGTGGCGGACAGCAGCAGTGGCCGAAGGTCCAGGAGATCCACCGGGACGTCTTCATAAGGTGACCACAGTTGACCGACGACCCCCATCACGGCGCAACTGGACCCCCTCACCCTCCATCAGCGACGGCGCAGGACACCCCTGCCCTTGGGCTCCGTCGCGGAACAGGACCCACCATGCACGCTCCTTCTCCCCGGGCCCGCAAGATCGCCGGTCTGTCCGCCGCCCCCATCGCCGTCCTCGTGGCCGGCGTGATGGTCTGGCAGGGCTCCACCGCAGCCTTCACCGCCACCACCCGCAACGCCGGCAACTCCTGGGCCACCGGTCAGGTCGCCCTGACCGACGACGACGCAGGCCGCGCCGGCTTCACCGTGGAAAACCTCGTCCCCGGAGCGACCGGTGAGAAGTGCATCGAGGTGACCTCCAACTCCACCGTCGCCGGTGAGGTGCGCGCCTACACCCAGAACCTCTCCGGCTCCGCCGCCGGGCTCGAGGACCACATCGACCTGCGCGTCGAGCGCGGCACGGGCGGGTCCTTCGAGTCCTGCGACGGCTTCGCCCCCGTCCCCGGTGCGCTGCCCGCCCAGTCGTTGACCACCTTGTCGCAGGCGAACCGCGACTACGCCACCGGCGGCGCCGTCTGGGGCACCGAGGGCCGGGCGGGGGAGTCCTCGACCTACCGCGGCACCTGGACCTTCGACACCGAGGGCCTGACCCAGTCCCAGATCGACGCCCTCCAGGGTTCCCGGGTGAGCGTGGACCTGGTCTGGGAGCTGCAGAGCAACGACGCCTGAACCCTCATCGTGACGAGCCGGTCCCACCACGAGTCCAGCCTCACTGCCGAGCCGACACCTGACACGGTGACGGCCGCGCTGTGGGGCTGGGCCCGGCTGTTCACCGGCGCCGCCGCCCAGATCTACCTCGTGCTGCTGGCCACCCTGGCGGCGATCGCCCTGATCCCGGCCGTTTTCGGGTGGCACTCCACCGTCATCGAGACCGGCTCGATGGAACCGCACATCGACCCGGGTGACGTCGTCGTGCTCGCCGACCTCCCGGATGATCAGCCGGTGCCGCTCGGTGGGGTCGTGCAGTTCACCAGCCCCGCCGAAGCCCAGCCCAGCGGGGTGGAACGCTCGGTGCTGCACCGGATCGTGGTCGACCACGAGGACGGCACCTACGCCACCGCCGGGGACGCCAATGCCGAGGTGGACTCCACCCCGCTGGTCCGCGAGCAGATCACCGGCCAGGCCCGCCTTCTGGTTCCGTTCATCGGGCTCCCCTCATTGTGGCTGGGTGCCGGCCAGCACCTGCCCCTGGGCCTGTGGGCCGCAGCCACCGTGGCGGCCTTGCTGATTACTCTGGCCGTCTTCGTCCCGCGGGCACGCGACGACGACGATGACCAGGAGGGCGAGGAAGCAGAAGAAGACACTCAGAAGCTTCCGATGCTCGCCCGCCGCGGCGCCCTGGCCGTGGCCGGCACCGCGGTCCTGGCCGGGCTGACGGCCTGGCCGGTGCCGCCGAGCAACGCGGCGTTCACTTCTCGAACCGGCCCCAGCGCTTCCTGGCGGTACGTGGGCATGCCGGCGATCACCCTGGGGCGAGCCAGGGACTACGCGCTCCTGGCCTCCGGTCGCCTCACCGACCACACCCCCGGCGGGCACCCCACCTCGGTCGGCGGCAGCGTGGGCACCTACCCCGGTCTGGCCATCGAGAATCTGCAGTCCAGCGGATCTCGGCGCAACGTCACCGGGACGGTCGAGCCCGGCACCACGGCGGCCGCCGGCGCCATGACCGACGCCCGTGCCCTCGAGACCGCCCTGCTCGCCCGCCCGGCGACTGTCAGTCGCCCCACGGTGCTGACGGGCAGGATCACGCCGGGGATCTACACGAGCACCACCGGGACCTTCACCGTCACCGGTGACCTGACCCTGGATGCCCAAGGGGACCCGGGCGCGCAGTTCATCTTCCGTGCCGCCACCCTCACCGCCGCGGACGGCAGCCGCGTGCTCCTGAGCAATCAGGCGAGAGCAGCCAACGTCTACTGGGCTTCGACCGGCAGCATCACCCTGGGCATCAGCACCACCGCCCGGGGTGCTTACCTGGCTCGCGGCAGCATCGCGGCCAACACCACCACCGGAAGCCCCACCCAGCGGCTCACCCTGGAGGGACGCCTGATCAGCCTGGGCACTGCCGCCGGCGGCGGGGTCGTCGAGGTGAACCGACCCATCATCACGATCCCCACCTGAGACGACGTGGACTCCACACGGTGTTAAAGCCTTCGCCTCCTTTGGGCCTCTTGCACCGTTAAAGCGACAGTCCCGGCTACCGGTCACCCGACGAGGGTGCGTCGGGCCTCGGGGCGGTTGATGGACTCGATGGCGTTTCTGAATGCCTCTCGAACAGCCACCAGTGCCGGGTGTCGTTCGCGACCGGTCCTCACCTCGGTGTAGAGAGTTCTGCACGGCAGTTCGGGAAGATCGAGTGCGACGACACCGGCGAGATGGGGTTCACCCAGAAGAGCCGGAACAGCCGCTACGGCATGGCCGTGGCGCACCAGCTGCAAGTTCAGCAAAGGGTCCGGTGTCTCTGCCAGGACGCGCGGTTCGAACCCTGCTTCGCGGCATCGGCTCACAGTCCATCGGTGAATCCGTGTGCCGGGGGGCTCCATCGCCCAGGGGGCGTCTTTCAGGTCGGAGAGGCTCCCGAGCTCACCGGTGTCCACTCGTCCGCCTTTCAGCCCTTGTGCAGGCACGACGAGTCGTATCGGGTCCGTGTAGAAGTCTTCGCGATGCACCCCGGGTTGATCGGGAATGGCTGACCCCGGGTAGTCCTCGCCGAGCACCAGGTCGAAGTCATGGGAGAGCAGCCCGGTGTGTCCCTCGTCGACGTCCTGGTTGATCAACTGGACCTCGAGATCCGGGTAAAGACCGGACAGTCTTGTCAGGGCCAGCGGTGCGATCTCGAGCAGCACCGTGTGAAAGGAAGCGACCCGCACCCGACCCCGCGGGCCGCCATGGAAGGCGGCCAAGTCCGACTCGGCCAGGGCCAGGCGGTCGAAAACTGCCCGGGCATGCTCGACCAACTGTTCTGCCGCCGGCGACAACCGCACCCCTCGACCCACATGTTCGAGAAGCTCGACGCCTGTCACACGCTGCAACGCCGCCAGCTGCTGGGACACGGCCGAAGGCGTGAAGTGGAGTGCCGCCGCCGTCTTGGTCAATGTCCCGTGGCGCGCCAGCTCGTGCAGCACCTGCAGGTGCTTGAGATTGAGCATGACCGTCCCCCGCAAAAATCTTTAAGTACCACTTATAGATTTAGATTATAAACATTAAGTGGAATTACCTGTCAGGTGTCGGGAGGATGGGGTGGGTTGGGAGTGAGCCAACACCTCAGTGGGCGTCCATGTCGGGGACGCACCAGGGACAGGAAGTGAAGGAACACCATGATGGAGAACATCGGACTCATCGGTACCGGGAACGCCGGGTACTGCTATCTGAAGAACCTTCTCAAGGCCGGCAAGACCGTTCACGCCTATGACGCCACCGCCGAACGACGGGCCCTTGCCGAGGAGGCTGGTGCCCGGATCGCTGACGGTGTTGCCGGCATCGCGGCAGCCGCGGACGTCGTGGTTCTCTCGCTGCCCAATCCTCAGGCCGTGCGCGCGGTCCTGCTCGGCGACGACGGGCTGCTGGCCCACCTGTCCCAGGGCGGTCTGGTCATCGACATCAGCACCATCGACCGGGCCACCGCCACCGAGGTCGACGAAGCCGCCCGTGCCCGTGGCGTCCAGTACCTGGAGGCGCCGATGAGCGGTGGCGAGCCCGGAGGCGCCGGTACGTTCGGGGCCGAGGCCGCCACTATCACCTTCCTGTGCGGTGGCGAGCAGGAAGCCTTTGACCGCGCGCAGGAGGTCTTCGAGATCCTCGGGTCCCACAACTTCCTTCTGGGCTCGGTCGGCAAGGGCAACGAGCTCAAGCTCATCAGCAACCTGTTGGCCGGCGTCTATGCCGCCGTGGCTGCCGAGGCCTTCGTCCTCGGCAAGGCTGCCGGGTTCTCCTACGAGACGATGTTCGAGGTCTTCGCCCGCACAGACGCCAAGAGCTTCACCATGCTCGAGGAGTTCAAGCCGCACCTGCTCGACGGCGACTACAGCTATGGATTCCCCGTCGAACTCCAGCACAAGGACCACCGCCTCGCCGGCGAGATGGCACGGGAACTCAACGTTCCCCTGTTCTTCAACACCCTCTCGATGGAGCTGTACCAGACGGCCATGGCGCACGGACTGGGCCGCGAATCCCACATCGCCGTCGTCAAGCAGATCGCCGACACGGCCAACGTCAAGCTCTGAGGCGACCTTCGACCGCAACGAGGAGACGGTCCAGGCGCGCTGACCGGCGGGAGCGAGCACAGACCCTCGACGGGTCCCGCACAGACCGCGGACACCGCGTGACAGATAGTGGCAGCGATGAAGAATGAGAGAGGCAAACACATTTCCATGAACACGACCCCCAAACATCTGCAACTGCTCGACTCACTCGATATCCCGAACCTTCTCAAGGACAAGAAGATCATCGTGACCGGTGGCGGGGGAGCCATCGGACGAGCCACGGTGTTGCTCCTGGCGAGCTTCGGCGCACAGGTCCTCGCAGCGGACCGGGCCGATGAGCCGTTGCGGGAGACGCGAAAAGCGGCCGAAGAGAAAGGGCTCGACGTCGAGACGTTCGTCGCCGACGTCAGCGACCAGGAAGCGGTCCGCAGTCTCATCGATTTCACTGTGCAGACATTTGGCGGCCTCACGACGATCTGCAACAACGCAGCAGTGAACCTGCCCGGCGACGTGGAAAGCGTCTCGGCAGTGGACTTCCGAACCTCCATGGACGTCAACGTCGGCGGCCCGTTCTACATGGCCAAGCACTCCATCCCTCACCTGCGACAGGCCGGCGGCGGTTCCATCATCAACACCGGCTCGGTGAACAGCACGATGGCGGAGCAGCAGCTGTCCGCCTACTGCACGAGCAAGGGGGCCGTCCTCATGCTCACCCGTGCGATAGCAGTCGACTACGCCACAGAAGGAATCCGCGCGAACTGCCTCGGCGTGGGCTTCATCGACACCCCGTTCAACCACCCCCACCACGAAAAGCTCGGCGGCGCAGAAGCCGTCGCAGGTTCCCTCACCGACGGCATCCCGATGGGCCGAGGAGGGGAACCGGAAGAAATCGCAGCCGCCACAGCATGGTTGGCCTCAGACCTCGCAACTTATGTGACAGGAGCACTCATTCCTGTCGACGGGGGACTGAGCGCAGGCTTCTAAGACGCTCATCCCGTGCGCGGAAAGCCCGGACTCCCGCACCGATAGGCGAAATCTGGACCTGGCTTGCCCGAGGACCCCGGGTGCAGGTGCAGCCCGACCCTCCCGCTTTACATATGGTCGGCTGCCGGCCACCAACTCCAGCGCGACGACGTCTGTGTCGGGCGGGAAGGAGCTGGGCGGGCGTGTCACGGGGGAGGGTGTGCGTCGAGGGCATGCAGGGCCCTGGTGTTCATGGTCTGGTTCGGGCCGCGGCCGCTCCTCGTGAGGACCCGTGCAGCATCAGCGCCGCCCCGCTGAGCAGGGACACCGCGGCGGTGAGGACCAGCAGCGTCCCCAGCCCGAGGCCGGGAATGACCGCGCCGGCAAGGGCCGGTGCGGCGACCGAGGTGATGGCTCCCACGACCAGGCAGGTGGTGAACGCCGCCCCTGCACGGTCGGGCACCAGCTCGGCGGTCCAGACGGCGAGCACCGCGGAGCCGGTCATGTACCCGGCACCGAAGATGCAGGCCGAGGCCATCGTGGCGGTCAGGGAGTTGCTGGCCAGCCCGAGCAGCGCCAGCGCCGCGGCGACCGTCACGAGACTCAGTGCGGCGACCCGCCCGCTGCCCATCCGCTGCGCGAGGGCCCCGGTGGCCACGCCCACCATGCCGGTGAGGCCGATGGCCGCGTACAGGGCCGGGACGGCCGCCGCCGGAAGGCTGCCGCTGTCGAGGGCGTCGGCGGCGTAGGTGAAGTAGATGACGACGACCGCGAAGTAGACCACGGAGTAGGCGCCCGGGACGCGCAGCGCTGCGACCAGGGAGGAGGCGCCGCCCGGTCCGCCCGGGCGCGGGGCCGGTCGGGTGCGCGGCACCAGGCGGAGGTTCACGACCGCGGCGGCCACCGCTGCCACGGCGATGCCGGCCCAGACCAGGCGCCAGGAACCCAGCGCGGCCGTCACGGCCAGGCCGCCCAGCAGCAGCAGCCCGCCGCTGGTGCCGGTCGTGATGATCGCCAGCGCTCTGGGCTGCTGCCGCAAGGGCACCGTACGGGTCACGATGTCGGAGTAGGGGGCCCAGACCAAGCCGCCGGCGCTGCCGGCCAGGACGACACCGACGGCGAGCAGCCAGGGGGCCTGCGCGAAGGTCACGAGCAGCGCCCCCGCGGCGCCGCAGATCCCGCCCACGGTCGTCGGGGCGCGCGACCCGTGCCGAGCGGCGAGCCGGCCTGCAAGCAACAGGCCGGCCAGGTAGCCGGCGAACGTGGCGCTGGAGACCAGCCCGAGCACCAGCTCGGAGAGCCCCAGGTCTTCCCGGATGTCGGGCAGCGTCAGGCCGTAGGCGTAGCGGGCCATGCCGAAGGCGACCCCGACCACAGCCGCTCCGGCCAGGCCGATCCGATTGCCCGCGGAGAGTGTCATGAATGTCCCTTCAATTCTGCGGCGTGCACTGGTGCCGCTGCCGGCCGCAGCGGGACCGGCGTCCCGAGGCCCTCGACCGGACCGCTCATCGGTGTACTGGGGCGGGGAAACCGGAGAGCCGCTCGTACCGTCCGTCCCAGCGTGAGGCTGCCTCGACGGCTCATCGGAGTTCCGGGGTGGCGACGGGCCGCACGAGGCCCTTGAAGACGAAGGTTCGATGTGCCCGGAGATGACCGAGCCCACCTGCAGGTCTGTGCGAAGCGGGGCACCACGACCCCGTGGCCGAAGCGCGCCGGTCCGTAAGTCGCCGCGGTCAACGCCATGCAGCTGAGCATCAGAGCTCGCATCGCCCCCCCTTCCAGCGTCTCGCTCTTCAGAACGCTCTTTACGCTACATCAAAACGCTCGTTCTGGATCAGTGGTCCCTACACTGGTGTGGTGAACTCCGTCCAGCGATCTCCCGCGCGCACCCGGCTGCTCCGGGCCGCCGATCGCGTGCTGTTCGACCGCGGAATCCGCACCACACCAGTCGACGAGTTGCTGCGCCAGGCTGAGGTCTCCGCGGCCACCTTGTACACGCATTTCGGCAGCAAGGACGCGCTGGTCGCCGAAATGCTGCGGGTCCGGCTGGCCGACTGGCGGGCGGTCTGGGACCAGCACATCGTCGCGGCCGGCGACGACATGGCTCGGCTGCTCGCGGTGTTCGACGCGCTGGCCGCCTACCGGGACGAGCAGGGCCATCCGTCACGCTGGTGCGCTTTCTTGGCTGCGGCCACCGAGTTCCCCGACGCCACGGGCCAGATCGGCGAGGTCCTGGCCGCAGACACCGCGCTGCTGGCGGACCGCCTCCTGCACCTCTCCTGCCCCTTGGCCGGGGCGCGTGCCCAGGACCTTGCCGATGAGGTGCTGGTGGCCTACAGCGGAACCCTGACCGCCTTCCTTCGCGGCTGCCCCCAGTCGCCGATCGACGTCGGTCGCCGCCTGGCTCGTTCAGCAGCTCAATCCCACAGCCGCGACTGATTCGTGCATCCGACTCTCCTGGCGGATGCGGGACTGCCGCAAAAGCGGAAGCCAAGGAGATTCCGTCGCTTGCGCTTTGCATATGGCCCGGTCAGCGGAGGGCTGCGTTGCAGCGCGGTTCCTTCTTGGGTGCACAGCGATCGGCATACGGGTCCGCGGCGGGTCGTGTGGGGGTCCTGCGGGTGCGAGGGGCTGTGTTCGCATCTCCGGGCCGCTCGGGCACCAGGGCCCGTGGAGGAGAGGACAGGATGACCGAGGAACCCGTCAGTGTCGACGCCCCTCTGCACGGGCCCGGCTGGCCAAGGTGCTGCCGCTGAGCGTGCCCGGGGATGAGCACCGCCTGGTCCTGGATCTGGAGGGCTGGACGGCCCTGCAGGGGTGGTTCGGCGACGCCGGCAGCCTGGAAGTGTGGATGCGCGGCTCCGATCTGGAGTCCCGCCGCTTCGACCACGCGTGGTGTTGGATCCGCACCGACTGAACCGCGTCCGCGACCGGCGCCCTGTGCGTCCGCCTCAGGGCCGGCCCCCCATTGCAGCTGGGGTTCCTTCGCGTGCGCTCGAGGCCGCGGGTCTGGAGCGGGTCCTGCGATCCAGTGGACTCGTTCCGGGCCTGGCCTGCCCGGTCATCTTGGCGGTCCTGGCAGAAGACGCATGTGGCCATGGCGATGCGGACGGCCCAGCCGGCAAAGGAAAAGTCGTAGCCCCGGCCGAGAAGTCCCATCAGCATGGCCAAGAGCGAGACGATGCCTGTCATCAGTCCCCAGGTGGCGACCAACCAGCCCCAGCGGATCTTCACCGTCAGAGCGAGAGCCGTGCCTATCAGCACGGCGGCGATGACGGCAGCCCACCCGAGCGACAAACCTTGGAACAGTTGCAGCAGACTCGCGATGAGGAAGACCGCGGCTCCTGCACGTCAAAGCGTGCGCTGTCCCCTCTTTGTGCGCCGCCGCCTGTCTTGCACCCCGGACGGGCTGGTGCTGCGGTAGGGGTTCGCCGGGATCACTGACCGGGTGCGACGCGCCGGGCCATGGCGTCTGCACTACCATGACCGCCATGGGCGTGATGACCATCGGTGACTTCTCGCGCGCCACCCGGCTCAGCGCGAAGGCGTTGCGGCTCTACCACGAGTCCGGTCTGCTCACACCTTCGACCGTGGACCCGCACAACGGCTACCGCCACTACACGCCCGACCAGGTGGCTGACGCCCAGGTCATTCGCTCACTCCGGGCCCTCGGCGCGCCGCTCGACCTCATCCGCGGAGTCATGGCCACCACTGATGTCACGGAGCGCTCGGCCCTGCTCCGCTCCCACCTGCGCGAGATGGAGACGCAGCTCGCCGCGACGCGGTCGGCGGTGCGCACGCTCCGGGGCCTGCTCGACCCCGGCCCCGTGACCTTCGAGGTCGTCCACCGCAGCATCCCGCCGATGCACGTCGTCGCGGTCCACGCGACGATCGACCGCGACGAGCTCGGGGCGTGGTTCCGCCGCTCTGTTGACCTGCTCACCGGGCTCGTCGCATCAGGTGACGTGGCTGTCGCCGGGCCGTACGGCGGGGTGTGGTCCACCGAGCTGTTCCTCGACGGACGCGGCACAGCGACGCTGTACGCCCCGGTCGAGGAGAGCGTGGCGTCGTTGCCGCCGGCCGTGTCCACGGTCCGGCTCCCCGCGGTCGAGCTCGCTGTCGCTACGAGCGAGGGCCCGGACGAGGAGGTCGCACGGGTGTACGGCGCGCTCGGCGAGTACGTGGCCCGCCGCGAGCTCGGCGTGCAGGCCCCGTCCCGGGAGACGTACCTGGAGGGCTTCCCGGGCATTGACGAGTGGACGAGGACGGAGATCGGCTGGCCGGTCTTCCGCGTCTCCCGGTAGCCGGACCTCGGTGCTTGACCTTCCCCCCGGGGGAAGGCCGAACGTGGTGGCATCCGCAACCCGAGGAGTGGAGACCGATGACCACCGGCACCGACCCATACCGGCCCGAGCTGCTGCCCGAACCCGTCAGCCAATACCTGCACGACCAACTGCTCACGCGCGACGTCGCGGCACGCGCTGCGACTTTCGCCGCCGACGCACGCGTCGTCGACGAGGACACCGAGTACCGGGGCACGGACGAGATCCGCCGCTGGCTGGCCAGGGCGGCGAGCCAGTACACCTATACGACCACGTACGTCGGCCAGGTCGCGCACGGCCACGGCAGCTGGACCGTGCTCGCCCACCTCGAGGGCGACTTTCCTGGCGGGGTCGCCGACCTCCGCCTCCGCTTCCGCGTCGGCAGTGACGGCATCGAGGACCTCGTCATCGCGCCTTGACCCGGCTCCACCATGCCGGCGGTCCGTGGGCCACCACCCCAGGAGAGGAACACCCATGACCACCACCTCGTCGTCGAGCTCGGCTCCGACGGTCGTCGTCGTCGGCCATTCCTACGGCGGCTCGGTGCTGAGCGAGGCCGCCGACGACGCCCCCGGCGTCACCGCCCTCGTCGACATCGCCTCCTTCCGACTGGCACCGGGCGAGAGCACCGCCGAGCTCGCCGGCCGATCCCCTGGCGGCGAGCTCGGCGGTGCCCTTGAGCCGCACCTCCTGCCGGGAGGTCGGGAGATCAGTGACCTGTACCTTCGTCCAGAGCTGTTCCGAACGGTCCCTCCTGTGCGGGGCGGGTCGCGAGCGTGGTCAGAGGGTCAGTGCTCACCGCACTGCCGGTGTCGTCGACGGCGTGAACCGGCAGCCGGTGAGGACCTCGAGACCGAGGTGGCGGTGGAACTCGTGGAGCCGCTCGGCGGGGTTGTCCGACCACATCTGTGCCCGCGTCCCTCGGGATGCATCAAGCCCGGGGCGAGGCGTCGAGGCGAAGCCGTGGCACGGCAACGCGAAGACGGGGAAGCCTCGCGGCCATCGGGCGGACCCGCGTGATGTGCGAGAAGAGCAGGGGAAATCCTCGCTGCTTCACAAATGGCCGGACCTTGGCCGGAGACCCATGGGAGTCTCTGCATCAGCGGCGTCACGAGGAGGGGCCGGCTTGCGGGCGGTCGAGTCCACCGGGTCCTTCGCTCACGTGTGCTCAGACCGTGATGACCACCTTGCCCCGCACCTCACCCGACTCGAGTCGGGTGATCGCCTCGGCGGCGCGCTCGAGTGGGAACACCGCGTCGATGACGGGCACGATCTCGCCTGCGTCGATGCGCCGCGCCAGCTCGGCGAGGTCGCCGCCGTTCCTCCTGGTGGCCAGCGGACGCAGCCGTTGCGACACGAACAACGACATGGTGGAGGCGCGGATGATGCGACCGAACGGGCCGAACACCTTCCCTCCCTCTCCCGCGGCGACCAGGAGCGTTCCATGCCGGGTGAGTGAGCGACGCACGCGTCCGAGGGGGTGGTCGGCGACGAGGTCGAAGATCACGTCGTAGCGACCTCCGCCGACGGTGAAGTCCTCGCTGGTGTAGTCGATGACGTGGTCGGCGCCGATCGCACGCACGTGGTCGGCCTTCGCGGCGCGACAGACACCGGTCACCTCGGCGCCCATCGCCTTCGCGAGCTGCACGGCGAATCCGCCGACGCCGCCGGAGGCGCCGTTCACGAGGACGTGCTGCCCGGGCGCGACGCCTGCCAGCCTGAGTCCTTGGAGCGCGGTTGTCCCCGAGACCGGCACGGCCGAGGCATGAACGGCGTCCAAGGTCGTCGGGCGCAGTGCGACGAACCGTTCCTGCACCGCGGCGAACTCCACGTACCCGCCCTGGTTCGACTCCGCGTACACCGCGTCGCCGATGCGGAAGCGGGTCACCTGCGCACCGACCGCCTCCACTACGCCCGCGACATCCCGGCCGATGGTCGGTTGCCTGGGCCGCCGGAGCCCGAGGGCGAGGCGGACCATCCGCGGCTTGCCATGCATCAAGAGGATGTCGCCGGCGCTGACCCCGACTGCGCCCACTCGGATGAGCACCTCGTCGCCTCCAGTCACCGGCGTCTCGACCTCGGCGAGGGAGAGTACCTCGGTCCCGCCGTATCTCAGCTGGGTGATGGCCCTCATCGTTCCGCGCGGATGCCGAGTGCGTGAGTTCATGGTGTTCCCCTGTCTCAGTCGGTTCTTGGGCATCGCCGGAGGGTTGGAGGGTGCAGTTCCAGTCATCGGTGAGCCGTGACCGGCGCCCTCTGCCGCCGCACCGAGTGCACGACGGCGGCCGCCGCGAGAGGGACGACAGCATAGACGGCCATCAAGATCAGGCTCGCCTGTGCGGAGAGGTAGGCACCTTGCGTCTCGGCTGCTCCGGCGGTGAGGAGTGCTGAGGACGCCGGCAGCGGTAGGCGGCTGACGATGGTCTCCACCCAGTCCAGACGGATGAAGCTGACGATGCCGGGCAGCAGCAGGACGAGCAGGCCGTTCCGGAAGGCGACCGCACCGATGTGCTCCGCGGCGGTGGTGTCGCCGCAGCGCTGGGTGAGCTCGTGTGCCTCGATCATGACCGGGACCTGCCTGGGCGGTGGCGGGCCTGTGTGCGCATCCCATGACCTGACCTGCCGGTAGGGGTCTTGGCAGGCCCCTACGCGACGTCCCGGTGGTAGTTGGTGTCCCACCGCCAGGAGGCCCGCACCGCGGCACCGGGGCCGATGGCGCCGGACAGGACGGGGACTGTTCTCGGGTTCACGCTTGCTGCTGGATGTGAGCGGCTTCCCGGTCAGGGCTGGTCGCCATGGTTGCCGGCGACGCGGTGCGGGGCCAGGTCCAGGCGGAGCGCAGGATGAAGGCCAGGAGCAGCACCTCGATGGCGATGTGGAAGACGTAGTAGAAGGCCCAGTCCCAGGACGTCCCGACCGCGTTGAACACCGTGACGGGGATGTAGAGCGATGCCACGACGATATTCGTGGCGCGGTTCAGCCGGGCGGGCAGCGCCATGGAGAGCATCACCATCAGGGCCGGAATCCCGATGACCACCACGAAAATGGTCAACAACGTCGGGGTGATGTCGAACTCGAAGATGCCGCCACCCCGGATCTGGTCGATGGCGCCGGGCTGGTAGAGGTGGAAGTAGTCGATGTAGATGTAGAAGAACATCAAGCTGGTCCAGGCTGCCGAGAGCTTGGCCTGCACCGGGGTCCGCAGGTTCTCCAGCGTGGTGGTGTGTCGACGTGTTCTCATCGTGGGCTCCGTTGTAGTGGCGAGGATCGCTAGGCCCTCGGGTTTCGTCGAACGTGCGCCTTACAGCTGTAAGGGGTGATCACCAGCTTAGACTTGCGGTCGTAAGTGCGCAAGGATGGGAAAATGACGCGACGCACACCACTGAGCAGGGAGAGGATCATCGACGCCGCCGCCGCAGTCGCCGACCGCGCGGGTGTCTCCGCCGTGAGCATGCGCAGTGTCGCGAAGGAGCTCGGCGTCGAGGCGATGTCGCTCTACCATCACGTCCCGAGCAAGGAGGAGATGCTCGACGACCTCGCCGACTGGGTGTTCGAGCGGATCGAACTGCCCCAGGTCGGCGCCACGTGGCGGGAGGCGCTGACCGGCCGGGCACGATCGGCACTGTCGGTCCTCACCGCTCATCCGTGGGCGCTCGGGATGATGGAATCGCGCCCCAACCCCGGCCCAGCGCTGCTGCAGCACCACGATCGTCTCCTCGGCGTGCTGATGGCCGAGGGCTTCAGCGCCGCGCTGGCAACACACGCGTTCTCCGCGATCGACGCCTACGTGTACGGGTTCGCGCTGACCTGGACGAGCCTGCCGTTCGAACCGGGGGACGGCGCCGAGGAAGCGTTCGCCGTCAAGGTCGCGGCGTCGGCGGAACTGTATCCGCACATTGCGCGCTCGCGCGCCGAGCTGTTCGGCGATGGCGTCTACGCGTTCGCGGACGAGTTCGACTACGGGTTGGAGCTGCTGCTGGAGGGCCTGGAGCGCCGGGTCGCCGACGAGAGCCCCGCGCTGGGCGAGCGCTAGCGCATGGCCGTACGGGCATGAGAGCGATCGTCCATGACCGCTACGGGCCGCCCGATGTCCTGCGGCTCGACGATATCGCCACGCCGGCGCCGGGGAGAGGCCAGGTGCTCGTGCGGGTGATCGCGACCTCGGTCAATCTGAGCGATTGGGAGGGGCTGCACGGGTCGCCCGCCTATGCCCGATTCGGTGGCCTGTTCAGACCCGCCCGCCGCACGCTCGGTTCGGACATCGCGGGAGTAGTCCAGGCAGTGGGCGCAGGGGTCACGCTGTTCCGGCGCGGTGACGATGTCTACGGCGACATTCTCGCTCTGAAAGGCGGCTTCGCGGAGTACGCGGTGGCCCCCGAGCACGCTCTCGCGCTCAAGCCGGCCGGACTGTCATTCGCCGAGGCGTCGACGCTGCCGCAGTCAGGGGCGATCGCGGTGCAAGCAGTTGCGCGCGCGAAGCGCGGTGAGCGGATGCTCATCAACGGCGCCGGCGGAGGAACCGGGGCGTTCGCGCTCCAGCTCGCCGCTGCCTCCGGCATCCGTGTCACCGGCGTGGACAACGTCGGCAAGCTCGACTTCATGCGATCCCTGGGGGCCGCCGAGGTCATCGACTATCGCACTGGCGACTTCACGCGCACCGGTCCGTACGACCTCATCATCGACCTCGTCGCCCGGCGGTCGGTGTTCGCGTACCGCCGTGCGCTCGCCCCCGGCGGCACCTGCCTGGTCGTCGGCGGGACGACGCGCGCCCTGCTGCGAATGGCGACGGTGGGCGCACTGATCGGCATGATGACGGGTCGGCGTTTAGGGGTTCTCGCCGTCAGGCCGGGTCCGGCGCATTTCTCGCCTCTTGCCGACCGATGCATCGCGGGAGATGTCCGTATCCACATCGACCGCGTGTTCCCGCTCGAGCAGGTGCCCGAAGCGCTCACCTACGTCGGCGACGGGCACGCGCTCGGCAAAGTGGTGGTCGAGGCGGGGACAGGTGCCGACTGAAGACCGCGCGAACCGACGAGAGGGTCAATCCCCACACTTCGGGGAGCAGGAAGGCCGCGGCGACGAGGAGCAGACCGGTGCATCCGAGGCCTTCGAACCGGTCGATGACGCCGGCGAACAGCAGGACGACCACGACCGTCTCCTCGGCGCGCTGATGGCCGAGGGATTCAGCGCCGAGGAAGCGTTCCCTCGCGGCGCATACTCGCCGGATGTCGGCGGGGCGCTACAGGGCGTGGAGGTATCGCCGGGTGTATCGCTGCTGCAGGCGATGGCTGATCGGCGCCAGGGCGCGGGACCACCACGTGCCCGGCCGGGAGAAGGCGGTGATGGTGAACACGACGGTGTCGTCCTCCCGACATTCGACGCAGAACCTTTCCTCGCCCTGCTCCGGGTGGCCCTGCAGGGTCCCGTAGGCGAAGCCCCGCCGGCGCTTCTCCTCCACCACGTAGACCACCAGGCATTCGAAGGAGATCCGCAGCAGGTGCCGGCCCAGGCGCAGACGAACGCGGCTGCCCTGCTCGACCCGGGGTGTGCTGGCCTCGACGGTCAGGCCGGCTGCTCGGTGCATCTGCCAGCTCATCAATCGATCGGCGGCGCGGCGGAATGTCGACTCCCCGTGGCCGATGACCCGCTGGACCCGCACATGGGTGTATCCGTCGGGCAGCTGCCCGGCCGTGGCGCCGATCTCCGGGTAGGTCAGTGCGCGCTCGAGCAGAGTCATAGTGCCCACTATGCCAAGGGGCGCTCTGCACATGGCCTGGCTGCCGGTCACGGCCTGTGAGGGTGACGTTGCAGTATGGGGTGGTTGTCACCGTGTTTGCCAGGGAGCGGGCCACAGGGTTTTGCGGGTTCAGATGAAGAGGGCGCGGTTGAGGCGTACGCCGTATTCGGCGTCGGGGTTGGTGGTGGCGTCCCCGACTCGTTCCTGGATGGCGGCGACGGCCAGGTCGCGCCGCGTCGACGATCGCCTCGCGTCCGCTGCCGCCCACTGCTCCGGCATCTCTTCGAGGGCGAGGTCGGTGCAGTAGCACGGGGTGCCCGGCTGCTGGCGCCACGACTGCGCCAACGGGCCCGCGTCGAAGGCGTCGAAGCCGGTGTCCTCGACGAGGGCCATTGCCACGCCCCTGTGCTTGTCGTCGTCGGCTGCCACGGGGATGGCGATGCGGTCCGGGCTGCCCGCCGGTTGGCCCTTGGCGGCGAGGGAGGGGGAGCCGATGGCGTTCCACGCCTTGACGACCGGTCGCCCCAGCTGTTCGGCCACCCACAGGCTCTCGACCTGACCGGCCTCGATGGCCTCGATCCTGCCGTCGCGCTGCGGATAGTAGTTCGAGGTGTCGATGACCACGGTGCCGGACGGCAGAGCGGTGAGCAGCGGCGCGAGCTGCGGAAGACGGTGCAGGGGAACGGAGAGGATCACGACGTCGACATCGATCACCGCCTCGGCCGCCAGGACCGCGCGTCCGCCTGAGGCCAGCACCTCCGGCCCGATCGTTTCGGGCCCGCGCGAGTTGGCGACCTTCACGTCGTGTCCGGCTGCGCTCAACCGCTGGGTCAGGGTGGTGCCGATGTGCCCGGTGCCCAGAATGCCGATCTTCATGGTCTGTCTCCTTTGCTGCAGGTGGATGCCCGATGGGGGCGAGGGGGTGTGGGTCAGGCCGTTGCGGCCGGGGCAGTGGATGTGGGTTCTGCGGGGGTGTGCGGGTCGACCGATCGGGGGCGGCGCACGAACAGGGTGGCGAGGGCCGAGGCGGAGGCGATGACGGCCGCGGCGGTGAATGCGGCTTGTGCGGCCGAGACGGACTGGGCCAGGTCCAAGGGGCCGGTGCCGTGTGCGGTGGATCCGAGGGTGTAGGCGGAGACGAGCACGGCGGTGCCGGCCGCGCCACCGAGCTGCTGGATGGTGCCGAAGGCCGCGCTGCCGTGGGGGTAGAGATGGGCGGGCAGTGCCGACAGTGCGGCCGTGGTCAGCGGGCTCCACATCAGTGCCTGCCCGATGATCATGGTGATGTAGGCGATGAGCAGGGTCGAGACGGCCGTGCCGGCGTCGAGGCGGCTGAGGAACCACAGGGATCCGGCCACGATGAGTGCCCCGGGGATCGCCAGGGGCCGGGGGCCGAGGCGGTCGTAGAGCCGCCCGCCGATGGCCGAGACGACGGCGATGGTGATGCCACCGGGCACGAGGAAGAGCCCGATCTGCAAGGTGCCCAAGCCGCTGACACTGCTCAGCAGCAGCGGGAAGACGACTCCCGTGCCGAAGGCCGTCATGGTCAGGGCCAGCATCACCAGCAGCGGCACCGTGAACGCCCTGACAGCGAAGATCCGCACGTCCAGGAGCGCGTCGTCGGTGCGCTGGAGCGCCCGCTGCCGCAGGACGAAGGCGGCGACACCGAGGACGCCGACGAGGATCGGCAGGGAGGGGGCGACGGGGGTGTGGCCCGAGGTGGACTCCCCGATGGTGGCCAGCCCGTAGACCAGGGCGCCGAACCCCACCGCAGAGAGAATGAGGGAGAGCACGTCGAGGGTGATCGGCTCCGGGGTGGTGATGTTGCGCAGCTTCACCGCGCCCAGCACCAGCCCGGTCAGGGCGATCGGCAGCATCAACAGGAACAGCCACCGCCAGCTCAGCTGGGACAGGACCAGGCCCGAGACCGCCGGGCCCAGGGCCGGTGCTGCGGAGGAGACGATCACGACCAGCGCCATGAACCGGCCCTGGCGCGCCACCGGGACAAGGCGCATGGTGGTGGTCATCAGCAGCGGCAGGAAGACAGCGGTGCCGATGGCCTGGATGATGCGACCGGTGAACAGGACCCCGAAGCCGGGGGCGAGGGCGGCGAGCGCCGTCCCCAGTGCGAAGAGCGACATCGCGGTCAGGAAGACGGTGCGCAGGTGGAACTTGCGCATCACGAAGCCGGTGGCCGGGATCAGGACGGCGAGGGTGAGCAGGTAGCCGGTGGTCAGCCACTGCCCGGTCGTCGCGGTGATCGCCAGCTCCTCGATGAGGGTGGGCAGCGCGACCCCCAGCAGCATCTCGTTGAGCAGCACGATGAAGGTCGAGGCCATCAGCAGCCCCAGGACGAGACCGTCACCGGGGGCGAGCTTGCCGGGCGCACCGGTGCTCGATGCAGTGGTTGCTCCATGGGGACCGGTATCGGGCTGTGGGTCGATCGACGCCTGGCGCGTGGTCATCGGGGGCTCTCTTTCCTGATGCGATGGGGTCAGCCTCGAGGAGGGCTCCGGGCAGGCCGGGTCCTGTGGTCAACGGCGGGGAGGGGCGTCCTCCCCAAGCGGAGGACGTCTCCACATGAGTAAACCGGAGAGTGTCTCCCCTTGGCAAGTGGCTGCTTCTCGCCCTGCCTGTGATCGTGACCACAGCCGGGGTGGCCGCTGGGGTCTGGGGCTCGATGGCGCAGCAGCGTGGCGTTGGTGGACGGGCCGCGCCCGGAGTGCCCGTCGCGGATCCCAGGACGAGTCTGCGGCGGTGTTGCAGTGCGGTGGCTGGAACTGGATGGGTTCGGCAGTGGCCCGTGGCGCGGATCCCGTCGAGCGGGACACGTCGGGGTGTGATGTGGAAGGTGGCCTCGCTTGCCCTCGATGACCATGCGGAGATAGTCTCCATTTAGTCGAGGAAAGGAATTGGCCCATGACCGAGGCAGAGGCTGGCACGCGCCGGCCGCGCACCGATGCCCGGCGCAACCGCACGCGCATCCTCGAAGTCGCGGAGGAGTTCTTCGCCGAGGCGGGCATCACCGGGTCCCTGGACGCGCTGGCCAAGCGGGCCGGTGTCGGGGCCGGGACCCTCTACCGGCACTTCCCCAACCGGGACGCCCTGCTGGCCGCCCTGCTGCAGGCCCGCAACGAGGAGCTGGAGGCCCAGCTCGAGACCCTCCGGCAGGAGGCCGATGCGGCGGTGGCTCTGGAGCACTGGCTGGACGCGCTGGGGGAGTGGGTGACCGCCTTCGACGGACTGCCCGATCCCCTGCGGGCGGCACTGTCCCAGGAGTCCTCCCCGCTGGCGATCACCTGCCAGGGCTTCATTGCGACCACCGAGGAGTTCCTCGGCGCGGCCCAGCGCGAGGGCACCGCCCGGGCGTGGGTGCGTGGGCGGGACCTGTTCCTGGCCGCCCTGGCCACGGCCTGGGTGCGCGGGGCGGCCATGGCCGACGAGGCCTCGGCCCAGGCCGTGCGCGAGATGATCCGCTCCGGCTGGGCCGCGCCGCGACCCGACAACACCACGGCGAGCTGACCGGCACCGGCAGCCACGGGGACGCCCACGCAGCATGGTGTCGAGCGCGGTGTTCCTCGGGACGAAGCGGCAACGACCGCGGAGTACGTGGGGAGTCCCGGACATCGGCCCGCCGGCACGTCGTGAACCGCCCACGACGGGACCTGCCCCCAGTGGGCGTCACCACCCCGACCTCATCCCACCCATCCCAGAGCGAGGACTCGTCATGCCCACCCTTGGAATCATCGGCAGCGGCAACATCGGTGCGGCCGTCGCCCGCCTGGCGACAGCGGCCGGCACCCCGGTCGTCGTCGCCAACTCCCGCGGTCCCGAAACCCTCACCGAGCTCGTCGCCGAGCTGGGCCCGCTGGCCACCGCCGGTACCGTCGAGCAGGCAGCCGCCGCCGGGGAGCTCGTGGTGCTGTCCGTGCCGCTGACCGCGACGACCGCGATCCCGGCGGCCCTCCTGGCTGGCAGGACGGTGATCGACACCAGCAACTACTACCCGTTCCGTGACGGGCGCATCCCCGTCCTCGACGCGGAGGAGCTCACCACCGGCGAACTCGTCCAGCGCCACTTCGCCGGAGCCCGGCTGGTCAAGGCGTTCAACAACATCCTCTTCCACCACATCCCCGCCCTGGCCCGCCCCGCCGGGGTGCCCGACCGCACCGCACTGCCCATCGCGGGCAACGACGCCGCGGCGAAGACCCATGTGGCGGCACTGATCGATCGGTTGGGCTTCGATACCATCGACGCCGGGACCCTGGCCGAAAGCTGGCGGTTCGAGCCCGAGGCCGCCGCCTACACCCGCCTTTACCTCGCCGATCCCACCACCCCCGATGAGCGCCTGCTCGAGGCCCCAGCCGGGACCGTGCCGGCCGCCCGGCTGGTCTCCGCCCTCGAGGGCGCGCCGCGGGTACGGGTGGCCGAGCGCACCTTCTGACCCGGTCCCAGCGCCGGGTCGTCGGCCGGAGGTTGGCACGGTGACCCACTACTTTCTCCGCGACATCCGTCCTCGCGGTTGTCCAATGCTCATCCACCTTCCGGAGCAGGGTTCTCGGTCCTTTGACAATCCGGAGACTCTCTCCGTATCTTTGGGGCAAGTAGACGGAGAAAGGCTCCGTTTAAGTGCCCTCTCACTGGAGACTCCTCGATGACCAGCCCGCAGATGATCCTCGGCATGCAGCTCGGCAACGGCTACGGCTCCCAGCCCGCCGCCTGGCGGGTCCCCGGGGTGGACCCGTCCAACTACACCGACTTCGACGCCCAGGTCCGCTACGCCCAGGCCGCCGAACGCGGGAAGTTCGCGTTCCTGTTCCTCCCCGACTTCCTGGCCCTGAGTGGCGACCTGGACCACGAGGCACCCATGCTGACCCTGGAACCCATGATGACGCTGGCGGCGATCGCCCGGGGCACCCAGCGCATCGGGCTGGTGGCCACCGGTTCGACGACCTTCAACGAGCCCTACAACCTCGCCCGGCAGTTCAAGGCCCTGGACGTGATGAGCCACGGCCGGGCCGGCTGGAACGCGGTGACCACCAGCGACCCCAGCTCCGCGGCCAACTTCGGCCGCCAGATCGCCCCCCGCCCGCAGCGCTACCAGCGCGCCCACGAGACCATCCAGATCACCCAGGCCCTGTGGGGCAGCTGGCAGCCCGACGCCTGGCTCAAGGACACGAGCACCGGGCGCTTCGCGGACCCGGGCAAGATCCAGCCCATCAACCTGGGCGGGGAGCACGTCGCCTCCCAGGGGCCGCTGCCCATTCCGCCGTCGGAGCAGGGCCAGCCGGTGATCTTCTCCGCCGGCGGCGGGGAGAACGGGCTCGAGATAGCCGGCCGGTACGCCAGCGCGGTCATCGGGGCGACGTTCACCATCGAGGACGCCCGGGCCCAGCGCGAAGCCATCAGGGACGCTGCACGACGGGCCGGACGGAACCCCGATGAGGTGAAGTTCTTCGCCGGGGTGATGCCGGCCATCGGCCCCACCAAGCGCGCCGCCCTGGACCGCCGCGTGGCCCTGGGCGAGCACACGTTCCCGGCCCGTGTCCCGTACCTGGGGTCCATGCTGGGACTGGAGCTGGAGGCCGGTCAGCTGGACCGGCCGCTGACTCCCGCCCAGCTGACCGCCGCGCGCCCCAGTCCCTTCGATCCCCGCTCCCCACGGGCCCTGGAGGTCGCCCGCGAAGGGTGGACCATCCGCGACGTTCTCGCCCACGGGGTCATCGACTACCACCCCACCCCGGTGGGTCCTGCCTCGGTGACCGCCGACCACCTGCAGGAATGGTTCGAGGCCGGAGCTGCCGACGGCTTCTGGGTTTCCATCGACGTCTACGAGGACGGGATCGACACCTTCGTCGACAAGGTCGTCCCCCTCCTGCAGGAGCGCGGGCTCTACCACCACGACTACGAGGGCCCCACCCTGCGCGAGAACCTGGGAGCCCACGAGCAGTACGGGCTGGACCCCCGGCTCGCGGACCCGGCACGGTGACCCCGGCCATGAGCACATCCACCCACCGGCAGGACATCGACGCCCGGGCCTTCCGGGACGCCCTGGGGCACTACGCCTCCGGGATCACGATCATCACCGGCCGTGACGAGCAGGGCCCGATCGGATTCACCTGCCAGTCCTTCTACAGCGTCTCCACCTCCCCGCCGCTGATTTCCTTCAGCGTCCTGAAGACCTCCACCACTTACCCCCGGATCCGGCGGACCGGGAGGTTCGCGGTGAACGTCCTCGCGCACCACCAGCAGGGGGTCTCGAACCAGTTCGCCCGCAAGGGCACCGACAAGTGGGCGGGCATCCGCTGGCACCCGACCCGGGCGGGGAACCCTGTCCTCGAGGACACCCTGATGTGGCTTGACTGCGAGATCTGGGCCGAGCACGACGCCGGTGACCACCTCATCGTCCTGGGCAGGGTCAACGAGATGAGTCCGACGGGCGGGCACGCGCTCGAACCTCTGCTGTATTTCCAGGGACGGTACCGCCGCCTGGGTCCGGATGAGACACCCTGAGGCACATCACCGTGCACTGAGGGCGGGGGCCCCACCACACCTTCAGGGTCGGCGCAGCCGCTGATTGACTCGTGGACATTGGAGCCAAGAGCGGCTTCTTCCCCACCGGTTTGCACATGGCCGGTCAACCGCCTTGAGCCCACAGGACAGGTGTTGGACCGATGCGCCCCTTGACGGCTGGCAACGGTTCAGCAGATGGCAGTGGCGTTGGCGGGGGAGCCGGTGGCACCGGTGATGTTGAGGGGTTTCACAACGATCATGGCGTCCCAATAACCGCTGCCGCGCATGTGGGCGGCGAGGTGGTCCAGGCGCCACAGTTCGCCGAGGGGCATGCCGAGTTTGGCCAGCAGTTCCTGGTGCATCATGCCCTTGTCGTGAGGAGCCGATTCCAGAAACGGTGTACCGGAGATCGGGGGGAGGCATTCGACGGCGAAGTTGTCGGCGGCGACCAGGGCCAGTCGGTGGTCCCAGACCCATTCGATGAACTCCCGGGACTGTGCGATGCCGGTGGAGCGGCGAGCCTCCTTGGCCTCGAGCTTGCTCTGGTGGTCCAGGTCGAGGAACCACTCGCACCAGCCGGTGCGGATCATCAGGATGTCCCCGGGCGCCGGCGCGGTGCTCTGGGCGCGGATGGTGTCCTCGAGCAGGTCCAGGTGCAGGGGTTCGCCGCCGGCGTGGTCGATGGGATCGCCTTGGGCATGGCGGTGTCCGGCGACGTCGAGCAGGAGCCCGCGGGAGACGATCGGGGTCTCGGCCCAGGCCTGGATGCCGATCGGGCGGGTGCCGGGGCGGATGAGCTCGTCGTCGGTGCCGCCGTAGAAGCCGATCTCGTCGGAGCGGCGGTGGCGCAGTCCGTCGATCTGGGTGGAGCCCTGGAGGTAGAACCCGTCGAGGTAGTCGTCGCGGTGAGCGGGGTGGCCGGAGTAGATGGTGTGCACCGGGGCGGTGCGCCGGGCGGACATGCCGGGGTCGAAGGCGTCGACGGGATGGTCGAGACCGAACACAGTGCCGGTGCGAATGCAGGAGCGGGCAGCCAGGACCTGTTCGAGGCCGGCGAAGGTGGGCGTGCCCCGGTCGGGGTCGGGAAACAGGCCCCAGGAGGTGCCGGCCGGCCGGCCGGTGCGGACGCTCAGCTGCCCGTAGGTGGGGTAGTCGTGGTCGGGGGTGGTCATCGGTGTGCGGCCTCCGGGGCGGTGGGGGCCGGGGTGTGGGTGCGATAGCTGAGCAGGAATCCGGCCACCGCGCACACCGAGGCGGCGATGACGACGGGGATCTTGGCGGTGTCGTTGAGGAAGACCAGCCAGAGGCCCTGGCCGATCACCAGTGCCACGGTCTGGGCCAGGACCAGCAGGATCCCGCCGAGCAGGGAAACGCCGAGGGTAAGGGTGAAGATGTTGAGGACGATGCGGTGCAGCATGTGGGGTGCCTTTCGGGTCTCAGACGGGCAGGATGCCGAGGGCGATGAGCACCCCGATGGCCAGCAGGGGCAGGGCGTAGTAGAGGAAGAGGCGGGCGAAGGTCTTGAACGGGTCGACGTCGGCGATGCCGCAGGCCACGTACAGGGGGGCCCCACCGGGTGGGACGGCGGCTTCGCAGGAGGAGAACACGAGCACGGCCACGGCGGCGGTGGTGGGCGGGACCCCGGCGGCGACCAGGGCTGCGACTCCGACGGTGCCCACGGCGGCCATGGTGGCGGTCGAAGACAGGGGGGCGGCCACGGCGATGACGATCAGTCCGACGAGGATGGCCAGCGCCCACAGGGGCAGGTTGAGATCGCCGAGCAGGCCGGTGAGCTGTTCGGGCAGTCCGGTGGTGGCCAGGACATTGGCGCCGGCGAAGGCGAAGAGCACGGTGATGCCCACGATCCCGAAGCGGGGGGCGGAGCTTTCCAGCAGAGCCCACCAGCCTGAGGTGGTGCGGGGCAGCTTCGACAGGCCCAGCAGGATGCCGGCGATCGTGAGGACGACCGGGATCCAGAAGATGATGCTCACGGCGTCGGTGATGTCCTCGAGCTCGGTCCAGGCGGCGGCGGCCTCGGCGGCGGCACCGGAGGTGAGGATCAGGGGGATCGCCACGGCGACGAAGAGCAGCAGGGTGGCCCCGCCCTGGCGGAAGGCGGTGGCCACCGCGAGCCGGTTCTCCGGGGCGACCGCGGACATGCCGGACTTGCGCACGAGGATCACGGTGACGATCAGCCGGTGCAGCACGCACCAGAGCCCGCCGATGAGCAGGGGGACCACCAGTTCCTGGATGTCCAGCAGCGGTCCGACCGTGGCGGAGCCGACGAGGACGAACATGGAGGCGCTGAAGGGGAAGGTGATGCCCATCCCGGCGTTGCCGGCCACGAGGGTGGCCGCGGTCGAACGGTCCATCTTGGTGCGTTCCATCCAGGGGATGGTCACGGAGCCGACGGTGGCGGCGATGGCGGCCTGGTTGTGCACGATGCTGCCCAGTCCGGCCGAGGACAGGGTGGAGACGTAGGCCGGTCCGCCCCGGTAGCGTCCGAGCAGGGAGTTGAGCAGGTTGATCAACCGGTCCAGCACCCCGCCACGGTCCAGCAGGTAGCCCATGAAGACGAAGACCATGGTGGCGTAGACGATCTCGTCGGTGAGCGCGTCGTAGAGGGACGCCCAGCCCACGCTCAGTGCCTGGGTGCCGGTGAAGATCAGGGCGGTGAAGAACCCCAGGATCATGCCTTCCCCGACGCTGCGTTTGGCCAGGGTGGTCCACCCGATGATGACGGCCAGATAGGCCAGCAGGGCCCACACTCCGATCACGACGTGCTCACTTCCTCCAGGGGCGCTCCTACTGTTCGCAGGGGCGCTGGTTGTCATTGTGGCCGTGGGCCCGGCGCCGACGGGAGGGCCGGGCCCACGGTGGGTGGTGGTTCAGGACGCGGTGGCTTCGATGCGGTGGTCGCTGGTGTGCGCGGCCATCCGTTCCATGGCGGTGGCCGAGGCCTCGGTCATCTCCGCCGGTGCTCCGAGGTCGGTGAGGTACTGGGCGGTGGAGCGCATCTCGTGGGCGCGGCGCGCGGCGTGCTTCGGGGTGCCGGTGAGCCACCGGTCGATCACGGCCTGGCCGTCCCCGGCCAGCTGGTCGGCGATCTGGGTCCGGATCCAGTCCTCCAGCCCGGCGGCCCGGGCGGCGGTGACGGCTTCCACCACCACCGAGGCCATGCCTTTCATCACCACGCTGCGCAGCAGCTTGTGGGCCATCGCCGCTCCGGGGGCACCGTCCACGACCTCCACGGGGGCGCCGATCCCGCCCAGCAGCTCGGCGAGCATCTGTGCGCCGGGGCCGCTGACCATCAGTGGGGTGCGCGCCCCGTGCACCGGGACGGGGCCGAGGATGGCCACATCGGCGAACAGCGCACGGGACGGAGTGCGGCCGAGTTCCTCCATGGTCTGCGGGGAGGAAGAGGTCAGATCGGCGTAGCAGGTGTCCTCCTGCATCACCGGCAGGCACTCGGCGGCCACGGCCCGGGCGGCACCGGCTCCGGTGAGGACCAGGACCACGTCGGCCTCGGCGCAGGCCGCGGCCGCGGTGCCGGCCCGGGTGACCCCGGTGGGGGTGGTGGGAGCCACCGGGTCGTAGCCGGTGACGGTGTGCCCGGCCTCGACCAGGGCGGTGGCGTAGATGGCGCCGGCCTCGCCGAGGCCGATGACGGTGCATGCGCTCATGATGACTCCTTGGAGACGGGTTGGAAGGGGTTCAGGCGGGAACGTGGGTGCGGGAGGCGACGATGCTGGTGCGGCGCTGCTCCTCATCGGCGAAGACGGCCTCGGCGGCCTGGGCGATCCGCTCGGCCTGGGTCTGGGGAACGACGACGAGCCCGTCGGAGTCACCGATCACGATGTCACCGGGCAGCACCGGCACCCCGCCGAAGGCCACCGGCACCACGACGCGGGAGGGCCCGTGCTTGTAGGGCCCGGCCGGGGTGGTGGCCTTCGCGAAGACCGGCATCCCGATCTCCTGGAGCACCTGGGCGTCGCGGGCGGCCCCGTCCAGGGCGAAGCCGGCGATCCCGGCGGAGATCGCCCGTTCCCCGATGAGTTCCCCGAGCAGAGCGCGGGTGGTGTCGCCCTGGCCGGCGACGACGATGACGTCGCCGGGCTGGGCCAGGGTCAGCGCACGGTGGATGCCCTGGTTGTCCCCGGCGCGCACCCACACCGGGAAGGCCGGTCCCGCCAGGCGGGCCCCGGGCCAGATGGCCTGGATGGCGGAGTCGGCGACCCCGAGCCGGTCCATGGCGTCGCCGATGTTGGCCGCGGGCAGGGCGGCCAGGCGGGCCACCAGGGCGGGGTCGGGGCGGGTGAAGTCGGCGATCGTGGGGTCGTCGGTGATGGTCGTCATCGGAGGGACTCCGTTTCTGCGAGAACGTCGGGGGATGCGGTGGACAGGGGCCGGGGGACGGTCACTCGTCGGCCTGGACCATCGGGAGGACCTCCTTGTAGTCGGTCTCCTGCTGGGCCCAGAACTGCTCGTACTCCTCAGCACCCAGGTAGCTGGTCTCCAGGCCGAGGTCCTCCATCTTCTGCACCACTTCCGGGTCCTCGATGGCAGCCTGCAGGGCCGCCTCGAGCTTCTCGGCCACCGGCGCGGGCAGCCCGGCCGGGGCGGAGTAGCCGCGGGCGGTGGCCGAGACGATCTCGTAGCCCTCCTCGGTGAAGGTCGGGACCTCCGGCAGGGCCTCGGCTCGCTCCTCACCCATCACGCCCAGCACCCGGGCCTTGTCCTGGGCCACCAGGTCGGTGACATCGCTGACGTTGGCGACCAGCACGTCGACGTGCTGGCCCAGGAACGCGGTGGTGGCCTGGGAGGCACCTTCGGAGAAGTGCACCGGGGCGAAGGAGGCGTCGGCCGTCTCGGCGATCTGGGCCAGGGCGAAGTGCTCCCCGCCCTGCTGACCGGTGGTGGTGGCGGTCATGGAGTCAGGGTTCTCCTTGGCCGCTTCCAGCAGCTCCTCCAGGGACTGGTAGGGGCTGTCGGGCTGGACGGCGATGACGGCCGGGTCGACCACCTGCCGGGCCAGGGGCTGGAAGTCCGCACGGGTGTAGGAGGCCCCCCGGCTGGGATCCAGCGGGGAGACGACCACCGAGGGGGAGCCGGTGGCCCCGATGGTGTAGCCGTCCGGGGCGGCGTTGGCGATCTGGGTGTAGCCGATCTGTCCGCCGGCCCCGGGGGCGTTGATGACCTCGACGTTGGTGCCCAGCTCTTCCTCCAGCACCGGCTGGACGAGGCGGGCGGCGGTGTCGACCGCTCCGCCGGGGGCGAAGGCGACGATCATCTCCACGGGCTTGCCGTTGGCCGGGTATTCCCCCCCTTCGGCGGTGCTCCCGTTGGAGGCGGAGCAGCCGGTGGCGGCGAGCAGGCCCAGGACGGTGAGGCTGGCGGTGAGGGTGCGACGGTTCATGGCTTTCTCCTGTGAACAGTGGTGATCAGTGATGACGGTCGGGAAAGTGCGGTGATGCGGCCGGGGCGGCAGGGAAAGGAGCGAGGGACTAGGCCTCGGGGTCGTCGTCGGCGAGGACCTTGGGCTTGCGCAGCTTCAGCAGCGGGCTGCAGACGATGACCAGGGCGATCACCAGCAGGGTCGCGGTGATCGGTCGGGTGTAGAAGACCTCGAAGCTGCCCTGGGAGATCTCCAGGGACTCGCGCAGGGACCGTTCCATCAGCGGGCCCAGCACCAGGGTCAGGACCATGGGTGCCAGCGGGATGTCCAGGTGGCGCATGGCCAGGCCGAGCACGCCGAAGGCGATCATCACGAAGACGTCGAAGACGGTGAAGTGGATGGTGTAGGCCCCGATGACCATGAACAGCAGGATCAGGGCCGCCAGGATCGGGTAGGGCACCTTCAGGATCGAGGTCCACAGCCCCACCAGGGGCACGTTGAGGATGATCAGCAGCACGTTGCCGATGAACAGGCTGGCGATGATGGCCCAGGCGATCTCGGAGTTCTCCGCGAACAGGGTCGGTCCCGGGGTCAGGCCCTGCTGCAGGAACGCTCCCATGAGCACCGCGATGGTCGGGGAGGCGGGGATGCCCAGGGTGAACAGCGGGATCAGGGCACCGTTGGCGTGGGCGTTGTTGGCGGTCTCTGGTCCGGCCACGCCTTCCACGGCGCCGTGGCCGAGTTCGCTGCGGTAGCGGGAGAACTTCCGCTCCGCCCCGTAGGACAGCAGGGAGGACACCGATCCGGTCATGCCCGGGATCAGGCCCAGGCCGAAGCCGATGCCGGTGCCCCTGGCCATGGCCGGGGCGCTGCGGCGCCATTCGGTCCGGTTGGGCAGCAGCGAGCGCAGGTTCGGGGCGTGGATGGCCTCGGGGGTCTTGCCGGCGCGGTAGGCCAGGATCTCGGACAGGCCGAACACCCCGACGATCACGGCCACGAAGCTGACCCCGTCCAGCAGCCGCTCGGAGCCGAAGGTGAAGCGCGGGGCGCCGGCGACGGGGTCGATGCCGACCATGGCGATGAGCAGGCCCAGCGATCCGGAGATCAGGGCCCGGACGATGGAGCGGCCCGCCAGGGCGACCAGCAGTGTGATGCCCACGGTGACCAGGGCGAAGAACTCCGGCGGGCCGATGAGCAGGCCCAGTTCGCCGAGGGGTCTGGCGGCGGCGACCAGCCCGACGGTGGCGATGGTGCCGCCGACGAAGGACCCCACCGCGGCGATGGTCAGTGCGGCCCCGGCCCGGCCGAGTTTGGTCATGGCGTAGCCGTCGAAGGTGGTCACCGCCGAGGCGGCTTCACCGGGGGTGTTGAGCAGAACGCTGGTGATCGTCCCGCCGTAGGTGGTGCCGTAGAAGATCGCGCAGAGCATGATGATCGAGCCGGTGGCGTCCATGTTCAGCGTCAGCGGGATCAGCAGGGCCACTCCGGCCACCGGGCCGATGCCGGGCAGCACCCCGATCATGGTGCCCAGCAGGCATCCGATGAACGCGAAGAGCAGGTTCTGCCAGGTCAGGGCGGTGGCAAAGCCACCCATGAGGTCGTTGAGAACATCCATGGTCACAGTCCGATCAGGCTGAAGGGCGGGATGGAGGCCACGGGAAGGGAGACCTTCAAGCCCAGGGTGAAGAGGTAGAAGACCCCGACGCTGCCGGCCACCGAGATGACCAGGGACTTCACCCAGTCCAGCCGGGCGCGGATCCGCAGGTGGTACATCAGGAACAGCAGCAACGCGACCTGGAACCCCAGGAAGGGCAGCACCGCGGCCAGCACCAGGAGGCTGCCGATCACGGCGGCGACCTGCGACAGCTCGACCTCCTCCCGCGGGGTGGAGGGAGCGCGCTGCTCCTGGAGGATCCAGATCAGCGACATCAGGGTCAGCACGGCGCCCATCGCGAACGGGAACAGTCCCGCGCCCGGACCCAGCGTGGTCCACAGCCCCAGTTCCAGGGAGCTGTACAGCACGTAGAGGCCCAGCAGCAGGAAGGCGGCCTGGGCGATCAGCACCGAGCGCGCCGGCCGTGGGCGGGACCGTGTCGGCGCAATCTCGGTCGTCGGTGACTCGGTCGTCATCGGATACCCGCACTCCTTCATTGGCTGAAATATAGTTTCATTGTGTGGAAGACTATTGCGTAGAAGGAATGGTGACACGGCTCACGCAGTGACGTCAACC
The DNA here is from genome assembly GCF_040981005.1 of Kocuria sp. CPCC 205258. Lineage (NCBI taxonomy): Bacteria > Bacillati > Actinomycetota > Actinomycetes > Micrococcales > Micrococcaceae > Kocuria > Kocuria sp. CPCC 205258. Next base: position 285,951 of record NZ_JAVKPS010000003.1, on the reverse strand, counting down.
ACAGGGGAGGGGTTCGCTCATGTCGGGGATCAGTGCGGTTGGGCCGGCGAAGGGTCTCCGATGTGAACCGGACTTCCATACAATGAAAGAATGTCGACGGTTGATGACCCTTCTGCCCCACCCGGATCTGTGGCCGGCAAAGCCGCCACCACGATGCGGTCCCTGTCCAGGGCCCTCGACGTGTTCGAGCAGCTGCAGCGTTCGGACCGTCCCCAGCGCCTGAGCGAGCTGGCCCGCAGCTGCGGCATCACCCTGCCCACCACCCTGCGATTGCTGCGCGTGCTGCAGGACTACGGGCTGGTCAGCCAGACCGAGAAGAACTACCGGATCGGCCCGGCCGTGCTGCCGGCCGCCCGCAGTTTCCTCGAGAACGACCCGCTGCTCCTGGCGGCCCGGCCGATCCTGCTGCAACTGGCCACACAGACCCACCTCACTGCATCTCTGTACTCCCGCCTGGGGCTGGAGCGCATCCTCGTGGCCCGCGTCGACGGTGACAACCCGCTGCGCTACGACCTGCCCCTGGGCAAGCGGTTGCCTCTGACCCGGGGGGCGGCAGGAAAGATCCTGATCGCTGATCTGCCCGACGAGGAGCTCCAGCACATCGCCGAAGCCGCCGTGGACCGACGCCAGGAAGAAGCCTCCTTCGACCTGGAAGTGCTCAAGTCCCGACTGCCTGACCCTGAGGAGGGCTACGCCTTCTCCGTGGACGAACGCGCCAGTGGCGTGATGTCCGCCGCAGTGGCTGTCCCCCGCCCCACAAGCGTCGTCACCGAATCCATCGCCCTCACCACTCCCGTCGAGGCCTACCCCCAGGAAGACCTGCGTGCCCAGGTGCCGGAACTCAGACGGGCGGCTCGCAGACTCTCCGAACTCCTTGAAGGCGTCGTGTACTGACGCCGGGGACCGCGGCACAACCGGTGGTCACCAGGTTCTGGGGAGGGGAGCAGCCGACGAGCCTGGGTGCCCAGCCGCGGATGTGCCCGTGACGATCATGAGATCCGCTGACCTGTGCTGTGGGGTCGGCCGGCTGTTGGCACCACCCTTCGACGTCCAGAAGAACCAGCCATGAGTCCCCGCATCCGCCCCGCTGCGACTTCTGACCTGGACGCCGCGGCACGGGTCCTCGCCGCAGCCTTCGGGACGTACTCGTGGACGCGGTGGACCGTTCCCGCAGACGGCTGCCGCACGCGTCTGGAGGAGATCCAGCGACTGTATCTGTCGCACACCCTCGAGCACGGCATCGTGCTCGTGGACGAGCAGGTGAGCGCGGTCGCCGCTTTCCCCCCGGCGGATGCGGCGGACCCACCTGCACCGACACAGCGTCGGATCGCAGAACTCCTCGGGGCACGTCTGACTGCCCTCGCAGGCCTGGACCTGCCTGCCGCCCCGGTGGGCTCATGGACTCTCGAGACGGTCGGCGTTCACCCTGCCCAGCAAGGCGCCGCTCTGGGAACAGCGGTCATCGCGGCGGGCCTGTCCATGATTGACCGGCCCGGTGAGCCCGTCGCCCTGGAGACCTCGGACGAACGAAACGTGCACCTCTACCGACGTCTTGGATTTGCCACCACCGCCATCACTGCGATCCCGGCAGGTCCCATCGTCTACTCGATGAGCCGCACGACGTCACGTGGGTGAAGGACCGCCTTCCCTCTCCCCGAGGATCCTCTGGGCACGGACGGTAGAACGCACGCTCGGGGTTCGAGGCGGGCTCATCACTCATTGATGCCCACAACTGTGGTGTCGGCTCCGACGTCAGTGCTCACCACGACGCCGGCGCGAAAGTGGCGAGCGAGACCCCGGCGAGCTCCTCGGAGACCCTCCAGATGCGCTCGGCCGCCTGCAGATCGCGCAGGGGGCGGAACAGGGCGTGCTCGCCCGGGCCGCCGCCGAGGTTCCCCGGTCCCTTCGGCCCGTACAACAGCCCGCCGCGTGCCAGCGGCGAGGTGGCTGCCATCAGCGCCGGCAGCTGCGCACTGTCGACGGTACCCACCAGGATCCCCGCGCGGGACAGGCGGCGGATCACGGCGATGTGGGGGGTGTCCCGCTCCCTGCCGATCTCCGGCCGCGCCGCCATCAGGCTCGTCGGGGCGACACCAGGGTGTGAGAGGTTGCTGGTGATGCCCCAGCCGCCGGCGCTGCTGCGCCGGTCCAGCTCGAGCCCGAAGAGGCCCAGGGCGATCTTCGACTGGCTGTAGGCGCGCATGCCGGCGTAGGAGGTCTCCCAGTTCAGGTCGCTCCAGTTCACCTCCCCGCTTCTGGCCGCGATGCTGATCTGTGAGGTGACCCGGGCCCGGCCCGCGACGAGCAGCGGCAGCAGGTGCGCCACCAGCGCAACGTGCCCGAGGTGGTTGGTGCCCAGCTGCAGCTCGATCCCGTCCGCGGTGACCTGCCGCTCCGGCGGGGTCATCACCCCCGCGTTGTTGATCAACAGGTGGATGGGGCGCCCCTCACCGTGCAGCTGCTCGCCCAGGGCGGCCACCGAGCGCAGCGAGGACAGGTCCATCTCGCGCAGTGACACCCGGGCGGTCGGGTGCTCGGTACGGATGCGGGCGACGGCGGCTTCGCCCTTGGCGCGGTTGCGGACCGGCAGGACCACCTCGGAGCCGGCGGCGGCGAGCCGGCGCGCGATGCCGAAGCCGATCCCGTCGCTGGCTCCGGTGACGACGGCGCGCCGCCCGGGCAGATCGGGCACGGTGAACTGGGGTGTGCGAGGCATGACGTTGCTCCTGTGATCGTGGTGAGCGGGCGTGGACGGCATCAGGGTCGGATGGTGTCAGGGGCGAGCGGGGCGGAGGGTGCCGGCGTGGACCCGGTGGTGGGCCTGCCCGCCGCGCGGCGGGCGAGGACCACGGTGACGGCGAAGTGGACGGCGAACAGCGCCGGGACGCCGACCTGGATCGCGGCCAGGACCGCGAGCTGGTTCTCGAGGTAGAACAGCACCCGCACGAGCAGGTTCGCGCCGGCCATGACCAGGATGACCAGCGTGCTCACGGTGTACACACGGCGCAGCTCGCGGTGCTCGCGCCAAGCCCTGGGCCCGCCGACCAGCGGGTTGACGACGATGCCCATCAGCGGCCACCGCGCGATCAGCGAGAGGACGTGGGCCGCGACGAAGACCGCCGGCAGGAGCGTGGTGGGCAGGAAGAAGGCACGCGCCTCGCCCGCGAGGGCCGCCACGCCCGCGCAGACGGCCGCGACCAGCACCCCGGCGACCGCGACCCCGGGCGGCTCGCGGCGCGCCAGGCGCACCGCGCAGGCCAGCACCGCGGTCACGGCCAGTGCGACGAGTGCCGTGCCGAGCCCGGCGACGGCCTCGGCGGCCACGAAAGCGATGGTCGGGGCCGCGGCCACTGCCAGACCGACCGGTCCGCCCAAGCGGTCCAGGCTCCGGTGTGCGACGGCGCGTCCCGCGGAGCGCTCCACGGGCTCCGGCAGCGCGAGCACGCGGCGCGCTCGCGCGCTGGCACTGGGCGCTGCCTCGCCGGGACGGGTGTGGCTGAACGGCTCCTTGCCGGGCCGGGGGTCCTGAGGCCGGCGGGCGTCGACGGGCGATGGATCGGCCACGGTGTCCTCCTGGATGGGTCGGTATGTGCCTCCAGCCTCGGCCGAGGCGCCGACCCCAACCAGGGCCTGTCGATCCACCCCTGGCGCGAACCCGCCGCGCCCGGTGTGGTGGTGCCGTTCGCTGTGCCGGCTCAAGGTGGGATCGGCGGGCCGTGGCTGAGGGGTGGTTCTGTGCTGTACGAATGAGCGGGAGGGACGAGGAGCCCTGAGTCGACGGAGAGGTGGGCCGATGACCGACCGGGCAGGAATCGACAGAGCAGTGATTGATCGGGCGGGGCTGGCGGAGTTCCTGCGCCGGCGGCGCGAGGCGCTGCAGCCGGAGGACGTGGGTCTGCCGCGGGGGCGGCGCCGGCGGACCCGCGGCCTGCGCCGTGAAGAGGTCGCGGCGCTGTGCCACATGTCGACCGACTACTACGCCCGCCTGGAGCGTGAGCGCGGCCCGCGCCCCTCCGAGCAGATGATCGCCGCCATCGCGCAGGGCCTGCACCTGAATCTGGACGAGCGCGATCACCTCTTCCGCCTCGCCGGGCACCACCCGCCCGCGCGCGGAGCGCTCAGCGAGCACATCAGCCCTGGCCTGCTGCGCATCCTCGACCGTCTGGTCGACACCCCTGCCGAGATCGTCACCGAGCTGGGCGAGACGCTGCGCCAGACCCCGATGGGCGTCGCGCTCACCGGCGACGCCACCGGATACACCGGCCCGGCCCGCAGTCTGGGCTACCGCTGGTTCACCGACCCTGGCGCCCGGGCGCTGTACGCGCCCGAGGACCATGCGTTTCTCTCCCGCCTGTACGCCTCGCACCTACGCACGCTCGTCACCCGGCGCGGGCCCGCCTCCCGGGCGGCGCAGCTGGCCGAGCTGGCCCTGGCGCGCAGCGAGGAGCTGCGGGACCTGTGGGAAGCGCACGAGGTCGGTGTCCGGCCCGAGGAGGTCAAGCGCTTCGTCCATCCGCAGGTCGGGGCGCTGGAGCTGAACTGCCAGACGCTGTTGGACCCGCAGCAGTCACACCTGCTGCTGGTGTACACCGCGGTGCCGGGCACCGAGAGCTACGACAAGCTGCAACTGCTCTCCGTCCTCGGCACGCAGGAGATCAGCTGACACGTGCCGTGCGGCACGGCTGCCGGCTCAGGCGTTGTCGCGGGCGTCGAGTTCGCCCAGGACGTCGTGGAGCCGGTCGGTGGTGCAGGGGTGCGGTCCGTGCGGTGTGGTGAGGTACTCCCTGTCGAGCTGGCGGCAGATCCGGGAGTGCAGCACCTGCAGCTCGGCCAGGCTCAGGCCACCCAGCTCATCGGGGAACCCCTCCTCAGGTCCCAGGCAGGAGCGCACCCTGCGGTGCGGACCGGGGGATCGGGCTGGATCGCTCCGATCCGAGGTGAGGGTGGTGGATGCGCTCATGATCGTGTCCTTGTGCCGGAAGAGGCTGCTCTTGCTGGGCGCGGAACTTTCGCGGAGACGGCCGGGAACCTCCCGGCGCGTTCTCCGTGGCTCTGGCCCACAGGGTGAACGAGAACTGTCCCTTGTACCCGGAAACCGTCTCGGTGCGATGTCCTCTGCTGGTCGGGGGGTCAGCGCACCCGCAGGTCATAGCTGAGCACGTCGAGCATCTTGCGCTGGCCGGTGCCGGATTCGCGGATCCACAGCACCCCCCAGTTCGGGCAGTTTCTCCTCCACGATCCCGAGGTGGTGCAGCACCCCGTGGGACCAGGCCTCCAGCCTGTTCCCGACGTGCACGGTGGTGAGGTCGTCGATGGACGACACGGTGTCAGCCATGGTGTCCAACCCCTTTCCAGATCGCGTTGAGCTCCCAGCCTGGAGCACGGCCATGACCAGCCGGTGAGCGGTGGATGGACGGATGGTGGACGCGCAACGACGCCCCCAGCACCGCCCGGTGTGCGGCCCGGTTGTCCTGCTAGCGGACGCGCCGACCGTCCGCGGCTGCGTGTTCGGCGAAGGGGCAGGTCAACCGGTGGTCGACCTGGCAGTCAGCTCCCGGGGCAGGGGCTCAGAGGAAGCGGACGGCCACCATCAGGGCCATCGCGGCCGCGGTCAGGGCGACGGGCCCGAGAAAACTCAGCAGGGTGGCGCGCGGGCCCCGGAGCCGCCGGCCGGTCGTGGTCAGCTGTCGGCGGCGTGCGGCCTGGGTCAGCGCCGGCCACAGGGCCGCTGCCAGCAGCAGGGCAGTGCTGAGCGTGAGAAGTTCCAGATCCAGGGCCATGCTCTCGATCCTAGAATCCGGCACCTGTCTGCTCTGACCGTTCCGGGGCCTGTACCGCGGCTGATGGGGTGCAGTTGCTCACACCCCACCGAGGCCACAGAGATGTCGGCCTCCGGCCGCAGGCAGACCCCAGCTGGGGGTAGATCGCCCGCAAGGCCCAGTTGAGTTGCTCAACACCACCGACAACGACGATGGTGAACCGGTGCAAGTGCAGGCCTCCTCCCGCCGGAGCGGAGCCGTGGCCGCGCTATGGCACCGGTGGGTGGGCGCGGATCTGTTCGTAGAGGACCTGGATCCGGTCGTCGAGCTCGTCGATGACGGCAGCCACCGCCGCCGGGTCGACCTCGAGCACGTCCACGACGTCCCAGTCCTGGTGGTTGGCCCCGGCCGGGACCGGGATCCCGTCGAGGGTGCCGAAGGTGATGACCCAGTCCGCCGCGGCCACCACGTCGTCGGTGACCGGTTTCGGGTACAGGTCCTCGGTGCTGACGCCGCGCTCTGCTAGCACCGTGACGACGTGCGGTTCCAGTGCCGTTCCGGGCAGCAGACCCGCGGAACGGACCGTGAGCGTGTCGCCGGCGTGGTGGGTCAGCAGAGCCGCGGCGATCTGGGCGCGTCCGGTGTCGTGCTCGCCGACGAAGAGCACCTGCGGCACCCCCGCATGCCGCGGGTCGGCCGTGCTGGTGGCCCGGGCGTGGGCCAGGGCCGCCAGCCGGTCGGCGGCGAAGTGCCCGGCCAGCGGCGCCAGGTGCGCGCGCACCCGGGCGGTGCGGGCCAGGGCCGCGTAGGACTCGAAGACCATCCGCTCTACCAGATCGGCGGAGAACACCCCGGCGTAACGCTGCGCCAGGTGCTCGGCGGTGCGCGCCAGCACATGGGCGTCCAGGGGCTGGGCCGAGTCGGCAGGAACAACGGGGTCGGTGGGCTCGCTCATGCCCGCCCCCGGGCGGGTTCAGGGCCGGTGCCGGCGGTGATCTCCAACCACAGGGCCTGCACCCGGGTCTCGAGCTCGGCGATGCCTTCGGCGTCCCGGTCGGCACCCAGGGCTGGAGGTGTCGGCCAGGACGGACAGTGGGTGCCCTCGCCCACCGGCCCGAGTCGCTGGTCGCCGAAGACGATGACCCAGTCGGCGGCGGACAGGATCGGGTCGGTGAGCGGTTTCGGGGCTGCGGTGGCCGGGTCGACCCCGTGCTCGGCCAGCAGCCGCACCGCGTGCTGGTCCCGGGCGGCGCCCGGGCTGATGCCGGCCGAGCGGGTCACCACCGCCGCCCCGGCGTGTGCGGCCAGCAGGGCTGCGGCCACGGCGGCCGGACCGGTGTCGTCGTCGTCCACGAACAGCACCTGGCGCACGGACCGGCCCCGGTTGTCCTCACGGGCCAGGGTCCGCAGCCGGTCGGCGGCACCGTGCAGGGCCATCGGGGCCAAATACGTCGGGATCCTCGCCTCCCGGGCCAGATCCGTATGGCACTCGGCTACGCAGCGCTCGATCAGCTCCGGGAAGAACACCCCCGCGTAGCGGTCGGTGAGGTGCTCGGCGGCCCGGTGCAGGACCCGCGGGTCCTGCAGGTCCGTCTCCTGCTCGGTCATGGTGTCCCCCTGTGCTGATCGTCCCCCGGCGTCTCGTTCCGGGTCGCGAAGCAGCTCCAGTGCACGGAGCCGCTGGTCCGATGTGGTCGTGGTGTGCCGGCGCCGTCCCAGTGTGCGACGCGGCGATGACTTCCGGATGACCGGGGGATGGACAGAAGGTGACGCGGATCACCGGCATGCCACTCCGGCTCGCCGACCCTCTTGTCCCTTCCGGCCGTCCAGCGGGGTGCCTCCGGGGCGGACGTGATCGACTGTCCGGGACCGGGTCGAGCGGCTGGCCCCGGAACCGGGCCGCCGACGGCGGGCTGATCGGTGATCCGACGTCGCTCCTGGTGCAGCACGGCGCCCACCACGGCCCCGGGAACCGCGATCAGGATCATGACCGCCGGGGTGTCGGTGACCACCGCCAGCACCGCCACTGCAGTGGGGGTCGTGAACACGAACAGGCGGACTCCGGCCCGCAGGCCCCGGAGATCGGTTTTCTGCTCGGTCATGGCATCCCCCCGTGTTGGCCGCCCACCAGCTTCACGTGCGTTTCGGCACGGCAACGTCACCGCACAGAACTGCCGGTGCGACATGCTCGCGGTGTCCCGTGCCGTGTGGCAGCGCGCCGCCATTTGGATCCCCCTGTGACAGCGGTGCCAGGGCCGCGAAAGGCGCAGCCGGGTTTCACCCGGCGGGCCCTGTCCTGGCACTGGCTCCGTGCCGGCACACCCCCAGTCTGCGACGCGTCGATGACCTCCCGGTGGCCGCCGGATGGACAACAGGTGCCGTGCGTCACCCCGAAGTGTCCGGGCGCCCGGCCCCGCGGTCGCCGTCGCGTGCCGGGACGGTGCTGCGCGGTAGTCGTCAGCCGGCGCAGAACGCCCAGGATGGCCTGCCCACTCCCTGCGCCAGCGCCAGGAGCCCGACGGGGGAGCAGGGGACTGTCCAATCGATCCGCCCAGGTCAGCGCCCGATTCCCAGCCTCGACACAGGGTTCTGATAACCAGGGCATATCGACGGCTGATCGGGTAGTACATGTCCTGGACCCGCCGGTCCGGATCGGGGGGCAGGGGGCTCACCGGCACACCATTTGGGGGCCCATACCTGTCATGACCGAATCCGATCGCCACTCGATGCCCGTTGCCTCAGCAACCGCCGCGACCACACCGTGGGGGACCGCCTACGCGGGAACCTCCGACGACGCCACGGAAGCTGCGGCCGCCGCCGGCGGCAAGCGGCGGCTGGTCGGGATCGACGCGGCCCGCGGCCTGGCGCTGATCGGCATGGTCTCCATCCACATCCTGCCCGCCTGGGACCCGGAGACCTTCGCCCCCACCGCCCAGTGGACGCTCTTCGCCGGACGGTCCGCCGCCCTGTTCGCGCTGTTGGCCGGGGTGAGCCTGGCCTTCACCTCCGGAGGACGCACCGCCCACACCGGCCGGGCGATGACCGCCACCCGGGCCGGGATCCTGGTCCGGGCCGGGTTGATCACCGCCCTGGGTCTGGCGATCAACCCGCTGATCCCGGGCGCCACCGCCGAGGAGATCCCGGCGATCAACATCCTGATCTACTACGGGACCTTCTTCGTCCTGGCCATCCCGTTCCTGAGCCTGTCCGCCAAGGCCCTCTTCGGCTGGGCGGCGGTGTTCGCCCTGGCCGCCCCGGTGCTCATGCACGCCACCCGTGAGGCCCTGCCGGCCGCCGCGGCGCTCAACCCCGGCTTCGCCGACCTGGCCGCCGCCCCCGGGGCCACCCTCGCCCACCTGTTGCTGACCGGCACCTATCCGGCCCTGCCGTACCTGGCCTACCTGCTGGTCGGTCTGGGGATCGGGCGGCTGAACCTGGCCGGCATCCAGGTGCAGGTCGGCCTGCTGCTGGTCGGCCTCGGGGTCGCCGTGGTGGCGTGGCTGGCCTACTGGGTGCTGATCCTCCAGGCCGGCGGCTACGACCAGCTCATGACCCACACCCCGGCCCTGACCGAGGACGGGATCGACGACATCATCGTCTTCGGCCCGGACCCGGTGCTGCCGACCACCACCTGGTGGTGGCTGGCGATTGCGGGTCCGCACACCAACACGCCCCTGGCCCTGGCGATGGGCCTGGGCTCGGGGGCGGCCGTGCTCGGGGGCTTCCTCCTGCTCACCCGCCGCTTCGGGAGCTGGTTGCTGCCGTTGAGCGCGATGGGCACCATGACCCTCACCCTGTACTCGGCTCATCTGCTGGCCCTGTCCGCCGAGGTGCACTACGACCAGCCCTACCTGTGGATCTTCCTCCAGATCGGGGTGGCCGCGCTTTTCGCCACCGCCTGGCACCGCACCCTCGGACAGGGACCTCTCGAACGCGTCGTGGCCCGTGGCGCAGGCCTCACCCGCCGCCTGGTCCTCGCCGGGCGGCGCACGCGCTGACAGCACGGCATCTGCACGCCGACGGACACCGGGCGATCCGACAGGCCAGTTGCCCTCGGCGTCGATGACGGACGATGCCGGTCACCGTGCACAGGGCGTGGGAAGGGCGCAGGGAGGGCATCAGGTGCCGGCAGTAGCATCGTCGACAGTTGATGACGAATCTCAGGAGGTGTGGTCATGGATCGTTCCCGTCCGGAGTGCTGGTTGACGGACATGGACGGGGTGCTCGTCCGTGAGGGCGAGGCCCTTCCGGGCGCCGCTGACTTCTTGCAGCGCCTCGTCGACCAGGAACGCCGTTTCCTGGTGCTGACCAACAACTCGATTTACACCCCCCGAGACCTCGCGGCCCGGCTGGCCAAGAGTGGGCTGACCGTGCCCGAGGAGTCGATCTGGACCTCGGCACTGGCCACCGCCGGGTTCCTCGCCGACCAGGTCCCCGGTGGCTCGGCGTACGTGGTCGGTGAGGCGGGCCTGACCACCGCGCTGTACGAAGTGGGCTACACCCTCACCGATGTCAGCCCCGACTACGTGGTCCTGGGGGAGACCCGGACGTACTCCTTCGAGGCCATCACCAAGGCGATCCGGCTGATCGAGTCCGGGTCGCGCTTCATCGCGACCAACCCGGACGCCACCGGACCCTCAGCCGAGGGGCCGCTGCCGGCGACCGGTGCGGTCGCGGCCCTGATCACTCGGGCCACCGGTGCCGTTCCGTACTTCGTCGGCAAGCCCAACCCGATGATGTTCCGCAGTGCGATGAACCGCATCGAGGCCCACTCCGAGACCACGGTGATGGTCGGGGACCGGATGGACACCGACGTCGTCGCGGGTATCGAAGCCGGGCTGGAGACGATCCTGGTGCTGAGCGGGTCCACCCGAGCCGCCGACATCACCACCTACCCGTACCGCCCCGGACGGGTCCGGGACTCGATCGCCGACGTCATCGAGCTCATCTGACACAGGACCCCACCACCATTCGGTCACCCGGGGCGCCATCCACTGACGTCTGTTCGTCCTCCCCCGGGCAGTGGCCACAGCCCCGGCCCGGGGGTGTGGTCGCGCAGCCGCCGGCTGGCCTGTGGACGCCGGGGCCGGACACGGATCGTTTCGACGACGTCGCGTCAGGCCCGGTTCAAGGCCGGCAAGCGATGGACATCCTTGCTGCTGCCCTCCTCCTGCCCAGTCGCTCCGGTCCCGTCGGTGCGGTGTCGCGCCGGGATCACCGCGGCCATCCCAATGCGGACAGCCATGCCGCGCACAGTCCCGGCCAGGCTTCTGGCTCCCCGCTGCCCTCGGCCAGTCCGAGGCCGTGCGTCCCTGCGGGAAAGACGTGCAGAGCGTGGGGTACGTCCGCGTGTGCCAGGGCCAGAGCCAGAAGGTAGGAGTGCTGCACCGGCACTGACGGGTCGTCGGCGGTGTGCCAGATGAAGAACGGTGGTGCCGTCGTGGTCACCAGGCGGTCAAGGGACGTTGCGACCCGTTCCTCGGTGCTGGGGGAGGGACCTAGGAGTTCCTCCTGGCTGCCCTTGTCGGTGTTGAGCTCCATGGACACCACCGGATAGCAGAGCATCACCGCGTCGACTCGCTCGAGGGCGGAGGGTGCAGCGCTCAGGGCGGCATGGCCGGCCAGGTGCCCGCCGGCGGACGATCCGAGCAGGGCGACCCGTTCGGCACCGTTCGTCCGGATCCGGCGGATCTCGGCCCGTACCGCTTCCAGCGGACCCGGGTGCCTGGTGTGCACCGGATAGCGAAACACGCTCGTTGACAGTCCGAGCTGCCCGAGCCACTCGGCGATGGGCTCCGCTTCGTTGTCGGCGTGACCGGCGTACCCGCCTCCGGGAAGGACGATGACGTGCGTGGCCGGGTCCGGCTCGGCGGGGCGCGTGGCGGTCTCGGCCGAGGTAACAGCGCGATCCGCCGAGGACTGTGGTGAGTTCATGACGTCAGCATTCCAGGGTCTGTGGTCCCCGCGCGGGTTGGGCGCAGCCCTTTGGCTTCCTGACGAAAGAGTCACACCGAGATGACGAATGTTGACTGTCAACAGTCGGCCGCGATAGCGTGATGCACAGCACACGTTCTCGACGGCTACAGGCAAGGACCGCATCGCATGATCTCTTCCCGGTTGGGCTGCTCGTCCATCAGCTTCCGGCACCAGCCGCTGCCCGAGGCGCTGCGCACCATTGGAGGGCTCGGCTTCGAGGAGATCGATCTGGGGGCCCTGCCGGGGGTCTGCGACCACGTCCCCTACGTGCTGGACGCCGCTGCCGTCGAGCAGGTCGCCGCCGACGTGCACCACTCGGGTCTGCGCGTGCGCTCGGTCAACGGGGACGTGGGTGATCTCAACGTGGTCCTGGACGAGGCGCAGCGTGCAGAGCGCGCGGACCACCTCGACATGCTCCTCGAGCTCACGGCCGCCGTCGGCGCCGAGGCCCTCGTCCTGCCCTGCGGGGCGCTGGACCACGAGCCGATCCGCTCCCTCGAGGAGGACATCCGCACGGTGGCCGGGGAACTGGCCCAGGCATCCCGGCGGGCCGCGGCGGCCGGCGTCGAGCTGTGGTGCGAGTCGTTGCACTTCTTCCGGCTGTGCTGGAACGAGGACCGCGCGCGGCGGCTGGCGGACGAGCTCGAGGGCACCGGCGTGGGTGTGGTCATGGACTTCAGCCACATCGTGGCCTCCGGCGGGGATCCGGTGCGCTTCGTGGAGAGCTTCGCCGAGCAGCTCACCCACGTGCACCTGCGCGACGCCACCGCGGGAAACATCAACCTGAGCATCGGCAACGGCGAGGCCGACTTCGCCGCCGGCCTGCGGGCTCTGGAGCGTGTCGGGTACACCGGCCACTTCTCGCTCGAGCTCGAGACCCGCGACGTCAGCCACGACCAGCGCCCGGCGGCCGCCCGCGTGGCCGCCGCGCACATCACGTCACTGCTGTAGAACCCATCATCACTCACCCTAGGAGCACCATGTCGATCGTTCAGCGCACCGCCGTCATCACCGGAGCCACGTCCGAGAAGGGCATCGGAGTCACCACAGCCCGCCGTTTCGCTCGTGAAGGATGGGGGGTGGTGATTCTCGATCTCGACGCCGAGAAGTCCGCCCGGGTCGCCCAGGACATCGGGCAGGAGTGCGGCGTGCCGGCCTTCGGCCACGCGATCGACGTCGCGGACGAGGCCTCGGTGACCGCCGCCCACGACGCGGTGGCCGCCGAGGTCGCTGCCGGCGCCCTTCCGCCGGTGGGGGCCGTGGTCAACATCGCCGGGATCACCTCCCCGGTCCCGTTCCTGGAGACCACCCTGGAGCTGTGGCACAAGGTCATGGACGTCAACGCCACCGGCACCTACCTGGTCACCAAGGCGTTCCTGCCCGAGATGATCGAGCAGGGCTGGGGCAGGGTCGTGAACATGTCCTCCGTGTCCGCCCAGCGCGGCGGCGGGGTCTTCGGCAAGGTGCCCTACTCCGCGGCCAAGGCCGCCATCCTGGGCTTCACCAAGGCGCTGGCCCGCGAGCTGGGCACGACCGGGGTCACGGTCAACGCGGTGACCCCCGGGGCGGTCGACACCAACATCCGCGTGGGCAGCACCGACGAGCAGGAGGCCGCCATCGCCGCGGGCATCCCGGTCGGGCGCACGGCCACCACCGAGGAGATCGCCGCGTCCATCACCTTCCTCGCCTCCGAGGACTCCTCCTACCTCACGGGAGTGACGCTGGACATCAACGGCGGGAGCCACATGCACTAGAGCGTTCTGCCCGCCACGTGCCCGCCGCCTCCCCGCACCTGCGGGGAGGCGGCGGAACCATACCCAGGAGAACCCATGCTTCGCCCCGTCCAGCCCCGCTCCGCCGCCGCCCTGGGCCGCCCGTCCGGGACGGGTGTGCAGATCCGTGCCGTGTCCGACCTCCGTGTCGGTGACGTCGTCGAGATCCGGACCTGGGACACGGTCCACTGCCGCGGAGAGGTCGACGCGGTCTGTCCCCGGCTGGGAGTGCTGTGGGTCCTCGACGGAAGACTTCGAGATCGGATGATGGTCGAGGCCTCCGGGCACACCGTGTGGAGGCTGCCGCGCTGACCGGAGCCGGCCTCCAGCACCGTGGCCCGCCGGCGTTCCGGGAGGCGACGGCGGGGGACGTCCTGCCTGCATGGTGGCAGGAGAGGCGCCGTGCTCGGCGCTCTGGGAACCGCGGGGCGGTGAGTTGCCGGTCGGCCGGATCGGACGGGTCGCGAGATCGGCGCAGCACCTGAGGCCCGTGCAACGACAGCGGTGGGGGCCGGACGGAGAAGTTCTCCGTCCGGCCCCCACCGCTGTGCCGTGCTGCTTGGTGCCGTGCTCAGTCCACGCGTTCCGTGTGCCGCGGGTGGAGCAGCGTCCTGACCTTCTCGGCGATCTTGGTCGTGGAGACCCCGTAGCGGTCGTTGAGGGTGGGCAGGGCGCCGGCGTCGAGGAACTCGTCGGGCAGCCCGATGGGGGTGATCTGCCGCAGGACGCCGTCGCGGACGGCGGTGTGGGCGACCGCGTCGAAGAGGCCTCCGATGACGGTGTGGTTCTCGCAGGTGAGCACCAGCCGGTCCTTGGCGAGCTCGGCCAGGATGGTGGCCTCGTCGAGGGGCTTGAGGGTGGGCACGTGCAGCACGGCGACGTCCACCTTGTCGGCCTCCAGGGCCTTGGCGGCTTCCAGGGCGCGTTCGGTCATCAGGCCGGTGGAGATCAGCAGGACCTCGGCCCCGTCGCGGATCAGCTTGGCCTTGCCGAGCTCGAAGGTGTAGTCGTACTCGTCGAGCACCCGCGGGACCTTCCCGCGCAGGATCCGCATGTAGGTGGGTCCGTCGTGGGCGGCCAGCTGGGCGACGGCCTGCTCGATGTCCACCGCATCGCACGGGTCCACGATGGTGAGGTTGGGCATCCCCCGCAGGATCGCCACGTCCTCGGTGGCCTGGTGGGAGGGCCCGTAGCCGGTGGTGAGCCCGGGCAGGGCGCAGACCATGTTCACGTTGAGGTTCGCCTCGGCGATGTCCAGGCACAGGAAGTCGTAGGCCCGGCGCGTCGCGAACACGGAGTAGGTGGAGGCGAAGGGCACGAAGCCCTCCATGGCCAGCCCGGCGGCGGCCCCGAGCAGGGCCTGCTCGGCCATGCCGACCTGGTAGAACCGGTCGGGCATCGCGTCGCGCAGGATGTGCAGGTCGGTGTACTTGGCCAGATCGGCCGACAGGCCCACGACCCGGTCGTCGCGTTCGGCGAGCTCCACCAGGGCGTGGCCCAGGGGAGCGGCGGTGGTCCGCTGCCCTTCCCGGGCCAGGGAGGCGCTCATCGCGTCCGAGGTCAGCCGCTTCTTCTGGGTGGTGGTGTTCGGGGTGGTGTTCATGCCTGGGACGACTCCTTCAGTCGGTCGTGGGCCTTCTGCCACTCGTCGGCGGCGACGGTCATGAAGTGCAGCTTCTCGCGGTTCTCCAGGAAGTCCACGCCCTTGCCGAGCTTGGTGTTGGCGATCAGGCACCGCGGCTGGTTCGCCTCGATGGTCCGCAGTTCTTCCAGGGCGGTCAGGACGGCGGCGACGTCGTTGCCGTCGACCCGGCGGGTGATCCAGCCGAAGGCCTCGAACTTGCCCTCGATCGGCTCCATGCCGAGCATGTCCTGACTCTTGCCGTCGGCCTGCTGGTCGTTGAAGTCCACGATCGCGATCAGGTTGTCGAGCTCGTGGTGGGCGGCCACGGCGGCGGCCTCCCAGGTGGAGCCCTCGTTGAGCTCTCCGTCGGAGAGGATGTTGTAGACGAACGCCGGGTTGTTCTTGCGCTTGAGCCCCAGGGCCACGCCGTTGGCGACCACCAGGCCGTGGCCCAGGGACCCCCCGGAGATCTCCACCCCCGGCGTGTAGGACGCCATCGCCGACATCGGCAGCCGGGAGTCGTCGGTCGCGTAGGTCTCCAGCTCCTCCAGCGGCAGGAACTTCGCCTCGGCCAGGGCGGCGTACAGGGCGATGGCGTAGTGGCCGATCGAGAGCAGGCACCGGTCCCGGCCCTCCCACTCCGGGTCCTCCGGGCGCAGGTTCAGCTGGTCGGCGTAGAGCACCGCCAGGACGTCGGCGATGTCCAGGGCCTGGCCGATGTAGCCCTGCCCCTGCACCTCGCCCTGGATCAGTGCGTTGGTCCGGATGCGGAAGGCCGCCTCCTTGATCCGGGTCAGACGCTCGGGCTCGACCGGAGCGATCTCAGTCGTTGGCTGCATGGGTTTCCCCTCATGTGGTGGTGGTCGGATCAGCCGGTCGCGCGATACGGCGTCCTGGTGCCCGCGGAACTGGTGTCTGTCGACACGGTCTGTGGTTGGCATCACAGTACGCCGTTCAACTGTTAACAGTCAACAGACAAGTTCACGCTTTGGCCGTCCCCAGGGGAGTGTCGGCTCTGTTCATCCGGCTCGGTCGACGGTTAACCGGGGCCGTATGATCGAAGGGGTGAGTCGCAGCCACTGTGCGGCGGCACGCCCATGGCACTGATGTCGTCAGCGGAGCCGACCGGACCGGCGCTTCCCGGAGTTCCGTTCAATGCGCAACAGGAGGCGGCGGCGCCCCCGCCGCGTCCGACCAGTTCACCTCCAGCTTCCGAAGGATGACCACGATGACCTCTCAGACAGCGGCCCTGGCCGGACTGGCCAAGGTGAATCTGCGCCAGCAGGCTCTGACGGCGCTGCGCCGGGCCATCACCACCGGTGAGCTGCCCCCGGGCACCCACCTGGTGGAGACGGAGCTGTCCGAGCAGCTGCAGATCAGCCGGGGCACCCTGCGTGAGGCCATGCGCCAGCTCCAACAGGAGGGGCTGATCGCCGCTGGAGCCCGTGGCCGGCTGTCCGTGCGCAGTCTGGATGCCAAGGAGATCGTCGACATCTTCGCCGTCCGGGCGGCCCTCGAGTCCCTGGCCGTGCGCACGCTCAGCCGAGCGGAGCATCGCGATGCGGCCGTGGCCACACTGCGTGACGCGGTGCGGGCCATGGATGAAGCCGTCGGCCACACGTTGGAGGAGCGGATCGAGGCGGACCTGAACTTCCACCGAACGCTGTGCCGCCTCACGGACAACGCCATGCTCCTGCACTCGTGGCAGGCCCTGGAGGGGTCGATCCGGATGTCGTTCATGTGGGCCGGCATGGACCGGGCCGTGGGCAACATGCGCGTGGACCGGCACACCGCCATCGTCGACGTCATCGCGGCCGGGGACGCCCCGGCAGCCGCCGACTACATGCTCTCCCACATGGACGAAGCCGCGGCCAACCTCGTCTCCTGAGCACCGGCTGTCGAGGTGCCGCCTCCGGCCGATCGCCTCGGACTCGCAGGCCCGGGCACTGCGATGCCCAGCCGGGGGCCGACGGCCCGGAACCGGATGACGTCTCGCCGAAACTGAGCTGACCGGTCGACGCGAGCCCCTCTGTCCACGGGGGCGGTCGGACGAGCCCGGACGGATCCGCACCAGCACCCCGCGAACTGCGCCATGTCATCCCCCCGCGCGGCATGTTGCGGGCCGGAGACATCGCACGGCTCCGTATGCCGTCCGCAACTCGCCCGGCTGTCAGCCCTTCTGACCCAGGGAGCTGGTGCTCCAGCCCGTCGCGGACCCTGACGGTGGTCCTGCCAGACCCATCGGCCGACTTCGGCCTGTCCGCCCTGTCCACCGGGCCACGGCTGTGCTGCCGGTCTTCGCCCGGTTGCGGCTCTGGCTGCGGCTCTGGCTGCGGCTCCCGCCTGCGCCGGGGAACCGATGGGCTTCTTGGGCGGCATCATGCGGAGGTTTGCCGGAGGGGCCGCCCCCCGCAACCGGAGAAGCCCGTCACCAGGGCTGGATGGACCTATCCCATCTCGTCGATCAATCATTGCGTCTCGTGTGTGCTCTGTGCCACACTTCCAGCAACAGCAGTTGACTGTTAACAGTCAACTGAAGTCGTGGTCAGTGGTGAGCCGGCCGAGGACAGATATGCGTCCGCCCGAGCCCGTGCCGGGAACCGCCGCTCTCGGGTGGTAGGACCGGTCGGGTCAGGCGGCGGTGTTTCGGTGCAGTGAAGCCCGATCACCGGTCGCTGCGGCCTGCCACGGTCCTGCTCGCCTCCGTCATGCGGAGCACCGCCCGTGTGACCCGACCACCATCCGCTTGCCGGTCCGTCCGGCGTCATCCACAGAGGAGCAGACATGGACACGCTCGTCCTGGTCCATCTCGCCATCTCGGTCATCGGCATCGTCCTGATGATCGTCTGGGCGAAGATCAACCCCGTCGTCGCACTCGTCGTCGGCGCACTGTACCTGGGCGTCGCCGCCGGGCTCGGCTTCACCGAATCAGTGGCCGCCGTCAATGCCGGCTTCGGGGCGCTGATGGCCGAAGTGGGCCTGATCATCGGCTTCGGCGTCATGATCGGCACCACGCTGACGGCCACCGGCACGATGCAGCGTGTCGTCGACGGGCTGCTGAAACTCGTCGGGCCTAAGCGGTCGCCCTACGTCCTGGGACTGACCTCGGGCATCATCTTCCCGTCGATCTACTTCGACGTCGCCCTGGTCATCCTCGCCCCGATCGCCGGTGCCATCGCCAAGCGCACCGGCAAGAGCATCGCCACCCTGGCCGGTTCACTGGCCATCGGCCTCGAGGTCGGGCTGCTCATCGTGGTTCCGGGTGTGGCGGCGATCGCCGTCGCCGGACCACTCGGCGTGGAGATCGGCACCATGCTGATCTGGGGCATCCCCCTGGGCATCTTCTTCATCATCTCCAGCATCTTCGTGCACGACCTGATGATGCGGAAGATCTTCGACCCCGCCACGGACCAGGACCACAGCTTCGACGACTCCATCTTCGGAGAATCGATCGAGGAGGAGCGTGCCCGCCTCGAGACCCAGCGCGAAACGGGCCCCACCACCGTAGGCACCACCGAGGTCGCCGGCACCTCGGCGGGCACCCTGACCGTGACCGCCCCGACCCGGCAGATGCCACTGGTCGTCGCCATGCTCCCCGTGATCGTGCCGATCCTGCTCATCATCCTGGACACCGTCACCGGACTCATCGGCCAGGAAGTCCCCGTCCTCGGCTTCCTCGGCAGCCCCGTCGTCGCCCTGCTCATCGGCCTGCTCATCGGCATCGTCCTGGCGGTCCCCGCCGTGACCCGCGACGGCATCGACGACCTGCTCACCCGGGGCGCCCAGACCTCCGGCTCGATCCTCCTGTTCACCGGCGTGGCCGGGTCCCTGGGCCAAGTGATCACCGAGGTCGGCATCGGTGACATGATGGCCGCCCTGTTCCAGGCCAATGCCGCGATCCCGGTGCTGCTCACCTGGACCGTGGCCGCCGTCCTGCGCATCGCCCAGGGATCGGCCTCCGTGGCCGCGATCACCGCCGCGACCCTGCTCGCCCCGATCATGGGCTCCATCGAGGCCGCGCCGATCCTGATCCTGTTGGCCGCCGGCACCGGCGCCGCGTTCGGCGCCCACGTCACGGACAACACCTTCTGGATCTTCAAGCAGATGCTCGGGTTCACCACCAAGGGCACGTTCAAGATCTACACGCTCGCCCAGTCCACCTTCGCCGTGATCGGCCTGGGTGTGTGCCTGTTGCTCGACCTGTTCATCTGAGTCCGCCCTGCCCCTCACGCCCTCAGGAGGCTCCCATGTCACCCGCTCCACCGCCCCGTATCACCTTCATCGGAATCGGAGCCATCGGCCTGCCCATGGCCGAGCAGCTCCTCGGAGCCGGATTCGACGTCACCGGTGTCGACCCGTTCGCCGAGCAGCGGGCGAAGGCCACCGCACGGGGCCTGCGCGCCGAGGAGACCCCGGAATCCGCGGCCGCGGCCGACGTCGTCGTGTGCATGGTGGCCACACCGGAGCAGCTGCGGGCGGCCACCCTGGGCGAGGCAGGGGTGCTTCGGCAGATGCCGGCCGGCAGCGTCCTGGTGGTGATGAGCACCGTCGGCCCCCGTGCGGTGCGTGAGGTGGCCGCCGCGGCCCCACCTGCGGTGAGCGTGCTCGACGTGCCCGTCACCGGCGGGGTCGCCCGGGCGATCACCGGTCAGCTCAGCCTGTTCGCCGCCGGCGACCCCGCCACGATCGACGACGTGCGGCCGGTCCTCGACGCACTGGGGGCGATCATCGACTGCGGCACGGAGATCGGCCAGGGCCAGGCCTACAAGGCGGTCAACCAGCTGCTGTGCTCGGTGCACATCGTGGCCGCCGCCGAGGCACTCGCCCTCGCGGAGGAGCTCGGACTGGACCCGGAGAGGGTGCTGCCCGCCGTCGCCGGCGGTGCCGGGGGGTCCTGGATGCTCTCCGACCGCGGCCCGCGCATGCTGCAGGGCCTGGACGCCGAGGTGACGAGCACCATCGGCATTTTCGTGAAGGACTCGACCCTGGTGAAGGACATCGCCGACGAGATCGGCTTCGACGCCCCGATGATCAGCGCCGCCCAGGCGAGATACCAGGCCGCCAAGGACGCCGGCTGGGACCGGAAGGACGACTCCCAAGTCATCCAGACCTACCGACGGTGATCCGCCCGCCCACCCCACCACGTCCATACGAGCACCATGGGTCGGCGCCCCGGACACGAGGCGGCGAGAGAGATCGCCGCGTTGCCTGCGGCCCGGTCGGCGGCGGACCAACGTTGCAGTGGGGGTTCCTCGTCCGCGCCAGAAGTGTCTGCGGCATCAGTTCACCTGCGGCCCGGCGGTGCGACGCCGCAGCGCGAGCGGCAGAGTCAGCAGTGAGATCGCACCCGTGATCAGCAGCGCGGTGCTGAACGAGGTCCCTGCGGCGATCATGCCCACCAGGACCGACCCGAGACCGGTCCCGATGTCGAAGCCGATGTTCCACACCGCACTGGCCGTACCGTAGTGCGGCCGGCTGACGGCGTGGAAGGTCACGACCAGGGTGAGGTTCTGCAGGCCGCCGTAGCTGATGCCCACCATCGCTGCTCCGATCATCAACATCGGGGCCTCGGTGGCCCGGGGATCGCGGACCGCCCAGGCGATGGTCATCATGCCGGCCGTGGTCAGCAGCACCAGCGGCGCGATGAACCGGCGTGGGCCGTACCTGTCGGACAGTGCGCCGATCCGCCAACGGGTGAGTGCGGCGGCGAGGTTCATCAGCAGCAGCGCCAGGGCGGTCAGCGCGGCACTGCTGCTCATCTGGGCCATGAAGGTGATCAGCGCGCCGCCGGCCAGGGTGACGCCGGTCAGCAGCGCCATCGGAGGGAGGAGGCGCAGGTAGGGCGCCCGCTCATCCTCCTCGTCTACCTCCGGGACGCCGTCCAGCATCCGGGCCAGACCGATCGCGGGCACGACGGCGACAACGGGCAGGGCTGCCAGGGTGAACACGACCCAGAATCCGAGCTGTTCGGCGATCCAGGGTCCCGCCGACAGGAACAGGATCTGCGGTCCCGCGATCGCCAGGCCGTAGGCACCGATCGCCTTCCCGCGACGCTGTGGCTCCACCAGCTCGGCCACCAGTGCACTGCCGGTCACGGTCAGTACGCCGAATCCGAGCCCGCGCACCGCGGAGAGCACCAGGGTCGGCCCCAGGGCGTCACTGACGCCGTGGGCCAGGGCGGGCAGTCCCAGCAGGAGCATGCCCGCCACGAGGACCGGCGCCCAGCCGAAGCGGCGCAGGGCCCTGGGGACGAACAGCTGGGTGAGTACGGTGAAGAGCATGAGCACGCCGTTGACCAGCCCCGCGCCGGCGGTGTCAGCGCCGCCGTGCACCGCCCACAGTGGCGCGACGGCCAGCAGCGCGGCATATCCCGAGAAGCCCAGGGCGGTCATCGTCAGCATCAGAGGCATCCCCGGCGCCCGCCAGACCGAGTTGTTCACCATCGATCGTGGCCCGTGACGACGGCCCCGCCATCGTGGCGCGCCTCAGCGGGGGCTGTGCGGCGTAGCGGCCCTGCGGGTGACTGCTGGTCGCGGACAATGATGATCGACATGATGACGCCAGCCTATGTCCGGCATCCTTCGATCCCTCGACCTGGGGGATCGCGACAGGGCCGGTCGCCAGCACGGGCGCCGGGCCCCAGCGATGCGGCCGGTGAGGCGCTGCTCCAGGAAGCCGAGGCCGCCACCGCCCGTGCCCTGGCCGACCGGCCGGTGGACCAGCTTCCGCACGTGGCCGCGTGGCGGGAGGCCTACCGGGCGTTCGGGGCGAAACCGCAGCGCACGCGCAACAGCCTGGAGGCCCTGACGCGCCGAGCGGCCTCCGGGCTGCCGCGGGTGAACCGGCTGACCGATCTCTACAACGCGGTCTCGGTCCTGCACCAGATCCCACTCGGCGGGGAGGACCTGGCCGGCTACCACGGAGCGCCGCGACTGGTACGCGCCACCGGCCAAGAGCCCTTCGACACGGTGGCCGGCGGTGAACCGGTGATCGAGCACCCCGAACCCGGCGAGCTGGTGTGGTGCGACCAGTCCGGGGTGACCTGCCGCCGCTGGAACTGGCGCCAGGGCCGGCGCACCGCACTGACAGCGGAGACCACCACGGCCCTGTTCATCCTCGACGCGCTGGCGCCCATGACGGACGAGGCCCTGCACGCCGCCGAGGACCTCGCCACCCGCCTGGCCGATCTCGGCCCCGACGTGCGGAGCGCCCGCCGCCTGTTCACTGCCGGCGACCAGCACACCCCAGGGGACCCGTCATGACCCTTCGTCGCCCTTCCCCCACGGCGGTGCCGCCGCGATCCACCATCCGTTCCACCGAAGGAGACAGCACCATGTTCACCGGTTTGAGCGCCTTCCCCCTCACCCCCCTGGCCGACGATGCGGTGGACGAGTCCGCTTACGTGGGCCTGATCCGACGGCTGGCGGCGGCGCAGGTGGACTCCATCACCGCCCTGGGCTCCACCGGCTCCTACGCCTACCTCAGCACCGAGGAACGACGCCGTGTCGCCCACCTGGCCGTCGAGCACGCCGGGGACGTCCCGGTGTTCGTCGGCATCGGTGCCCTGCGCACCTCCCACGTCCTCACCCACCTCGAGCACGCCCAGCAGGCCGGAGCCGCCGCGGTGCTGCTGGCTCCGATGAGCTATCAGCCGCTGACCGACGACGACGTGGTCGGGCTCTTCGACACCGTCACCGCGCACTCCTCGGTGCCGGTGATCGTCTACGACAACCCGAACACCACCCACGTCACCTTCACCACCGAGCTCTACGGCCGCATCGGGCAGCTGCCCGGTATCGCCTCCCTCAAGATCCCCGGCGTGCCCGCCGACCCCCAGCAGGCCCGGGCGCGGGTGCGCGAGATCCGCGCGGTGCTCCCGGCCCACGTGAGCATCGGCATCTCCGGGGACGCCACGGCCGCCGCCGGACTGACCGCCGGCTGCGACGCCTGGTACTCGGTCCTCGCCGGCACCCTGCCGGCCCCGGCCCTGCGCATCGCCCGGGCCGCCCTGGACGGACGGGCCGAGGAGGCCGCGGCAGCCTCCGACCGGCTGGCACCGCTGTGGGAGCTGTTCGCCGAGTTCGGGAGCCTGCGGGTCGTGGCCGCGTTCGCCGAGCAGCTGGGCCTGGCACCCAGGGCCTGTCTTCCGCTGCCCCTGCAGGGCCTCGACGAGGGGCAGCGCGATCGGGTGGCCCGGGTGGTCGGCGACCTCGGACTCGACCATCACCGCTGACATCAGGAGCTCCGCAGGGCGGATCGCCGGGGCGCAGCACTGGCGCGACATGTCTTCGCCGCCACCCCGGTGCGCAGCACCGACGGGGGAGCGGCGGACGCCATCGTGCTCGTGGCCCGGGCCGGCGGACTGTCCGGATGGGTGGCGGGACTGTGGGCCTCGGTCACCGCTTCCCACCTGCTCGGACCGTTCATCGCCCGGCGCCTGGACACCGCCCGCGACGGGCGCAAGGTCCTCGCCATCCCGGCCCGGACACTGCGCCTGGTCCTCAGGTGCGGCCCGCTGCGCGGGGCGGCGGACCGCCTCAGGAGCGCCCTCGCCGTCCTCGCTGCCGCCGCCGTTGCCAGCATCGTCGATCGATCCCGCCCGATCTGAATCAGGCCACAGCTCAGGCCGTCCCCTCCGATTCACCTGTGGCCCGCTACCGGTCACTGCCCGCGAGAACGACGTCACCGTTGAGGTTCCGTTCCGGTATGGGCCCAGGCGTTGGCGTGGCTATGTCTTGGTCGGGGGTGCTTGATCGGCAGTAGCGGCTGGGTCGGGGCGGCCGAGGGTTTCGACCGCGGTCATGAAGGCCTCCCACTGCTCGTTCAGTTCGTGGAGCTGTTCATGTCCTGCGGTGGTCAGTTCGTAGACCTTCCGCGCGGGGCCCGGTCCGCTCTGCTCCCACCGTGCGGTGATCGCACCATCGTCTTCGAGCCGTCCGAGGGCGGGATAGAGCTGGGCTCCCTTGATGGGTTGAAGTCCTGCCGAGACGAGCGCCTGGGAGATCCCGTACCCGTGCCGTGGTGCCACCGCGAGCACGCGGAGGAGGAGCATCGGCAGGGATGCGCGCTGCCACGCGGGGAGGGTCATTGCCTCGCCCCCCAGGGTCGGTCGCCCCAAGCGGTGCCCAGCACCACGGCCGCGGACAGCACGAACGCCAGCGCGACCGGGATCGTCAGCGCCCCCCAGCTGTGGGCGGTGACGATGAGGGCGGCGATGACCAGGGGTGTGAGCGTGCCGGCGAGTGTGAGGACCCACCAGCGCCGTGTCCGAGCGATCCGATGGGTCGCGGCCAGATCGCGTGCCAGCACCAGCGGGTGCCCGAACTCGGCGTAGGCCGAGGTGCCGGACAGCTCCAGGGCCTGCTCGATCTCGGTGACGTGGTCCCGGACGGATCTGGAGGGCACCAGGCGGGTGCGCAGACCGCTGGTGAAGCGACGCAGCCACTGCTCGTCGTTCCATTCCTGGCGTAGCACCTGTTGCGGCATCCGCTGGGAGACCGCCAGCAGGACCACCCCGGGGGTGAGCATCGCCGAAGCCAACAGTGCCACGGGGACATCGCGTGCCGCGTAGTGCCCGGATCCCAGGTTTGCGGCGAAGGCGATTCCCGCGACGACGACCGCGCCGAGGACGACAGAGACGCTGATCGCCACCCCCGATCGGCCGGCTGCGAACAGAGCTCGAAGCACCACCCACCCGAGGAAGGCCAGGAGCACACTGGCGGCGACGAGCACATGGGCGATGTCCACGTCGATGGACCACCCGTGGCGCAGGACCATGAGCAGCGCCGCGACAGCGCTGATGCCCGTCAGTCTGCCGCCGATTTCCTGCAGTACCGGCCGCAGCCCTGCGCCGAGGGAAGTTCGTACCTCTTCCTCGACTGTCGCAAGTTCAGCGGCATCTTCCGTGGCCAGTGCCGTGGGATCACCGAAGAGCTCGGCAGCAGAGACCTGGGCCACCCGGACCGCGTCGAGCAGCTCGTGCTCACGTTCCTCGAGCGAGGACTCCGGGACGTGCTTGCCCGTCATCACCGTTAGGTAGCGCGTAGCCCATCCCCGGTCCTGCGCCGACCACTGATCCGCATCCATGCTGGCCACCTTGTATCTAGGTCAAAAACGTATCTACAGATAAGCACGACGCGGCGGTGTTGGCAACGTCCTGCCGGTCGGGTGTGGCGGATGGGTCTGTGGCAGGCAGTGCGCCCGATCTCCACCGACTCCCGGTTCCGGAGCGCCCCACAGTTAATCTAGGGGCGGGGAGCCGGCCACCCAGGTCGCCCGCCATCTGGACATCTCTGGGGCGGCCTTGTACCCCCGGATACAGGGATCGGCCATCTGGATGCCGCTGCGGACGCACGGCACTCCTGCGGGCCCATGCCGTCCTGAGGGCCACGCACCGATTCCATCGAATACTCCACCCTCGGTGGAGCAGAGGAGGGACAACTCTTGGTGAAGGCCCCGGTTCCTGAGAAGCGGAAGCGCATCCTGGCGACGATCGCCTGGGCGTCTTTCCCGGTCTCCACCGCGCTGACGCTGATGCTCCTCGATTGGCAGGGCACGGGAGTGGCCAAGCCGCTGTGGACGTTCGCGCTGCCCCCGGTCAGTGGACTGGTGGGTGGCATTGCCGGATTCCGCGCGCAGAAGGAGATTCTGGGGGCTGTGGCTGTCGCCTTCGGTCTGCTCTGCGTTCCGGTGGCGATCTTCGTGGTCGGACTGCTCTACGGGCCCTGACGATGATGACGACGGCGATCCGCAGCTCAGGGTCCCGACGGGTGCTGCACGGCAGTCGCCGGTGAGGATCCGTCTTTCAGAACATGAAGACGCTTCGGCAGACCGGATTGCCGCGGCTCGGTACCATGCACCACATGTCCATCAAGTTCGAGAACGTCGGTATCGCCGTCCGTGACCTCGACGCGGCGATCGCCTTCTTCACCGACCTCGGGCTGACCGTCCTGGGTCGGGACACGGTCAGCGGCGAGTGGGCGGACACCGCCGTCGGCCTCGACGGCAACCACGTCAACATCGCCATGCTCCAGACCCCGGACGGCAGCGGTCGCCTCGAGCTCTTCGAGTACATCCACCCGGAGGCGATCGAGACGCAGCCCACCCGGCCCCACGAGATCGGGATGCACCGCGTCGCCTTCTCCGTCGACGACATCGACGACGCCCTCGAGATCGCCGCGCAGCACGGCTGTCACCCGCTGCGCGGGGTAGGGACCTACAGGGACGCCTACAAGCTCGCCTATGTCCGGGGCCCCAGCGGCATCATCGTGATGCTTGCCGAGGAACTGCACAGCCACTGACGACGGGTCGATCCGTACGTTGCCAGAGGTTCTCGGCCTGCTGCTCCCAGCCGGCTTCCTCGAGGGTGCCGGTCGAAGGGTCATCGGTGACGAGGGCGACGTCCTGCCGGGGGAGTCCACCTGAGAGCTCGACGACCTTGTCGCTCCGGATGGTGGAGCATCCACCGATCCAGTCGTCGGAGGTGGCGCCGACCTGGATCAGGCAAGCCTCGTGGTCGGCGCCCGAGGCCGGTCGCGCCGCGAAATAGGAATAGCCGTCGATCTCCCCCAGGTAGCGGGCGGAGTCGCCGGCGAACTGTTCATCGGACTGGATGACTTCCGGCACCGGTCGGGTGGAGGACTCGGAGTCGAGAACAGCGAGGCCGTGACCGGTGGAGGCGCAGGCTGAAGCGGCCAGGACGATCCCGAGCGCCATGCCTGCTGCGCCGGATCTTTCGGAGTTCATCATGAGACGTCTCCTCTGCTCCACTCAGCCTATGGGCGCCAGCTGCCCGCGCGGTCGCCGTGCTTCTGCACGTAGTCCTTGATGCCGGCAGTCACGCCCTTGCGCACCACCCAATAGAACAGCAGCAACGAGATGGTGAGCATGAGCAACGGGATGAGCAGTCCGAGGAGTGCTCCGAAGCCAGCGATGTCCGTCATGAGAAGTCTCCTGTCGTCCGGTCCTTCCACGTTATCGAGTGATGGCCGGTGCTGCTGTTCCTGGCCGCGGCAGGAGTGTCGTTCCGTATGAACGAACGCTGGTTCTTCGCACCAGACCGCGCGGGCAGGACCGTGCGGGACTCGAGCACGAAGCGTGCAGCGCCGGCCGTCCGCGGCGATCGCTCCTCCGGCGTCGGAATGGTCATGCTGCACGAACCGTCCTGACATGAGCCTATTCTCCGGCTGCGGCCGGGCCCGGTCGCCCGGCCCGGTGTGCTCGAGCGTCCGGGTCGTCCGGTCGCTGCGCACCGCCGGCCGTGCCGTGCATCCGGATCAGACCCGTGGCGCCGTCGATGGTGACCACCTGGCCCTCGGTCAGCAGGGTGGTGGCGTCGGGCACGCAGATGACGGCCGGGATGCCGTACTCGCGGGCCACGGTCGGGCCGTGGGCGATCGTGGAGCCGGTCTCCGTGATGAGTCCGCCGAGGGTCAGGAACAGCGGGGTCCAGCCCGGGTCCGTGGTCGGGGCGACGAGGATGTCACCGGGCTGCAGCCTCGCCTCCGACGGGTGGTGGACGATCCGCACCGGCCCGGTCACGATCCCGGTGGCCGCCGGCTGGCCGACCAGCACGTCCGGCCCGTGCTCGGGCGCGGTGGCGTCGGGCAGGGCCTGGGGGTTCGTGCCGTCGGACAGCAGCAGGCCGGGGACCTGCCGCCGTCGGGCCTCGCGGTGGTGCTCCCTGCGCCGACCGGTCACCACCGCGCGCAGGTCCGCGCCGTGCGAGGCGTCGAGGGCCTCGTCCAGGGTGAGGAACATGATGTCCTCCGGCTGCTCCAGCAGGCCGCGCCCGGTGAGCTCGGCCCCCGCGGCCAGCAGCTGCCGGCGCACCTCGGCCAGCGGGGTCAGCCAGAGGAACTTCGGCAGCTCGCGCAGGCCGGCCAGCTCCCGGCTGCGGCGCAGCATGAACCCGGCGAGGCGGGCCCGCAGCGGCCGGGCGCGCCTGGCGCGGGCGACGAGGTCGGACAGGGCTGCCTCGGCCTCGACGGCGGCGCGGGCGAACCGGGCCGGCGGGGCCTGGTCCGGGTCGGTCACCTGCAGGTACCCGGCCAGGGCGGCGAACACGGGAGTGGGGTCGTCGGCCCACCGGGGGGAGCCGACGTCGATCTCGGCGCTGCCGCGGATCCCGTACTCCGCCAGGAAGGCCGTCAGGCCGAACTCGGGCAGCTCGCCGCGCGAGAAGCGCGCGGCGAGCTCGTCCGGGGTGGCGCCGACCAGCAGAGCGCGGTGCGGGCGGGCGGCCTCGGCCACCGACCAGAGCTTCAGGTCCATCTGGGTGGTGACGTTGTGGGGCATCCCGCGCAGGGTCGCGTTCAGCTCGCCGGGCTGCAGGACGCCGTCCAGCAGCCAGCCGGCCACCCCCTGGGCGATGAGCGCTGCCCACAGGGGCGGCAGGGAGCGCATCATCGGTCCGGTCATCGTCGCGTCCTGCAGACCGGCGGCGGAACGGACCCGGTCCGCCGTGTCCGCTGGCTCGGACCGGGGCTGCCGGCGGACCTGTTCGAGTTCGTGGAACGCGCGCTCGCGGGCGGCGGCGGGCCGTGCCAGGGCCCGCAGCGCGCCGAGCAGCGAGGCGGGCACGGTGGCCAGGATCAGCCGCGCGGTCGCACCGGCGGAGAACACGCGCTGACCGGGACGGGCGGGACGGGGCGCGTAGCGGGGGTCGTCCAGGACGCGCCGCACGCCCCGTGCCACGGCCGGACCGTAGACCTGCACCATCTCGGGGACGCGGGAGTGCAGGCGCGGGCTGCGGACGAGGCCGGTGAGGTCCATGAACAGCCGGCCGCCGATCTCGACGAGGAACGGATCGACCACGGCGTCGTCGATGCCGATGATCTGCAGCCAGCGGCGGGTCGTCTC
The DNA here is from genome assembly GCF_040981005.1 of Kocuria sp. CPCC 205258. NCBI lineage: Bacteria > Bacillati > Actinomycetota > Actinomycetes > Micrococcales > Micrococcaceae > Kocuria > Kocuria sp. CPCC 205258. The sequence goes on along the minus strand of NZ_JAVKPS010000003.1, from coordinate 256,960 downwards.
CCGCAGCACGGACACGCCCATGGGGGTGACCGGTCGCCGCAGGCCCTGCATGTGGCCGACCTCCATGTAGACCCGCGGGTCGCCCTGCACGGGGTCGGTCCCGGCCGGGAGCGGGAAGAGCGTGGTGATGGGCCGGGACTGCAGCAGCCAGAGCGTGCCCTCGGCGTCGTAGGCGAACTCGATGTCCTGCGGGCTGCCGAGGGCGCGCTGGATCCGCTGCCCGGTCGCCTGGAGCTCGCGCAGCTGGTCGGGGGAGAGGCAGCCGTGCTCCTGTGGCCCGGGGAGCGGGCCGTGCCCGGGCAGGACGTAGTGGTCGGTGTCCATGGTGCCGTCCACGACTCCGGTGCCCAGCCCCGGGACCGCGTCGATGACGGTCTCGGTGCGGGTGCCGGTCAGGGGGTTGGCCGTGAACATCACCCCGGCGGCCGCCGGGGTGATCATGCGCTGCACGACGACGGCCATCGCGAGGTCGCCGGTCTCCAGTCCCTGCCCGGCCCGGTAGGCGACGGCGCGCTCGCTGTGCACGGAGTCCCAGCACTGCCGGACGGCCTGGAGCAGTGCGTCCCCGCCCTCGACGTCGAGGACGGTGTCCTGCTGGCCCGCGAAGCTGGCGTCCGGCAGGTCCTCGGCCGTGGCGCTGGAGCGGACGGCGACGGGACCGCCGCCGAGGTGCTCGTAGGCCGTCAGCACCGCCCGCTCGGGGACGGCGCCCGAGCGGTAGGCCTCGGTGGTCAGGCAGAACCCGTCCGGCACGCGCTCGCCCGCGGACAGGAGGGCTCCGAGACCGACGGCCTTGCCCCCGACGAGCTCGGTGGTCGCCGAGGTGATGTGGGCCAGGTCGATCACGTCCATGGGATGCCTCTCTGGTGCCCCGGGGCCGACGGGAGGTGCGGAACGGGCAGCGCCATGGGGCGTCCGGTGCCCCGTTCACAGCCGATGATCCGGTCGGCCGGTCGGCAGGTCAACCTCCCCGTGCCGTGAGGCACCAGCGTAACGGCGGTCGCCACGGACCGGTTCCGCCGGCGTGGTCGGTCCGTCCGCGGGGGTGGGCGTTCCGGTCGGCCGCGCGGGGGAGTCCCCTCAGATCCAGGAGGCGAGCACGGGGACGGTGGTCATCAGTCCCAGCGCCACGAAGACCGCCCCGGAGGTGAGCTCGATCCTGCGGGCCACGGTGGGACGGTTGAGCCAGGTGCCGGCGGTGTGGGCGGCCAGGGCCACGAGGAGCAGGTAGACCCCGATGGTGGCCGCCACCGTCCCGCCCATCACCACCACGACGAACAGCGCCCCGGCCCCGGGCGGGGTGAACTGGGGCAGCAGGGCCAGGAAGAACAGCCCGGTCTTCGGGTTGGTGAGGCAGCACACCAGCCCTGCGGCGAAGGCCGATCGCGCCCTCGGCCCGGAGGGCTCCCGGCGGTCCGGGGCGGCGGTGACGGTCGACCCCGCGGTCAGTGCCACGCCGACGGTCATCGGCACGGCGGTGGCCGGGGCGGGAGCGTGGGCGGTGATCGCCCGGTAGCCCAGGTAGAACAGGTAGGCGCCCCCGAGGATCCGCAGAGCCTGGAAGGCGGCCGGGGAGCTGTCCAGGAAGGCGGCCACGCCCACCGCGACCAGGCCCGCCCAGGCGAAGACCCCCAGCGCGGACCCGGCGGCGGCCAGCATCCCGGCCCGGCGCTGCCGCAGGGCGTAGCCCAGGGTCAGGACGGTGTCGGGTCCCGGGGTGAGGGCCAGGACCACGGCCACGCCCAGCAGGGCCAGATAGCTCGAGGTGTCCACGGCAGCTCCTTGTCGATCAGTACTCGGTGGCTTCTACCGTGCCACCGCGTCACCCTTCAGCACCAGCAATGATTTCCGTGGCATTGGCAGGAGAAAGCGTACGATCGGGGCATGCTCGATCCGCACCGGCTCACCATCCTGCGGGCGGTCATCGCCGCCGGCTCGATCCACGCCGCCGCCCGGAACCTCCACCTGGCCCCGGCCACCGTCAGCCAGCACCTCCGCGCCCTGGCCCGGCAGACCGGACTGGTGCTGTTCGAGAAGAGCGGCCGGGGCATCGAGGCCACCCCGGCCGCCCGGCACCTGTGCGAGGCCAGCGCGGAGACCCTCAGCAGCCTGGAACGCCTCGAGCGCACCGTGGAGGATCTGCGGCAGGGCCGGGCCGAGCGGATCGCCGTCGCCTGCTTCGCGTCCCTGGCCCAGGCCTGGATGCCCGGGGTGGTGGTCGCCCTGCGTGCCCGGTCCCCGGACGTGGTGGTTGAGATCAGCATCAACGAGCTGCACCCCACCGGAGGCCGCCGGGCCCCCGACGTCGACGTGCGCAACGAGTCCCTCGACGGGCCCCTCGTCCACCTGGAGGGATACCAGCGCCATGCCCTGCACGAGGAGGACTTCTGCGTGGTGCTGCCGGTCGGCCACCCGCTGGCCGCACGCCCCGCGGTGACGATGGCCCAGCTGCGCGACGAGCCCTGGATCGACCACGACATCCACGACGGCCCCACCGGGCGCATCATCACCCGCGCCTGTCACGCCGCCGGCTACACCCCGCACTACGTCGCCCGTCTCGACGACCACCATGCGGCCACCAGCCTCGCCGCGGCCGGGCTGGGGATCACGGTGCTGCCCCGGATCGCGCTCACCGGGCTGCCGGCGACTCTCACCTCGAGGCCGCTGGTCGACCCGGCCGTCCACCGGCGCATCGTCGCCCACACCCGCACCCACCCCACCCGGGCGCGGCTTATCCACACGACCCTGACGGCGCTGCGCGATGCCGCTCGACGGAGCCGCCCGGGACCACCGTCCGAGCACTGACTCCGTCACCGCTCGGACGGACCCCGTGCTCGCATCGCGCCCCGACGCCGGACGCGGACGCCAGGACGCCCGCTCAGGGCTGTGCTCCGGTGCGCGTGTGGCGCAGCACCGGGCGCTTGGCCCGGGGAAGTCCTTCGACGACGAGCTCGTAGGCGTTCAGCACCAGTTCCCCGACGAGGTCCGGGGTGATCCCCGGGCCGGCGGCGAGAGAGATCCAGTGCTGCTTGTTCATGTGGTAGCCGGGGGTGATCGTGGGGAACTCCTGGCGCAGCGCCATCGCGTGCGGGGGCTCGCACTTGAGCGTCACGATCGGCTCCCCGGGTGCTTCCGTGGTCATCAGGAAGATCCTGCCCACGACCTTGAACACCTCGTGGTCCGGGCCGAAGGGGCAGGTGTGCGTCACGGCCGGCAGTCCGGCGGCCGCCTCCATGGCGATCTGCTGAAGTCTCGTCCCGTCCACGCCGCTGCTATCCGCGGGACCGGGGATGGTGGACCTCGTAGCCGACCTGGACCATGCCGTTGGCGAAGCGGCGCTCCCGGAGGAGGCGCAGCTCCAGGGACAGCCCGTCGGGGAAGACCGGGGTGCCGCCGCCCACCGTGACCGGGCACAGCAGGAGCTCGACCACGTCGACCAGCCCCAGCAGCAGGGCGCTGCCGGCGAGGGTCGGGCCCTCGATCGTGAGGTCCCCGGACGCCTCGGACCTCGCACGCTCGACGGCCTCGGCGGTGAACTCCCGCTCGAGCCGGGTGCGCTCGGTCCAGGTCCGGCCGAGGGAGGAGGAGAAGACGATCTTCTCGGCGCGCTTCCAGGTCTCCGCGAAGCGCGCCGACTCCGGGGACCATGCCGCCGCGGACGGATCGGTCTCCCAGACGGCCATGGTCTCGTACATGCGCCGCCCGTAGAGGTAGGTGCTGACCGGTGCCAGGTCCGTGGTCAGGGCGGCGACGACGGCCTCGTCGGGCACGGCCCAGGAGAAGCTGCCCTGCTCGTCCGAGTTGTAGCCGTCCAGCGAGGAGGCGACGGAGTAGATCACTTTCCCCATGCCCCCACTCAACCCGCTGGAGCCGCCCGGGCACAAGAGGGGCAGTGCCTTCGAGGTCCCTCGTGCGTCCAGCGGCGGGACGTCAGCCGTGCCCGTCCCGGAGCTCGCCGCGGCGGGACGCCTCCGCCCGCGCGGCCGCACGCACGTGCGGGTCGGTGGCGTTCTCGGCCGCGTGGCGGCGGTCGGCGGCGCTCAGGTGGTCACTGCCGAGCGCGGCAGCCGCCACGTCGACGTCGCTGTGGTGCAGGGCGATGTCGAGCAGCTCCGCCGTGTCCGTCAGCTCCTCGACCCCGTCGGCGGTCCAGGCCTGGACCCGGCGTCGGTGGTCGGCCTCCTTCTGCGCCAGCTGCCGCATCAGCTCGCCCGTGTTGATCACAGAGGTGATGGGCTGGGAGTCGTCGTGCTTCGTCACCGTGTCCTCCTGGGGGTCCGTCCGTGGTCCTTCCATTCATAGCCCACGACGCCGTCCCCTGTGGGGAACCGGCCGTCCCCGGAGGCGGAAAGCAGCCCCGCGGGCCCGGGTCCGCCGCGTCGCGGAGCTCTGGCCTGCGGCTTCTGCGAGACCAGCCGCTCCCGCGTGTCGCGCCCCGGCCCGGCGATCTCCCGCCGCCGCTTCACGATCGCCCACTGATCGCCGGACCCCGAACAGGGCCCCTCCGCCCGCACCGGGTGGCGGGGCCCTCGGGGTGGGAGGACGGTGCAGGAGTCAGCGGACTTCGCGGAGGGAGCCGTCGGTGACGTCGTAGACGAAGCCCCGCACGCTGTCCCGGTGCGGGATGAAGGGGTTCTCGGTGATGCGCGCCATGGACCGGCGGACGTCGTCGTCGGGATCGGTGAAGGACTCCGGCGACCACGGCGGGCGCATCCCGGTGTCGGCCTCGATCTGTGCCGTGAAGGCGTCGTCGGTGAAGGTGAGCATGCCGCAGTCGGTGTGGTGGATGAGGATGATCTCCCGGGTGCCCAGCAGGCGCTGGCTGATGACCAGGGACCGGATCTCGTCGTCGGTGATCACCCCGCCCGCGTTGCGGATGACGTGGGCGTCGCCCTCGCTCAGCCCCAGCAGTCCGTAGGGGTTGAGCCGGGCGTCCATGCAGGCCACCACGGCGACCGGCAGGGCCGGGGGCATGGGCAGATCGCCCTTGGTGAAGGCGGCGGCGTAGGCCTCGGCGTGGTGCAGGAGGTCGTCGGTGGCGCTCATGGCGGGTCCTTTCCTCGACGGGTGCGGCGGACCGCGTCCCGGGGGCCGGCTTCGGTCCCCGGTGTCCCCGGGCGCTGCGGTCCGACCCGTCCGGAGCCGCCCGGTGTGCTCCTCACCCTAGGACCGGGCGTCGCCCGTGCACACCCCTCCCGTCGTCATCGGTCGCGACGCGGGCATCGGTTCCGGGGCCCGGCGCTGCGACCGGCTCCTCACTCCGGATCGCCGCGCAGCACGTCCACGTGCACGTGGTCGAGGTGGCGCAGGATCTCGTTGCCGGGCTCGGGCGCGTCGTAGTCCCGCCACCGCCCCCGCGAGCTGTGCGCGCTCCAGAAGCGGTCGTCGAAGATGACGTACTGGACGTCCAGGTCCTCGGCGTGCGCGACCAGCCAGTGGGCCAGCAGCCACCCTTCGCGCCGGTTCTCCTCGGTCACGGGGCGGAAGAAGACGTCGACGGCGCGGCCGTCGTAGTGCGTCGACTCCTCGCCGTGGCCCTGGCCGACGCCGCCGGGGGCGAACCCGCCCAGACTCTGCTCTCCGAACACCTCGGTCATCGCTGCGCGCACCCGCTCGGCGCGCGGGGTCAGGCCGGTTGCGGTCAGCTGCTGCTGCGGCAGGTCATCGGCCGCTGAGCCCCGGCAGCTCAGGCTCGCGCCGGCGTCCTCGGGCGGTCCGTCGGCCAGGCGCCGCAGCACCGCCGCGTCGAGACCGGAGGTGTCCGGGGCCTCCACCCCGCGGGCGGCGAGCGCCACTGCCGTCGTGGCCCGCTTCGCCTCCTCGCGGTCGAGCCCGACCGCTCCGTCCGCGGTCTCGACGACGCACTCGGCACCCCAGGTCAGCCCGCCGTCGCCGCCGCGCAGGCCGCTGAGCAGGCCGGGCCCGAGGAGCACCAGTGCTCCCGCCAGCATCCCGAGCGCGAGAAGCAGGGCGAGGAGTGAGCGCAGGGGGCGGCTCCGGTCCCGGTGCGCGGTGCCGGCGGTCCTCACGCGAGTGGCCGTGCGGGGAGCACTACGAGCGCATGGGCCCCGGCGTCGGTCGCCTCGGGGGCCACGGCTGATCCGATGACGCCGGTCCTGGCGGTCCTGCCGACGATGATGCACCTGCTTCCGCTCGTGGTGTGGGGATGCCTGCTCCAGCACAGCAGGGGGACCTGGCGAGAACCTGCACGAGATGTGCAGGAAACCGGCTCGGGACCCCTTGACAGCCCGGTGTGATCCGTATCATGCTGGACGACATGAACCTGTCAGACAGCCGGACAGCCGGACAGCCGGTGGAGCGCTTCAGTGCGGCGGAGGCCGTCTTCAAGGACCTGCTCGCGCAGATCCAGGAGGGGCGCCTCGCCGTGGGGAAGAAGCTCCCCTCGGAGGCCGCGCTGGCCCAGGGGTACGGCGTGAGCCGGTCCGTGATCCGCGAGGCGCTGCGCTCCTGCGCGGCGCTGGGCCTGACCGTCAGCCGCACCGGCAAGGGGACGTTCGTCGTCTCCCAGCGGGTGGCCGAGGACCTGGCCCTGGGCGCGTACTCGGCCCGGGACCTGCACGAGGCCCGGCCGCACATCGAGGTCCCCGCGGCCGGTCTCGCCGCGCGCCGCCGCACCGAGGAGGACGTGCGCTTCCTGCAGGACGTCGTGGCGGCGATGGCGGCCGAGGACGACCCCCAGGCCTGGGTCGAGCTGGACACCAGCTTCCACGCCGCCGTCGCCCGGATCAGCCACAACCGGGTGTTCGAGAAGGTCATCGCCGACATCCGCGAGGCGCTCTTCCACCAGTCCGAGACCCTCAACGTGGTGGCGGCCCGCCAGAAGCGCTCGGACGAGGAGCACCTGCGCATCTTCCACGCCATCCGTGACGGCGCGGCCGACGAGGCGGAAGCCGCCATGCAGGACCACCTCGCGGCCGTGCGCGGCGCCCTCGGCGCCATCACCGGCGAGTAGCCTGCCGGCCGTCCCGGCCACTGCTCCGGTCTCCCCGACCTCCGCTCGAGCAGCCGCGGTCCTCGCCCTGCTCGCCCGTGGTCCTGCCGTCGACCCTGCCCTCCGTTCCGCGCGGGGCGCCCTCCGGCGCGCGCCCCCGCTCGCACCGATCACCTCCATCAAGGACCCAGCATGACCACCGCCGCCCTCGGGGCACCCCTGTCCACCGCCCGCCCGCAGCACGTGCCCGTCGCCGAACAGGTCCGCGACGGCGTCGTCGAGAGCGTCCACCACGGCTCGCTCGTGGCCACGGACGCCGCCGGGCGGATCCTGTTCGAGGCCGGAGACCCCCTGGCCCTCTTCTACCCCCGCTCCTCCCTCAAGCCGCTGCAGGCGGTGGCCATGCTCCGCGCCGGCCTTGAGCTGCCCGGGCCCCTGCTGGCCCTGGCCGCGGCCAGCCACTCCGGGGCGCCCCGGCACCGGGACGGCGCGCGCCGCATCCTCTCCGGCCACGGCGCGGACGAGACCGCCCTGGAGAACGTGCCCGACCTGCCGTACGGACCCGCCGAACGGGCCGCCGCCCTGCGCGCCGGCGAGTGGCCCACCCGCCTGGCCCAGAACTGCTCCGGCAAGCACGCCGCCATGGTCGCCACCTGCCGGGTCAACGGCTGGCCCGTGGCCGGCTATACCGACCCCGGCCACCCGCTGCAGCTGCTGATCGCCCAGGTCGTGGCGGAGCTGACCGGCGAACCGCTGGGGCCCGGCAGCACCGACGGCTGCGGCACCCCCCTGCACGCCGTCACCCTCCGGGGCATGGCCACAGCCTTCGCCCGGCTGGCCTCCGCCGCCCCGGGCACGCCCGAGGCCTGGGTCGCGTCCGCCATGACCGGGCACCCCGAGCAGGTGGCCGGCGAGGGCCGTGACGTCACGGAGCTCATGCGCAGGGTCCCCGGTCTGCTGGCCAAGGACGGCTTCGAGGGCCTTCAGCTCGTAGGCCTGCCGGACGGGCGCGGTCTGGCCGTGAAGATCGCCGACGGCGCCGACCGCGCCCGGATGCCGGTGACCGTGCAGGCCCTGCAGCGGCTCGGGGTGGACTCCGCAGTGCTCGCCGGCCTGGGCCGGGTCCCCGTGCTCGGCGGGGGCCGCACCGTGGGGTCGCTGCACGCCGTCGCCCTCGCCGCCGCCCGCTGAGCCGCTGCCCGCTGTCCCTCCGCTCCGAGAGAGACCGCCCGTCGTCCCGCTGACCCACCGTCTTGCTGCCGTCCACCACCCCGTGACACCCGAGAGAACCGAGAGAACCATGACCGCTCCCGCCTTCCGCACCGAGCACGACCTGCTCGGCGACCGCCAGGTCCCCGCCGACGCCTACTGGGGCGTGCAGACCCTGCGCGCCGTGGAGAACTTCCCCATCACCGGCCTGCCCCTGGGCGGCCACGCCCACCTGGTGCGGGGCCTGGCGGCCGTGAAGCTCGCCGCCGCCCGCGCCAACCACGAGCTCGGGCTGCTCGACACCGCCCGGGCCGACGCCGTCGTGGCGGCCTGCCAGGAGATCCTGGACGGGCGCCTCCACGAGCAGTTCCGCGTGGACGTGATCCAGGGCGGCGCCGGCACCTCCTCCAACATGAACGCCAACGAGGTGATCGCCAACCGGGCCCTGGAGCTGCTGGGCGCCGGGAAGGGGGAGTACTCCCGGCTGCACCCCAACGACCACGTCAACCTGTCGCAGTCCACCAACGACGCGTACCCCACGGCTGTGAAGATCGCCACGATCACCGGCGTGCAGGAGCTGCTCGCGGCCCTGGAGGTGCTGGAGGACGCCTTCGCGGCGAAGGCCCGCGAGTTCCGCACCGTCGTGAAGATGGGCCGCACCCAGCTGCAGGACGCCGTGCCCATGACCCTGGGCCAGGAGTTCGGCACCTACGCCGTGATGATCCGGGAGGACCGCCAGCGCCTTGCGGAGGCGAGCCTGCTGGTCCACGAGATCAACCTCGGGGCGACGGCGATCGGCACCGGGCTCAACGCCCCGGACGGCTACGCCGCCGCGGCCTGCCGCCACCTGGCCGCCGTGACCGGCCTGCCGCTGGTCACCGCCGTCGACCTCGTGGAGGCCACCCAGGACGTCGGGTCCTTCGTGCACCTGTCCGGGGTGCTCAAGCGGGTGGCCGTGAAGCTGTCCAAGATCTGCAACGACCTGCGGCTGCTCTCCTCCGGGCCCCGGGCCGGGCTGGGCGAGATCACCCTGCCCGCCGTGCAGTCCGGCTCCTCGATCATGCCGGGCAAGATCAACCCGGTGATCCCGGAGGTCGTCAGCCAGGTCGCCTACGAGGTCATCGGCAACGACGTCACGATCACCATGGCCGCCGAGAGCGGACAGCTGCAGCTCAACGCCTTCGAGCCGATCATCGTCCACAGCCTGCATAAGAGCGTGGCCCACCTCCGGGCGGCCTGCACCACGCTCACGGAGCGCTGCGTGCGCGGCATCACCGCCAATGAGGAGCACCTGCGCGCGTCGGTGGTGCACTCCATCGGCCTGGTGACCGCGCTGAACCCCCACCTGGGCTACGCCACGGCCACCGCGATCGCCCAGGAGGCCCTGGTCACGGGTGCCGGCGTCGCGGAGCTGGTGCGCGAGCGCGGTCTGCTGACCGCCGAGGAGCTGGGCCGCATCCTGCGCCCGGAGCGCCTCGCCAACCTCACCGTCTGACCCGTCCACGAGCACCCGCCACCACCCAGGAGACCGAGCCATGCCCCCTGTGTCCGTCCACCACCCGGACCGGCGCCACGCCACCCCGGCCCAGCCACCGACCGCCGCCCTCGACGTGCTCCACGCGGAGGACGAGGGCTACCACAAGGGGCTCAAGCCCCGGCAGATCCAGATGATCGCGATCGGCGGCGCCATCGGCACCGGCCTGTTCATGGGCGCCGGCGGGCGGCTGGCCAGCGCCGGGCCCGCCCTCGTGCTCGTCTACGCGGTCTGCGGCTTCTTCGCGTTCCTCATCCTGCGCGCCCTGGGTGAGCTCGTCGTGCGCCGCCCGTCCTCGGGCTCCTTCGTCTCCTACGCCCGGGAGTTCTACGGCGAGAAGGCTGCCTTCTTCACCGGCTGGCTGTACTGGCTCAACTGGGCCATGACCGCGATCGTGGACATCACCGCCGTGGCGCTGTACATGAAGTTCTTCGCCCGGTACTGGGCTCCCATCGGGGACGTCCCCCAGTGGCAGTACGCCCTGGCCGCCCTGCTGCTCGTCCTCGGGCTGAACCTCGTCTCGGTCAAGGTCTTCGGCGAGCTCGAGTTCTGGTTCGCCCTCATCAAGGTGGCCGCGCTCTCCGCCTTCCTGGTGGTCGGGATCTGGCTGGTGCTCTTCGGCACCCCGGCCGACGGCCAGGAGGTGGGCCTGTCCCTCATCGGCCAGAACGGCGGGCTCCTGCCCAACGGTCTGCTGCCGGCGGTCGTCGTGATCCAGGGCGTGGTCTTCGCCTACGCGTCCATCGAGCTGATCGGCACCGCGGCCGGTGAGACGGAGCACCCCGAGAAGGTCATGCCGCGCGCCGTGAACACGGTGATCGTGCGCATCGCGGTCTTCTACGTCGGGTCGCTGACCCTGCTGTCCCTGCTCCTGCCCTACACCGCCTACCAGGCGGGGGAGAGCCCGTTCGTGACGTTCTTCGGCTCCATCGGCGTGGCCGGCATGGACACCGTGATGAACCTCGTGGTGCTCACCGCGGCCCTGTCCTCGCTCAACGCCGGGCTCTACTCCACGGGCCGGATCCTGCGCTCGATGTCCCTGGCCGGATCGGCCCCCCGCTTCGCGGGCCGGATGAACCGGGCCGGCGTCCCGTACGGCGGCATCGTGCTGACGGCGGCGGTGGCCGTCCTGGGCGTGGTGCTCAACGCCCTGGTGCCGGCCCAGGCCTTCGAGATCGTGCTGAACCTCGCCTCTGTCGGCATCATCAGCGCCTGGGCGATGATCATGCTCTGCCATCTCCGGCTCGTCTCCTGGTCCCGGCAGGGCAGGGCGGAGCGCCCCGGCTTCCGGCTCCCCGGCGCGCCCTTCACCGGCTGGCTGACCCTGGCGTTCCTCGTGAGCGTCGTCGTGCTGATGGCCTTCGACTCCCCGATCGGGACCTGGACCGTCGCCTCCCTGCTGCTGCTCGTGCCGCTGCTGGTCCTCGGCTGGTACCGGTGCCGGGACCGGGTGCACGCGATCGCCGCGGCCCACGCCGCCGTCGCTCGGACCGCCCCGGCGGCCACCGCGGAGACGGGGCCGCCCGTCCGGTAGGGCCCCGCCCCGGGGGGCGCGGCACCCGCGCCCCCGGCTCACGGACGTCCGGACCCCCGGCTCGCCTCCGCCCGGCCGGCGGCGATCTGGGCGGCCCAGCGCACCCGGAAGGGCCGCCGATCCGGGTCCGTCGGCCCCGGCGGCTCGACGACCGGCTCCGCGGCCCCGGTGTCCGTCCCGGCGGTCTGCCGCCGGGGCCGAGGGGAGGCGTGGCGTCGGGCGGCCGCCACCGCCTCTGCCCGGCGCTGCTCGGCCTCCGCCGCGGCGCGCTGGTCCGGCGAGCGCATCGGGGTGCCGTCCTGGTGGGTCCAGGTGCGCAGGCGGGCGGCGAACCAGGCCCCGGGGTTCTCGATGCCGGTGACCGAGTCGTGGGTGTAGCGCACGCCCTGCGGGGTCCAGTCCAGGGCGTGCAGGACGTCGGCGATGGTCCACCCGGCCTCGAAGTGCGGCCCGGCCACGGCCACGACGTAGGCGGTGGTGATCCGGCGCAGCACCAGCGCGTGGTGCTGGAGCTCCAGTCCGGCCCGCCGGAGCACCAGCTGCCAGTCCCGCCGGGTCGGCGCCGTCGTCGGCCGCACTGCCGCGTGGGCCGGCCAGAGCGGAGCTGTCCGCCGGCCAAGGGCGGCCTTGACCTCCCGCCGCTGCGCGTCGGCTCCGGCAGTGGGCCGGGGCGCGGCGGGAGCCCTCGAGGAAGGCGCCGCGCGCGCGTGCGGGGGAGGGCCCGACCCCTCCGGGGGAACCGGGTCGACGTCGCGATCCACTGGCGTTGCCTCCTCTGCGGACTCGTCGGTGGTGTTCTCCGGACCCGGGGCCGGCCCGTGGGCAGGAAGCCCGGGGCGCTTCAGCCCGCACCGGACTGGACGACCAGCAGCATCGTGCCCTCGGGATCACGGACGTAGGCGACGGTCTCGCCCCACGGCATGGCCTTCGCATCGACAGGCACGGCCGCACCGGCCCGGCGGGCGGCGTCGAGGACGGCCGGAAGGTCCTCGACGTAGACGCACAGGTCCACCGCGTGGCCGGTCGCGGGCAGCGGGGTGTCGCCGTACAGCGCCGCCGTGGTGCCGACGCCCAGGCCCAGCTGACCGTCTCCCACGCGCAGGACGAGGAAGGCCGGCTCTCCCGTCCCGGGGAACCGGTACGTCTGCACGGCGTGGAACACCTCTTCGTAGAAGGCCCCGGTGCCGACCAGATCCGCACAGTTGACGATGGGGAACAGCTCGTGCCCGGTCATGGTCCGACAGTACGGGATGTGCTCTACTCGGTCGCATGAGCGGTGACTCCCTGCCCGAGGTCCCCACGGCCGACGACTTCCGCGCACTGGCGCGCAGCTCGCCGTGGCGGTTCACCACCGTGCACTTCACCCACCGGCGGCAGCGGGACGCCGGGAGCACTCCGGACGGCGAACCGGTCGAGGCCTGGCTCGACCGGCGCCTCGGCCGTGTGGTCGTCCGCTCCTCCGGGGGTGTCGAGGTCGCCGAAGGGCCGCCCTACGGTGCGGCGGTGAGCCTGATGACCTGCGACGACGACGACGCGGGCGCCGTTCCGTCACCGCCGTCGCCGGAGCCGGAGGTGGTGCTGCGCCCCGATGGTCTGGTCGCCCGGCGTCCGGAGGACTGGCACTTCGACCACGGTGATCCGATGTGGCAGGACTACCGGTGGACGGCCATGCTCGACCCGGCCGAGCTGAGCCGGGGAGTGTACGTCAGCGAGGTCGTCACCACGACGCTGCGGGGCCGCCTCACCTGGTCGGCCGCCTGCCGGCCGCTGCTCGGTGCCGGCGAGGACCGGGAGAACGGCTACACCCCGCGGTGCGGGTGCTGTCCGCTGCTGGACAGCCCCGCCGCCCGGATCCACGAGTACGGCCGCGAGGACCCGACCCTCACCAGCGGCGACCTCGCCACGGTCTACTGCGTGCACCTCGACGTGCAGACGGGCATCGTCGTGGACATCACCCCGCTGGACGGCCTCGACGGTACAAGCCTCAGCAACGAGCTCCACGCCGTCGACGCACCGCTGGACCCTCCACCGCAGAGGCCTGAGCAGCCGGGCCGCCGCCCGCGGGCGTCAGGAGCACCGGCATGACCCACCCCTCCCTCGCACACCCCCTGCGGGGCAGGACTGCCCTGGTCACCGGGGTGTCCCGCCGCCGCGGCATCGGGTACGCGGTGGCCGTCGAGCTCGCCGCCCTGGGCGCGAGCGTGTTCGTCCACCACTACAGCCCCCACGACGCGGACCAGCCCTGGGGCGGCGACGACCTGGACGCCGTGCGCGCCGGAATCCGGGCCGCCCTCCAGGACGGCGCGGTCACGGGCGACGTCTCCGCGGACCTGCGGGACGCGGACGCCGTCGAGGACCTCGTGGACCGGGCCTGCGCCCTGACCGGGCGGCTGGACATCCTCGTCTGCAACCACGCCCGCAGCGGCGGGACGGGTCCATCGTGGACATGACCGCCGAGACCCTGGACGCGTTCTGGGACACCAACACCCGCTCCACCTTGCTGCTCACCCGGCACTTCGCCCATCGGCACGCCGCGACGACGGCGGGATCCGCGCCCGCTCGGCCGGGTGACCGGACCAGGCGGACCCGGCCCGTCGACGAGACGGGGGCGGGCCGGGTGTTCTGGATGACCTCGGGTCAGGGCCAGGGGCCGATGCGGGGCGAGGTCGCCTACGCCGCCAGCAAGGCCGCGCTGGCCGGGGTGACGCCCACGGTGGCCGCGGAGCTGCTCGAGCTCGGCATCGTCCTGAACACGATCAACCCGGGGCCGGTCAACACCGGCTACCTCGACCCCGGGACCGCCGACCGGTCCCTGGCGGAGCTCGAGGCGTGGCGGCAGGCCACTCCGTTCGGCCGCTGGGGGCGGCCGGCCGATCCGGCGCGGCTGATCGGCTGGCTGGCCACCGACCAGGGCGTGTGGGTCGCGGGCCAGGTCCTCACCACCGACGGAGGCCTGGGCCTGACCTGAGGGCACGGCGCGGCCGCGGTCCTCGACCCTCCGGTCACCGCCGCGAGGCGCGCCGGCCCAGGAGCCAACCGGCGCAGAAGGCCCACAGGACGAGCCCGGCCACCACACCGGCCCACCCCGCCGTGGCCTCCGGGGTCACCAGGGTCATGGCCGGGAACGCCGCGTCGCCCGGCGAGGCTTCCGCGAACCACCCGAACGACGCCTCCGCCGGGTGGAGCAGCACCAGCAGCGCCCCGCCGAGCACCAGGAGACCGCCGAGACACGCCAGGACCACCCACCAGGGCGGCATCCGGCGAGGCGGAACGGACGGAGGGACGGCGGGGCCGGCGGCGTTCATGGTCCGACCCTACGGCCGGTGCGCCGCCCGTCGACAGCACCCCGCGGCGACACCGTGTCGTGCGTCGTCGTCGCCCGTCCCCCCTGCGGCCTGGGGGGACGCGCGGACCGCCCGCCCCAGGCGCACCCGGGTGCCCGCCGCCGCCGGGGCGCAGACCATAGGATGGAGCGCATGTCCAGACCCCACGTGCGCCTGCTCGGCCAAGGCATCCGGTACCTGACCACCCTGCGCGGCGGAGGCTCCGCCTTCCCCGGCCTCGTGATGGAGCGGCTGCACCCCGGGTTCGTTGCCGAGGAGCTCGCGAAGCTGCCGCACGGCGTGGTGCTCATCAGCGGCACCAACGGCAAGACGACCACCACCAAGATGGCCGTCCAGCTGCTGCGCTCGCAGGGCTACAGGGTCTTCACCAACCGCACCGGCTCCAACTTCGTGCGCGGCGTGGCCGCCGCCCTGCTCGGGGAGATGAGCCTCACGGGCCGCCTCGACGCGGACGTCGCCGTGCTCGAGCTCGACGAGGCGCACGCCGTGCACTTCGTCAAGCAGGTCAAGCCCCGCCACGCGCTGCTGCTCAACGTCATGCGCGACCAGCTCGACCGCTTCGGCGAGATCGACACCACCCGGCGGATGCTCGCCCAGATCGCCGCGGCCACCACGGGCACCGTGGTCCTCAACCGGGAGGACCCCCGGATCGTGTCCCTCGCCGAGCACGTCCCCGAGGGCACGCAGACCCGCTGGTTCGGGCTGTCCGCCCCGCTGCGGCCCATGTTCCCCTCCGACGACGACATGCGCTCGGCCGGCGGACCCGACGCCGAGGCCGACCACGAGGCGGAGCTGGCGCCCCGGCCGGCCGCCGACGTGGAGCTGACGTCCTTCGAGGCGAACCGGGTCCGGCTCACGGTGGGCGGGGAGGCCGTCGAGACCACCGTGGAGCTCTACGGCGTCTACAACATGTACAACGCGGCGGCCGCGCTCGCGCTGGCGCTCGCCGTGGCCGGTCCCGACGCGGACCGCGCCGCGCTGGTGGACGAGCTCTCCCGCGTCACCCCCGCCTTCGGCCGCGGGGAGACCATCACCGTGGACGGCCGGCCGCTGCAGCTGCTGCTCGTGAAGAACCCCGCCGGGTTCCGCCTCTCGCTGGCCTCGGCGCGGCCGGGCGACTACGCCACGATGATCGCCATCAACGACGAGTACGCCGACGGCCGCGACGTCTCCTGGCTGTGGGACGTGGACTTCCACTCCCTGCGCTCCGGCGGCGTGGACACGGTGTCCGGCACCCGGGCGTGGGACATGGCCCTGCGCCTGGACTACGACGAGGTCGCGGTGCGCGAGGTGGTCCCGGGCCTCGGCGACGCCCTGCGGCGCTTCGTCGCCGGGGCCGGGGACCGGCCGATGCGCGTCTTCTGCACCTACACGTCCATGCTCGAGCTGCGCCGGGAGCTGTCCCGCGTGGCCGAGGTCGCCGAGATCTGAGCGGAGCCCCCGTGACCGACCGCACCGTCCACCTCGTCCAGCTCTACCCCCGGGACATGAACATCTACGGGGACTGGGGCAACACCCTCACCCTCAAGCGCCGCCTGGAGAAGTACGGCTACGCCGTGCGGCTGAGCGACCACAACCCCGGGGACCCGTTCCCGCCCGACGCCGACCTGCTGGTGGGCGGCGGCGGCCAGGACTCGGGTCAGTTCCGGGTCCAGGAGGACCTGCAGCGGATCGCCCCCGAGCTGCGGGCCATGGCCGCCGACGGCGTGCCGATGCTCGCGATCTGCGGCCTCTACCAGCTCTTCGGCCACGAGTTCCGCACCGGCGCCGGCGAGACGCTGCCCGGCATCGGCATCCTCGACCTGACCACGGTGGGTGGGCCCACGCGCCTGATCGGCAACATCGTGCTGGAGTCCCCGGAGTTCGGGACCGTCGTCGGCTACGAGAACCACTCCGGGGTCACCCGGCTCGGCCCGGACCAGACGCCGCTGGGACGGGTGCTCAAGGGCGCGGGCAACAACGGCGAGGACGGCACCGAGGGCGCCCGCGT
Organism: Kocuria sp. CPCC 205258; assembly: GCF_040981005.1. NCBI lineage: Bacteria > Bacillati > Actinomycetota > Actinomycetes > Micrococcales > Micrococcaceae > Kocuria > Kocuria sp. CPCC 205258. The sequence continues at coordinate 240,397 of NZ_JAVKPS010000003.1, read as the reverse complement.
GCACCACGTGGTGGGCTCCTACCTGCACGGTTCGATGCTGCCCAAGAACCCCGCCGTGGCCGACCACCTCATCCGCGCCGCCGTGGAGCGCCGGCTCGGCGTCTTCGACGCCGCACCGCTGGACGACACCCTGGCCGAGCGGGCCCGGGAGGTCGCGCAGGCCCGGCCCCGCTAGGGCCCCGGCCGGGGCGGCGCGCACCCGGTAGAATGGACCGGGACTTCTCCGGCCCGTCCCGGCCACCGCCGGGGCGGGCCGTGCCGGGACGACGCACGACGCGTCCCGGCCGACCGCGAACGACTTCCCGAGGAGGGACGCATGTCAGGACACTCCAAGTGGGCCACGACCAAGCACAAGAAGGCCGCGATCGACGCCAAGCGGGCGAAGGCCTTCGCCAAGTACATCAAGGGCATCGAGGTGGCCGCGCGCATGGGCGGGCCCGACACCGCGGGCAACCCGGCGCTCGACCTCGCCGTGTCCAAGGCCAAGAAGAACTCGGTGCCGGTCGCAAACATCGACCGCGCCGTCAAGCGCGGCGCCGGCCTGACCGGTGAGGTCGTCGACTACACCGAGATCCTCTACGAGGCCCGCGGCCCCCAGGGCACGGCGCTGTACATCGAGTGCCTCACCGACAACAAGAACCGCGCCGCCTCCGAGGTGCGCGTGGCCGTGACCCGCAACGGCGGCACCATGGCCGACTCCGGCTCCGTGGCGTTCCTCTTCGAGCGCAAGGGCGTGGTGGAGGTCACCCGCACCGAGGGGCTGACCGAGGACGACGTCCTCATGGCCGTCCTGGACGCCGGCGCCGACGAGGTCGTGGAGCAGGAGGACGTCTTCGAGGTCGTCTCCGAGGCCACCGACCTGCCCGCGATCCGCGCGGCCCTCGAAGAGGCCGGGCTCGAGTACAACAACGACGACCCGCAGTTCCGCCCGAGCATGCTCGTGGAGCTCGACGCCGAGGGCGCCCGGAAGTTCCTGCGTCTCGTCGACGCCGTCGAGGAGCTCGACGACGTGCAGAACGTCTACGCCAACGCGGACATCCCCGCCGAGGTCCTGGCCCAGCTCGACTCCGAGGACTGACCACGGCCACGCAGCGGATCCTCGGGGTGGACCCCGGACTGACGCGGTGCGGGTTCGGCCTGATCGACATGGCCGGCAACCGCACCGCGTCCTTCGTCGACGTCGGGGTGGCCGGCACGGACGCCGCCGACCCGCTCGACGTGCGCGTGCTGCGGATCTGGGAGGCCACCGAGCGGTGGATCGAGCGCTACCGGCCCGACGCCCTCGCCCTGGAGCGGGTGTTCGCCCAGACCAACGTGAACACGGTCATCGGCACGGCCCACGCCTCCGGCGCCGTGATCGCCTCGGCCGCCCGCCACGGCGTGCCGGTGGCCTGGCACACCCCGTCCGAGGTCAAGGCCGCGGTGACGGGGGAGGGGCGGGCCGACAAGGCGTCCGTGGCCCGCATGGTGGTGCGCATCCTCCGGCTCGACGAGGCGCCCCGGCCCGCCGACGCGGCCGACGCCCTGGCCATCGCCATCTGCCACGGCTGGCGCGGCGGCGGCACGGGCGTGGACGCCACCGCCCGGACCGAGACGCACCAGGGCGCCCGCCCCCTGGCCGCCGCCCGCTCCGGCATGACCCCCGCCCAGCGGGCCTGGGCCGAGGCGGAGCACCGCGCCAAGCGGGGCGGGCGCCGCTGAGTCGGCGCCCACTGCTAGAGTGGTCGTCATTCGTAGATCTGTTCGATCGACCGTGCACGGCCCCCGCCGGGCACGGGAAGGAGTTGCGCGGTGATCGCGTCCATCACGGGACAGGTCGAGCACGTCGGCCTCACCACCGCCGTCGTGGCGGTGGGCGGGTTCGGCGTCCAGGTCCAGGCGACGCCGGAGACCCTGTCCGGCCTGCGGATCGGCGGGGAGGTCCGGCTCGACACGGCGTACGTGGCGCGCAAGGACGAGTCCCCGCTGCTCTTCGGCTTCCGCAGCCCCGCCGAGCGCGAGGTCTTCGAGATCATGCTCGGCGTCAGCGGCGTGGGCCCCCGCACGGCGCTGGCGGTGCTCTCCGTGCTCGGCCCGGACGCCGTCCACCGCGCCATCGCGCAGGGGGACGCCAAGGCGTTCACCACCGTCCCCGGCATCGGCCCCAAGGGCGCCCGCCGGATCGTGCTGGAGCTGGCCGACAAGCTCATCGTCCCGGACCGTCCCGCCCAGCCGGCCGCCGCCGCTCCGATGGAGCCGTGGCGGGAGCAGGTGCTCGAGGCCCTCGTGGGCCTGGGCTGGAACGAGAAGGACGCCGCCCGGGGCATCGCCGACGCCCTCTCCGGCCGGGAGGAGCTCGCCGCCTCCGGTGACGTGCCCGCGATCCTGCGCACCGTGCTCGGGTGGCTCGGTGCGGCCAAGGCCGGGCCCCGGGTCCCGGCGGAGCGAGGGGCCTGAGCGTGGCCCGCGACGACGGCGCCGCCGTGAACTCCCGGGACCGGCTGGTCTCGGGGGAGGACGAGCCCGACGAGAAGCAGCTCGAGTCGGCGCTGCGGCCCGCGAACCTCGACGAGTTCGTGGGGCAGAAGCGGGTGCGCCAGCAGCTGTCCCTGGTGCTCGAGGCCTCGCGGCTGCGGGGCCGCTCCGCCGACCACGTCCTGCTCTCCGGTCCTCCCGGGCTGGGCAAGACGACCCTGGCCATGATCATCGCCGAGGAGATGGGCGCGCCCCTGCGGATCTCCTCCGGCCCGGCCATCCAGCACGCCGGCGACCTCGCCGCGATCCTGTCCTCCCTGACCGAGGGGGAGGTGCTGTTCCTCGACGAGATCCACCGCATGTCCCGGCCCGCCGAGGAGATGCTCTACATGGCCATGGAGGACTTCCGGGTGGACATCGTGGTGGGCAAGGGCGCCGGCGCCACCTCCATCCCGCTGGACCTGCCTCCGTTCACCCTGGTGGGCGCCACCACGCGGGCCGGCCTGCTGCCGGGCCCGCTGCGCGACCGCTTCGGCTTCACCGGCCACCTCGAGTTCTACTCCGTGGAGGAGCTCGAGCTCGTGCTGCGCCGCTCCGCCGGTCTCATGGACCTCGCGATGACCGCGGAGGGCTTCGCCGAGGTCGCCTCCCGCTCCCGGGGCACCCCGCGCATCGCCAACCGGCTGCTGCGCCGGGTGCGGGACTGGGCGCTGGTGCACGGCATCCAGCGGATCGACGCCCGCACCTCCTCCGCGGCCCTCGACATGTACGAGGTGGACACCCGCGGCCTCGACCGGCTGGACCGCTCGGTGCTCGAGGCGCTCGTGACGAAGTTCGGCGGCGGGCCGGTGGGCCTGTCCACCCTGGCGATCGCCGTGGGGGAGGAGACCGAGACGGTCGAGACCGTGGCCGAGCCCTACCTGGTCCGCGAGGGCCTGCTGGGCCGGACCCCCCGGGGCCGGATCGCGATGGCCGCCGCCTGGGACCACCTGGGCCTGCGCCCGCCCGAGCACGCCGCGTTCAAGGACCCCGGGCTGCGGGCCGCCTTCGGCGGGACGGCCGCGGCCCCGGCCGCCGAGGACGTCCCGCCGCTGTTCGAGGACTGAGCGCGGCCGCAGACCCGGGGCCGCCTCCCGGGTGCCGTCCAGGACGCTGACGGGCCGGATCACCTACCATGGTGAGGACACCCACCACCGATCGAACGGAAGTCCGTGAGCCCGCTCCTCCTCGCCCAGTCCCTCCCCGCCCAGGCCGCCCAGCCCACGGGAGGCGGCACCGCCTGGCTGCTGCCCCTGATGCTCGTGGCCATGGTGCTCCTGCTCTGGCTGCCCATGCGCCGACAGAAGAAGGCCGTGGCCCAGGTGAAGGAGAAGCAGGCGGCCATGGGCCCCGGCACCCAGGTCATGACGAACTACGGCCTCTACGGCACCGTGCGCTCGATCGACCGGGACACCAACAAGGTCGTCCTCGAGATCGCCCCGGGCACCGCCGTGACCGTGCACCTGCAGACCGTCACCACGGTCGTCGAGGACGAGGCGGCCCCCGCCGCCGAGGCCGAGGCGGCGCCGTCGGTGGTCGAGCCCGACGCCCCCGGCGCGGGATCGACCCCGGTCGAACCCCTCGACGACGACGCCCGGCGCGAGCCCGGGCAGCGCAACGACTGACCCCCCCACACGGGACGACGGGCCGACCACTGGTCGGCCCGTTCCCATGCACAGGCCCGGCCCCACCGGGCCGTCGTTCTTAAGGAAGACCATGGCACTGACCACACGCAAGACCCCCGGTGACCCGGGGCCCGCCGCCCCGGACGGCCCGTCCGGGCGGGGTGGCTCGACCGCGCCGGCGCGCTCGGGGATGCGGGCCGCCCTCTCGACCGCCCGGCGGTCCCTGATCGGGCTGGCCGTGCTGCTCGCCCTGCTGGCCGGGCTCCTGGCCTGGGGCGCGGGCACCGACCGCACCGGCTGGGGCCCCAAGCTGGCCCTGGACCTGGAGGGCGGGACGCAGATGATCCTCTCCCCGTCCCTGCAGGGGGAGGACGCCGGCCAGGAGATCACCGCCGAGCAGCTGGACCAGGCCGTCGAGATCATCCGCCAGCGCGTCGACGGCTCGGGCGTGGCGGAGGCGGAGATCGCCACCCAGTCCGGCAACAACATCGTGGTCTCCATGCCCGGCGTGCCCTCCGCCCAGACCCGCGAGCTCATCCAGACCTCGGCGCAGATGAACTTCCGCCCCGTGCTCACCACCGCCGCGGCGGAGCCGGTGCCCGAGGACCAGCGCGTCGCCGAGGACGAGGTGCCCGAGCCCACGGCCGAGCCCACCGACGCCTCCGACCCGAACTGGATCACCCCGGACCTGTTCCGGGAGTTCGAGGAGGCCGACTGCACCGTGCCGCAGTCCCCCGAGGAGCGGGAGGCCCAGGACGCCGACGCCCCGACCATCGCCTGCGAGCCCGAGACCGGCACCAAGTACCTCCTGGGCCCGGTCGAGATCCAGGGCACCGGGATCGAGGACGCGTCCTACGGGACGGCGCAGAACTCCACCGGGGTCTCCCTGAACCAGTTCGCCGTGAACCTGCAGTTCGGCCCCGAGGCCACGGACACCTTCCGGGAGCTCTCCGAGCGGCTCTACGGCATCGGCAGCGCCACGCCCGGCGACCCCCGCAGCCAGTTCGCGATCCTGCTCGACGGCCAGGTGGTCTCCGCCCCCTCGATGAACGCCGTGATCTCCGACGGCCAGGCCCAGATCACGGGTCAGTTCACGGAGGAGCAGGCGCAGTTCCTGGCCGAGCAGCTCAAGTACGGCGCGCTGCCCATGAGCTTCGACATCCAGTCCGAGCAGCAGATCTCCGCGACCCTGGGCGCCGACCAGCTGCGGATGGGCATCATCGCCGGGATCATCGGCCTGGTGCTCGTGTGCGTGTACTCGCTCTTCCAGTACCGGCTGCTGGGACTGGTGACCATCAGCTCGCTCGTGGTCGCGGGCGTGCTCACCTGGCTGGCGATCACGCTGCTGGGCTGGTCCGCGAACTACCGGCTGTCCCTGGCCGGCGTGGCGGGCCTGATCGTGGCGATCGGCCAGACCGCCGACTCGTTCATCGTCTACTTCGAGCGCATCCGCGACGAGATCCGCAGCGGCCGCTCCATCCCCGCGGCGGTCGACCACGGCTGGCAGCGCGCCCGCCAGACCGTGCTCGCGTCCAAGGCCGTGAACCTGCTGGCCGCGGCGGTGCTGTACTTCGTGGCCGTGGGCAACGTGCGCGGCTTCGCCTTCACCCTCGGGCTGACCGCGATCGCCGACCTCATCGTCGTCTTCCTGTTCACGCACCCGGTGATGGTCATGCTCGCCCGCACCCGCTACTTCGGCGGCGGCGGGAAGCACTCGGGGCTCAGCCCCGAGGCCCTCGACGCGGTGCCCCTGTACCGGGGCGCCGGACGGCTGCGCGAGCCCTCGGCGGAGCACGACGGGCTGACCATCGCGGAGCGGCGCCGGCGCGCGGGACGGACCGCGCCGCAGGACCCCCCGTCCGCGCCGGCACCGGACGGCGCGCCGGTCGGCGCGCCGTCGTCCGCCGCCCGCACCCCCGAGGAGAACGCCTGATGTCCCGGTTCGCAGATTTCGGCAACGCCCTGCACAGCGGGCGGACCTCCTACCCCTTCGTGGGCCGGGCCAAGCGGTGGCTCGCGATCGTGGGCGTCCTCGTGCTGCTCTCCCTGCTCGTGCCCGTCGCCAAGGGCGGCTTCAACCTCGGCATCGACTTCACCGGCGGGTCCGAGTTCACCGTGTCCGCCGTGGCCGATCCGGACATCGAGACCGGCCAGCAGGCCGTCGCCGATTCCTCGGACGCCGCGGAGGTCGAGGTCACCAACATCGCCCCGGAGACCGTCCGGGTGCGCACCGAGCAGCTCGACGACGACCAGACGCTCGCCGTCAAGGACGCCCTGGTCGAGGCCTACGGCGTGAGCGAGCAGGAGGTCACCTCCAACTTCGTGGGGCCCACCTGGGGCGCCGGCGTCACCAGCCAGGCCCTGCAGGGCCTGGTGGTCTTCGTGGTCCTGGCCACCGCCCTGATGGCCCTGTACTTCCGCACCTGGAAGATGTCCGTCTCGGCGGTCGCCGGCATGCTCGCCTCGGTGGCGATCACCGCCGGGATCTACTCGCTCGTGGGCTTCGAGGTCACCCCCTCGGCGGTGATCGGCTTCCTCACGGTGCTCAGCTACTCGCTCTACGACTCCGTGGTGGTCTTCGACAAGGTCCGGGAGAACACCGAGGGCCTGCTCGACGGCACGGCCCCGCCGGAGCGGGCCGGACGGAAGTACTCCGACCAGGTGAACCTCGCCGTCAACCAGACGCTCGTGCGCTCGATCAACACCTCCGTGGTCGGCATCCTGCCGGTGGGCTCGATCCTGTTCATCGGCTGGCTCGTCCTGGGCGCGGGCACCCTCAAGGACCTGTCCCTGTCCCTGTTCGTCGGGATCATCGTGGGCACCGCCGCCACCCTGTTCGTGGCCGCGCCCCTGTACGCGCTGCTGCGCCGCGGGGAGCCCGCCATCCAGGAGCAGGAGGCCCGTGCGGGGGCGTCCGCCGAGCGTGCCGCCGAGGAGGCGCTCGCGCACTAGACTGTAGCCACCGTAGGGCGGGCCGTGCAGGTGCGGGCCGCCATAGCAGCACACGTCGGACCCGGACCGGGGACGAGGACAGGGGCGGCGGCCGCACGGCCGCCGCCCCGCGTGCATCGATTGGGAAGGAAGTCCCGGCCATGAGCTCGTCCGACGACGGGGCCGTCCCCACGGGCCAGAGCGCCGCACCGACCCCGCCGCGCCGCTCGGACATGGCCGGCACCCACTACGTGGTGCCCGCCTCCCGGCCGATGCTGGGGCGGGCCGTGTTCCCGGGCCGCAGCGACCGCACCCGGTCGAGCCTGTCCTACCTCTCCGGCCGGCCCATGGACCACTCGCCGATCCTCGAGCCGCTGCTGCACACCGTGCGCGCCACCCACCCCGAGGAGGACCTCGAGGTCCTCCAGCGCGCCTTCAAGGTCGCCGAGAAGTGCCACGAGGGCCAGAAGCGCAAGAGCGGCGACCCCTACATCACCCACCCCGTGGCCGTGACCACGATCCTCGCGGAGCTCGGCATGACGGGCGCCACCCTGGTGGCCGCCCTGCTCCACGACACGGTCGAGGACACGGACTACACCCTGGACCAGCTGCGCGCCGAGTTCGGCGACGAGGTCGCCGCCCTCGTGGACGGCGTGACGAAGCTGGACAAGGTCCAGTACGGGGACGCCGCGCAGGCCGAGACCGTGCGCAAGATGATCGTGGCGATGGCCAAGGACATCCGCGTGCTCGTCATCAAGCTCGCCGACCGCCTGCACAACGCCCGCACCTGGCGCTTCGTCTCCCAGACCTCCTCCTCGAAGAAGGCCCGCGAGACCCTCGAGATCTTCGCCCCGCTGGCCCACCGGCTCGGGATGAACACCATCAAGTGGGAGCTCGAGGACCTCGCCTTCGCGGCGCTCTACCCCAAGGTCTACGAGGAGATCGTGCGGATGGTGGGGGAGCGCCAGCCCCAGCGCGAGCGGTCGCTGGCCAAGATCCGTGAGCGGATCGCCCTGGACCTCTCCGAGGCCGGCATCGAGGCGACCATCACCGGCCGCCCCAAGCACTACTACTCGATCTACCAGAAGATGATCGTGCGCGGGAAGGACTTCGACGAGATCCAGGACCTGCAGGCGGTCCGGGTCCTGGTGAACACGGTGCGCGAGTGCTACGCGGCGCTGGGCGCCCTGCACGCGCGGTGGCGGCCGCTGCCGGGGCGGTTCAAGGACTACATCGCCATGCCCAAGTTCAACATGTACCAGTCCCTGCACACCACGGTGATCGGCCCGGACGGGCGCCCCGTGGAGATCCAGATCCGCACCCACGAGATGCACCGCCGCGCCGAGTACGGCGTGGCCGCGCACTGGAAGTACAAGGACCAGGCCAACCAGGCGAACTCCGCGACCCCGAAGGCCATGGAGGGGGACCTCGCCTGGCTGAGCTCGCTCGTGTCCTGGCAGGAGGAGACCCAGGACTCCTCCGAGTTCCTCGACTCCCTGCGCTACCAGATCAACACGTCCGAGGTGTACGTCTTCACCCCCAAGGGCGAGGTCATGGCCCTGCCCGCCGGCTCGACGCCTGTGGACTTCGCCTACGCCGTGCACACCGAGGTGGGGCACAAGACCATCGGGGCCCGGGTCAACGGCAAGCTCGTGCCGCTGTCCTCGGAGCTCCAGCACGGGGACTGGGTGGAGGTGCTCACCTCCAAGTCCGAGCACGCAGGACCGTCCCAGGACTGGCTGAAGTTCGTGCAGTCCCCGCGGGCGCGCAACAAGATCCGCCAGTGGTTCTCCAAGGAGCGCCGCGAGGAGGCCATCGAGAAGGGCAAGGACGCCCTCACCCGGGCCCTGCGCAAGCACCACCTGCCCCTGCAGCGCACGCTCACCCAGGAGTCCCTGCTCGCGGTGGCGCAGGACTTCCACCGCACCGACATCAGCTCCCTCTACGAGGCGATCGGCTCCGACGTGGTCAGCGCCCAGGACGTGGTCGCGAAGATCGTGGGCGACCTCGGCGGGGCCGACGGCGCGGAGGAGGACTTCGCGGAGACCACCATCGCCACCCAGCCGGTGCGCCCGCGCGTGTCCGACTCCGGGGTGACGGTCCAGGGCGCCTCGGACGTCTACGTCAAGCTGGCCCGCTGCTGCACCCCGGTGCCGCCGGACGAGATCATGGGCTTCGTCACCCGCGGCGCCGGGATCTCCGTGCACCGCAAGGACTGCGCCAACATGCTCGCCCTCACCTCCACCGAGCGGGTGGTCGAGGTCGAGTGGGCGCCCACCCAGTCCAGCGTGTTCCTGGTCGAGATCCAGGTGGAGGCCCTGGACCGCAGGTCCCTGCTCTCGGACGTCACCCGGGTGCTCTCCGAGAACCACGTCAACATCCTCTCCGCGTCCGTGCACACCTCGAAGTCGCGGCTGGCGATCTCCCGCTTCGCCTTCGAGATGGGCGACCCGCGCTACCTGGACCACGTGCTCAACCAGGTCCGCCGGATCGACGGGGTCTACGACGTCTACCGCACCTCGGGCAACCGCCCCATCTCGGAGCCGTCCGGCCGGTGAGCCGCCCGGCCGCCCCCGTCAGCGCAGGGGGCGGCCGACGGCCCGGGCGGCGCGGCGGACCCGCAGCAGCGCCGCTTGCCGGCCGGGCATCCGCTCGAAGCTCTCGAGCGCGGCCTGCACCAGCGGGGGTGGGCAGTGCAGGTGCGGGGCGTGCATGAGCTTCTCCAGGGCCGCGGTCCCCTCCCGCCCGGGCACGTGCAGGGCCAGGTCCACCGCGGTGCGCAGCGGCGTGGTGACGTGCACCGGCCCGGCGTCGTGGACGTCGTAGCCGCCCAGCGTGACCTGGTGCAGCGCCAGGCCCTCCGGCACGGGGGACATCGTGGTGCGGCGCAGCTTGTCCAGCAGCACCGGCAGGATGCTGGGGCGCCCGGCGCAGTCGTAGAACCACGCGGCGGAGAGCCGCCCGAGCACCCCGCGCCGCAGCAGGTGCGGCGGCAGCTGCGCCTCGAGCGCCGCGACCTTCACCGCCCGGGTCACGGGGCGCCCGCGCAGCACGTGCGCCTCCAGCACCACGGGCACGAGCACCCCGTCCGTGACGAGGGCCGAGAGCTCGGCGCGCGAGAACGGCCGTGCGGGCAGGTACAGGGTGTCGGGGTGCCAGGGCGGGGCGTCCATGGGCCCACTCTCGTCCACGGCCGCGGCACGGGAAAGGCCCCGCGGCGCGCTGTGGACAGCGCGGCCGCGGGGCCCTCCGGGGCGTCCCCGGTCAGCGCAGGTCGGCCGCCGAACGGCGCAGCGTCTCGAGCCACTGGCGGCTGGTGGCGAGCTCGCCCTCCAGCTTGGCCGCGCGCTTGGTGTCCCCGGTGGCCTGCGCCCGGGCCAGCGCGTCCTCCTGGTCCTCGATCTTCGACTCGAGCTGGGTGAGCATCGAGTTGGACCGTGCCTTCGTCTCCGGGTTGGAGCGCTGCCACTTCTCGTCCTCGACCTGGCGCACGGCGTCCTCCACGGTGCGCAGCTCGGCCTCGACCCGGCGCATGTGGGCGCGCGGGACCTTCCCCGCCTGCTCCCACCGGTCCAGGATGTCGCCCAGGGCGCGCTTGGCGGCCTTGAGGTCCGTGACCGGCAGCAGCGCCTTCGCCTCGGCGAGCAGCTGCTCCTTCACGGCGAGGTTGCCCTCGAACTCCTCGTCGATCCGGTCGTTGTCGGCCTTGCGCGCCGCGAAGAAGGTGTCCTGGGCGGCGCGGAACCGCGCCCACAGGGCGTCGTCGTCCTTCTTGGAGGCACGCTTGGACTCCTTCCACCGGTCCATCAGACGGCGGTACTCCGCGGCCGTGGCGCCCCAGTCGGTGGAGCCGGACAGGGCCTCCGCCTCGGCGATGAGGGCCTCCTTGGCCTTCTTCGCCTCGGAGTTGTCGGCGTCCAGCTGCGAGAAGAACGCACGGCGGTGCCGGTCGAACGTGGTGCGCGCCGTGCGGAACCGCTTCCACAGGGCGTCCTCCGCGGCCCGGCCCAGGCGGATGCCGGACTTCTGGTGGGTCTTCCACTGGTCGAAGAGCTCCGCCATCCGGGCCGAGGACTGCTTCCACTGCGTGCGCTGCGGGTCCTGGGCGGCGATCTGCTCCGCCTCCGCCACGATCGCCTCCCGCGCCGCGACGTTCTGGGCGCGCTGCGCCTCGTGGGCGGCCCGCTCGGCGGCCTCGAGCTCCCGGATCGCCGGGCGCAGGGCCTCCAGCCGGGACTCGAGGGCCTTGACGTCCCCGAGCATCTTGCGCTGGCCGACCTGCTCGGCGAGGTGGTCCACGGTGCTCTGCATGTCGGCCGAGGGCGCGCCCGCGGCCACGCGCTGCTCGAGCAGCGCCACCTGCGCCTCGACGTCGTCGAACTTCCGGGCGAAGTAGCCCAGCGCCTCGTCCTCGGTCGCGTCCGGGAACTGGCCGCAGAGGACCTCCTCGCCGTCGACGACCACGTAGACGTGCCCGTCCTCCGTGACCCGCCCGAAGGCGCGGGCGCGGGCCACGGACTCCGGGGAGGCGAGGGCCGGCGCCGCCGCCGACGGGGCCGCGGCCGGGGTCGCCGCCGGGGCCGCGGACGGCGGGACCGCCGCGGGCGTGGGCGCCGGGCCAGGCGAGGCCTGCGCCGGCGCCGCGGGGGCGCCCGGCCGGGGGACCCCCGGCTTCGGCACGGGTCCCGGGGCGGGGACGGGGCGGGGCGTGGGCTGGTCGTCGGATTCGAGACGTTCTGTCACCGCTGGAACTCTTTCGCTCTCGCCGGGCGCCGACCCCGGGAGCGTGCCCCGCGTCGTCGCCCGGCTTCGGACAATCGTCCTCCCCATACTACCGAGGCCGCCTGCTCCGGCCGCCGGGCGCTCCCCGGTGCCCCGCGCCGCGCCCGGCGGGGCTCGGGACGGGGGCAGGGCGCGGAGACGGGTCCAGGGCCGAACCGGGGCCGGTCCGGGCGGGGCTTTGGGCCGGGCGCGCGGGGATCCCTAGGATGAGTGCGGAACCGTCGGGCCCGTCCGGGCCGGCCGTCCACCCGTCCCGCCGCCGATCCACCCGAGGAGCACGTCCCCATGGCCCGCAAGACCTCCCTGTCCGGTTTCCCCGAATGGCTTCCGGAGGAGCGTCTGGTCGAGCTGCACGTCCTCGACGTCCTGCGGGAGAGCTTCGAGCTGCACGGCTTCTCCTCGATCGAGACCCGCGCCGTCGAGACGGTCGGCCAGCTGCTGCGCAAGGGCGAGATCGACAAGGAGGTCTACGTTGTCTCCCGGCTGCAGGAGGACGAGGACGCCGCCCCCGCCGAGCGCGGTGACGACCAGCTGGCGCTGCACTTCGACCTCACCGTGCCCTTCGCCCGGTACGTGGTGGAGAACGGCGGGCACCTCGCCTTCCCGTTCCGCCGCTACCAGATCCAGAAGGTGTGGCGCGGCGAGCGCCCCCAGGAGGGCCGGGCCCGCGAGTTCACCCAGGCGGACATCGACGTGGTGGGCGACGGCGCGCTGCCGTTCCGCTACGACGTGGAGCTCGCGCTCGTGATGATCGACGCCCTGTCCCGGCTGCCCATCCCGCCGTTCGTGCTGCGCGTGAACAACCGCAAGCTCGCCGAGGGGTTCTACCAGGGCATCGGGCTGCAGGACACCGCCGGGGTGCTGCGCAACATCGACAAGCTCGAGAAGATCGGCCCCGAGCGGGTCGCGCAGGCCCTGTGCGACGAGGTCGGCGCCACCCCCGAACAGGCGCAGGCCGCCCTGCAGCTGGCGGCGATCCGCACCGAGGACACCTCCTTCGTGGAGCAGGTCCGCGCACTGGGGGTGAACACCCAGCTGCTCGAGGAGGGGTTGGGCGAGCTCGCCGAGGTGGTGGGGGAGGCCTCCCGGCGCGCCCCCGGCACGGTGGTCGCCGACCTCTCGATCGCCCGCGGCCTCGACTACTACACCGGCACCGTCTACGAGACCGTGCTGGTGGGCCACGAGCAGCTGGGCTCCGTGTGCTCGGGCGGGCGCTACGAGTCCCTCGCGTCCACCGGCAAGAAGATTTACCCCGGCGTGGGCCTGTCCGTGGGCGTCACCCGGCTGGTCACCCGCATGCTGTCCCAGGGGATGGCCGCGCCCTCCCGCAAGGTCCCCACCGCGGTGCTGATCTCCCTGGTGGACGAGGAGTCCTGGTCCCCGGCCCAGGACGTGGCCCAACAGCTGCGCGGGCGCGGCATCGCGTGCGAGGTCTCGGCGAGCGCGGCGAAGTTCGGCAAGCAGATCAAGTACGCCGAGCGCCGCGGCATCCCCTACGTGTGGTTCACGGTCCGCGGCGAGGACGGCTCGCTCGCCCACGAGGTCAAGGACATCCGCTCCGGCGAGCAGGGCTCCGCCGACCCGGCCTCCTGGTCCCCGCCGGCCGAGGACCTGCGCCCGGTCGTGCGCGCCGCGGGCTCCTGACCGGCGCGGGGGAGGTCAGGGCCGCCGGGCCAGAACCAGGGCGCGTCCGGCCAGGCCCACGGCGAAGACCCCGAGCATCGTGACCACGGACTGCCACGGCAGCGTGAACGCCAGCACCAGGCAGCCGGCCAGGCCGAGCGCGTTGACCGCCCGCGGCGCCCACCCCGGGCGCTGCCGGAGAGTGAGCGCGGAGAGGTTCGCCAGCGCGTAGTAGACGAGCACGCCGAAGCTCGAGAAGCCGATGACCGTGCGGACGTCGCCGACCAGCACGAGCACCACCACGAGCCCGGCCACGGCCAGCTCCGCCGCCCAGGGCACCCGGTGGCGCTGCGACACCGCGCCCAGCGGCCCCGGGAGGTCTCGCTCGCGGGCCATGGCCAGGGCCGTGCGCGAGATCCCGGCGACCAGCGCCAGCAGCGCCCCCAGCGTGGCCAGGGCGGCGGCGGCGGTGACGACGACGGCGCCCGCGGTCGTCGGCCCCGCCGCCCAGCCGGCCTCGCGCACCACCGTCAGGAGCGGGGCGGCCGACGCCGCGAGCCGGTCGACGCCGAGGATGCGCAGCAGCCCGAGGCCGAGCAGCCCGTAGAGGAGCAGCGTGAACGCCAGCGCCCCCAGCACTGCCCGGGGGATGGTGCGGGCCGGGTCCCGGACCTCCTCGCCCATGGTGGCCACCCGGGCGTAGCCGGCGAAGGCGAAGAACAGGGTGCCCGCCGCCGGCAGCACGCCCCAGCCGGTCCCGTCCCACCCGGGGCCGACCCCCGCAGGGGCCCCGCCCGCGGCGGGGCCGCTGCCCGAGAACAGCAGCACGACCACGGCCAGCAGGATCACCAGCACCGGGGCGACCAGCAGCCTCGTCAGCCGGGCGGTGCGGGTGACTCCGCCCAAGTTCACCGCCGTGAGACCGAGGACGGCGGCCACGGCGAGCAGCCGAGCCCCGGCGTCGTCGGCCCCCGTGAGCTCCGCGGCGTAGAGCCCGAACGTCAGCGCCATCGCCGCTGCGGAGGCGGTCTTGCCGGTCACGAAGCCCCAGCCGGCCACGAAGCCCGGCCACGGGCCCAGCTGCCGGTTCGCGTACACGTAGGTGCCGCCGGAGGCGGGGTGGACGGCGGCCAGCTGGGCGGTGGAGGTGGCGTTGCACCAGGCGACCACCGCGGCCAGCAGCAGCGCCAGCGGCAGCCACGGGCCGGCGAACCCCGCGGCCGGGGCGAAGGCCACGAACACCCCGGCGCCGACCATCGAGCCCACCCCGATCACCGTCGCGTCGAGGGTGCCCAGGCGGCGGGCGAGGGCCGGGTGGCCGGGGGAGGTGCTCATGGTCGTCCTGTTGTCGTCCCGGCGGCGGAGGCCCGGGCTGTAAACTCGTGCACGGAACGAGAGTAGGGGTCCCCGGTGAATCCTGGGGAAACGCGCCGCGGGCGCGGCCCCGTCCGCACCTCCCGAACAACGAAGGGTTTTTCAGTGCTGCGCACCCACAACCTCGGCGCCCTGCGCGCCGAGCACATCGGAGAGACCGTCACGCTGGCCGGCTGGGTCGGCCGGCGCCGCGACCACGGAGGGGTGGCCTTCCTGGACCTGCGCGACGCCTCGGGGGTCGCCCAGATCGTGGTGCGCGACGAGGCGGACTTCCACCACCTGCGCAACGAGTTCGTCCTGCAGGTCACCGGCACCGTGGAGCGCCGCCCCGAGGGCAACGAGAACCCGGCGCTGGCCACCGGCGAGGTCGAGGTCATGTCCGAGACCGTGACCGTGCTCAACACCGCCGCCGCGCTGCCCTTCCAGATCGACGAGCACGTGGAGGTCGGCGAGGACGCCCGCCTGCGGCACCGCTACCTGGACCTGCGCCGTCCGGAGCCGGCCCGCATCATGCGCCTGCGCTCCGACGCCAACCGGGTGGCCCGCGAGATGCTCCACCAGGACGGGTTCACCGAGGTGGAGACGCCCACGCTGACCCGCTCCACCCCCGAGGGCGCCCGCGACTTCGTGGTCCCGGCCCGCCTGGCCCCGGGCTCCTGGTACGCCCTGCCGCAGTCCCCGCAGCTGTTCAAGCAGCTGCTGCAGGTCGGCGGGATCGAGAAGTACTACCAGATCGCCCGCTGCTACCGGGACGAGGACTTCCGCGCCGACCGCCAGCCCGAGTTCACCCAGCTCGACATCGAAGCCTCCTTCGTGGAGCAGGACGACGTCATCGCCCTCGGCGAGCGGATCGTGGCCGCGCTGTGGAAGCTCATCGACGTGGAGATCCCCACGCCCATCCGCCGGATGACCTACGCCGAGGCGATGGCCAAGTACGGCTCCGACAAGCCGGACCTGCGCTTCGGCCTCGAGCTCACCGAGCTGACCGAGTACTTCCAGGACACCACCTTCCGCGTGTTCAAGGCCCCCTACGTGGGCGCCGTGGTCATGCCCGGCGGGGCGTCCCAGCCTCGCCGCACCCTGGACGCGTGGCAGGAGTGGGCCAAGCAGCGCGGGGCCAAGGGCCTGGCCTACGTGCTCGTCGGCGAGGACGGCACCCTGACGGGACCGGTGGCCAAGAACATCACCGAGGCCGAGCGCGAGGGCCTCGCCGCCGCGACCGGCGCGCAGCCCGGGGACTGCATCTTCTTCGCCGCCGGCGAGAAGAAGTCCTCCCGCGCGCTGCTCGGCGCGGCCCGCGTGGAGATCGGCCACCGCACCGGGCTGATCGACGAGGACGCCTGGGCGTTCGTGTGGATCGTGGACGCGCCCCTGTTCGAGTCCGCGGCCGAGGCCGTCGAGTCCGGGGACGTCGCCGTGGGCGCGGGCCAGTGGACCGCGGTGCACCACGCGTTCACCTCGCCCAAGCCCGAGTTCCTGGACACCTTCGACCAGGACCCCGAGCACGCCCTGGCCTACGCCTACGACATCGTGTGCAACGGCAACGAGATCGGCGGCGGCTCGATCCGCATCCACCAGCAGGACGTGCAGCGGCGGGTCTTCGAGGTCATGGGCATCGGCCGGGAGGAGGCCGACGAGAAGTTCGGGTTCCTGCTCGAGGGCTTCAAGTACGGCGCGCCCCCGCACGGCGGCATCGCCTTCGGCTGGGACCGCGTGGTCGCCCTGCTGGCCGGGACCGACTCCATCCGCGAGGTCATCGCGTTCCCGAAGACCGGCAACGGCTTCGACCCGCTGACCGCCGCCCCGGCGCCGATCACCGCTCAGCAGCGCCGGGAGGCCGGGGTGGACGCCAGGCCGGGGGCGAAGCAGGACGAGGACCTGAAGGCCGAGAAGGCGGCCGCGCACTAGGCCAGGGCCCCATCGGGCCGGGTCCGCCCGCTCCGGGCGGACCCGGCCCGATGTGCTTTCGGTGCGCCGGTGCTCGGTCCGGCAGCAGCACGGCGGTGCCGAGCCCCGCCGCAGGCCGATCCAGCCTGCGCCCACCGCGATCGTCGTCGGGACGGATCCTCGGGCCTCAGCGCGGACACGGTCGGCGGAGCTCTCCCCGCAGCGGACCGATCAGTTCCCCTCTCGCGTCCTCGTCCACGGCGACGGTGTCCGCGCCCAGCCACGTCGCGGTCGTCGCCAGCTCGGCCGCCAGCTCCCCGACGACGACGGAGCGCGTCGGCCACCTCGTTGCCGCGGCGGCGTCGGGACCCGGCTCCTCGGCGAAGGCGGAGCGGACCAGGAGGACGCCGCGGTCCCGGTCGTACTTGAGGTCGACCCGGGCGACGAGGGACTCGCCGAGCAGGAACGGCAGCACGTAGTAGCCGTGGGTGCGCCGGGAGGCCGGGGTGTAGATCCCGATGCGGTAGTGCATCCCGAACAGCTCCAGGAGCCGACGACGCTCGAAGACGAGCGGATCGAAGGGGGCCAGCAGGGCACGGGCGCCCGTGCGGCGCGGCACGCCGGCGTCGGCGTGCAGCCACGCCGGGCGGTCCCAGCCGGCGACCGTGACGGGCAGCAGCTCGCCGCTGTCGACGAGCTCGTCGACAGCGCGGCGGGTGACGCGCTGCCCGAGGCGGAAGTAGTCGGCGAAGCACCGGACGGTCCCGATGCCGTGGGCGCGGGCGGAGATGCGGACGAGCTCGCGGACGGCGTCGTCCGGGTCCGGCGGCGGCTGCCCACGGACGTGCGGGGGCAGGACGCGCTCGGCGAGGTCGTAGACCCGCTCGAACTGTGCGTTGCGGCGCGCGGCGCCGAGCTGCCCGGCGTCGAAGAGGATCTCCAGGGCGGTCCTGGCGGCGCTCCACCGCCAGCCCCAGCCCTCCTCGGCGCGCTGCGCGTGGCGGGCGTCGACGAACGCCTCGACCTCCCGGGCCGTGAGCGGGCCGCGTTCGGCGACGACGGCACGGACGAGCTCGAGCACGCCCGGGTGGCGCGCCTCCAGCGCGTCGGGGTCCATGCCGGCCCAGCGCCGGCGGGTCCAGGCGACGAGCGGGGAGGTGGCGACGGGCAGGTAGCAGGCCTCGTGCGCCCAGGCCTCGACGAGGCGGCGCGGCGCCCGGCCCGCCGCCCGATCGAGCAGGGCGGTGTCGTAGGGCCCGAGCCGGGCGAGCAGCGGCAGCAGGTGCGCCCGGGCGAGGACGTTGACCGAGTCGATCTGCAGCAGCCCGATGCGCTCCACGGTGCTCGTGACGTGCCGCATCGTCACCACCGGGGGCCGGGCGCGGTCCAGCCCCTGGGCGGCGATCGCGACGCGGCGCGCCTGGGCCGTGCTGATCG
Source organism: Kocuria sp. CPCC 205258 (assembly GCF_040981005.1). Taxonomy (NCBI): domain Bacteria; kingdom Bacillati; phylum Actinomycetota; class Actinomycetes; order Micrococcales; family Micrococcaceae; genus Kocuria; species Kocuria sp. CPCC 205258. The sequence goes on along the minus strand of NZ_JAVKPS010000003.1, from coordinate 222,245 downwards.
TGCGGGTCACCCGGACGACGATACCGAGACCGGCGTGCGGAGTCGACGGCATGAGCGGCCGCAGTCGTGCGCGCGGCCGGCGCGGCGGCTCAAGCGCCGCCGGCGGCGCCGCTGTGCCACGCCGCGCCCCCGCACACCCGCAGCCGGGGCATGGCGGTCCGGGCACCAGCGGTCCGGCAGGGCAGCAGCCGGCGGGGGGTCAGTCGAGCAGGCTCTCCAGGTGCGGCGTGCGCTCGTGGGCGCCCGGCAGCGGCTCGCGGCCCCGGCCCAGGAGGAACCACAGCGGGACCACGAGCAGCGCGAGCACCAGGCCCACCCACATCCACGAGGCGGTCAGCGTGTACTCCGCCCCCGTCAGCACGAGGGCGACGGCCATGAGCGCGGCGCCCAGCACGCCGAGCGCCCGCGCCCCGGCGGTGCGCCCGAGCTTCGCCACCGCGGCGCAAGCCAGGCCGTAGTAGAGGGCCACGAGCACCGAGATGATGCCGATCGAGTCGTCGAAGAGCGGCCCGGAGAACGCCATCCAGGCGGCGGCGACGGCGGCGGTGGTCCACGTGGCGAAGGACAGGGACCGGAAGCGGCGCGGCAGGTGCCCGCCGCGGGCCATGGACATCAGGCCGCGGGAGGTGGGGATCATCGTGGTGCCGATGGACGCCCCCGCCGAGACCGCCACGAGCGCGGCCAGCAGCGGGGAGGCCACCGAGGACCCCGGGGCGTAGGCCCAGCCGATGGCGGCGTAGGCGGCCGCCACCACGCCCAGCGCGACCCACGCCGAGACCCGCGGGGCCCGCTGCGTGGTGGACTCCTCGGTGAGCGAGAACGTGGAGTCCCACCCCCAGTACAGGAACAGGGCCAGCAGCAGGGCGGCCGCCACGTCCCCGGCCGAGACCCCGGTGCCGGTGGCGAGCTCCGCGGCGCCGTAGAAGCCGGTCCACTCCCCGTCCTCGGCGCCCGTGCCGGGCGGGAGGGCCGGTGCGGTGCGCACCGCCCACACCAGCACGCCCACCCCGATCAGCTGCAGGACGGCCAGGACCCACTGCACGGCGGCCGAGACCCTGATCCCCGTGGCGGACACCGCCGCGAAGGCCGCCATGAGCAGGGCGGCCACGGCGGTGGTGGTCCAGGGCCCGGCGCCGATCCCGAGGGAGAACAGGGCGGAGTCGGCCGTGACCCAGGCGAGGGAGGCGAGCACGAGGGTCGCCGAGAGCCACAGCCCCCACCCGCCCAGGAACCCGGCGAACGCGCCGTAGGCCTCCCGGGCCCACCGGTAGACGGTGCCCTGGTCCTCGTAGAGGGCGTCCAGGCGGGCGAAGCAGACCGAGACGACCACCATGGGGAGCACGGCGCCGACCAGCACCACGGGGGTCCAGGCGCCGACCAGGGCGTGGATGAGGCCCACCGTGACCACGGCCGAGTACAGCGGGGCGATCGAGGTGGACCCGATGACCGCGGAGGTCGTGGTGGAGATCGACCGGGGGAGCAGGTGGGCGGTCACAGCAGACCCTTCTTGTCGATGACGTTGGGCACGAACCGGCAGTAGTAGTCGGTCAATGGGCCGTCCGACTCGCGGATGCCGATGCCGGCCGCGCCCGCCTCGCCCACCACCCACGAGCCGATGACCGGGTGGTTGGGGGCGCCGTCGGAGCCCGGGAAGTTCCGGATGGGCGTGTAGGCCTGCCACACGTCCAGCGGGGACGGGTGGGGGTGCTCGGCGCGGATCCGCACGTCGCGGGCGTGCATCTCGATGCCGTCCCCCTCGCGGCCGAACACGGGCTTGCGCACCCACTCCCGCAGCTCGCCGGGCCCGTCCGGGTGGGCGGCCAGCAGGTTCTCGTGCCCGGGGAAGCACCGCCACAGGGCCACGAGCAGGAGCTTGTTGGACTGGAACATCTTCCACGCCGGCTCGTACCAGTGGTGCATCCGGGTGGGGTCGTCGAGCACGAACGCCCCGGGGCCGTCGTCGACCATGTGCTCCCACGGGTGCAGGGCGAAGATCTCCTCGATCGGGCCGACCACCACGGGGTCGTCCACGTCCCCGGTCGCGTGCACCCAGCCGCCGGACCGGGTGTCGTAGCGGACGTCCTCGACGGGCAGCAGGACGGCCCGGTAGCCGGCCTCGACCGCGGTGTTCGCGATGACGGCGGCGTTGGCCGCGTCCTCCCCGGACTCCTCCTCCCGGGTGTAGGCCACGTGCAGGGTCTTCGTGGCCGAGTACGGCAGCCGCTGCCGCCACCGGTCCACGAGCATGGGCCACAGCCCGTTGAGCTGGTCGAACTCCGGGTGGTCCTCGCCCAGGCCCGGGAACAGCGCCTCCATGCGGCTCCACTGGCAGATCGCCCCCTCGACCAGGCCGGTGGGGGTGTCGCCGTTGAGCTCGAGCATCTTCGGCGGGCCGGTCCCGTCCCAGGCCAGGTCGAAGCGGCCGTAGATCGAGGGCTCCCGCAGCCGCAGGGAGTGCTGGGCCAGCTCGAAGGCCGCGTCCGAGAGCCCGAGGGTGCCCAGGGCGCCGGTGGCCAGGTACCGGGCTGCCTCGGCGCACATCCGGTGCAGCTCGTCGGTGACGGACTCCAGCTCGTCCACCTCGTCGGGGGAGAAGACGTAGGCGGCCGTCTCGTTCCAGTACGAGAAGGACCGGCCGTCGGGCCGCTCGGTGCGGGCGTAGGTGAGCCCCTCGGCGCGGACGGTGCGCTCCCAGCCGGGGCGCGGCGCCAGGCCGTCGATGCGCCGCATCAGGAGCCCCAGCCGCTCTTCGACCCGCCGAAGCCGCGCGAGACGCCGCTCTTGCCCACGGCGGCCCCGTCACGGGGCAGACCGCGGGCCACGGTGGCCGAGCCCGGCGGCCGGCCGGTGCTCCAGCCCGCCGCGGACGACACCGGTGAGCCCACGGCGGGGACGGCCGTGGCCCGGGCGGAGCTCATGAGCACCCACATCGGAAAGAAGCCGCCCACCCGCGGCCCGCGGTCGTCGTCGCACTCGTCGTCGTCGACCCGCACGGGCTCGGCGCCGCCCTCCCCGTCCGGGTCCTCGACGCAGATCTGGGCGTAGTCCGAGTCCACCTCCTGCACGTCCTGGGCCTCCTGCCCGCAGCCGGTCAGGGCGATCGTCAGGGCGCCGATCGAGGCGGCGGCCATGGTCCGTGAGGAGGGGCGGGGCGGCATGCGGGGCCTTCCGGGACGAGGACGGGACGGGGCGGTCGAGGGCTGCGGTGGCGCCGGGCCGGGCGCGGGGCCGGCCCGGCACGGTCCGCACGGCGGCGCCGGCGCACCGGGCCCGCCCGTGCGGGGTCCTCCGAGCGTACGACGTCCCGGCCCCGTCCGGGCGCCCCGCCCCGGCCCGTGTCCCGGACCCCGGGCGCCGCCGGCGCCCGGCCGCCGGAGGTGCGGGCGCAACCAGGCGCAACATCGGCCCTCCCGCCGTCGCCGCGCAGTAGGCTTCGGGCACCTCCGGGGCCGGAGCCCGCCGACCGGACCCGCCCCCGCGCCGAGCACCCAGGGGAGCCCATGAGCCGTGATCCCGCCGCCGCCCGCACCGCCCTCCTCGACGCCGGGGCCTGGTTCGCCGATCTCGTCGGGGAGATCCGCCCGCACCACTGGACCCGGCCGGGCCTGGGCGCCTGGGACGTCCGGGCGCTCGTGGGGCACACCCACCGCGCGCTCGTCACGCTCGGCACCTATCTCACCGTCCCCGCCGACGACGAGACCTGCACCGGCACGGCCCAGTACTACGCGCTCTCCGCCGCGGCCACGGACCCCGCCGAGGTCGAGTCCCGGGGCGTCGCCGCCGGCCGCGAGCTCGGCCGGCACCCGGCCGCCACCGTCCGGGCCTCGCTGGAGCGGGCCCGGGACGCCCTGGCGCAGGTGCCCGTCGACGAGGACCCGCTGATCCGCACCCTGGTGGGCGGCACCCGGCTGCGCGCCTACGTGCCCACCCGCACGTTCGAGCTGGCGGTCCACGGCCTGGACGTCGCCCAGGCCTGCGGGCTGGACCGGAGACCCCCCGAGCACGTCCTGGCCGACGCCGGACGGACGGCGCTGGAGCTCGCCGCCCACGGTGGGCACCTGCCCGGGGTCCTGCTGGCGCTCACGGGCCGGCGGCCGCTGCCCCCGGGCTTCTCGGTCCTGGGCTGAACCGGCCCGGGCGCCGGTCAGAGCACCGTGAGCGCGGCCGACGCCCAGACCAGCGCGACGAGCACGCCGATCAGGGCCCCGACGACCGTCTGCGCCGGGGTGTGGTCCCCGGTGCGCACCCGCGAGACGGCCACCGCGACCGGCACCGGCGCCGCGGCCAGCGCCGCCCACGGGGCGCTGAGGACGCCGAGCCCCACGGCCCAGCACGCGGCCATCGCCACGTGGGCGGAGACCTTCCACCACAGGGTCACGACCAGCAGCACCAGCAGGCCCAGCAGCACGAACGCCGTGGTCACCGGCACCACCGGAGGGGCGCCCAGCGCGAGCTCGGCGACCACCACGAGCGCCGTGAGCACCCCCGTGGCGGCGTAGACCGGCAGCCGCTGGGCCCGGGCGCGCACGAAGTGCCCGTCCACCCGCCCGCGCCGGGCCAGCACCCGCAGCACGAGCATCGGCAGCGACGCCACGACCACCGCCGTCCCCAGACCCCACAGGGCCCCGGACCACCCGGCCCCCGACCAGCCGGCGAGCACCAGCAGGGACAGCACCAGCGGGGCGGGCGCGAACACCTCGGCCACCAGGGTGCTCGGTCGGGGCGTGCTGCGCGCGGTGGTCATGGGACGAGGCTAGCGGGGCCCCGGGTGCGCCCGGTCCTGTGGTGGACTGGGGCCCATGCGCATCGTTCTGCAGAGAGTGTCCCGGGCCGCCGTGACCGTCGGAGGAGAGGTCGTGGGGGCCGTCGAGGAGCCGGGGCTGCTGGCCCTGGTGGGCGTGACCCACGACGACGACGCCGCGACGGCCGCGAAGCTCGCCGAGAAGACCTGGACGCTGCGGCTGCTGGAGGGCGAGCGGTCCTGCGCCGACCTCGGCGCCCCGGTGCTCGCCGTCAGCCAGTTCACCCTCTACGGCGACGCCCGCCGGGGCCGGCGCCCCTCGTGGTCGGCCGCCGCCCCCGGCCCCGTCTCGGAGCCCGTGTTCGAGGCGTACGTCGCCGCGCTGCGGGAGCTCGGCGCGCGCGTACCGACCGGCCGCTTCGGGGCGGCGATGCAGGTGGAGCTCGTCAACGACGGCCCGTTCACCCTGGTCCTGGACAGCGCCGAGCTGGAACGGCCCCGGCGGGGCTGAGACCGGGGCCGGCGCGGGCCGTCAGATCGCCGTGCGGGGAGCGGCCTCCTCGGAGCCCGTCTCCTCGCGGGCCTTCCGCTCCCGGGCGCGGTCGAGGGCCGCGATGACGGGCCCCGCGGTGACCCCGTGCAGCAGGACCGAGCCGACGACCACCAGCCCCACGATGCGCCACAGGGCCTGGTCCTCGGCGGCGAACTCGCCCTCGGACAGGGCGTAGGCGAGGTAGTAGATCGAGCCGATGCCGCGCACGCCGAAGAAGGCGAGCACGCCGCGCTCCCACGGTCCCGTCCGGCCGCCGAGCAGACTGATCCAGCCGGCGAGGGGGCGCACCAGCAGCAGGAAGGCCGCCGCGACGAGCACCTCCCGCCAGCTGAGCCCGGCGAGCAGCCCCCGGGCCACGGCGCCGCCCAGGAGCACGAGCACCACCACGGTGAGCAGCCGCTCGAGCTGCTCGATGTAGCTGTGCAGCACGCCGTGGGCGCCGTGCACCCGCTCGCCCGCCCGGATGGTCACCGCGCACACGAACACGGCGACGAAGCCGTAGCCCTCGACCATCTCGGTCACACCGTAGGTGAGGAAGGTGGCGGCCAGGGCCACGAACCCTTCGGTCTGCGCAGTCGTGCGGACGCTGTCGAGCGGGGAGCGGAAGAAGAGCCGCCGCAGGAGCAGGCCCACCAGGACCCCGGCGAGACAGCCGACCGCGATCCGCCAGGCCACGTCCACGCTCAGGAAGTGCGGCAGCCACGCGCCGGGAGCGGTGCCCACGATGCTCAGGGCGATGGCGAGGTAGACGAACGGGAAGGCCAGGCCGTCGTTGAGCCCCGCCTCCGAGGTGAGCCCGAAACGGACCTCGTCCTCGCCCTCGAGGTCCTCCTGCGACTCGGAGGGCTCCCCGACCTGCACCTCGGAGGCCAGGACCGGGTCGGTGGGGGCCAGCGCCGCGGCCACGAGCACGGCCCCGGCCGCGCTCAGCCCCAGCACCGACCACCCGAGCAGGGCCGCCCCGAGCAGGCTCAGGGGCATGGCGATCCCCAGCAGCCGCCAGGTCGTGGCCCAGCGCCGGAAGCCCAGCGGGCGGTCCAGGGCCAGCCCGGCGCCCATCAGCGAGACGATCACGCAGATCTCGCTCAGGTGCAGGGTGACGGCGCTGTGGGCCACCGGGTCCGGGTCGGGCAGGGTGTCGGCCACGGCGAAGACCACCGCCCCGGCGGCCAGGAACACCATGGGCATCGACACGGGGGCCCGCACGAGCAGGCGGGGCAGCAGGGCGGCCGCGAACACGGCGAGCCCGGCGGCGGCGAAGAGCAGACTCGGGGCCTCGAACACCGGTACCTCATTCCTGGAAGGGCCGGGCGGGATCCCCGGTGGACCCCGCGCCGCAGCGGCCGTGGCCGTCGCCGGGCGGAGCGCGCCCGCCGACGGCACCGACGTGATCAGCGTGCTGATCGTACGCCCATCCTCCCCGCTTCCGACAGGCCGCGACGGGCGCAGCCGCTAGCCTGAGGGGGTGACCGGCTCCCTCTTCGACGACCTCGACGCCCCCGACCCCGGTCCCCTCACCGACGGGGACGGGGCGGACCGCACCGCCCGCCCCGCCGGCCGTGCGCGGCGCTCCCGCTCCCGGGCGCCGCTGGCGGTGCGGATGCGCCCGCGCCGCCTCGACGAGATCGTGGGCCAGCAGCACCTGCTCAAGCCCGGCTCCCCGCTGCAGGTGCTGGCGGGGGAGGACCGCGGCCCGGCGGGACCGTCGTCGATCATCCTGTGGGGCCCCCCGGGCACGGGCAAGACCACCCTGGCCCACGTGATCGCCCGGGGCGTGTCCCGGAAGTTCGTGGAGCTCTCCGCGATCACCGCCGGCGTCAAGGACGTGCGGAAGGTGATGGACGAGGCGCTCACGGACCGGGACCTGCACGGGCGCACCACGGTGCTGTTCCTCGACGAGATCCACCGCTTCACCAAGGCCCAGCAGGACGCGCTGCTGCCCGGGGTGGAGAACCAGTGGGTGGTGCTGGTCGCGGCCACCACGGAGAACCCGTCCTTCTCGGTGATCTCGCCGCTGCTCTCGCGCTCGCTGCTGCTCACGCTGCAGCCGCTGGAGCGCGCCGACATCGGGGCGCTGCTGGACCGGGCCGTCGCCGACCCCCGGGGGCTGAACGGCGAGGTGGAGCTCTCCGCGGAGGCCCGCGAGCACCTCCTGGACCTGTGCGGCGGGGACGCCCGCAAGGCCCTGACCTCTCTCGAGGCCGCCGCCGGGGTCGCGTTCTCGGAGCAGCCGGACGGCCACGACGCGGTCGCGGGCGCGGACGGGGACGAGGGCATCGACGGGGACGACGGCGGGGACGACGGCGGGGACCATGCGCGGCCGGTGCCGCTGATCACCCGGGAGCACGCCGAGGAGGCTCTCGACCGGGCGGCGGTGCGCTACGACAAGAACGGCGACCAGCACTACGACGTGGTCAGCGCGTTCATCAAGTCGATCCGCGGCTCCGACGTCGACGCCGCGATGCACTACCTGGCCCGGATGATCGAGGCGGGGGAGGACCCGCGGTTCATCGCCCGCCGGCTCATCATCTCCGCCTCCGAGGACATCGGCACCGCCGACCCGACCGCCCTGCAGACCGCGGTGGCGGCGGCCGACGCCGTGCAGCTCATCGGCATGCCCGAGGGGCGGATCCCGCTGGCCCAGGCCGTGGCGCACCTGGCGACCGCCCCGAAGTCCAACGCCGCCTACACCGCGATCAACGAGGCGATCGCCGACGTCCGCGCCGGCCGGGCCGGACCCGTCCCGCTCCACCTGCGCGACGCCCACTACCCCGGCGCGGGCCAGCTCGGCCACGGCCGGGGCTACGTCTACTCCCACGACGAGCCCAACGGCGTGGCCGCCCAGCAGTACCCTCCCGACGAACTCGTGGGCACCGACTACTACCGGCCCACCGAGCACGGCCGCGAGCGCGAGATCGCCCACCGCCTGGAGATCCTGCGGGGCATCGTCCGGGGCCGGTGACCGCCGGGCTCAGCGGCCGAACAGGTGGCGCACCACCGACGCGGCCGTGCGCTCGTCGATGAGCAGGTCCGTGACCACGCCCGCCCGCAGGGCGCCCACCACGCCCGGCACCTTGTGGTCCCCCGCCACCACGCACAGCCGTCGCGGGATCCGCCGCAGCTCCATCGGCGTGGGCCCGCTCGCCCGCCGGTTGTAGTCGATGTCGGCGTAGGTCCCGTCCTCCCGCAGGAAGACCGTGCACACGTCGCCGACCACCCGGTGCGCGGACAGCTCCCGGAGCGCGTCCTCCGGCAGGTAGCCGCTGGTGTACACCTGGGAGATCATCGGACCGCGGAAGGCCCCCACGCTGAACACCGCCAGGTCCGCCGCGTTGCGCACCGCCAGCACCCGCCGCACCGAGGACTCCTGCCACATCAGCCGCCGCGTCTCCTCCTGGTCGAAGAACGCGGGGGTGGGGAAGGGCAGCAGCGCGGCCCCGAAGGCCGCCGACATCTGCCCGAGCAGCGCCGAGGACTGTGCCGCCCCCGTGGAGCGGGCACTGACCGCGCCGTTCATCTGCACGACCACAGCGTCCCGCGTGGCCTTCGGCTGCAGGTGGCCCCCGATCGCCGAGGTCGTGATCCCCCAGGCGACCGCCAGCGTCATCCCGTCCCCGAACCAGTCGCCCAGCAGCCCCGCCGCGGCCCGGGCCACGGACTCCAGCCGCTGGGGCTCCGTGGCCGTGCGCGGGGTGCCCGCCACATGCACCGTCACCCCGAAGGCCTCCCGCAGCCGGTGGGACAGGTCGTGTCCCGCGTGCGGGGGAGCCGCGAGGCTGATCCGCACGATGCCCCGCTCCCTGGCGGCCTGCAGCATCCGCGAGACCGTGGGGCGGGAGACCCCGAAGCGGTCCGCCACCGCCTCCATCGTCATGCCCTGCACGTAGTACAGCTCCGCCGCGTGGTGGAGCTCGGCATCACCGTGCATGTGACCCACCCTTCCCTGCACGTCCGTTCATTTGCTTTGAGCATAGGTGCAACCCAGGACAGAGTGTGATGCAGAGCACCTTCCCGTCCGCAACCACCCGCCCCGAGGAGTTCCCCACCATGGCCCACCCCACCCTCTCCAGCGCCGAACGGGACCGCGCACTCGCCGAGTTCTCCGACGGCCCCGAGCTCGACGTCCTCGTGGTCGGCGGCGGCATCACCGGCGCCGGCATCGCCCTGGACGCCGTGACCCGCGGACTGCGCACCGGCATCGTCGAGGCCCAGGACTGGGCCGGCGGCACCTCGCAGTGGTCCTCCAAGCTCGTCCACGGCGGCCTGCGCTACCTCCAGCAGCTCGACTTCAAGCTCGTCTCCGAGGCGCTGCGCGAGCGCGAGCTGCTCCTGGACTTCCTCGCCCCCCATCTCGTCAAGCCCGTGCCCTTCCTCTACCCGCTGACCCACCGCTTCTGGGAGCGGCCCTACGTCACCGCCGGCATCGGTCTCTACGACGCCCTGGCCCACATCGGCGCCAAGGTCGCGACCCTGCCCTACCAGCGGCACTACAGCTTCAAGGGCGTCCAGCGGGTCTTCCCCGACATCAAGCCCGGCTCCATGGTCGGCGCCGTCAAGTACTGGGACGGCCAGGTCGACGACGCCCGCCTCGTCGTCACCATCGTGCGCACCGCCGTGCGCTACGGCGCGCTCGCGGCCAACCGCACGCGGGCCGTGTCCTTCCCCACGGACGAGACCGGCCGGGTGGTCGGCGCCACCGTGCGCGACCTCGAGACGGGGGCGGAGCACACGGTGCGGGCGAAGACCGTCATTGCCGCCACCGGGGTCTGGACCGAGCAGACCCAGGACCTGGCCCACGCCGAGGGCGGGCTGAAGGTGCTCGCCTCCAAGGGCATCCACATCATCGTGCCCCGCGAGCGGATCCGCGGCGAGAGCGGGCTGATCCTGCAGACCGAGAAGTCCGTGCTCTTCATCATCCCGTGGGCGCGGTACTGGATCATCGGCACCACCGACACCCCCTACCACCAGGACCTCGTCAACCCGGTGGCCACCGCGGAGGACATCGACTACGTCATCGACCACGCCAACGTGGTCCTCGACCGGCCGCTCACCCGCGAGGACGTGATCGGCACGTACGCCGGGCTGCGGCCGCTGCTGCAGCCCGGGACGAAGAAGGGCGGCGGGGACGCGCAGTCCACGAAGATCTCCCGCGAGCACACCGTGACCGAGGTCGCCCCCGGGCTGATCACGATCGCCGGGGGCAAGCTCACCACCTACCGGGTGATGGCCGAGGACGCCGTGGACCTCGCCCTGGGGGAGGAGCGGGCCAAGGCCGTGCCCTCGGTCACCGACCGCACTCCGCTGCTGGGCGCGGAGGGCTATCTCGCGCTCCGCCACCAGGCCGGCAGCCTCGGCGCCCGGCACGACTGGAACGAGGAGCGGGTGCAGCACCTGCTCGGCCGCTACGGGTCGGCGATCACCGAGATCGCCGAGCTCGTGGAGGACCGCCCCGACCTGGGCCGCCCCCTGGAGGGGGCCCCGGCCTACCTGCGGGCGGAGATCGTGCACGCCTGCACCCACGAGGGCGCGCTGCACCTCGAGGACATCTTCGACACGCGCACCCGGCTCACGTGGGAGCAGGCCCGCCACGGCCTCGACGCGGTCGAGGAGATCGCGGACCTCGCGGCCGAGGCCCTCGGCTGGGACGACCGGCGGCGGGGGGCCGAGGTCGAGGCCTACCGGCTCCGCTGCGCGGCGGAGGACGAGGCCGCGAGAACCCCGGACGACACCGCCGCCGCCGCCGCACGGGCAGCGGCCCCCGACGTCCTGGAGCTCGTGCGCCCCTCCGAGGCCTGAGCGCCCACCCGTCCCACCGAGCCCCGTCCCCCGACCCCACCCCCCACCGGCCGTCCCCGACGGACGGCCGGTCCACCCAATCCGCACCACCTGAGGAGTCGCAGTGCTGTCGATGTCGAACGCAGTGGTACAGGCCGTCGCGCCCACCGTGCCCATCTCCCTGTCCACCGTCTTCTGGTCCGAGGTCGCGGGCACCGCGATGCTGATCCTGCTCGGCGCCGGCGTGGTCGCCAACGCCGTGCTGCCGAGGACCAAGGGACTCGGCGGCGGGTTCCTGATGATCAACTTCGGGTGGGGCCTGGCGGTGTTCGCCGGCGTCTACGTCGCCTGGCAGTCCGGCGCGCACATCAACCCCGCCGTGACCGTGGGCCTGTGGGCCAGCGGCGCCGAGGAGTACGCCCCCGGGGTGGCCGTCACCCTCGTCAGCACGCTCGTCTACTTCGCCGGAGAGCTGGTCGGCGCCTTCCTGGGCGCCGTGCTGGCCTTCCTCGCCTACAAGAAGCACTTCGACGAGGACATCGACGCGGAGACCAAGCTGGCCGTGTTCTCCACCGGACCCGCCGTGCGCTCCTACGGCTGGAACGTGGTCACCGAGGTGATCGGCACGTTCGTCCTCGTCATCGTGATCCTGCTCTTCGGCAACACGCCCTCGGAGATCGGGCCGCTGGCCGTGGCGCTGCTCGTGGTCGGCATCGGCGCGAGCCTCGGCGGGCCCACGGGCTACGCCATCAACCCCGCCCGTGACCTCGGTCCGCGCATCGCCCACGCCGTGCTGCCCATCCGCGGGAAGGGCTCCAGCGACTGGGCCTACGCCTGGGTCCCGGTCGTGGGTCCGCTCATCGGCGCCGTGCTCGCCGGCGGCTTCTACCAGCTGTACGCCAACGTGCCCGCCTGACGCCCGCACCACCACCGACCCGTCCACGACACCACAACGAAGTGAGGGACCACCCATGAGCACCGACACCAAGTACGTCATGGCCATCGACCAGGGCACCACGAGCTCCCGCGCGATCATCTTCGACCACCGGGGCACGATCGTCAGCACCGGCCAGCTCGAGCACGAACAGATCTTCCCGCGCGCCGGCTGGGTGGAGCACGACCCCATGGAGATCTGGCGCAACGTCCGCAAGGTCGTCGCCGACGCCGAGGCCTCCGCCGAGATCAACGCCCGGGACCTGGCCGCCGTGGGCATCACCAACCAGCGCGAGACGACCGTGGTCTGGGACCGCACCACCGGGGAGCCCGTCTACAACGCCATCGTCTGGCAGGACACCCGCACCCAGAAGATCGCCGAGGAGCTCGGCGGGGAGGTCGGCGCGGACCGGTACAAGGACCGGGTGGGCCTGCCCCTGGCCAGCTACTTCTCGGGCCCGAAGGTCAAGTGGATCCTGGACAACGTGGACGGCGCCCGGGAGCGGGCCGAGCGCGGCGATCTGCTCATGGGCAACACCGACTCCTGGCTGGTGTGGAACATGACGGGCGGCGTGGACGGCGGGGTGCACGTCACCGACGTCACCAACGCCTCGCGCACCATGCTGATGAACCTGGCCACCCTCGACTGGAACGAGGAGATCTGCGCCGACATGGGCATCCCCACGTCGATGCTGCCCGAGATCCGCTCCTCCTCCGAGGTCTACGGCAAGGGCCGCACCCGCGGCTTCCTCAAGGACGTGCCGATCGCCGGCATCCTCGGCGACCAGCAGGCCGCGATGTTCGGGCAGGCGTGCTTCGAGAAGGGCATGGGCAAGAACACCTACGGCACGGGCAGCTTCGTGCTGATGAACGTGGGCACCGAGGTGGTGCACTCGGAGAACGGGCTGCTGAGCACCGTGTGCTACAAGATCGGCGACCAGGACGCCGTGTACGCCCTCGAGGGCTCCATCGCCGTGACCGGCTCCCTGGTCCAGTGGCTGCGCGACAACCTGGGCATCATCTCCTCGGCGCCGCAGGTCGAGTCCCTGGCCGCGTCGGTCGAGGACAACGGCGGGGCCTACTTCGTCCCGGCCTTCAGCGGCCTGTTCGCCCCGTACTGGCGCTCGGACGCCCGCGGCGCCCTGGTGGGCCTGACCCGCTACGTCAACAAGGGCCACATCGCCCGGGCCGCCCTGGAGGCCACGGCCTACCAGTCACGCGAGGTGGTCGAGGCGATGAACGCCGACGCCGGGGTGGACATCACCGAGCTCAAGGTGGACGGCGGGATGACCGCCAACGAGCTGCTCATGCAGTTCCAGGCGGACCAGCTCGGGGTCCCGGTGATCCGCCCGGAGGTCACCGAGACCACGGCCCTCGGCGCCGCCTACGCCGCGGGCATCGCCGTCGGCTTCTGGTCCGGGACGGAGGAGGTCACCGCGAACTGGGCCGAGAACAAGCGCTGGGAGCCGCAGATGGAGGACGCCGAGCGCGGCCGGCTGTTCCGCAACTGGCAGAAGGCCGTCACCAAGACCTTCGACTGGGTGGACGAGGACGTCGACTGACCGCATCCGCGCCGAGCGCTCACCGCCGGAGCGCCGTCCGGGACCCCCGGGCGGCGCTCCGGCGCGCCAGGACCGGGACGGGGCCCGGCCCGGTCCCGGCGCGAGCACCCGGGGGCGCGCCACGGCCCCGCACACGCTATAGTGGGACGTCGGCCGGCAAGGCCCGTGCTCCCTCACGCCCGGCGCACCGCCTCAACCACGGTGCGCGGCGCGCGGCCACGGCGCTTGCAGGACAGGAGGATTGCGGCTGATCCTCACCTCTCCGGCGGGACCGATCCCGTCCTCGGAGGCCGGACCGAACAGAACACGCTCCCCCCGCACCGCCCGCCGGACGGGGGAGGGCACCGCATTGTGAAAGGTAAACGTGGCTAACAACACGCGTGCGCGCCGCCAGGTGCGCAAGTCCCGCGCCCTCGGGATCGCCCTGACCCCGAAGGCCGAGAAGTACTTCGAGCGCCGTCCCTACGGCCCCGGTGAGCACGGCCGTGCCCGCCGGAAGGCCGACTCGGACTACGCCGTCCGGCTGCGCGAGAAGCAGCGTCTCCGGGCGCAGTACAACATCCGCGAGAAGCAGATGCACATCGCCTACGTCGAGGCCAAGCGCCAGGAGGGGCAGACCGGTGAGAACCTGGTCGCCCTGCTGGAGTCCCGCCTGGACGCCCTGGTCCTGCGCTCCGGCTTCGCCCGGACCATGGCCCAGGCCCGCCAGATGGTCGTGCACCGCCACATCCTGGTGGACGGCGAGCGGGTGGACCGCCCCTCCTACCAGGTCAAGGAGGGTCAGCTGATCCACGTGCACGCCAAGTCGGAGAAGATGGTGCCCTTCCAGGTCGCCGCCGCCGGCGCGCACCAGGCCGTGCTGCCCGACACCCCGGGCTACCTCGACGTGCAGATCGAGAAGCTGCAGGCCAAGCTGGTCCGCAAGCCCAAGCGCGCCGAGGTCCCCGTGACCTGCGAGGAGCAGCTCGTGGTGGAGTACTACGCCCGCATGGCCTGATCCTGCGGGCTCCTGCCGCCGGGACCCCCCGGGGGCAGGGCCTTCCCTGCGGAGAGCCCGCGGCGCCTGCGCCGCGGGCTCTTCCGTTCGGTACAGTTGATCCCCGGGCACCGCGCCGGTGCCCGTCCCCGCACGCCCGGGCGGTCCCGCCGCCCCGGCCCCCCGACCCGACCAGCAAGGAGCGCGCCGCCCCATGACCGGTGGAGAAATCGCAGGACTGCTCGCCGCGGGGGTGTTCGCCGTGCTGGTGCTCCTGCTCGCGGTGCCGATCCTCAAGCTCGGCAAGGTCTTCGACGAGCTGCGGCTGACGATCCGCTCGCTCAACAACGAGACCGTCCCCCTCATCGACGAGGTCACCCGCACCGTCTCGACCACCAACTCGCAGCTCGAGAAGGTGGACGGGATCACGACCAACGTCTCCGACGCCTCCGCGAACGTCTCCGCGCTGTCCTCCCTGGTGGCCTCCACCGTGGGCCAGCCGCTGATCAAGGTCGCCGCGTTCTCGCACGGCGTCCGCCGGGCGTTCACGGGCGACACCGCCCCGCACGGCTCCCACCGGGCCGACCGCTTCGGGGCCGCCGACGAGCAGGTCCCCGGCGCCCCGGGGGAGGACCGGCCATGAGCTTCTGGGGCCGGCTCGCCCTCGTGGCCGCCGGCGGCGTGCTCGGCGCCGCCGCCACCCGCCTCGCCCGGTCACCCGGCCAGGACCTCTCCGTGCCGGGCGGCACCGGCGCCGCGCGCGCGCCCCGCCCCGGGGACTGGCGCTCCCGGCTCTACCGCTTCGCCGCCACCGTGCGCACGGGCATGGACGAGCGCGAGGCCGAGCTGCGCGAGTCCTTCGGCGTCGCCGCCCCCCGGCCGCAGACCGGCCGTCTCGCCGCCGGCCGCACCGCCCCGCCGGTGCTCGACGGCACCGCCGCCCCCCGCGCGGCCGGGGCCGCCGCGGAGCCCACCGACCCCTCGACCGAACGCGAAGGAAAGCACCGGTAATGCTCTCTCAGGAAATCACCAAGCGCTGGCTGGACTACTTCGAAGGCCAGGGCCACACCGTGGTGCCCTCCGCCTCGCTGATCTCCTCCCAGCCGGGTGCCATGTTCACGATCGCGGGCATGGTCCCGTTCATCCCGTACTTCCTCGGCCAGGAGACCGCCCCCTACCGGCGCGCCACGTCCATCCAGAAGTGCATCCGCACCCTGGACATCGACGAGGTGGGCAAGACCGCCCGGCACGGCACGTTCTTCCAGATGGCCGGCAACTTCTCCTTCGGCGACTACTTCAAGGAGCGGGCCATCCCCATGGCGTGGGAGCTGCTCACCAGCCCGCTCGAGAAGGGCGGCTTCGGCCTGGACCCGGACCGGCTGTGGGTGACCGTCTACGAGGGCGACGAGGAGTCCTACACGCTCTGGAAGGACACCGTGGGGGTGCCCGCCGAGCGGATCCAGCGGCTGGGCCGGGACGAGAACTACTGGGACACCGGCCAGCCCGGCCCCGCGGGCCCCGACTCCGAGATCTTCTACGACCGCGGCCCCCGGTACGGCCGGGAGGGCGGGCCGGCCGTCGACGACGACCGGTACATCGAGATCTGGAACCTCGTCTTCATGCAGTACCAGCGCGGTGAGGGCTCGGGCAAGGACTACGAGATCCTGGGCGACCTCCCCGAGCAGAACATCGACACCGGCCTGGGCGTCGAGCGCCTGGCCATGCTGCTCCAGGGCGTCGAGAACTTCTACGAGACCGACCAGGTCCGCCCCGTCCTGGACCGGGCGTCCGAGCTCTCGGGGAAGCGGTACCACGGCTCCGAGAAGCCGGGGGAGAAGGGCTACGACGACGACGTGCGGATGCGCGTGGTCGCCGACCACGTCCGCTCCTCGCTGATGCTCATCGCGGACGGCGTGAGCCCGTCCAACGAGGGCCGCGGGTACATCCTGCGCCGCCTGCTGCGCCGCGCGATCCGCGCGATGCGCCTGATGGGCGTCACCGAGCCCTGCCTGCCCGTGCTGCTGCCCGCCTCCCGGGACGCCATGCGCGGCGTCTACCCCTACGTGGCCGAGGACTTCGAGCGGATCTCCCGGATCGCCTACGCCGAGGAGCGGGCGTTCCTGAAGACCATCGAGTCCGGCACCACCCGGCTCAACGAGGCCGTGGCCGGCGCCCGGCGCCAGGGCCAGGCCGTCTCCGGCGCGGAGGCCTTCGCCCTGCACGACACCTACGGCTTCCCCATCGACCTGACCCTCGAGATGGCCGCGGAGGCCGGGGTCGCGGTCGACGAGACGGCGTTCCGCGGTCTCATGGAGGAGCAGCGCCACCGCGCGCAGCAGGATGCCCGCGCCAAGAAGGGCGCCCACGCCGACCTCTCGGTGTTCCGCCGGCTCGTCGACGAGGGCGGCTCGGTGTTCACCGGCTACACCCGGCTCGGCCACGAGACCGTGCTGCGCGCCCTGCTGCAGGACGGCGTGACCGTCCCCGCAGCCTCGGCCGGGGAGCACGTCGAGGTCGTCCTCGACGAGACGCCGTTCTACGCCGAGGCCGGCGGCCAGGCCGCCGACCGGGGCACCATCAGCGGCGACGGCTTCGTGCTCGAGGTCACCGACGTCCAGCAGCCCGTCAAGGGGCTGTCCGTGCACCAGGCGGTCGTGCGCGAGGGCGAGGCCCTCTCCGGGGCCACGGTGCTAGCCCAGGTGGACGTCGCCCGCCGGCGCGCCGCCGAGGCCGCCCACACCGGCACCCACATCGTCCACGCGGCTCTGCACGACATCCTCGGCCCCGAGGCCGTCCAGCGCGGCTCCTTCAACAAGGAGGGGTACCTGCGCTTCGACTTCGCGTGGGGCGAGGGGCTCGCCGAGGCCCAGCGCCGGGAGATCGAGGAGGTCTCCAACGCGGCGATCCACGCCAACCACGAGGTCGTCACGCAGGAGATGGCCCTCGACGAGGCCAAGGCCATGGGCGCCATGTCCCTGTTCGGCGAGAAGTACGGGGACCGGGTGCGCGTGGTCGAGCTGAACGGACCCTGGTCCCGGGAGCTGTGCGGCGGCACGCACGTGGGCGGCACCGCCCAGATCGGCTCCCTCACCCTGCTCACCGAGCAGTCCGTGGGCTCGGGCAACCGCCGCGTCGAGGCGCTCGTGGGCCTGGACTCGTTCCGCCACCTCGCGGCCGAGCGGACCCTCGTGCACCAGCTCACCGGCATGCTCAAGGTGCAGTCCTCCGCGGAGCTGCCCGAGCGCCTGGCGGGCACCCTCGAGAAGCTGAAGTCGGCCGAGAAGGAGCTCGCGGTCCTGCGCCGGGAGAAGCTCCAGGCGCAGGCGGGCTCCCTGCTCGACGGGGTGCGGGAGGTCGGCGCCGTGAAGGTCCTGACCCACGACATGGGCGAGGTCTCCGGGGCCGACGACGTCCGCTCGCTCGCCCTCGACCTGCGCGGCCGGATGACGGCGGAGCCGTTCGTCGTCGCCGTCACGGGCACGGCCAAGGGCCGTCCCCTGGTCCTCGTGGCGACCACCGAGGGCGCCCGCACGGCCGGGGTGCAGGCCGGCCGGCTCGTGCGCACGGCCGCCAAGGTCCTCGGCGGCGGCGGCGGTGGCAAGGACGACATCGCCCAGGGCGGCGGGCAGGACCCAGCCCAGACGGGGGCCGCCCTGGACGCGGTGCTGGCCGACATCGCCCGGGCGACGGGCGGCGCCGCCGCGTGAGCGACGCCTACGCCCGGGGACGGCGGATGGGGGTCGACGTCGGCCTCGTCCGCGTCGGGGTCGCCCTGTGCGACCCCGACGGCATCCTCGCCACGCCGCTCACCACGCTGCGGCGCGACCCCCGGAAGGGCTTCGACGTGAAGCTGCTGGCCGGTCTGGTCCAGGAGCACGACGTCGTCGCCGTCTACGTGGGGCTGCCCCGCAGCCTCGACGGCGGGGAGAACGCCTCGACCGCGATGGCGCGCGACTACGCGGAGGCCCTCGTACGGCGGCTGCGCGTGAAGGGCCGCGACGTGCCGGTGCGGCTGGTCGACGAGCGCCTCAGCACCGTGGACGCCCACCGGGCGCTGCTGGAGGCCGGGGTCGCCCGCCGCGACCACATGGACAAGGTCGACCAGGTGGCCGCGGCCACCATCCTGCAGAGCGCCGTGGACCGGGCCAGGGCGACCGGGGCGGAGCCCGGCGCGCCGGTGGACCCGCCGGTCCCCGGCGCCGCGGCACCCGCCGTCCCGCATAATGGGGGTGACCGCGACGGGCAGGGTCCCGCCGCGGCCCGCCGCGGGGAGTCGTCCACCGGAGCCGGGAACACGGCCGAGGACACCGCCGAGGACACCGCCGGAGCGCCCGACCGGGCGCGCACGGCACCGTTGACGACCACCGATCCGGACGGAGAGCATTCGTGAGCGACGATCCGTACGACCAGTCGGCGCCCCGCCGACCCGAGGCGCCCCGGGAGTCGTCCGGCGGCGGTCTGGGCAGCCTCCTGGACGCCCCGTCCTCGCGGGAGCCCTCCACGGGCCTGCGCGGCGTCTTCGAGCACGAGGAGCTCACCCCCGAGCAGGTCAAGCGGCGCCGGCGCCGCGGCCGCGTCTCTCTGACCACGGCCATCGCCCTGTTCCTGCTCGCCGCGCTGATCACGGTGTCCGTGCTCGGCTCCACCTTCCGGTGGTTCGAGGTCCGCGACTACCGCGGTGACGGCAAGGACCCCGTGACCTTCTCCGTGGCCGACGGCGCCACCACCGGCCAGATCGCCGTGGCCCTCGAGGCGCAGGGGATCGTGGCGGACGCCGAGACGTTCGTCGAGACCTACCAGGAGGAGCACGCCGAGCAGTTCATCCAGCCGGGCGAGTACGAGCTGCGCACGGAGATGAGCTCGGAGGCCGCCGTGGACGCGCTCATGGAGGAGGACGAGGCCACCCACTACGCGGCGGTCAACCGGACCCTGCGGATGACCGACGTGTTCGGGGTCCTCAGCGAGTCCACCGGCATCCCCGTCTCCGAGTTCGAGGCCTATCGGGAGGACACGGCGACGTTCGGGATCCCGGACCGCTTCCCCACCCTCGAGGGCTGGCTGCACCCGGGCGAGTACCGGTTCCCGCTGGACGCCACGGCTGAGCAGATCCTGCAGACGATGGTGGACCGCACCCGCACGACCCTCGACGACAACGGCATCAGCGACGAGGACCAGATCTTCGAGGTGCTCACCATCGGCTCGATCATCGAGTTCGAGGTCCAACCCGAGCACTACGACGTGGTGGCCGGCGCGATCGAGAACCGGCTCGAGAACCCCGACGGCGAGACCTCCGGGTTCATCCAGTCCGACGCGTCCGTGACCTACGGCCTCGACCGCCGCAGCTACGACTTCTCGGAGGAGGAGCGCCGCGACGAGTCCAACCGGTACAACACCTTCGCCAACCCCGGCCTGCCGGTGGGCCCCATCGGCTCCCCGGGCGACGCCGCCATCGTGGCGGCCGCCGACCCGCAGGACAACGACTACTACTTCTGGGTGACCGTGGACCTGGACACGGGCGAGACGAAGTTCGCCGAGACCTACGCGGAGCACCTGGGGTACGTGGAGGAGTACAACCAGTGGTGCAGCGAGAACGAGGGCCGGTGCGGGTGAGTCCCGCCCGCGCCGCCGTGGTGGGCCACCCCATCGGCCACTCGAGGTCCCCGGACCTGCACCGCGCCGCGTACGCGGTGCTGGGCGAGGACGTGCACTACGACGCCCACGACCTGGTCGAGGAGCAGCTCCCGCCGTTCGTCGACGCCCGCCGGGCCGACCCCGCCTGGCGCGGGCTGTCGGTGACGATGCCCCTGAAGTCGGTGGCCGCCGCCTGCGCGGACGAGCTCACGGTCCTCGGGGCGGCGGTCGGCGCGGTCAACACCCTGCTCTTCCGCCCGGACGGGACGGTGCTCGGCCACAACACCGACGTCACCGGCATCGTGGGCGCGGTGCTCGCGGCGGGCACCGTGCCGGCCGTCCCCCGGGCCGCCGTCCTCGGCGGGGGCGGCACGGCCACGGCCGCCGTCGCCGCCGCGCAGCGGCTCGGGGCCGCCTCCGTGGACGTCTTCGTGCGCTCCGCCACCCGCGCCGGGCGCGCCGTCGAGGCGGGGCGCCGGCTCGGGATCCCCGTGCACCTGCGGGCGTGGGACGAGGCGCCGGGCTGCCTGGCCGCGTTCGACGTGGTCGTCTCCACCCTCCCCCCGCACGGCGCGGACGAGCTGGCGGCGCAGCTGGAGGCCGCCGCCCCGACCACCACGGGCGTCCTCCTGGACGCCGCCTACGACCCGTGGCCGTCGGCGGTGGCCGCGGCCTGGTCCCGGGCCGGGGGAGCGGTGGCCCCCGGACTCGATATGCTGATCTTCCAGGCGGTGGACCAGATCCGCCTGTTCACCGGCCGCGATCCGGGCACACCCCTGCCCCGCGAGCAGGACGTGGTCGCCGCGATGTGCGCGGCCGTGGGGCGGCCCATCCTCGCCGCCCCGTCCCTGCCCCGCACCTGAGACCTGTCGGCGACAGGGCCCCGCGGGGCCCTGTCGCCGAGACCCCGAACGGAAAGAGTTGTTATGTTGCGTTGGCTCACGGCCGGCGAGTCGCACGGCGAGGCGCTCGTCGGGATCATCGAGGGCGTCCCGGCAGGGGTGAGCCTGACCAGCCAGGACGTCCGCGACGCCCTGGCCCGCCGCCGGCTCGGCTACGGGCGCGGCGCGCGGATGAAGTTCGAGCAGGACCAGGTGCGCCTGCTCGGGGGCGTGCGCCACGGCGTGACCCAGGGCGGACCGGTGGCGATCGAGATCGCGAACACCGAGTGGCCCAAGTGGCGCGAGGTGATGTCCGCGGACCCCGTGGACCCGGAGGTGCTCGCGGGCCGCGCCCGCAACGCCCCCCTCACCCGCCCCCGCCCCGGCCACGCGGACCTCACCGGCATGCAGAAGTACGGCTTCGACGAGGCGCGGCCCGTGCTCGAGCGCGCCAGCGCCCGGGAGACGGCCACGCGCGTGGCCCTCGGCGCCGTCGCCGCGAAGATCCTCGAGGCCGTGGGCGTGCAGCTCGTCTCCCACACCACGGCCGTGGGCGCCGTCAGCGCCCCGGTGGACGCCCCGCGCCCGCTGCCCTCCGACGTCCCCGGCCTCGACGCCGACCCCCTGCGCTGCTTCGACCCCGCCACGGCGGAGGCCATGGTGACGGCGGTGGACGCCGCCCACAAGGACGGGGAGACCCTCGGCGGCGTCGTCGAGGTCCTCGCCTACGGGCTGCCCCCGGGGCTCGGCTCGTACGTGCACTGGGACCGGCGGCTCGACTCGCGCCTGGCCGGGGCCCTGATGGGCATCCAGGCCATCAAGGGCGTCGAGGTCGGGGACGGCTTCCTGACCGCCGCCCGGCCCGGCTCCGAGGCCCACGACGAGATCTCCCGCGGCGCCGACGGCGCGGTGCGCCGTGTGAGCAACCGCGCCGGCGGGATCGAGGGCGGCATGTCCATCGGCGACGTCCTGCGCGTGCGCGCGGCCATGAAGCCCATCGCCACCGTGCCGAAGGCGCTGCGCACCGTCGACGTCGCCACCGGCGAGGCCGCCCGCGCCCACCACCAGCGCTCGGACGTCTGCGCCGTGCCCGCCGCCGGGGTGGTCGCCGAGGCGATGGTCGCCCTCGTGCTCGCCGACGCCGTGACGGAGAAGTTCGGCGGGGACTCGATCACCGAGACCGCCCGCAACAAGGACGCCTACCTCGCCGCGATCCCGGAGTCCCTGCACTCCGCCGGCGAGCTCGGGGCCTTCGGGGACGACGCCGCCGCGGCGCGCGACGACCACATGGGCGACCCCCTCGTGGCCCCCGCCGAGACCGTGGCCCCCGCCGATGCGGCGGCGCCCGCCGAGACCGGGGAGGCCCAGGCGTGAACGCGCAGTTCCCCGCCCCGGCCGACGCCGCCGAGACCCCGCAGCGGCCCGTGGTGCTGATCGGGCCCATGGCCGCCGGGAAGTCCTTCCTGGCCCTGCACATGTCCAAGTTCTACGGCTACGACTTCGTGGACGCCGACCAGGTCATCGTCTCCCGGTACGGGGTGATCTCGAAGATCTTCGCGGAGCACGGCGAGAAGTACTTCCGCGACCTCGAGGCGGACACCGTGGCCGAGATCCTGCGGGACCCGGACCACGCCAACGCCATCTTCTCCGTGGGCGGCGGCGCCCCCATGACCCCGTCCACCCGCGAGCTGCTGCGCCACGAGCTCGTCGCCTACCTCGAGGTGGACACCGAGACCGTGCTGCCCCGGATCAGCGGCAACCGGACCCGCCCCATGCTCCAGCCGGACCCGGAGCGGCGCTGGCAGGAGCTCTACGAGTCCCGGCGCGCCTGCTACGAGGAGCTCGCCGACATCACCCTCGACGGCCGCGGCAACCGGCCCGTCGCCGAGATCGGCGCCGACCTCGAGGCGGAGCTCACCCGCCTGCGCTCCGCGCGGAGCGCCGGCGGCACCACCGACAGCACCCAGGAGGCCCAGGCATGAGCGAGTCCGCTCCCCGCACCGTCACGACCATCCCCGTCACCGGGGAGCGCCCGGCCGAGAACTACGACGTCCTCGTCGGCCACGGGCTGCTCGGCGAGGTCCCCCGCGTGCTCGGCGACCGGGTCCAGCGCGTGCTCGTCATCCACCCGCGGGCGCTGCGCAGCACCGGCGACGTGGTCATGGAGGAGCTGCGCGGACAGGGCTACCAGGCGTTCACCGCCGAGATCCCCGACGCCGAGGAGGGCAAGCACGTCCAGGTGGCGTCCTTCTGCTGGCAGGTCCTCGGGCAGAACGACTTCACCCGCTCGGACGCGATCGTGTCCGTGGGCGGGGGAGCGGTCTCCGACCTCGCAGGGTTCGTGGCCGCCACGTGGCTGCGCGGCGTGCGCGTGGTGCACGTGCCCACCACCCTGCTCGGCATGGTCGACGCCGCCGTGGGCGGCAAGACCGGGATCAACACCGCCGAGGGCAAGAACCTCGTGGGCGCCTTCCACCCGCCCGCGGCCGTGCTGTGCGACCTCGACACGCTGCGGACGCTGCCCGAGAACGAGCTGCTCACCGGCATGGCGGAGGTCGTCAAGTGCGGCTTCATCGCCGACGAGCGGATCCTCGAGCTGATCGAGGCCCACCCGGAGGCGGTGCGCGACTCGCAGTCCGAGGTGGTCCGGGAGCTCGTGGAGCGCAGCATCCGGGTCAAGGCCGAGATCGTCTCCGGCGACCTGCGCGAGGCCGGCCGCCGGGAGATGCTCAACTACGGGCACACCCTCGGCCACGCG
This sequence comes from Kocuria sp. CPCC 205258, assembly GCF_040981005.1. Taxonomy (NCBI): domain Bacteria; kingdom Bacillati; phylum Actinomycetota; class Actinomycetes; order Micrococcales; family Micrococcaceae; genus Kocuria; species Kocuria sp. CPCC 205258. The sequence goes on along the minus strand of NZ_JAVKPS010000003.1, from coordinate 198,435 downwards.
ATCGAGCACAACGAGCGCTACCAGTGGCGCCACGGCGCCGCGGTCTCGGTGGGGCTGGTCTTCGCCGCCGAGCTCGCCCGCACCGCCGGGAACCTGGCCGACGACGTCGTCGAGCGCCACCGCAGCATCCTCGCCTCCCTCGGCCTGCCGACCGCGTACCGGTGGGACCAGTGGCCGCGGCTGCTCGAGGTCATGAAGCGGGACAAGAAGACGCGCGGGAACCTGCTGCGCTTCGTCGTCCTCGACGCCGTCGGCCGACCCCGCGTGCTCGAGGTCCCCGACCCCGCGATCCTCTTCGCGAGCTACCAGGAGATCGCCGAGGGCGCGCCCAGCTAGACTGGTCCGCGGTCCGGGACGACACCCCCTGTCCGCGCCGACCTGCCGACTTCGCAGACAACCAGAGAGAGAACCTGTGGCTACGACCAACGACATCAAGAACGGCACCGTCCTGAAGCTGGAGGGCAACCTCTGGAACGTGATCGAGTTCCAGCACGTGAAGCCGGGCAAGGGCGGGGCGTTCGTGCGCACCAAGATGCGCAACATCACCTCCGGGAAGGTCGTCGACAAGACCTTCAACGCCGGCGCGAAGATCGAGACCGCCACGGTGGACCGCAGCGAGTACCAGTACCTGTACCAGGACGGCGCCGACTACGTCTTCATGGACAACAAGACCTACGACCAGATCACCGTCCCCGGTGAGGTGGTGGGCGACGCCGCCAACTTCATGCTCGAGAACCTCAACGTGACCATCGCGCTGCACGAGGGGGCCCCGCTCTACATCGAGCTGCCCGCGTCCGTGGTCCTCGAGATCACCTACACCGAGCCGGGCCTGCAGGGCGACCGCTCCACCGGCGGCACCAAGCCCGCCACCGTGGAGACCGGCTACCAGATCCAGGTGCCGCTGTTCCTCGAGCAGGGCACCAAGGTCAAGGTCGACACCCGCACGGGTGACTACCTGGGCCGCGTCAACGAGTGAGCGCCCGGGGCAAGGCGCGCCGGCGCGCCGTGGAGATCCTCTTCGAGGCCGAGCAGCGTTCCGAGGACGCCCGCGAGGTCATGGAGCGGCGCCGGATGCACAGCGACTCGCAGGTCTCCCCGTACGCCGAGGAGCTCGTGCTCGGCGTCACGATGCGCCGCGGTGAGCTCGACGAGTACCTCGAGACGTACTCCCAGGGCTGGACCCTCGAGCGGATGCCCGCGGTGGACCGCAACGTGCTGCGCGTGGGGGCCTGGGAGCTGCTGTTCAACGACGAAGTCCCGGACGGGGTCGCCGTGGCCGAGGCCGTGAGCCTCGCCAAGGAGCTCGCGGGCGACGACTCCCCGCGCTTCGTCAACGGCCTGCTGGGCCGGCTGCAGCAGATGAAGCCGACCCTGCTCGGCTGACGGGGCCGCCGGCCCCCGCCCGGGGCGCTACCATTTCCGGGACCACGACCGTGCGTCCCGGGGAGGTCCGCATGACAGCTCCCGCGCTGCGCCTGCAGGGCGTCTCGAAGCACTACGGGACCGTGCGCGCGGTCGACCGCGTCACCCTCGAGGTCCGCCCGGGGGAGGTCTACGCGCTGCTGGGCCTCAACGGCGCCGGCAAGACCACCGTCCTGCGGACGGTCCTCGGCATGGTCCGGCCCTCGGCCGGGACCGTTACGATCCTCGGCCGCGGGCGCGGCGACCGGTCGGTCTGGGCGGAGGTCGGCTACCTCGTGGAGACCGCCTCCGCCTACCCGGAGCTGACCGTGCGCGAGAACCTGGAGGTCGCCCGGCGGCTGCGCCGGCTGCGGTCGCCGAGCGCGGTGCAGGAGGCCGTGGAACTCTTCGGGCTGGGCGAGCACGCCGACCGCCGCGCCCGCGTCCTGTCCCGGGGCAACCTGCAGCGCCTGGCCCTGGCCCGGGCCGTGCTGCACCGCCCGTCCCTGCTGGTCCTGGACGAGCCCGTCAACGGACTGGACCCGGCCGGCGTCGTCGAGGTCCGCACCCTGCTCGAGCGCCTCGCCCGCGAGCACGGCACCGCCGTGCTGCTCTCCAGCCACATCCTGGGCGAGGTCGCCCGCCTGGCCACCCGGATCGGCGTCCTGCACCGGGGCGGGCTGCTCGACGAGTTCGCCACCACCGCCCTGCCCGACCGGGTCCGCCGCCACCTGGAGCTCAGCACCCGCGACGACGCCCGGGCCGTGCGGGTCCTGGCCGCCGCCGGCTACGACGCGCACCGCGCGGGGCCCGCGGTCGTGCTCGGCGACGCCGGCGCCGCGGACCGCCCGGACGCCGTGGCCGCCGCCCTCGTCCACGGCGGCGTGCCCCCCACCGGCCTCGCGGTGGTCCGCGAGGACCTCGAGGCCTACTTCCTGCGCCTGGTGGGCGCGCAGCACGGGCAGGAGCGCCCCGGTGACCGGTGAGCCGGCGGCCGCCCTCGGGGCGGAGGCGCTGAAGCTGCGCCGCTCCCGCGTGCCCTGGGCCACCGCCGGGGCCGTGGCCCTCGCCGCCGCCGTCGGGGCGTTCTTCATGTACGTGCTCCAGGACGTCGACCGGGCCCGGGCGCTGGGGCTGCTCGGCGCCAAGGCGCAGCTCACCGGCGGCACCGCGGACTGGCCGGGGTACTTCGCCCTCACCGCGCAGACCGTCGCGGTGGGCGGGCTGATCATCTTCGGGACCGCCGCGATCTGGCTCTTCGGCCGGGAGTTCTCCGATCGGACCGCGACCGACCTGCTGGCCCTGCCCACCTCCCGCACCGCCGTGGTCCTGGCCAAGCTGATGCTGCTGCTGGCCTGGTGCGCGGCGCTCACCGTGCTCCTCCTCGTGCTCGTGCTCGGGCTCGGCGCGGCCCTGGGACTGCCCGGCTGGTCGGCCGGCGTCGCCCTGCGCGGGGCCGCCGGTGTCCTCGGCACCGGGCTGCTCACGGCGGGCCTGGCCGCGTCCTACGGGCTGGCCGCGAGCGTGGGCCGGGGCTACCTGCCCGCCGTGGCGGTCCTGTTCCTCACCGTCCTCGTGGCCCAGGTGCTCGCCGCGGTCGGCCACGGCGCGTGGTTCCCCTGGGCCGTGCCCGCCCTCCTCGCCGGGACGGCCGGCCCGGACGCCGCAGGCGCCGGTCCGGGCGGCGTCCTGGGCGTCGCGCTCGTCGCCCTCGGCTCGGCCGCGGCCACCGCCGCCTGGTGGGAGCGGGCCGACCACAGCGCCTAGCCCGGGCGGGGTCGCCGAGGGAGGCGGGCGTCACACCGGGCCCGGGGCGTCAGGGCCGCTGTGCTAGTTTGGGGCGAGCAAGCAACCTTTAAGTCCGTCCTGTGAGGCGGGGAAGGAGGCGGCACCCATGAACGACGACACCTCCGCGGCCGGTCCCTCGACGGGACCCGCCGCCGCGCGCGTCATCCTCTCGGCAGCCGACATCGACCGCGCCCTGACGCGCATCGCCCACGAGATCCTCGAGGCCAACAGAGGCAGCTCGGACCTCGTCCTGCTCGGCATCCCGCGCCGCGGCTATCCGCTGGCCCAGCGGATCGCCGCCAAGATCGCCGCCTCCGACACCGGCTTCGACGCCGCCGCGAGCCTCGGCCAGCTCGACGTCACGATGTTCCGCGACGACCTGCGCAAGAACCCCGCCCGCGCCCCCCAGCCGACGCGCATCCCCGTGCAGGGCATCGACGGGCGCACCGTGGTCCTCGTCGACGACGTCCTGTACTCCGGGCGCACCGTGCGCGCCGCCCTCGACGCCCTCGTGGACGTCGGCCGGCCCCGCGTGGTCCGCCTCGCCGTGCTGGTGGACCGCGGCCACCGGGAGCTGCCCATCCGCGCCGACCACGTGGGCAAGAACCTGCCCACCTCCTCCCAGGAGAAGGTCCGGGTCCGGCTGGCCGAGACCGACCCGGAGCCCCGGGCGGCGGAGAACGCCGACTGCGTGGTCATCGAGACCACCGTGCCGGGAACCGGCGCATGAGGCACCTGCTGTCCACGAAGGACCTCTCCTACGACGCCGCCCTGACGTTCCTGGACACCGCGGACCAGATGGCCGCCGTGGGCCAGCGCTCCGTCAAGAAGCTCCCCGCGCTGCGGGGCCGCACCGTGGTCAACCTCTTCTTCGAGGACTCGACCCGCACCCGGATCTCCTTCGAGACGGCCGCCAAGCGCCTGTCCGCGGACGTCCTCAACTTCTCCGCCAAGGGCTCCTCGGTCTCGAAGGGGGAGTCCCTCAAGGACACCGCCCAGACCCTCGCGGCGATGAGCGCCGACGCCGTGGTGATCCGGCACTCGGCCTCCGGCTCCCCGCAGCAGCTGGCGGAGTCCGACTGGATCGACGCCGCGGTGGTCAACGCCGGCGACGGCACCCACGAGCACCCCACGCAGGCCCTGCTCGACGCCATGACCCTGCGCCAGCACCGTGCCCGCACCGAGGGCCGCGAGAGCACCCGCGGGCTCGACCTCGAGGGCATGCACGTGGTGATCGTCGGCGACGTCCTGCACTCCCGGGTGGCCCGCTCCGACCTGTGGCTGTTCACCACCCTCGGCGCCCGGGTCACGTTCGTGGCCCCGCCAACCCTGCTGCCCGTCGGCATCGCGGACTGGCCGTGCCGGGTGGTCTTCTCCCTCGACGAGGCCCTGGACCCCGCCCCGGACGCCGTGATGATGCTGCGCGTGCAGCGGGAGCGGATGCACGCCGCGTTCTTCCCGACCGCCCAGGAGTACGCCCGGGAGTGGGGGCTGACCCCCGAGCGGGTCGCTGCCCTCGACGCCGCCGGGGCCGCCACGGCGATCATGCACCCGGGGCCCATGAACCGCGGGCTGGAGATCTCCTCCGCCGCGGCGGACTCCCCCCGCTCCACGGTCCTGGACCAGGTGCGCAACGGCGTCTCCGTGCGGATGTCGGTGCTCTACCTGCTGCTCTCCGGCGACGACCTCGACCCCACCTCCACCCCGCACCCCCAGGAGCGCTGACCTCTCGTGACCTCGTACCTCATCCAGGGCGCCCAGCTGCTCGGCGAGCAGACCGCCGACATCCTCGTCGAGGACGGCGTGATCCGGCGCATCGGCCCCGACCTCGCCGCGGACGCGGGCGACGCCCGGGTCCTCGACGCCGCCGGGCTCGTGGCCCTGCCCGGGCTCGTGGACATCCACACGCACCTGCGCGAGCCCGGCCGGGAGGACGCCGAGACCGTCGAGACCGGCACCCGGGCGGCCGCGCTCGGCGGCTACACCGCGGTCTTCGCGATGGCCAACTCCGATCCCGTGGCGGACACCGCCGGTGTGGTGGAGCAGGTGCACGAGCTGGGCCGCTCCGCGGGCTGGGTCGAGGTCCGTCCCGTGGGGGCCGTGACCGTGGGCCTGAAGGGCGAGCGGCTGTCCGAGATCATGGCGATGGCCGAGTCCCGCGCGGGCGTGCGGATGTTCTCCGACGACGGCATGTGCGTGCACGACCCGGTGCTCATGCGCCGGGCCCTGGAGTACGTCAAGGGCTTCGACGGCGTCGTGGCCCAGCACGCCCAGGAGCCGCGGCTGACGGAGGGCGCCCAGATGAACGAGGGCGCCGTGTCCGCCGAGCTCGGGCTCACCGGCTGGCCCGCCGTCGCGGAGGAGGCGATCATCGCCCGCGACGTGCTGCTCGCCGAGCACGTCGGCTCCCGCGTGCACATCTGCCACCTCTCGACCAGGGGCTCCGTGGACATCGTCCGCTGGGCCAAGCAGCGCGGCATCGACGTCACCGCCGAGGCCACCCCGCACCACCTGCTGCTCACCGACGAGCGGGTCCGCAGCTTCGACCCGGTGTTCAAGGTCAACCCGCCGCTGCGCACGGACGAGGACGTGCACGCCCTGCGCGAGGCCGTGGCCGACGGCACCATCGACGTGATCGGCACCGACCACGCCCCGCACCCGGCCGAGGACAAGGAGTGCGAGTGGTCCTGCGCGGCCAACGGGATGACCGGGCTCGAGACCGCGCTGTCCGTGGTCCAGCTCAGCCTCGTCGACACCGGCCTGCTGACCTGGCGCGACGTCGCCCGGATCACCTCGGCGACCCCCGCCCGGATCGGGCGCCTCGCCGGCCAGGGCCGGCCGCTCGAGGAGGGCGAGCCCGCGAACATCACCCTGTGGGACCCGGCCGCGACCACCGTGGTGGACCCCGCCCGGCACGCGTCCAAGGGCCGCAACAGCCCCTACCGCGGCATGGAGCTGCCCGGCGCGGTGCGCGCCACCTTCTTCCGCGGCCACCCCACCGTCCTCGACGGGGCCCTCAACACCCCCGCCCCGACCCCCGCCGCCTGACCGCGCCGACCCCCTTCCACCGCCCGGAGGCCCCCGTCCCATGGACCAGCTCAGCACCGTGCTCGTCACGGTCATCGTCCTCGCCGTGCTCTTCGCCCTGCTCCGCCGGGGCTGGCGCACGCGCGTGCGACGCCAGTCGGGGATCGCGGCGCCGGCCGCGCCGCCGGAGGGGATCGAGGAGCGCGAGCCCCGGCTCGTGGTCCCGGGCATGTACGTGAGCACCACGGAGACCGGCGCCCCGCTCGAGCGGATCGCGGCCCACGGACTGGGCGTGCGCGCCCGGGCGACGGCCCTGGTCCACGACGACGGCGTGCTCCTGGACCGGCAGGGCGCCCCGGGCCTGTTCGTCCCCGCCGCCGACCTCGTGTCCGTGGGCACCAGCTCCGGGATGGTCGGCAAGTTCGTGGAGCGGGACGGGCTCGCCGTGCTGACCTGGCGGCTGGGCTCCACCGTGGTGGACACCGGCTTCCGCACCCAGCGGGCCGAGGACAAGCAGCGTCTCCTCGACGCCGTGGAGGCGATCGTCCCGGCACCGCACTCCTGACCCGCCGGCGGCGCCCGCCGCCCCGCCTTCCCGACCCACAGACCCGAACGTGAGGACGACCTTGAGCTCGATCACCACTGACCCCGCCGTGCTCGTGCTGGAGGACGGCCGCGTCTTCCGCGGCCGCGCCTACGGCGCCCTCGGCACCGCCCTCGGCGAGGCCGTGTTCTCCACCGGCATGACCGGCTACCAGGAGACCATCACCGACCCGTCCTACGCCGGCCAGCTCGTCGTGCAGACCGCCCCGCACATCGGCAACACCGGCGTCAACGCCGCCGACGCCGAGTCGCGGCGGATCTGGGTGTCCGGCTACGTCGTGCGCGACGCCGCCCGCCGCCCGTCCAACTGGCGCTCCGAGGGGTCCCTCGACGAGCAGCTGGCGGCGCAGGGCGTCGTCGGCATCCAGGACGTCGACACCCGCGCCATCACCCGCCACCTGCGGGACCGCGGCGCGATGCGCGGCGGGATCTTCTCCGGGGACGCCGCGCTGCGCCCCGACGCCGAGCTCGTGGCCGAGGTCGGCGCCGCCGAGCGGATGGAGGGGCGCCGGCTCGCGGAGACCGTCTCCGCCCCGGAGGCCTACGTCGTGGAGCCCGCCGAGCACGGCTGGACCGGCGAGGTCCTGCACGAGCTGGTGGCGGTGGACCTCGGCATCAAGTCGATGACCCCGCACCGCTTCGCCGAGCGCGGGGTGCGCGTGCACGTGGTGCCCGCCGACACCGGCTTCGAGCAGATCCGGGCCCTGGCCCCGCGCGGGGTGTTCTTCTCCAACGGCCCCGGCGACCCCGCCACCGCCGAGCGGCAGATCGAGACGCTGCGGGAGGTGCTGCGCGCCGGGATCCCGTTCTTCGGCATCTGCTTCGGCAACCAGCTGCTCGGCCGGGCCCTGGGCTTCGGCACCTACAAGCTGGTCTTCGGTCACCGCGGGATCAACCAGCCGGTCCTGGACCGGCGGACCGGGCGCGTGGAGATCACCGCCCACAACCACGGCTTCGCCGTGGACGCGCCCCTGGACGGCCCGGTCGAGGCGCCCCTGGGCGAGTTCGGCCGCGTCGAGGTCAGCCACGTGTGCCTCAACGACGACGTGGTGGAGGGCCTCAACTGCCTCGACCTGCCCGCGTTCTCGGTGCAGTACCACCCGGAGGCCGCCGCCGGCCCGCACGACGCCTCCTACCTCTTCGGCCGGTTCATCGAGCTGATGGACAGCCACCGGGACGGCCGCGCCGACCCGACCATCGACAACGCCGTCCCCGGCGGCGCCCAGGGCGCCCAGAGCTCCGAGGACACCCCGAACGCACAGGAAGAAGGGCAGAACTGACATGCCGCGCAGGACAGATCTCACCAGCGTTCTGGTCATCGGCTCCGGGCCGATCGTCATCGGACAGGCCGCGGAGTTCGACTACTCGGGCACGCAGGCCCTCCGGGTGCTCAAGGAGGAGGGCCTGCGGGTCATCCTCGTGAACTCCAACCCGGCGACCATCATGACCGACCCCGAGTTCGCCGACGCCACCTACGTGGAGCCCATCACCCCCGAGGTGGTGGAGAAGATCATCGCCAAGGAGCGGCCCGACGCCCTGCTGCCCACCCTGGGCGGGCAGACCGCGCTCAACACGGCGATCGCCCTCGACGCCAACGGCGTGCTCGACAAGTACGGGGTGGAGCTGATCGGCGCCAACGTCGAGGCCATCAACCTGGGCGAGGACCGCGAGAAGTTCAAGGGCGTGGTGGAGCGCTGCGGCGCCGAGTCCGCCCGCTCCGTCATCGTGCACTCCATGCACGAGGCCCTCGCCGCCGCCCAGGAGCTGGGCTACCCCATGGTGGTCCGCCCGTCCTTCACGATGGGCGGCCTCGGCTCGGGCCTGGCCTACGACGAGGAGGACCTGCACCGCATCGCCGGCGCCGGCATCCAGTACAGCCCCACCTCCGAGGTGCTCCTCGAGGAGTCCATCCTCGGCTGGAAGGAGTACGAGCTGGAGATGATGCGCGACAAGCACGACAACGTCGTGGTCGTGTGCTCCATCGAGAACTTCGACCCCGTGGGCGTGCACACCGGGGACTCGATCACCGTGGCCCCGGCCATGACGCTGACCGACCGCGAGTACCAGAACCTGCGGGACATCGCCATCGCCGTGATCCGCGAGGTCGGCGTGGACACCGGCGGGTGCAACATCCAGTTCGCGATCGAGCCGGACACCGGCCGCGTCGTCGTCATCGAGATGAACCCGCGCGTCTCCCGCTCCTCGGCCCTCGCCTCCAAGGCCACGGGCTTCCCGATCGCCAAGATCGCCACGAAGCTGTCGCTGGGCTACACCCTCGACGAGATCCCCAACGACATCACCCGCAAGACCCCGGCGTCCTTCGAGCCGACGCTGGACTACGTCGTCGTGAAGATCCCCCGCTTCGCGTTCGAGAAGTTCCCGGCCGCGGACCCCACGCTGACCACCACCATGAAGTCGGTCGGCGAGGCCATGGCGATCGGGCGCAACTTCACCGAGGCGCTGCAGAAGGCCATGCGCTCCCTCGAGCAGAAGGGCTCCAGCTTCTCCTTCGTGCGCCCTGAGCTCGACGACGACGCCCTGGCGCGGCTCGTCGACGCCACCCGCACGCCCACCACCGAGCGGATCCAGCAGGTCCAGCAGGCCCTGCTGGCCGGCGCGTCCGTGGAGCGGCTCTACGAGGCCACGGGCATCGACCCCTGGTTCCTCGACCAGCTGGTGCTGCTCAACGAGGTCGCGGACGTCGTGCGCCAGGACGCCGACCTCACGGTGCGCACCCTGCGCCTGGCCAAGCGGCACGGCTTCTCCGACGCCCAGATCGGCGAGCTCGCCCACCTGGCCGAGGACGTGGTCCGCGGCGTGCGCCACGCGCTGGGCATCCGCCCCGTGTTCAAGACCGTCGACACGTGCGCGGCGGAGTTCGAGGCGTTCACCCCGTACCACTACTCCTCCTACGACGAGGAGAGCGAGGTCGGCCGGCACGAGCGCCCCTCCATCATGATCCTCGGCTCCGGGCCGAACCGGATCGGGCAGGGCATCGAGTTCGACTACTCGTGCGTGCACGCCTCCATGGCGCTGCGCGAGGCCGGGCACGAGACCGTGATGGTCAACTGCAACCCGGAGACCGTCTCCACCGACTACGACGTCTCCACGCGGCTGTACTTCGAACCGCTGACCTTCGAGGACGTCATGGAGGTCGTCGAGACGGAGCGGCGCACCGGCGGGCTGCTCGGGGTGTTCGTGCAGCTCGGTGGGCAGACTCCGCTCAAGCTCGCCGCCCAGCTCAAGGCCGCGGGCGTGCCGATCCTCGGCACCACCCCGGAGGCCATCGACCTCGCCGAGGACCGCGGGGAGTTCGCCCGGGTGCTCGCCGAGGCCGGGCTGCGCCAGCCGAAGAACGGCACGGCGTCCACCTTCGAGGCCGCCAAGCGGATCGCGGACGACATCGGCTACCCGGTGCTCGTGCGCCCCTCGTACGTGCTCGGCGGCCGCGGCATGGAGATCGTCTACGACGAGCCGGCCCTGGCCCGCTACCTGCAGAACGCCACCGAGGTCTCCGCCTCGCGGCCCGCGCTGATCGACAAGTTCCTCGAGGACGCCATCGAGATCGACGTGGACGCCCTCTACGACGGGACGGACCTCTACGTGGGCGGCGTCATGGAGCACCTCGAGGAGGCCGGCATCCACTCCGGGGACTCCGCGTGCACCCTGCCGTCCATCACCCTCGGCCCGGACGTGGTCGAGCGGGTGCGCGAGGCCACCCTGGCCATCGCCCGCGGCGTGGGCGTGTGCGGGCTCATCAACATCCAGTTCGCCGTGGCCTCCGACATCCTCTACGTCATCGAGGCCAACCCGCGGGCCTCCCGCACCGTGCCGTTCGTCTCCAAGGCCACGGGCGTGCAGCTGGCCAAGGCTGCCGCCCTCATCGGCACCGGCACCACCATCGCCCAGCTGCGGGCCCAGGGCCACCTGCCGCAGCGCATCGACGGGTCCACGCTGCCCGCCTCCGCCCCCGTGGCCGTCAAGGAGGCCGTCCTGCCCTTCGCGCGCTTCCGCACCGCCGAGGGGGCCGTGGTCGACTCCCTGCTCGGCCCGGAGATGCGCTCCACCGGCGAGGTCATGGGCCTGGACAAGTACTTCGACACCGCCTTCGCCAAGGCGCAGGCGGCGGCGAACGTGTCCCTGCCCACGTCCGGGCGGATGTTCGTGTCCGTGGCCAACAAGGACAAGCGCTCCTCGATCGCCTACGTGCGGATGTTCCGCGACCTCGGCTTCGAGATCCTCGCCACCGGCGGCACCGCGGACGTGCTGCGCCGCAACGGCATCGAGTCCACCGTGGTCCGCAAGATCCGCGAGACGGCCCCCGGGGAGCGGACCATCGTGGACCTCATCGCCGACGGGGAGATCGACCTGATCTTCAACACCCCGGCCGGCGGCGCCGCCCGCGGCGACGGCTACGAGATCCGCGCCGCGGCCACCAGCGTGGGCGTGCCCCTGATGACCACGGTCTCCGTGCTGGGCGCCGCCCTGCAGGCCGTCACCGCGCTGCGCTCCTACTCGTGGGACGTGACGAGCCTGCAGGAGCACGAGCAGCGCCTGGAGGCCCTCCTGCGCGCCGACGAGCCCGAGGCCGTGCGTGCCTGAGGACACCGCCCCGGCGCCCGGCCCGGTGACCGACCCGGTGACCCCGGCGCCCGGCCGGGCACCCTTCGGCGCGCGGCTGGGCGCCGCGATGGACGAGCACGGGCCCCTGTGCGTGGGCATCGACCCGCACCCCGGCCTGCTGGACGCGTGGGGCCTGCCCCGCTCCGCCGAGGGCCTGCGCCGGTTCGCGCTCACGGTCCTGGAGGCCGCCGCCGGGCACGCCGCGGCGATCAAGCCCCAGGTGGCGCTGTTCGAGCCCTACGGCGCCGCCGGCTTCGCCGTGCTCGAGGAGCTGCTCGCGCAGGCGCGCTCGGCGGAGCTGCTGACGGTCGCCGACGCCAAGCGCGGGGACATCGGCTCCACGATGGAGGCCTACGCGGCCGCGTGGCTGGGGGAGGGGTCCCCGCTCGCGGCGGACGCCGTGACCCTGAGCCCCTACCTCGGCTTCGAGTCGCTGCGCCCGGCCCTCGACCTGGCGGCCCGCACCGGCCGCGGCACGTTCGTGCTGGCGCTGACCTCCAACCCCGAGGGGCGCTCCGTCCAGCACGTCGGGGGCCGGGAGTCGGTCGCCGGCTCCGTGTGCGCCGCGGCGGCCGCCGAGAACGACCGGCTCCGCGGGTCCGGGGGAGAGCCGGCCGCCCGGGCCGGTCTCGGCTCCTGCGGGCTGGTGGTGGGCGCCACGGTCGGCAGCGCGCTGACCGAGCTCGGCATCGACCTGACGGCGGTGCGCGGACCGCTGCTCGCCCCCGGCTACGGCGCGCAGGGCGCCCGCGCCGAGGAGCTCCCGGCCGTGTTCGGCGCCGCGGCCGGGCAGGTGCTCGCGGCCTCGAGCCGGGCGATCCTGCGCCGTGGACCGGAGGTGCCGGCGCTGCGGGAGGCGGTCCTGCGCTCGGCAGGGGAGCTGGCGGCAGCCCTGGACTGAGCCCCCGCGGTGGTCCCGCGCCTCCTCCCGCCGGCTCCCCGGCGACGACACCCCTGGTCACACCACGGTCGTGTCGCCTTGCGAAGCATCGTTCTTCATGTAGTTTCTTTAGCAAACGGGCTGTCCGTCCTCTCGTGGGACGGGGGCTGCAGTCCGTGGCGACGAGGAGGAACCACATGGCACTGCGTCCGTTGACCGACGAGGAGCGAGCCGCCGCGAGGGAGAAGGCCACCCGGGCACGGACGGCGCGCGCCGACGTGAAGAAGGGGCTGCGCGAGCGCCGCATGACGGTCGCCGAGATCCTCGACCGCGCGGACCGGGACGAGGCCGTGAGCCGGCTGAAGGTCTCGGACCTGCTCGAGGCCACCCCCGGCATCGGCAAGGTCCGCTCCGCGGCCATCATGGACGAGATCGGCATCGCCCGCACCCGGCGGCTGCGCGGGCTCGGCGTGCACCAGCGCAGGGCGCTCATCGAGCACCTGGACCGCTGAGCCGGGCGGGGCGCGGAGGCCCCGGGCGCGATCCGCTAGATTGGGGGAAACACCCCAGTCCCAGGAGGATGCCCGTGAGCCTCGACGCGCCCCGCGCCGCGCGCCCGTCCCTGACCGTGCTCGCCGGACCCACGGCCGTGGGCAAGGGCACGGTCTCGACCTACGTCCGGGACCACTACCCGCAGGTGTGGCTGTCCGTGTCCGCGACCACCCGGGACCCCCGCCCGGGGGAGGTCGACGGCACCCACTACTTCTTCGTCTCCGACGAGGAGTTCGACGCCATGGCCCGCGACGGGCAGCTGCTGGAGTGGGCCGTGGTGCACAACTCGCACCGCTACGGCACGCTGCGCTCCACCGTGGAGCGGGCCCTCGAGCGCGGGCTCAGCGTCCTGCTCGAGATCGACCTGCAGGGCGCCCGCCAGATCCGCAACACCATGCCGGAGGCCAACTTCGTGTTCCTCGCCCCGCCCAGCTGGGACGAGATGGTCGCCCGGCTCGTCGGCCGGGGCACCGAGACGGCGGCCGAACAGCGGGTCCGGCTGGAAACCGCTAAACTGGAGCTCGCGGCAGAGCCGGAGTTCGACCACACCGTAATCAACGACCGGGTCGAGCGCGCCGCCGCCGAACTCGTGCAGCTCATGGGGGTCGACCCCGAGCCGGCATCCTGAGACCCGTCCACCCCGTCTGGAGCAATCGCTTGTCTACCCACACCGAAGGCATCATCAACCCGCCGATCGACGCCCTATTGAAGAAGTCCGACTCCAAATACGGGCTCGTGATCTTCGGCGCCCGGCGGGCCCGGCAGATCAATGCCTACTACTCGCAGCTGCACGAGGGCCTCTTCGAGTACGTCGGTCCCCTCGTGGACACCCAGCTCAACGAGAAGCCGCTGTCGATCGCCTTCCGCGAGATCGACGAGGGCCTCATCGAGGGCCGCCCGGTCGAGCACGCCGGGTTCGCCGAGAACGGCCAGCTCACCACGGAGGCCGACCTCGCCGCCGACGTCTTCGGCGCCGACTTCTTCGCCCAGGGCACCGAGGAGAGCGCCGTTGACTTCTCCGCGGACGCCGCCTTCTCCGGCGGCACCTCGGTGGACTTCTCCTCGGGCGACGACAGCCCGGCCGAGCCGCTGGGCGACCTGCCCGGCAGCGGCGCGGCCATCGCCGCCGACAACGCCTCCGACGGCGCCGGCGACGCGGCGGACGCCGCTCCGGAGGAGCCGGGGCGCGAGCCCGGGGACCTCCAGGACCTGTGAGCCGGCCGGCACCCCGACGACGGGGCGCGGCGGCGTGAGGATCGTCCTCGGCATCGGCGGGGGCATCGCCGCGTACAAGGCGGCGCTGCTCCTGCGCCTGTTCACCGAGAGCGGCCACACGGTGGTGCCCGTCCCCACCGAGGCCGCGCTGCGCTTCGTCGGCGCCCCCACCTGGGAGGCGCTCTCGGGCCAGCGGGTCAGCACGGACGTCTTCGACCGCGTGGACGAGGTCAACCACGTCCACCAGGGCCAGGCCGCCGACCTCGTCGTCGTCGCCCCGGCGACCGCCGACCTGCTGGCGCGCGCCGCCCACGGGCACGCCGACGACCTGCTGACCACCACGCTGCTCGCCACGCGCGCCCCGGTGCTGTTCGCCCCGGCGATGCACACCGAGATGTGGCTCAACCCGGCCGTGCAGGCCAACGTGGCGCAGCTGCGCGCCCACGGGCACACCGTGCTGGAGCCCGCGGACGGCCGGCTCACCGGCCCCGACTCGGGCCCCGGCCGGCTGCCCGAGCCCGAGGTCGTCCGCGACGCCGCGCTGCGCCTGGCCGGGGACGGCGGCGCCCCCGACGGCCCGCTGGCCGGCACGCGGGTGCTCGTGAGCGCGGGCGGCACCCGCGAGCCGCTGGATCCCGTCCGGTTCCTGGGCAACCGCTCCTCCGGCAAGCAGGGCGTGGCGATCGCCGCCGCCGCCCGGGACGCCGGCGCCGCGGTCACCCTCGTGGCCGCCCACCTCGAGACGCCGGTGCCCGCCGGCGTCGAGGTCGTGCACGTCGGCACCGCGGAGCAGCTGCGCCGCGCCTGCGTGCGCGCCGCGGCGCGGGCCGACGTCGTGGTGATGGCCGCCGCGGTGGCCGACTACCGCCCGGCCCGGATCGCCGACGCCAAGCTGAAGAAGGCCGAGGACGGGTCCAACCCCGTGCTCGAGCTGGTGCGCAACCCCGACGTCCTCAAGGAGCTCGTGGACCTGCGCAACACCGCCCGGCGCCGCCAGCTCCTCGTCGGCTTCGCCGCCGAGACCGGGGACGCCGAGACCGACCCCCTGACGTTCGGGCGCCGCAAGCTCGTGCGCAAGGGCTGCGACCTGCTGGCCGTCAACCACGTGGGCGAGAACCTCGTCTTCGGCCAGGACACCACCACCCTCACCGTGCTCAGCGCGGCCGGGGCCCCCGAGGAGGTGCTCGAGGGCTCCAAGACGGACGTGGCCCGCGGGCTCGTGGCGCGGATCGCGCAGGAGCTGACCGGCGTCCGCACCGGAGCCTGACCCGCCCGGGCCGGCGGCGCCGACCGGTGCGGCGCTGCGCCGTCCGGGGCGCCCGGTAGTGTGGTCTCCCGTGAGCGAGACGACCCAGCACCTGAGACTGTTCACCTCCGAGTCCGTCACGGAGGGACACCCCGACAAGATCTGCGACCAGATCAGCGACTCCATCCTGGACGACCTCCTGCGCCAGGACCCCGAGTCCTCCGTGGCGGTCGAGACCATGGTGACCACCGGGCTGGTGCACGTCGCCGGCGAGGTGAAGACCCGCGGCTACGTGGAGATCCCCAACGTGGTGCGCAAGACGCTGCTCGACATCGGCTACAACTCCTCGGTGCACGGCTTCGACGGCGAGTTCTGCGGGGTGTCCATCAGCGTCGGGGAGCAGTCCCCGGAGATCTACGAGGGCGTGTTCCAGTCCCTCGAGGTCCGCGAGGGCACCGCCCGCGACGCCCGCGACGCCCAGGGCGCCGGGGACCAGGGCATCATGTTCGGCTACGCCTCCAACGAGACCGAGGTGCTGATGCCGGCGCCGATCCACATCGCCCACCGCCTCTCCGAGCAGCTCACCCGCGTGCGCAAGACCGCCGTGCTGCCGG
Source organism: Kocuria sp. CPCC 205258 (assembly GCF_040981005.1). Lineage (NCBI taxonomy): Bacteria > Bacillati > Actinomycetota > Actinomycetes > Micrococcales > Micrococcaceae > Kocuria > Kocuria sp. CPCC 205258. The sequence continues at coordinate 182,486 of NZ_JAVKPS010000003.1, read as the reverse complement.
GTCTGCGCCCCGACGGCAAGACCCAGGTCACCCTCGGCTACGACGGCGACCGCCCGGTGGCCGTGGACACCGTGGTGGTCTCCGCCCAGCACGTCGAGGGCTACGACCTCGACCAGCTCGCCTCCGACCTGCGGCGCAGCGTGATCAGCCCCGTGCTCGAGGAGTCCGGGCTGGACCTCTCCGGGACCCAGGTGATCATCAACCCGGCCGGCAACTTCGTGCGCGGCGGGCCCGTGGGAGACGCCGGTCTGACCGGCCGCAAGATCATCGTGGACACCTACGGCGGCATGGCCCGCCACGGCGGGGGCGCCTTCTCCGGCAAGGACCCCTCGAAGGTGGACCGCTCCGCCGCCTACGCGATGCGCTGGGTGGCCAAGAACGTGGTGGCGGCCGGCCTCGCCGACCGCGTGGAGGTCCAGGTCGCGTACGCGATCGGGCGCGCCGCCCCCGTCGGGCTCTACGTCGAGACCTTCGGCACCGAGAAGGTCGCCCCCACCCGGATCGAGCACGCCATCCGTGAGGTCTTCGACCTGCGGCCGCTGGCCATCATCGAGGACCTGGACCTCAAGCGCCCCATCTACGCGCGCACCGCCGCGCACGGGCACTTCGGCCGCTCCGAGCCCGAGTTCACCTGGGAGCGCACCGACCGCGTCGCGGACCTGCGGTCGGCCGCCGGGGTCTGACCGTGGACCCGGAGGGCGCCGGGGACGCCGCGGAGGGCCCGCGGCAGCTGTCGCTCCTCTCGGGCTTCCCGCCCCGGCCCCCGCGCGAGGACGCCAAGGGCGTGGGCGCGGTGCTGCCGGCCGCGCACGACCCCGTGGCCCGGGTGCTGCTGGACACCCACGTCCCGCACCTGGACCGCCCGTTCGACTACCTCGTGCCGGCCGAGCTGGCCGGGGCGGCGGTGCCGGGCGCCCGCGTCAAGGTCGGCTTCGGCGGGCAGGAGTTGACGGGCTTCGTGCTCGAGCGCACGGGCGAGTCCGAGGTCATGCACCGGATCCAGCCCCTGCGCCGGGTGCTGTCCCCGCTGCCCGTGCTCGCCCCGGAGATCGCCCGGCTGGCCGAGGACGTCGCCGCCCGCTCGGCCGGCACGGCCGCGGACGTCGTCCGGGCGGCCGTCCCGCCCCGCGTCGCCCGCGTGGAGAAGGAGGTCGAGCAGCGGCTGGCCGAGGTGCCCGGCCACTCGACCGGGCTGTCCCCGCACGCCCCGGGCCCCTCCCACGACGCCGCGCTGGCGGACTACGCCGGCGGTGCGCAGTTCCTGGCGGAGCTGGCGGCGGGGGCCTCCCCGCGGGCCGTCGTCGAGGTGCTGCCCGCCCACCCCGCCCACGACTGGACGGACGTCCTGGCCGCCGCGATCGGCGCGGCGTGGCGGGCCGGGCGCGGGGCGGTCGCCGTCGTCGCGGACCAGAAGGCGCTGGCGCGGCTCGAGCGCTCGGTCGCGGACGAGATCGGCGGGGAGCACCTGGTGCGCCTGCACGCCGAGGACGGGCCCACGCCCCGCTACCGGGCGTTCCTCGCCGCGGCCACCGGGCAGGTCCGGGTGGTCCTCGGCACCCGCTCCGCCGCGTACGCCCCCGTGGACGACCTCGGCCTCGTGGCGTGCTTCGACGACGGCGACGAGAACCTCGTGGAGCAGCGCGCCCCCTACCAGCACGTCCGGGACGTGCTGCTGCTGCGCGCCGGGCGCACCGGGTGCGCGGCGCTGTTCGCCGGTCACGCGGTCAGCCCCGAGGCCCAGCGGCTCGTCGTCTCCGGGTGGGCCCGCCGGATCGCCCCCGCGCGGGACGTGCTGCGCGTCCACACCCCGCGGATCGTCTCCACCGCCGACTCCTTCCACACCGCCCGGGACCCGCTGGCCTCCCGGGCCCGGCTGCCCGAGGCCGCCTACCGCGCGGCCCGCGAGGCCCTCGAACGGGGCCCCGTCCTGGTCCAGGTCGCCCGAGCCGGCTACGCCCCGCACCTCGCCTGCGAGCGCTGCCGGGAGCCCGCCCGCTGCACCGCCTGCGACGGGCCCCTCGGGGTCGTGTCCCGGCGGGGGGTGCCCCGGTGCGGCTGGTGCGGCCGCTCGGCGCACGCCTGGTCCTGCGCCGCCTGCGGGTCCCCCCGGATGCGCCTGGTCACCGTCGGGGCGCTGCGCACCGCCGAGGAGCTGGGGCGGGCGTTCCCCAAGGTGCCCGTCGTGGCGTCCTCGGGCGACGCGGTGCGCGCGGAGGTCCCCGGCACGCCCGCCCTCGTCGTGGCCACCCCGGGCGCCGAGCCGGTCGCGGAGGGCGGCTACGCGGCCGCCCTCCTGCTGGACGGCAACCGGATGCTGATGCGACCCGCCCTGCGCGCCGCGGAGCAGACGCTGCGCCGGTGGTTCAACGCCGCCGCGCTGGTGCGCCGCGCCCGGGACGGCGGGATCGTGGTGGTCACCGCGGAGCACGAGGCCGCCGTGGGCGCGCTCGTGCGGTGGGACCCGGCCGGGTACGCCGAGCGCGAGCTGGTGGAGCGCCAGGCCCTGGGCCTGCCCCCGGCCGTGCGCTCGGCGGCCGTGACGGGCCCGGCCGCGGCGGTCGCGGCGTTCCTGGCCGACCTCGAGCTGCCGCCCGCCGTGCGGGTCATCGGGCCCGCGCCCCTGGAGGACCACGAGCCCGGGCCCGACGGGGAGCCGGCCCCGCACCGGGCGCTGCTGTTCTTCGGCTACGGCGTGGCCGGGGAGGTCACCCGCCGGCTGCGGGCCGCCCGGTCGAAGGCCTCCGCGCTGCGCAAGCACGCCCCGGTGCACGTGCGCTGCGACGTCACCGACCTGCTCTGAGGACCGCGCCGGCCCGGGCGCACCCGCAGCCGGCGCAGCGGCGGGTGCGCCCGGGTGTTGGCGCACGGGCCGCGGTGTGGTTGGTTGGTGTCCTGGGGCCGCACCGCGGCCGGGAGTCGGAGGCCACCGTGGGCGAAGAGGTCAGTTCCCGCAGCTACACGCGCGAGCAGCGCCAGCGCTACCGGGAGAAGGTCCGCGAGGACCTCGACGTGTTCGAGCAGATGCTCGCCCGCGCCTCGTTCGAGTTCGACCGGCCCATGACGGGGCTGGAGATCGAGCTCAACCTCGTCGACGGGCGGTTCGACCCGCACTTCCACAACGACGAGGTGCTCGCCGCGATCGCCGACCCCGGGTACCAGACCGAGCTGGCGCGGTACAACATCGAGCTCAACGTGCCTCCCCGCCCGCTGCCCGGACGGGCCGCCCTCGAGCTCGAGGAGGACCTGCGCGCCTCGCTCAACGCCGCGGACGCCGCGGCCCGCGGGGTCGGCTCGCGGATCGTGACGATCGGCATCCTGCCCACCCTGCGGCCCGAGCACTACGAGCAGGAGTGGATCAGCGACAACAACCGCTACACGGCGCTCAACGACTCCATCTTCGTGGCGCGCGGGGAGGACATCCGCCTCGAGATCGAGGGGCCCACCGGCGAGCGGGTCGACACCTGGTGCGACTCGATCGCCCCCGAGTCGGCGTGCACCAGCGTCCAGCTGCACCTGCAGGTCGCCCCCGCCCAGTTCGCGGCGCACTGGAACGCCGCCCAGGCGCTGTCCGCCCCGCAGATCGCCCTCGGCGCGAACAGCCCGTTCTTCTACGGCCGGCGGCTGCACGCCGAGACCCGGATCGCGCTGTTCACCCAGGCCACGGACACCCGCCCGGTGGAGCTGAAGAACCAGGGGGTGCGCCCCCGGGTGTTCTTCGGCGAGCGGTGGATCACCTCGATCTTCGACCTGTTCGAGGAGAACGTCCGCTGGTTCCCGGCGCTGCTGGCCGAGAGCTCCGAGGAGGACCCGGCGGCGAAGCTGCGGGCCGGGATCGCCCCGGACCTCTCGGAGCTGCGGCTGCACAACGGGACGGTCTACCGCTGGAACCGGCCGATCTACGACGTCGTGGGCGGCCGGCCGCACCTGCGGGTGGAGAACCGGGTGCTGCCCGCGGGCCCGACGATCACCGACGTGATGGCCAACGCCGCGTTCTACTACGGGGCCGCGCGCGTGCTGGCCCGGCAGGAGCGGCCGGTGTGGACCCGGATGAGCTTCCCGGCCTGCGCCGAGAACTTCACCCGCGCCGCCCGGGACGGCATCGACGCCCGGCTGTACTGGCCCGGCTTCGGGGAGGTCAGCGCCGACGAGCTCGTGCTGCGCCACCTCCTCCCGCTGGCCCACCAGGGTCTCGAGGAGTGGGGGGTGGCTCCGGAGGTGCGCGAGCGCTACCTGGGGATCATCGAGGGCCGGTGCGTCTCGGGAGTCAACGGCGCGGTGTGGCAGACCCGGGCGGTCGAGCACTTCGAGCGCCACGGCGCGGACCGGCCCACCGCCCTGCGCCGGATGCTGGAGGCCTACGCCGAGCACATGGACGACAACGAGCCGGTGCACACCTGGTCCGTACCCTAGGCACTGCGCGGGCGCCGCGGGGTGGGCCCCCCGCGCCGGTGCGGGGCTCAGGTCCCGATGGGCTCCACGTCCTCGGCCCGCTCCGGGACCGCATCGGCCGCGGCGGGCTGCGGGGGCGTCAGGACCGAGGCGTAGGCGTGCTCCGTGGAGTACCGCAGGAACGACAGGTGGGCCTCGTAGCGGTCCAGGACGTCGTTGATCAGCTGCTGCTGGGTCAGCCCCATCAGGTCGTAGCCCTCGCTGCCGGTCTGCGTGAACACCTCGAGCCGGTAGTAGACGTCCGTCTCCCGGGACATGCTGCGGGCCCCGATCATCGGCACCGGCGCCCGGACGGCTGCCACCTGGTAGTGGAAGTCCCGGTGGTCGGCCATGTTCACGACGAGCGCGTGCTCATCGATGCCGGTCCCGGCGTTCGGGGTCGTGCGCAGCTCCGCCTGGTGGCCCAGGTCGCGGAACTCGTCGGCGACGTCCTGGAGCGCGGGCCGCACGACGCGCCCGACGAACTGGGCGACGGCCTTCTGCGAGGGATAGGACCGCAGGCGGGCCAGGCGCTGCCGCCACGTCTTCTCGGGGACCAGGCCGCCGTGGACCGCGTCGAGGCGCCGGCGCAGGGTCCGGCCCTCGCGCTCGGCCCGCTCCATCCGCAGCACCTTCGAGAAGGAGGCCATGACGAGGAAGGCGATGACCGTCACCGGCAACGCGAAGATCAGCGTGGCGTGCTCCATGGTGGTGACGCCCCCGGCCACGAGCATGGCGATGGTGAGCACCGCGGTCAGCAGCGCCCAGAAGATCCGCAGCCACTTCGCCCCGTCCTGCGCCGGGTCGGGGATGGTCGAGGAGAAGTTCGACATCACCATCGCGCCGGAGTTGGCGCTCGTCAGGTAGAAGAGAAGCCCGGAGAGCGTGGCCAGGCCGATGAGGAAGGCCGCGCCGGGGAACATCTCGAGCAGCGCGTACCAGCCCTGCTCCGGGCTCTCCACGGCCAGCCGGGCGAACTCGGTGTTGCCGCTGAGCACCTCGTGCATGGCGGAGTTGCCGAAGACGGTCACGATGAAGAAGTCGCAGAGCACGGGTGCGGTGATGGCCGCGACGACGAACTCCCTCAGCGTCCTGCCCCGTGAGATGCGGGCGAGGAACAATCCGACGAACGGTCCCCACGCCAGCCAGAAGGCCCAGAAGAACAGCGTCCAGCCGCCCATCCACTCCGAGCCGCCCTCCACGTAGGCGAAGGTCTGCACCGTGCGCTCGGGCAGGGTGAAGACGAAGCGGCCGATGTTCTCGACCATGGCGTTGAGCAGGAAGGCGGTCTCGCCGGTGACGAGGATGTAGAGCATCATCGCGCCCGCGCTCCAGAGGTTGAGCTCGGAGATGACCCGGATGCCCCGGTCCACCCCGGAGGTGCAGGCCGCGACCGTCATGACGACGGCCACCAGCACGAGGGCGATCTGCAGCGCCAGGCCTTCCGGTAGCCCGAAGAGCCAGGCAAAACCGACGTTCAGGAGCACGACCCCGATGCCCATCGATGTCGCCACGCCGAACACGGTGCCCACCAGGGCGAAGACGTCGATGACGTCGCCGGTGGTCCCGCGGACGCGCCGGCCGAGCAGCGGGTACAGGGCGGCCCGGATGGAGAGCGGCATGCCCCAGCGGTAGGCGAAGTAGCCCATGGCCATGCCCAGCAGGGCGTACATCGACCAGCCGGCCACGCCGTAGTGGAACATCGTCCAGACCACGGCGTCCTGGGCGGCCTCGGCGGAGCGGGGGTCGGCCGCGGGGGGAGCGACGAACTGGGTGATCGGTCCGGTCACCGAGTAGAAGAGCATGTCGATGCCCACGCCGGCGGCGAAGAGCATCGCGACCCAGGTGAAGAGCCCGTACTGCGGGCGGGAGTGGTCCGGGCCCAGCCGGACGCTGCCCTCCTTGGAGAAGGCGACCCAGAGGACGAAGAGGATCACCAGGGTCACCGTGAGGACGTAGAACCAGCCGAGGTTGGTCGCGATCCAGCCGACGACGTCCCGCATGGCGCTCGCGGCGTGGTGCGGGGCGGCCATCGCCCAGACCGAAAACGCGAGGATGACCAGGGAGGACGTGACGAAGACCCGCCAGTTGACGCGGGGCTCGCGGTCCTCGGCGAGCTCGGCCGGGCCCTTGCTCAGCTCGGTGCTGGAGATCGGGGGGAGCTCCTCGTGGGGAAGGCGTGAACGGCGGCGCACGGCCGCGCCGAACCGGTCCCGCTCGACCATCGCCCTCGACGGCTCGGGCTCCGGCCTCTGGTCGTCGTCTGCTTCCGTCACTCGATCGGTCCTTTCCTGGGGTGGGGCTGTCCGGGTGGCGCGGCACGGCGCGCCGGCGACCGGGCGAGGACCTCTCGGAGACGGCGGACCGGCCTGCTGCGCTCCTTGCCGCTGGTGGCCGTGCTCGTGCGGCGGCGGTGGCAGGCCCCCGGGTGCCGGTCCGCCGGCTGCGGTGGGTGCCCGGTCCGGCGTGGTGCCGTGGCCGGCAACGGTGCGGGCCGTGGCGCCGTCGTCGTGCCGGGTCACCGCGGGAGGTGCGCTCAGAGGCCACGGGGCGCTTCCCGTCCGCCGGGGCCGCCCGGGGTCGGTCGGGCCGGCACGCCGGAGCACGGCGAGGGGAGCGGGCCCGGGAGGTCCTCCGGGTCGGCATGGGGCGTGCCTCCAGGATGCCTGCCGAGTTCCCCGCGCGTCCAACGATCAGAGGCGATCGACATCATCGGCAACCGCGATGGAACGACGACGGGCCCCTGGGGCCGAGCGGCGACCAGGGAAGGTCAGGCGGAAGCGGGGTGCCGCAGGCTGTGGTCCCAGAACCGCTGGGCGACCTGGGAGATCCGGCCCCGGCGGTGGACCAGGACCGTGCTCCACTCCAGGCGGGGACCGGTGTAGTCCACGATCCGCACGTCCGATCGGCCGGTCACGACGAAGCGGGGAACCATGGCGATGCCGCTGCCGGAGGCCACGAAGTCCGGCACGGCCGTCAGGTCCGAGAGCTCCACCGCCCGCCGGCGGACCAGTCCCGCGGCGGAGAAGGCGCGGTCGACGATGTGCCGCACGGCCTGGCCCGCCGCAGTGTCGATCCAGGGGTGCTCGCTCAGCTCGGCCAGGGTGGGCGGGGAGGCGGCGTCCGCGGCCAGGGGGTGCCGGGAGGGCGTGATGAGCACGAGCGCGCCCGAGGCCAGCGGGGCGGTCACCAGGTCGTGCACCACGGCACGGGCGGGCAGGGACACCACGGCGAGGTCCAGCTCGTGGGCCCGCAGCCGCGTCAGCAGCCCCTCGGAGCCGGCCGGATCGGTTCTCAGCGAGACCTGAACGTGCGGGTGCTCGGCGGAGAACCCGGCCAGCATCCCCGGCAGGTCCAGATGGCTGATGGGGTTGATCGTGCCGATCCGCAAGGAGCCGCGCCGGCCGCCGTCGGCCTCGAGCACGTGCTGGCGCAGGTCCTGTCCGAGGTGCAGCCAGGCCGGCGCCTCCTCGGCGAGCACCAGCCCGGCCGTGGTCAGCCGGGCGGTGCGGCGGGACCGGTCGAACAGCCGGACGCCGAGATCCTGCTCCAGGGCCCGGACCCTGGTGCTGATGCTCGACTGCACCGTGCCCAGCTCGTCGGCCGCACCGGCGAAGGTGCCGGTCCCCACCACCGCGAGGAAGGCCTCCAGCTGTCTCGTCTCCACCGGTCCAGCGTAGCCGCGGGACGGAGGACCCGCGGGGGCTCGTGGACTCCGTGAGGACGGTCCGGTCAGGGAGAGCGGTGCCGGGAGCGGGACTCGTGGACGCCGCGGGCGACCGCCAGCAGCTCGCGCGCCGAGTCGTCCCACGAGTAGGCCCGGGCCCGCTCGAGCCCGGCCAGCACCCGGGCGCGGGCCCGGCCCGGGTCCTCGAGGGCGCGCACGGCGGCGGCGAACCCCGCGTCGTCGCCGGGCGCGGCGTAGCCGGCGGCGTCCCCGGCGACCTCCCGGAAGATCGGCAGGTCGCTGCACACCACGGGCGTGCCCGCCGCGAGCGCCTCCACGAGCGGCAGCCCGTAGCCCTCGGCCCGGGACGCGTGCACCAGGGCGGCCGCCTCGGCGAGCAGGGCGGCGTACTCGGTCTCGTCCACCCCGTCGTGGAAGACGACCCGCGCCCCGTCCGGGACGAGGGCCTCCAGCTGGGCGCGGCGGGCGGGGGAGATCCGGGAGAGCAGGTGCAGCTCGTGGTCCGGGAGCCGGCCGGCCGCGCGCAGCAGGGTCTCCACGTTCTTGTACGGGAGGAAGGAGCCCATGTAGAGCAGCTTCCGGCCGCGCCGGGGCAGCCGTGCCAGGGCCTGCCCGGTGGGGAGCACTGAACCGGGCTGGGGGGCGTTGGGCACCACGTGCACGGGGCGGCGGGTGAGCCGGTGGGCGGCGATCAGCTCGCGGGTGGTGTGCGAGACGGTCACCACGGCGTCGGCGCGGTCCAGCAGGACCCGCTGGGGCCACCAGGCCCGGTGGTAGAGCCGCCAGCCCGCGCGCACGGCGGCGGGCAGGTCCCCGGGCGGCTGGGGGTGGTCGTAGTAGATGAGGTCGTGCAGGGTGAGGATCAGCCCGTGCCGGCGGCCCGCGGAGCCCATGGTCTGCATGGGGGAGAACACGACGTCGGGCGCGTACCGGTTGAGCACCAGCGCCGTGGCGGCCTCGGCGGCCGACACGGGGGAGGGCCCGGTGACGTGGGGGAGTCCCGGCAGCAGGGCGAGCTGGCGGGGGTCGCTGACGAGCAGGGCCACGTCCAGGCCGGGGGTCGCGCCGGCGAGACCGGCCACGGCCTCGGCCAGGCTCGCCCCGTAGCGGCTGATCCCGTCGTGGCGGTCGAGACGGGTGTAGCGGGCGTCCAGGAGCAGTCTCACCGGCGGCGTCCTCCGGGCTGGTCCCGGCGGGCCCGGTGCCCGCGGCGCACGATGCGCTGCAGACCGGTGAACGGGGCGGTGTCGGGGGCGGTGTCGGGGGCGGGGGCGTCGGCGGGGGGCGCCTGCGTGTGCAGCGTGGGCGGCCCGCCGTCCGGTCCGGGGGGCGGGCCGGGGGCCGGCTCGGGGGCGGGGGAGGAGAGGAAGTCGTGGACCAGCTCGGCGGTGCGCCCGGGGGCCTCGTAGTGGATGAGGTGGCCCACGCCGTCGAGGACCTCGAGGCGGTGCCGGGGGATCCAGGAGGCCATGGTCCGCTGCGCGGCGAGCGAGCCCAGCTCGTCCTGGGCGCCCACGACCAGCAGGGTCGGCATGCTCAGCTGCATCGCGACCTCCGCGACGGTGTGCGAGACGGAGGCCTCGTAGGCCTCCAGCAGCACGTCCCGGTTCGCGAAGGACGAGAAGTAGGCGCGGTGCTGGTGGCGCACGTAGCCGCGCACCCGGGGGTCCTGGGACTTGGTCATCACCCCGCTCATCGCGTCCGTGACGAGCCAGCTGGAGAGCAGCCGCCGGCCCAGCCGCCGGGGCAGGGCCCGGCCCAGCCGGTAGTAGCCCACCGTCAGGCGGCTCAGCAGCGCCTGCTCGCCCTCCAGCGCGGGCTCGCAGATCGGGTTGACGAGCACCAGCCGCTCGACCATCGCCGGGTGGGCGGCGGCGAAGTGCGCGGCGACCACCGAGCCGAAGGAGTGGCCCAGCACGGCGACCCCGTGCGGGGCGCCGTCGTGCACCGCGCCGTCGGTGAGGGTCTCCACGAAGCCGCGCAGGAACTCCGCGTACCCGGCGATGTCGTGGGCCCGGTCGGGGAAGGGCTCGGAGCGGCCGAAGCCGGGCAGGTCGGGGACGACCACGTGGTAGCGCTCGCGGAGCCGGTCGGCGACCAGCTGCAGGCCGTGGTGGTCGCCGCGGAAGCCGTGGACCAGCACGAGCAGCGGCTTGGGGGCCCGGTCGACGTCGTAGAACCAGTAGCGCACCTTGTGCCCGTCCAGGACCATGCTGCGCCGCTCGGCCCAGGGGTTCTGCACCGCGCTGCCCGGGACGTCGGCGTCGCGGCCCGTGCCGGTGGGCCCGCCGCCGTCCGCCGCGCCGTGCCGTGCGCCGGCCGCTGCCGCCATGGTTCCTCCCTGCGGGCCCGGCAGGCGCCCGGTGCGTCCCGGCCCGCTGTCGATGCTAGCCCCTGCGGGCCGGGGGGCCGGGCGGCGCTGGGCTAGGATGGGACGGATTCCACCACCGTCGGCGCACCGCCGGGCATCCGTGATGCCCGGGTGCCGCACACGCGACCGCGCGCCGCCCGTTCCGGGGCCGGCGGCGGTCCACGACCGCGAAGGCGAGGACCGTGACCGAACAGCAGCACACGACCGAGACCACCGGGTACGACTTCCGTGCCATCGAGGCGGCGTGGCCGTCGTTCTGGGCGGAGCAGCGGGTCTACGCGCCCGTCGACGACGGCTCGCGGGAGCGCCGCTACGTCCTGGACATGTTCCCCTACCCCTCGGGCGACCTGCACATGGGGCACGCGGAGGCCTTCGCGATGGGGGACGTGGTGGCCCGGTACTGGCGCCAGCGCGGCTACGACGTGCTGCACCCGATCGGCTGGGACTCCTTCGGGCTGCCGGCGGAGAATGCGGCGATCAAGCGCGACGCCCACCCGGCGGAGTGGACCTACGCCAACATCGAGACGCAGAAGGCCTCCTTCCAGCGCTACGCGATCAGCGCGGACTGGTCCCGGGAGATCCACACCTCCGACCCCGAGTACTACCGGTGGACGCAGTGGCTGTTCCTGCAGTTCCACCGCAAGGGCCTGGCGTACCGGAAGAACTCGCCGGTCAACTGGTGCCCCAAGGACCAGACGGTGCTGGCCAACGAGCAGGTCGTCAACGGGGCGTGCGAGCGCTGCCACACCCCGGTGACGAAGAAGGCCCTGAACCAGTGGTACTTCAAGATCACCGACTACGCCGACCGGCTGCTCGACGACATGACGGCGCTCGAGGGCCACTGGCCCGAGCGGGTGCTGGCCATGCAGCGCAACTGGATCGGGCGCTCCGAGGGAGCCCACGTGCGCTTCGCCATCGAGGGCGCCGGCGAGGGCGGCACGGATCGCGAGGTCACCGTGTTCACGACCCGCCCCGACACCCTCTACGGCGCCACGTTCTTCGTGGTCGCCGCCGACGCGGAGCTGGCCGGGCAGATCGTCGCCCCGGAGCACGCGGCGGAGCTGGCCGCCTACCGGGAGCAGGTCAAGGCGCTGTCCGACATCGAGCGCCAGGCCACCGACCGGCAGAAGACCGGGGTGTTCCTGGGCCGCCACGCCGTCAACCCGCTCAACGGCGAGAAGCTGCCCGTGTGGGCCGCGGACTACGTGCTGGCCGACTACGGCACGGGCGCGATCATGGCCGTGCCCGCCCACGACCAGCGCGACCTCGACTTCGCCCGCACCTTCGACCTGTCCGTGCGCGCGGTGCTCGACACCGGCGAGGAGGACCCCGCCGTCACCGGGACCGCCACCACGGGCGAGGGCACCCTGATCAACTCGGGCGAGCTCTCCGGGCTGGAGAAGACCGAGGCCATCGAGCGCGCCATCGGCCTGGTCGAGGCCGCCGGGACGGGCAACCGCCAGGTCAACTTCCGGCTGCGCGACTGGCTGCTGTCCCGCCAGCGCTTCTGGGGCGCGCCCATCCCGATCGTGCACTGCGGGGCCTGCGGCGAGGTGCCGGTGCCCGAGGAGCAGCTGCCGGTGCGGCTGCCCGACGACCTGCGCGGGGAGCAGCTCGCGCCCAAGGGCCGGTCCCCGCTCGCGGCGGCCGAGTCCTGGGTGCACGTGAACTGCCCCTCCTGCGACGGCCCCGCCCTGCGCGACACCGACACCATGGACACGTTCGTGGACTCCTCCTGGTACTACCTGCGCTTCGCCTCCCCGAACGACGAGACCGCGGCGTTCGACCTCGAGCAGACCCGCAAGTGGCTGCCCGTGGACCAGTACGTGGGCGGCGTGGAGCACGCGATCCTGCACCTGCTCTACTCCCGGTTCTTCACCAAGGTGCTCTTCGACCTGGGGCTCGTGGACTTCACCGAGCCGTTCAAGGCGCTGCTGAACCAGGGCCAGGTGCTCAACGGGGGCCGGGCGATGTCCAAGTCCCTGGGCAACGGCGTGGACCTGGGCGAGCAGCTCGACCGGTTCGGCGTGGACGCCGTGCGCCTGACCATGGTCTTCGCCTCCCCGCCGGAGGACGACGTGGACTGGGCCGACGTCTCCCCGCAGGGCTCCCAGAAGTTCCTGGCCCGGGCCTGGCGCCTGGCCCAGGACGTGACCGGCGACCCCGGGGCCGACCCGGCCGACGGGGACCTGACCGTGCGCCGGGCCACCCACCGGGCCGTCGACGACGCCGCCCAGCTGCTCGACGCCGCGAAGTTCAACGTGGTGATCGCCAAGACCATGGAGCTGGTGAACGTGGTCCGCAAGGCCATCGACTCCGGCTGCGGGCCCGCTGACCCCGCCGTGCGCGAGGCCGTCGAGGCGGTCGCGGTCCTGCTGTCGCTGGTCGCCCCGTACACGGCCGAGGACATGTGGCACGCGCTGGGCCACGAGGGCTCCGTCGTCGTCGCCGGCTGGCCCGCGGTCGACCCGGAGCTGCTGGTGGACGACACCGTCACCGCCGTGGTGCAGATCAAGGGCAAGGTCCGGGACCGGCTCGAGGTGCCCGCCGACATCGGCGAGGACGCCCTGCGCGAGCTCGCCCTGGGCTCGGAGACGATCCGCCGCCAGCTGGGCGACGCCCAGATCCGCAAGGTGATCGTGCGCGCGCCCAAGCTCGTCAACATCGTGGCCTGAGCCGCCGCTCCCGCACGGGAGCACGACGACGCCCCGCCGCTCCCGGCCCCCGGCCCGAGCCCCCGCCCCGCGCCCGGGGGCCGGTGCCCGGACCGGGGGCCGGGCCGGTGTTCAGGCCGGTGTCCGGGCCCCACAGTCCTGCTCCGGGCCCGCGCGCGTCCCCAGCGGGGCCCCGTTCGGCGCGCGGGACCGGCCGGCCGGGGTGGGCTGGGGCCATGACCGGTACCGTGCCGCGCGCCCGACGGCGAGCGAACCCCACCCCGCCCGCGCCCGTCGTCCCGCCTGCGCCTTCCGCGCCCGGCGCGACGGCTGCCGGGACCGGGCCCGGCAGTGCTCCCACACCCGGTGCCCCGCCGCCCGGTGCCCTGCCGCCCGCCGAACGGCTGGCGTCGCTGCTGGCCGAGGCCCGGGGCGAGGCCACCGGTTCCGGCCGGGCGCCGTCGCCCCGGGACGGGGCACCGGTGGCCGCTCCCGCCCACCGCCGGCCGGTCGCCGCCCGGACCCGGGTTCCGGCCTCGCTGCTGCTGATCGTCCTGGCCGCGCTCGCATGGCTGAGCTGGACGGTGCTGGGGCCCGGGAGGGACGGCGGGGAGGTCCCGGAGACCGCCGGGCGGCCCGTCCTCGCCGAGGCGGAGCTGGGCGGCGAGCCCGGGCAGGACCTCGGGCAGGACGGCGGGGGCGACACCGGGCGAGGGGCCGGGGACGGAGCCGTGGCCGGTGCGGGCACGACGACCGGACCCGGGACGGGCCCGCCGGGGTCCGCCGCGGCCCAGCCGCCTGCGGTGGGGTCGACGCTGCACGTGCACGTGACCGGGGAGGTGGCCCGCCCCGGCGTCGTGTCCCTCGAGGCCGGGGCCCGGGTCGTCGACGCGGTCGAGGCCGCCGGAGGCCTCACCGATGCCGCCGTGACGGAGTCCGTGAACCTGGCCGCCCCCGTCACGGACGGCCAGCAGGTGCTCGTCCCGGACACCGAGACCGCACCCCCTGCTCCCGGCGGTCCGGCGCCCGGAGCCGCAGCGGCGCCGGGAGCGGCGGCGCCGCCCGGGGTCCCGGGAGCACCGCCCGGGACCGGGGCACCGGAGGGCGCCGCCCCGGGCGGGACGCTGAACCTCAACACGGCCACCGCGGCCGAGCTCGACACCCTCCCGCGGGTCGGGCCCGTGCTGGCCGGACGGATCGTGGAGTTCCGGCAGCAGCACGGCGGATTCGCCTCCGTCGCCGACCTCGACGCCGTGCCGGGGATCGGCCCCGCCCTGATGGAGTCGCTCGGCCCGCTGGTGAGCGTGTGAGGCGCCCCGCCGAGTGGTGGGCCGGGGCCCTGGAGCACCAGGAGCACCGCGACGCCCGCGCGCCGGGCCGCACCTGGGACCTGCGGCTCGTCCCCGCCGCGCTGGGCGCGTGGCTCACCGGTCTGCTCGCCGCGCACCTGCCCCCGGCACGGGTCGCGGCCGCCGGGGCCCTCTACCTGGCGGCGCTGGTGCTCGGCGCCGCCCTGGTCCTCGTCGTGGCCCGCACCCTCCGGCGGGAGGAGCCCCCGCCCGGGCGGCCCCGCGCCCCCGGGCTGTGGCGGGCCCTGCCGTGGTCGGCCGTGGCTCTGAGCGCCCTCGCCGTCACGGCCGTGCTGCTGAGCACCACGGCCGCCCAGCGCGAGACCGCCCACGGCCCGCTCGGGGCGGCACTCGCCGGGGCCGGGACCGTGGCCGTCACGGCGGAGGTGGTCGAGCCGCCCCGGCGGTGGACGGCGCCCGCCCCCGGGACCGGCCACGAGGACGAGGACCGCACCGGCGTGGTCCTCGGGCTGCGCCTCGAACAGGTCACCCACGAGGGCCGCGGCGGACCCGCCGACGTCGACGTCACGGTCTTCGCGGACGGGCCCGCCTGGGCCGGGCTGGTCCCGGGGCAGCGGATCACCGCCGTGCTCGCCGCCGGGCCCCCGTCCCCCGGACCCCCGGTGCTGCGCGCCGCCGCCCCGCCGGCGGACCTCCCGGCACGGGAGCCCGGCCGGCGGGAGCAGGTCCGGGAGCGCTTCGTGGCCGGCACCGCAGGACTGGGCCCCGACGCCGCGGGGCTGCTGCCCGGGATGACCTTCGGCGAGCGCTCCGGGATCGGCCCGGAGCTCGACCAGGCCATGCGGGACACCGGACTGACCCACCTGACGGCCGTCTCCGGCGCCAACTGCGCCCTCGTCACGGCCCTGGCCGGGCACGCCGCGCTGTCCCTCGGCGCCGGGCGGCGCACCTGCCTGACCGTCGGCCTCGGCGCCCTGGCCGCGTTCGTGCTCCTCGTCGGTCCCGACCCGTCCGTGCTGCGCGCCGCCGTGATGGGCGGACTCGCAGCCCTCAGCCTCCTCACGGGGCGCACCGCCGTCTCCCTGGCCACCCTCTCGGGCGCCGTGATCGCCCTCGTCGTCGTCCGGCCGGCGCTCGCCGCCGAGTACGGCTTCGTCCTCTCGGTGCTGGCCACCGCGGGGATCGTGGTGAGTGGGCGGCCCCTGACCCGGTGGCTGGGCACCCGGGTCCCGGAGGTGCTCGCCGTGGCGGTCGCGATCCCCGCGGCCGCCCAGCTGTGGTGCGCCCCGGTGCTCGTGCTCCTCCAGCCCGCCGTGCCCGTGTACTCGCTGCCGGCCAACGTCCTCGCCGCCCCGCTGGTGCCGGTGGTGACCGTCTGCGGCCTCGCGGGACTGCCGCTGCTGAACCTGCCCGACGGGGCGGGCGCCGCGGCGGCCGTGCTGCCCCTGGGCGTCGGCGCACTGGGGGCGCGTGTCGTCGCCGGCACCGCCAGGGTGCTGGCCGGGGCCCCCGGGGCACTGGCCCCGTGGCCCCAGGGCCTGCCGGGCGTGCTGCTGATGACCCTGGCGAGCGCGGCGCTCCTGCTCGCCGTGCACGCCCTCGACGTGCGCCGCCGGCGCCCCCGGTCGACGTCCGGGACCGTGCACGAGGGCCCCGCGCCGGTCCCCGTCCCGGAGGGGCACTGGCGGGAGCGGTCCCGCCGGCGCCGGCGGCGGCGGATCGCGGCCGCCGCGGCCGTGCTGCTCGTCCTCGCGGCGCTGGCCCTGCGCGCCGCCGTGGACGCCCGACGTCCGCCGCCGGCCTGGGAGGCCGTGCTGTGCGACGTGGGCCAGGGGGACGCCGTCCTCCTGCGCACCGCGCCGGGCCGTGCCGTCCTCGTGGACACCGGCCCCGACCCGCAGGCCCTGGCACGGTGCCTGCGGCGCAGCGGGGTGGAGCACCTGGACCTCGTGGTCCTCAGCCACGCCCACGCCGACCACACCGGAGGCCTTCCCGCCCTCGCCCGGCACGGGCGGATCGGCGAGGTCTGGTACGCCACGGCGGCCGCGGCCCCGCCGGACCGGCTGACCGACGCCCTGCCCGGCACCCCGGCCCGCCGGCCGGCCCCGGGGGAGACCCGGACGCTGGGCGGACTGCGCCTGACCGTCCTCGCCCCGGCACCGACCGCCCCGGGGCGTTGGAGCGACCCGTCCTCCGCCGACGAGAACAACGCCTCCCTCGTGCTGCGCGCCGAGCTCACCGGCGAGGACGGCGGGTCCACCTCCTGGCTGCTCACCGGGGACCTCGAGGAGGAGGGCGCACGCGCCCTCCTGCGCACCGCCGGGCCGCTCGTCGACGTCGACGTGCTCAAGGTCTCCCACCACGGCGCCCGCAACGGCGGCACCGCCGTCATCGACGCGGCCGCTCCCCGGCTGGCCGTCGTCTCCGCCGGCCGGGACAACGACTACGGCCACCCCCACCCCCGGATCCTCGACCACCTGCGCACCCGGGGGATCCCCCTCGTGCGCACGGACGAGCACGGCAGCGCCTATATCCTGCGCGAGGGCGACCGAATCCGTGCCGTCCCCGCCGACCCTTAGGCCGCCGGCCCCCGGACCACCGGACCGGGTCCCGGCGGGTCCTCGCCCCCCGCCCCCCGGTCCGGGGGACCCGGCCCGCGATCCTCCCGCCGGCGCAGCTGCTCGGTCAGCTCCGCCACCTGCGCCCGCAGCGCCGCGACCTCCGCGGACGGGTCACGGCCCCCGCGGGCGGCCACCGCCTCCACCAGCCAGGAGGCCAGCAGAGCCGTGACCAGACCCAGCACCCCCACACCGCCCAGCATCAGGACCACCGCCACACCCCGGCCCAGCACGGTGACCGGGTACAGGTCCCCGTAGCCCACCGTGCTCATGGTCGTGACCGTCCACCAGGCGGCGTCCCCGAAGCTCGTGATGCCCGCCCCGGGAGCGCCCCGCTCGGCGTCCAGCACGGCCAGCGAGCCGACCACGCCCAGCAGCAGCGCCCCGCCGGCCAGGTGCACGGCCACCCGCCCCCGCAGGTCCGCCGAGGCCCGCCGGTTGACGACGAGCACCAGGGCGACCAGCCGCACCAGCTCCAGCTGCCGGAGCACCGGGAAGACCAGCACCAGCAGGTCCAGCAGATGGCGGGAGACGAACTCCCGCCGGTCCCCGGCCCGCACCAGGCGCACCACGTAGTCCCCGACGAACAGCGCCCACACCGCGCCCAGCACCACCCGGCACGCCAGCACGAGCCGCGGATCCAGCCCCGGATCGAGGATGGGCCACGCCCACGCCACCAGGAACACGACGGCGGCCCCCGTCAGCACCCGCCCGGCCACCCGTTCCCCGCGACCCCTCCGCATGCCACGATCATGACCCCACCACCCGGGACCACGCCACCACATGTCGCCCGGACGTGGGAAGCTGGTGACCACCCCACCCAGCAGGCGGCCCCGTCCGGCCGCCACCACAGGAGGACGCGGCCATGACCCCACCGAGGCGCCCCGCACCCACCGCCGGACCCACCTGGCGCGACGTCGAGCCCACCCCGCTCATCCTGCTCACCGGCCCCGAGGACTACCTCGCCGCCCGCGCCCGCGACCGCGTCCGCACCGCCCTCAAGGACCGGCGCGGCCCCGTCGAGCTCTCCACCGTCGACGCCGCCGCCTACGCGCCCGGACAGCTCGCCGCGCTCGCCAGCCCCTCCCTGTTCGACGACGCGAAACTCATCCACGTCAGCAATCTCGCCGCCATGAACGACGACTGCCTCGCCGACGGCCTCGCCTACGTCCAGGCCCCCGACCCGGACGTCGTCGTGCTCTGGGAGCACAGCGGCGGCAACCGCGGCAAGAAGCTCCTCGACGCCCTCAAGGCCGCCGGCGCCGCCGTCGTGGAGTGCAAGCCCCTCAAGAACGACCGCGACAAGACCGACTTCATCGTCACCGAGTTCCGCACCCACCGGCGCCGCATCGACCCCGACGCCGCCCGCGCGCTCGCCGCCGCCGTGGGCAGCAGCACGGCCGAGCTGGCCGCCGCGTGCGCCCAGCTGCTGTCCGACGGGCCCGAGAGCATCAGCTTCGACGACGTGGAGAAGTACTACGGCGGGCGCGTGGAGGCCACCGCGTTCAAGGTCGCGGACGCCGCGCTGGCCGGACGCGCCGAGAGCGCCCTCAAGCTGTGGCGCCAGGCCCTCGACACCGGGGTGGACCCCGTCCCGATGGTCGGGGCGCTGGCCGCGAAGCTGCGCACGATCGCCCAGGTGCACGGGACCCGCGGTGGTGCGGGTCAGCTCGCCCAGCGGATCGGGGCGGCCCCGTGGATGGTGGAGCGGGCGCAGGAGGAGTCGCGGCGCTTCTCCGAGGAGGACCTCGTGCGGGCGCTGCGGGCGCTGGCCGAGGCCGACGCCCAGGTCAAGGGCGAGGGGCGGGACCCCGCCTACGCGGTGGAGCGGGCGATCACCACCATCGCCCTGTCCGGCCGCCGCTGAGCGGCGGTCCCCGGGCCGGACGGGCCCGGGGGACGACGGAGGCCCCGTCCCTGAGCGGGACGGGGCCTCCGTGCGGCCCGCCGGAGCGGCGGGCGCGGTCCGCGGGGAACCGGGATCAGATCTTGGCGACCAGCTTGGCCAGGCCGGACTTCTTGTTGGCCGCGTTGTTCTTGTGCAGGACGCCCTTGCTGACGGCCTTGTCGAGCTTGCGGGAGACGACGCGCAGGGCGTCCTGGGCGGTCTCCTTGTCGGAGGCGCCGACGGCCTCGTCGACGCGGCGGACCAGCGTCTTCAGCTCGGACTTGTACGCGTTGTTGCGCAGGCGCGACTTCTCGTTGGTGAGGTTGCGCTTCTTCTGGGACTTGATGTTGGCCACGTATAACTCCTTGGCGATGGGTGCGGAATTCGGTCAGTGAGGGCAAACAGGACAGCCATGTGACTGAGTGGGAGTGGGGACGCCCGTGTGGCGACCGTCCTGCAGTGCCCGACGACCAGCGCGGACACACAGCAGAAAAGTCTAGCAGACCGCGCCCCGCCGCCGGGCGGCGCCGACACGGGCCGTCCCGGGCCGCCCGCTCAGCCGCGCAGGCCGTGGAGCCGCCCGGCCACCCGGTCGAAGAGGGGCTCGGGCAGGACCGCGCCCTCGCGCCGGACGTCGGCGGGCAGCACCTGGACCACGCGGTCGAGCTTGACCTCGGACGGCCGGCCCCGCGGGTCCCACGGCCCCGTCCCGACGTCCACGTAGTCCGGGTCCTGCTCCAGCCCATTGCTGCGGTCCCGGGAGGTGAGCATCAGGCACAGCAGGTGGTCCCCGGCCCGGTCCACGACCAGCACGGGCCGGTCCTTGCCGCGGCGGTGGTCCTCTTCGAAGGGCACCCAGGTCCACACGATCTCGCCGGGGTCGGCCTCGCCGTCGGACAGCGGCCGGTAGACGGGCCGCACCGGACCCGTCCAGTCCCCGGGGTAGGGGCGGGAGAGCCCCGCGGGGCGGCCGTCGCCGGCCCGGGACGGCACGGTGGACCGGGGCCGCGCGGACGGCGAGGCGGTGCGCCGGCCCGGCCGGGAGGGCTCCGGGCGGCGCCGCCCGGAGCGCTGGTAGGCGTCCACGGCGCGGGCGGCGAGCCGGGCCAGGGTGCCGAGGTTGAGCTTCATGCGACCACTCTAGCCAGGGGCCCTCCGGCGCGGCCGGGGCCCCCGCGGGCCGAAATGGCTCTCCATGACCGAACGTGGGAAACTGGACAGTTGAATCCCCGGCGCGGTCCACCCGCCGGTAGCCCCAGGACCTGCCGGAAGCGACGTTCTCCCGGAGAAAGGACCGCCCGTGTCACCGCTGGCCGTCAATGCCCCGGTTCCCGCCTCGACCGACCCGTCGATCCTCCGAAACTTCTGCATCATCGCCCACATCGACCACGGGAAGTCCACGCTCGCGGACCGGATGCTGCAGGCCACCGGCGTGGTCACCACGCGGGAGATGAAGGCCCAGTACCTGGACCGGATGGACATCGAGCGCGAGCGCGGCATCACCATCAAGTCCCAGGCGGTGCGGATGCCCTGGAACGTGGGGGGCACGGACTACGCGCTGAACATGATCGACACCCCGGGGCACGTGGACTTCACCTACGAGGTCTCCCGCTCCCTGGCCGCCTGCGAGGGCGCGCTGCTGCTGGTGGACGCCGCGCAGGGCATCGAGGCGCAGACCCTGGCGAACCTGTACCTGGCCATGGAGAACGACCTCACGATCATCCCGGTGCTGAACAAGATCGACCTGCCCGCGGCCCAGCCGGAGAAGTACGCCCAGGAGCTCGGCAACCTCATCGGCGTGGACCCCGAGGACGTGCTGCGGGTCTCCGGGAAGACCGGTGAGGGCGTCGAGGCGCTGCTCGACCGGATCGTGGAGCTGGTCCCCGCCCCGCAGGGGGCCGCGGACGCGCCCTCGCGGGCCATGATCTTCGACTCCGTCTACGACACCTACCGCGGCGTGGTCACCTACATCCGCGTGGTCGACGGCAAGCTGACCCCGCGGGAGCGGATCCGGATGATGTCCACCGGCGCGCAGCACGAGCTGCTGGAGATCGGGGTCATCTCGCCCGAGCCGAAGCCCACAGAGGGGCTCGGCGTGGGCGAGGTGGGCTACCTCATCACCGGGGTCAAGGACGTGCGCCAGTCCCGGGTGGGGGACACCGTGACCAACCACCAGCGGCCGGCGGCCGAGAACCTGGGCGGCTACGAGGACCCCAAGCCGATGGTCTTCTCGGGGCTGTTCCCCATCGACGGCTCCGACTACCCGGTCCTGCGCGACGCCCTGGACAAGCTCCAGCTCAACGACGCCGCCCTGGTCTACGAGCCCGAGAACTCCGCGGCCCTGGGCTTCGGCTTCCGGTGCGGGTTCCTGGGCCTGCTCCACCTCGAGATCGTCCGGGAGCGCCTCGAGCGCGAGTTCAACCTGGACCTGATCTCCACGGCGCCCTCCGTGAGCTACAACGTCACCCTCGAGGACCGCTCCGAGCGCGCGGTCACGAACCCCTCCGAGTTCCCCGAGGGGAAGATCGCCGAGATCCGCGAGCCCATGGTGGCCGCGACGGTGCTGGCCCCGTCCGAGTTCATCGGCGCGATCATGGAGCTGTGCCAGTCCAAGCGCGGTCAGCTCAAGGGCATGGACTACCTCTCCGAGGACCGGGTGGAGCTGCGCTACCGGCTGCCCCTGGCCGAGATCGTCTTCGACTTCTTCGACCAGCTCAAGTCCCGCACCAAGGGCTACGCGTCCCTGGACTGGAAGGCCGAGGGCGAGGAGGCCGCGGACCTCGTGAAGGTCGACATCCTCCTGCAGGGCGAGCCGGTGGACGCCTTCAGCGCGATCACCCACCGGGACAAGGCGTACGCCTACGGGGTGATGATGACCGGCAAGCTGCGCGAGCTCATCCCGCGGCAGCAGTTCGAGGTGCCCATCCAGGCGGCCATCGGCTCCCGGGTGATCGCCCGCGAGAACATCCGGGCGATCCGCAAGGACGTGCTCTCCAAGTGCTACGGCGGCGACATCTCGCGCAAGCGCAAGCTGCTCGAGAAGCAGAAGGAGGGCAAGAAGCGGATGAAGATGGTCGGCCGGGTGGAGGTCCCCCAGGAGGCGTTCGTCGCGGCGCTGTCCTCCGACGAGTCCGGGGCGAAGGACAAGAAGAAGTAGTGGCCCCCGCCCAGCCGGAGGGCCTGCCGGGCCCGCTCGACGGACTGCTGCCGCCCTCCGCCGCGGTGGGCTCCGCCGACCGCACGCTCAGCCTCTACGTGCACGTGCCGTTCTGCGCGGTCCGGTGCGGCTACTGCGACTTCAACACCTACACGGCCGTGGAGCTCGGGGCGGGGGTGTCCCAGGACGCCTACGCCGGGGACGCCGCGGCGGAGGTCCACTGGGCGCGCCGGGTGCTGGAGGACTCCGGGGTGGCCCCCCGCCCGCTGCACAGCGTGTTCTTCGGCGGCGGCACCCCCACGCTGCTGCCCGCCGAGGACCTCGCCGCGGTCCTGGCGCAGGCCGCGGAGAGCTTCGGGCTCGCGGCGGGCGCGGAGGTGACCACCGAGGCCAACCCGGACTCCGTGACGCCGGAGTCCCTCGCGGTGCTCGCGGCGGCGGGGGTGACCCGGGTGTCCTTCGGGATGCAGTCGGCCGTCCCGCACGTGCTCGCCGTCCTGGACCGCACGCACGACCCGGACAACGTGCCGCGGGCCGTGCGGTGGGCGCGCGAGGCCGGCCTGGGCGTCAGCGTGGACCTCATCTACGGCACCCCGGGGGAGTCCCTGGCCGACTGGGAGCACTCGGTGCGCACGGCGGTGGGCTACGAGCCCGACCACGTCTCCGCGTACTCGCTGATCATCGAGGACGGCACGAAGCTCGCGGCGCGGATGCGGCGCGGGGAGGTCCCGCCGATCGACGAGGACGACCAGGCCGACAAGTACAAGCTCGCGGACCGGGTCCTCGCCGAGGCCGGCTTCGAGTGGTACGAGGTGAGCAACTGGGCCCGGCCCGCCGAGGGCGCGGACGCCGGCGCCCACCGCAGCCGGCACAACCTCGCCTACTGGCGCAACCAGGACTGGTGGGGGATCGGCCCCGGGGCGCACTCGCACGTGGGCGGGACGCGCTGGTGGAACCTCAAGCACCCCGTGCCCTACACGAACCGGGTGCGGGCCCGGCAGTCGCCGGCGGCCGGGCGCGAGATCCTCGACGCGGACACCCGCCACCTCGAGCGGGTGATGCTGGAGGCCAGGATCCGCGACGGCCTGCCCACGACCGCCCTGGCCGGCGGCGGGCGGACCGCGGTGGCCGGGCTGATCGCCGACGGGCTGGTGGAGCCCGCGGCGGCGCTGCGCGGCTCGCTGGTGCTGACCCTGCGGGGCCGCCTCCTCGGCGACGCCGTGGTGCGGCGGCTGCTCGCCTGACGGGTCACCCCGGCCGGGGCGGCCGCACGAGGAACGGACGCACCCGCCGGGAACGGATGCGTCCGTCAGGGACGTCCCCGGCGCGGACCGGCGTCAGCCGCGCGCGGCGCGCCCCCGGGACCGCTCGCGGAGGCGCTCGACGAGCCGGTCGTAGAGCCGGGTGTTGAAGCGGTAGAGGTGCGGTTCGCCGCGGTTGACCCGGACCCCGCCGATCAGGGAGCCGACGGCGAGCAGCAGCCACGCGGCGGCGGCGGCGAGCGCGAAGAACCAGCCGATGAACGGCACCGGGGCGAGCAGGATCCCGGTGACCACCACCAGGGTCGGCAGCAGCGTGAAGTTCATGGCCTCCATCGACTCCTGCTCCGTGAACGGGCCGCGCCCGCGGAAGACGCGGTGGACGAGGAACGAGGGGAGGAAGCCGATGACGCCGCCGAAGTGTGCCAGGGTCGCCCACTGGTGGTCCTCGGTGACGGTCAGCGGCTGGGCCACGGGGGAGAGGCCCTCGAACGGGGCCCCGGCGTTGTCGCGGCTCGATCGGGGGTCGGTCTGCACGGGCACGGATGTCCTTCGGCGGTGGGACCGCGGCAGGGCCGCGGAGGGTGGGTGGGACACGACCATCCTACCGACCGGCCCGGAGGGCGGAGGCTCGGCCCCGCGCCCGTGTGCCTTTGTGACGATCTGCTGGGCGTTGCCCGTGCGCGGGGGCGGCGGGTCAGGCGCCGGGGGCGGTGAGGAAGTCGATGAGCTCCTCGACCCGGCCCAGCAGGGACGGCTCGAGGTCGGCGTAGCTGTCCACGCGGGACAGGATGTGCTGCCAGGCCCGGCCGAGGTCGCCGGGGGTGCGGTGCGGCCACCCGAGGGCGGCGGCGGTGCCGGTCTTCCAGTCCGTGCCGCGCGGGACCACCGGCCAGGCGTCGATGCCGAGGGTGCGCGGCCTGACCGCCTGCCAGATGTCGACGTAGGGGTGGCCCAGCACCAGGACGTTGCCCGCGGCGCCGGGCAGGCGCATGGTCTCCGCGGCGATCCTCGACTCCTTGGAGCCGGCCACGAGGTGGTCGACGAGGATGCCGAGCCGCCGCCCGGGGCCCGGCCCGAACTCCCGCACGGCGGCGGGCAGGTCGTCGATGCCGTGCAGGGGCTCCACGACGATGCCCTCGACCGCCAGGTCGTGGCCCCACACCTTGGCCACCAGCTCGGCGTCGTGGTAGCCCTCGACCCACACCCGGGAGGCCTTCGCGGTGCTCGCGCGCAGCCCCTCGACGGCCACGGAGCCCGAGCGCGTGCGGGAGGGCTTGCGCGCCGCGGGGGCCCGGCGGGGCTCGACGACGACCACGGGCTCGCCCTCGAGCAGGAACCCCGGTCCCAGGGGGAACGCCTTGACCCGCCCCCTCCGGTCCTCGAGCCCCAGCACGCGCATCCCGCCGATGGTCTCCAGGGACACGACCGCGCCGACCCAGCCGGTCGTGACGTCCTCCAGGAGCATCCCCGGGGCGACCGGGACCTCCGCGGAGACCGGCCGGCGGCGGGCGAGGGCGTCGTCGTCGAGGCTGCGCGGCCCCCAGCCGTGGTGGCTCATGGTCGTCCTCCCGGGTCGCGGTGCCGCGCGTCCGGCGCGGATCAGCCGGAAGCGTACCAAACCGCGGGGGCGACCGGCCGTCGGACACGGGGGCTACACTGGACGCCGTTGGCACTGTGGCCACCCGAGTGCCAGGGCATCTTCGGGGGCGTGGACGAACCGGGGAGGAGCGACGTGAACCATCCGAGACGACTGCAGATCCTGCAGGCCATCGTGGAGGACTACGTGCACTTCCGCGAGCCGGTCGGCTCCAAGGCCCTCGTGGACCGGCACCGGCTCGGCGTCTCCTCGGCCACCGTGCGCAACGACATGGCCGCGCTCGAGGAGGAGGGCCTGATCACAGCCCCTCACACGAGCTCGGGCCGGATCCCCACGGACAAGGGCTACCGCACGTTCGTCGACCAGATCGCGGCCGTCAAGCCGCTCTCGGGCCCGGAACGGCGGGCCATCCAGCGGCTGCTGGACGACGCCGCGGACATCGACGACGTCATGGAGCGCACCGTGCGGCTGCTCGCGCAGCTCACCCAGCAGGTCGCGGTCGTGCAGTACCCGCACGCCTCCGGGGTCACCGTGCGCCACGTCGAGGTCGTGGACCTCGGCGCCGGCCGGGTGCTGGTGGTGCTCATCCCGACCAACGGCCGGGTGGCGCAGCGCGTCGCCGTGCTGCGGGCGCCGCTCGAGGAGTCCCAGCTGCTCGAGCTGCGCGCCCGGGTGCTGGCCGCCGTGGTCGGGCGCTCCCTGACCGCGGTGCCGGACGCCCTCGCCGTGATGACCGCGGCCACCGCCCCGCCGCTGCAGCCGGCCGCCGCCGCCGTGGCGGAGGCCGTCGGCGCCCTCGCGGCGGGCGGGGCCGAGCACCGCATGGTCATGGCCGGCACCGCCAACCTCGCCCGCTCCACCGGGGACTTCCACCTGAGCATCGGCCCGGTCCTCGAGGCCCTCGAGGAGCAGGTGGTGATGCTCCGGCTGCTCTCCGAGATGGAGCAGGACGCCCGCGGGGTGGCCGTGCGGATCGGCACGGAGAACGCCGAGGGCCCCCTGTCCGAGGCCGCCGTCGTCGCCACCGGCTACGGGCCGCAGTCCAAGGTGGGGGTCGTGGGCCCCATGCGCATGGACTACCCGTCCACGATGGCCGCCGTGCGCGCCGTCGCCCGCTACCTCTCCCGTATCCTCGGGGGCTGAGCCCCCGCGGGCCCCGTCCCCCGGGGCCCACCAGCGAAACCCACCACAGACCTCTCGACAGAACGGACCACGGTGAGCGATCACTACGAGACCCTGGGCGTGTCCCGGGACGCCAGCCAGGAAGAGATCAAGAAGGCCTACCGCAAGAAGGCCCGCCGGCTGCACCCCGACGTCAACCCCGGCCCGGAGGCCGCCGAGGACTTCAAGCGCCTCTCCCACGCCAACGACGTCCTCTCCGACCCCGAGAAGCGGCGCGTCTACGACGCGACCGGCAACGAGAACGGCACCGACACCGGCTTCGGCGGGGGCTTCCCCGGCACGGGGTTCGGCTTCGCCGACATCTTCGACACCTTCTTCCAGGGCGCCGGCGGCGCCGGCTCCGGCCGGCGCGGACCCGCCTCCCGCACCCGCCAGGGCCAGGACGCCCTGATCAACGTCCGGGTCACCCTCCGGGACGCGGTCTTCGGCACGGAGAAGAAGATCACCGTGGACACCGCCGTGGTCTGCCCCACCTGCGACGGCACCTGCTGCCAGGCGGGCACCCAGCCCGAGACCTGCGACGTCTGCCACGGATCCGGCCAGGTGCAGCGCCAGGTCCAGTCGATCCTCGGCACCGTGGTCACGGCGGCGCCGTGCGCCACCTGCCAGGGCTTCGGCACGGTCATCAAGCACCCGTGCCACGAGTGCTACGGCGAGGGCCGCGTGCGCGACCGCCGCCCGCTGACCGTCAAGATCCCCGCCGGCGTCTCGACCGGCAACCGGATCCGCCTCTCGGGTCAGGGCGAGGCCGGCACCGCCGGCGGGCCGAACGGCGACCTCTACGTCGAGCTCAAGGTCGATCCCGACCCCACGTTCGAGCGCCAGGGCGACGACCTGCACGCCCGCGTCCGGGTGCCCATGACCTCCGCGGCCCTCGGCACCACCGTGACCCTCGAGACCTTCGACGGCGAGCGCGAGGTGCCCGTCGCCCCCGGCACGCAGACCGGCCACACCGTGACCCTGCACGAGCTCGGGGCCACCCGGCTGCGCGGCGGCGGCCGGGGCGAGCTGTTCGTCCACCTCGAGGTCGAGACCCCCACGGCGCTCGACGACGAGCAGCGCGAGCTGCTCGAGCAGCTGTCCCGGCTGCGCGGCGAGGACCAGTCCACCGGCACCACCCTGAACTCCCCGGCCGGCTCCGGCGGCTTCTTCTCCCGGCTCAAGGACCGGTTCTCCGACCTGTGAGCCTGCCGGTCTTCAAGGTCGAGCCGGGCCGGCTCGCCGGTCTCGGCCCCGGGGCGGCGCTCACCGTCACCGGCCCGGAGGCCCGGCACGCCGTCACCGTGCGCCGGCTCGTGCCCGGTGAGCGGCTCGAGCTCGTCGACGGCGCGGGGACCCGGGCCACCGGGGAGCTGCGCGCGGGGGACCGGGACAGCATGGAGGTCGGCGTGGTCTCGGTGACCACCGAGCCCGCCCGCACGCCCCGGCTGGTCCTCGCCCAGGCCCTCGCGAAGGGCGACCGGGACCTGCTGGCCGTGGAGACGGCCACCGAGCTGGGCGTCGACGCCGTGGTGCCCTGGCAGGCCGACCGCTCGATCGTGCGGTGGAAGAAGGAGCGCGCCGCCAAGAGCCACGAGAAGTGGGTGCACACCGTCGCGGCGGCCGCCAAGCAGTCGCGGCGGGCCGCCTGGCCCGAGGTGCTGCCCCTGTCCACCACCCGCGAGCTCGCCCGCCTGCTCGGGGAGCCGGGGACCCGCGGCCTCGTCCTGCACGAGGAGGCGCACGACTCCCTCGCCGACCTGGCCGGCGCCGCCGGCGCCCCGTGGGCGGGGACCGAGCGGATCGTCCTGGTGGTGGGCCCCGAGGGGGGCGTCGCGCCGGCGGAGCTCGAGGTCCTGGCCGGGGCGGGAGCCCTCGCGGTCCGGCTCGGCCCGGAGGTGCTGCGCAGCTCCACGGCGGGACCGGCCGCGCTGGCGGTGCTCAGCGCCGCGCTCGGCCGCTGGGCGTCCGGGACCTCCTGAATCCCGGGCGGCCGGTTCAGCCGGGGACGACCTCCACGTCCTTGTCGTCGCGCACGGTCCCGCCCTCGGCGTCCCGCCCGACGACCGTCACCACGTAGGGGCCCGGCTCCAGCTCGAGCTCGGCCCGGAACCCGGCGGTCCCGTCGCCCCGCGGGACCTCGTCCGCCGCGCCGCTCGAGACGCGCTCCCCGTCGGGTCCGGCCACGGTCCACCGGCAGTCCCGCACCTCGTCCAGCGCGCGTCCCGAGAGGGTGAGGGTCCCCTCGGACCGCTCGTCCTGCCGGGGCTCGTCGAGCCAGAGCGGGGCCTCCAGCGCCTCGTCGGGGCGGAGGGGGCCGTCGAGGCGCACGGAGCCGAAGACCTCCTCGTCGGGCCGGCCGTCCACGAGCACCACGACCTCGGCCGCGGAGCCCTCCGGCAGCAGGCCCGCCGTGGCCGCCGTGGCGGTCACGGTGTGCGCGAGCTGCTGGAGGGCCAGCCGAACCTCGCGGTCGTCCAGGTCCGTGCGGAAGGCCTCGGACGGCAGGTCCACGGTGATGGTCCCGCCCGGGGACGTCGAGGCGCCCACCCGGTCCACCGGGGACCACAGCGTCCGGTAGTCCGGGTCCTCCGGGGTCGCCCCGGTCATCAGCGCCGCCGCCGCCGCGATGGGGTCCACGGCCGCGGCCGCCTCGGAGGCGTCCCGGAACTCGCGGAACAGCCGCTCCTCGCCGTCCGCTCGGCCCACCCAGTAGACGGGCAGCTTCGTGGTGGCCACCCGGCCGTCCGCGGTGCTCGCCGTGGTGGACGAGGCCGGCGCGGCGCCCGACGCGCTGACCGTGCCCTCGAGGGCGGGCTCCGGGCCGGTGCCGCACGCCCCGAGGACCAGGGCGCCCACGGCGGACAGGGCGAGCACGGGGAGCCGGCCGCGGGCGGACCGGGGCCGGGAGCGGGCAGTGGCCATGGGGGGACGCGCACCTCGGCTTTCCGGGATCGGGTGGGGGGCGGTGCCGGCACCGGGGGAGGCCGCACCCGTCCCCCTGCCGGAGGACCGAACCATTCCAGCACAGGGCCCGTGGACGCCCCCAGCCGAGGAGCCCCGGCGGGCGTGACCGATACCAAATCGCAATGTGCGGCCGGCGAGCTCCGGCGCCGGAGCCGCGCGGTACCCTGGGGAGAGGACGAGTCCCGTCCGCCGCCCCTACCACGGCGACCCACGAGAGAGCGAGAGCACGGCCCGCGCGGCCGGACCCATGACTGAGACGCTGCCCGGCACCACGCACCCCCTGACGGCCCGCACCGTCATCACCTTCCCCGACCGCGAGACGATGGTCCGGTGCCTCGGCTCCGGGGACGACACCCTGCGCCAGGTGGAGACGGCGTTCCCCGGCCTCACGACCAGCCCGCGCGGTCTCGAGCTCGGCATCGAGGGCCCCAGCGGGCCCGTGCAGATCGTCGCCACCCTCTTCGACGAGCTGAAGGTCCTGGCCGGCCGCGAGACCGCGGTCACCCCCCAGGTCATCACCCAGCTGCTCGAGCTGATCGGCAGGGACCTCACCGCCCGCCCCAGCGGCGCCCTGACCCAGAACATCCTCTCCGGCCGCGGCCGCAAGATCCGCCCCAAGACGCTGCACCAGAAGACCTACGTGGACGCCATCGACGAGCACACCGTGGTCTTCGGCATCGGTCCCGCCGGCACCGGCAAGACCTACCTGGCCATGGCCAAGGCCGTCCAGGCGCTGCAGGCCAAGGAGGTCTCCCGGATCATCCTCACGCGCCCCGCCGTGGAGGCGGGGGAGCGGCTGGGCTTCCTGCCCGGGACGCTCAGCGAGAAGATCGACCCGTACCTGCGCCCGCTCTACGACGCGCTGCACGACATGATGGACCCGGACTCGATCCCCCGCCTCCTGGAGGCGGGCACCATCGAGGTCGCCCCCCTCGCCTACATGCGCGGCCGCACCCTCAACGACGCGTTCATCATCCTCGACGAGGCGCAGAACACCACGCCCGAGCAGATGAAGATGTTCCTCACCCGGCTCGGCTTCGGCTCCAAGATGGTCGTCACCGGGGACGTCACCCAGGTGGACCTGCCGGGCAGCGCGTCCTCGGGGCTGCGCCAGGTCCAGCACGTGCTCAGCGGCGTCCCGGACGTCGCGTTCACGGAGATGACCGCGGAGGACGTGGTGCGCCACGAGCTGGTGGGCCGGATCGTCAGCGCCTACGACGCCTTCGACACGACCAACCGGCACCGCAACGAACGGCGCCGGCGCAAGGACGACGCCCGCGCCGCCCGCGACGCCGCGCCGGCGGCCCCGGACGCGGACGGGGCGGAGGCCTGATGGCCGTCGAGTTCGACCTGCAGGTCGACCCGCAGGACGTCCCCGCCGGGGACCGCGCGGCCTGGGAGGCGGTCGACGTCGAGCTGCTGGGCCGGCTCGCGGACCACGTCCTGGAGCGCCTGCACGTCCACCCCGACGCGGAGCTGTCCATCGCGGTGGTCGACGAGGACGAGATGGCCCGCCTGCACGTCGAGTGGATGGACCTGCCCGGCCCCACGGACGTGCTCTCCTTCCCCATGGACGAGATGCGCCCGGGGACCCCGGAGGAGCCCGCGGAGGGCACCCTGGGCGACATCGTGCTGTGCCCCCCGGTCGCCCGCCGGCAGGCCGAGGCCGGCGGTCACTCCGTCGCGGACGAGCTGTGCCTGCTCACCACCCACGGGATCCTGCACCTGCTGGGGCACGACCACGCCGAGCCCGAGGAGCGGCAGATCATGTTCGCCCTCCAGCGGGACCTGCTCACCGACTTCCTCGGCCGGCCCGCGCCGGTCGAGACCATGGAGTAGCGCCCCATGATGACCACTGCCGTCCTGGTCGTCGCGGCGATCGTGTTCCTGGGCACGGCGTTCGTCCTCACGGCCGCCGAGACGGGCCTGACCTACCTGCCCCGCGCGGACGCCGAGGCCATCGCCCGGGACGCCCCCGACTCCTCCGCCGCCAGGATCCTGGCCACGCCCACCGCGCACCTGCAGGCCCTGCGCTTCTGGAGCGTGTGGTTCGAGACGGCCTCCGCCGTGGCGGTGGCCCTCGCGATGTTCGACGGCCTCGACGACGTCTGGCTCGCCGGTCTCCTGGCCACCGTGGTGATGGCCGCCGTGGGCTTCGTCCTCACCGGGGTCTCCCCGCGCCAGGTCGGGCGCAGCCACGCCGCCGGCACTCTCCGGGCGACCGCCGGCCTGGTGCGCCTGCTGCGCATCGTGCTCGGGCCGGTCCCCGGGATGCTCGTGCGGCTGGGCTCCTCGGGCACCCGGGACGCGGGGAACATCGCCCCCGGCTACCTCACCGAGGAGGAGCTGCTGGAGTTCGTGGACCGGTCCACGGGCCAGGCCCTCATCGAGGACAACGAGGCGGAGCTGCTGCACTCGGTCTTCGACCTCGACGACACCAACGTCCGGGCCGTCATGGTGCCCCGCACCGACATGGTCTCCGTCGACGACGACGACACCGTGGACAACGCCCTGAACCTCTTCTTCCGCTCCGGCTACTCCCGCATCCCGGTGATCGGCGAGAGCGCCGACGACGTCCTCGGCATCCTGTACCAGAAGGACCTCGCGGAGCGGGTGCACCGGCTGGGCACCGGGCTGCGGCTCACGGGGCTCTCCGAGCTCGCCCGCGAGGTCCGCTACGTGCCCGAGTCGAAGAAGGTCAACGAGCTGCTGCGCGAGATGCAGCTCGAGTCGATCCACGTGGCGATCGTCGTCGACGAGTACGGCGGCACCGCCGGGCTGGTGACCCTCGAGGACCTCATCGAGGAGCTGCTCGGCGAGATCGTCGACGAGTACGACCGCGAGAAGCCCGAGGTCGCCGAGCTCGGCGACGGACGCTACCGCATCTCCGCCCGGCTGAGCGTCGAGGACCTGGGCGACCTGTTCGGCCTCGACCTCGAGGACGACGAGGTGGACACGGCCGGCGGCCTGCTCGCCAAGTCCATCGGCCGGGTGCCCATCGTGGGCTCCCGCGCCACCGTCGAGGGCATCGTCCTCGAGGCCGTCACCCTGGAGGGCCGGCGCAACCGGGTGGGCCAGCTCGAGGTCCGCCGGGACCCCGACTGGGTCCCCCCGGGCTCCACGGCCGTGGAGCCCGCCGCCCAGGAGTCCGAGGAGGAGACCCACCACCATGTCTGAGCCCACACCCGCCGTGCCCCCCGGGGCCGGCGAGCCCACCACCGGGGAGCCGGTCCCGTTCCGCGCCGGCTTCGCCGTGCTGGTCGGCCGCCCCAACGCCGGGAAGTCCACGCTCACCAACGCCCTGGTCGGGCAGAAGGTCGCGATCACCTCGAGCCGGCCGCAGACCACGCGGCACACCATCCGGGGCATCGTGCACCGGCCCGAGGGCCAGCTCGTGCTCGTGGACACCCCGGGCCTGCACCGGCCGCGGACGCTGCTCGGGGAGCGGCTCAACGACCTCGTGGCGGACACCCTCGCCGAGGTCGACGTCATCGGCATCTGCGTGCCCGCCGACGAGAAGATCGGCCCCGGGGACCGGTTCATCGCCCAGCAGCTCGCGGCCTCCGGCAACAAGCCGGTCGTGGCGATCGTCACGAAGACGGACACCGTCTCCCGCGCCGAGCTCGCCGAGCAGCTGCTGGCGGTCACCGAGCTGGGCCGCTCCGTCATGGAGGCCGAGCACCGGGTCCGCGCCGAGCGCGCCGAACGGGCCGCCCGCAAGCCCCGCCACCGCTCCGCGGCCGCGCACGCGCCCCGGCCCGACGCCGACGACCCGGGCTGGGCCGACGTCATCCCCGTCTCCGCCGTGGACGGCTTCCAGGTCGACGCCCTCGCCGGGCTGCTCATCGGCCTGATGCCGGAGTCCCCGGCCCTGTACCCCGACGGCGAGCTGACCGACGAGCCCGAGATGACGATGGTCGCCGAGCTCGTCCGGGAGGCCGCCCTGGAGGGCGTGCGGGACGAGCTGCCGCACTCCCTCGCGGTCGTGGTCGAGGAGATGGTGCCCCGCGAGGGCCGCCCCGCGGACCGGCCGCTGCTCGACGTGCGGGTCAACGTCTACGTCGAGCGGTCGTCGCAGAAGGCCATCATCATCGGCAAGGGCGGCGCGCGGCTGCGCGAGATCGGCACCCGGTCCCGGATCGCCATCGAGGCGCTGCTGGGCACGAAGGTCTACCTCGACCTGCACGTGAAGATCGCCAAGGAGTGGCAGCGCGACCCCAAGCAGCTGTCCCGCCTGGGCTTCTGAGCCACCCCGCGCCCCCGGATCGCGCCCCCACCCCGCCGCGTCGCCCGCCCCGAGTCCCGGGGCGGGCGACTACCATGACACCCGGCGCCCCGGCCGGGCGCCGTCCCCCCGACCCCGGACCCCGCGCCCGGGGCCTGCCAGGAGAGAGTCACCGTGTCCTCTACGCCCCCCGCCGCCCACGGACGCCACCGCGCCCGCCGATGGTCCCGGAAGCGCTGGGCCGCCGTCGGGCTGGTCGTCGTCCTGCTCGCGGTCCTCGGGGCCGGCGTGGCCGCGACCTGGCGGCTGCAGTCCAACCTGGACACCTCCCCGCTCGACCTCGGCGACGGGACCGGGCCCGAGGCCGGCCCGCTGGACATCCTCGTGATGGGCACCGACACCCGTGACGGCGAGGGCAACGACCGGTACGGCGACGACGAGGACAGCGCCGGCGCCGGCCTGACCGACGTCATGATGCTGGTGCACGTGAGCGAGGACCGCAGCGGCGTGACCGTGGTGTCCCTGCCGCGCGACCTGGTCGCGGACATCCCGCGCTGCACGGACCCCGAGTCCGGCGAGGTCCACCCGGCGGAGGAGGACGCAATGCTGAACTCGGCGATCGCCAACGGCGGCCCCGGGTGCACGGTCGCGACCGTCAACCAGATGACCGGCCTCAGGATCGACCACTTCATGCTCGCCGACTTCAACGCCGTCAAGGAGCTGTCCTCGACCGTGGGCGGCGTCGAGGTGTGCGTCAACGACGCCGTCGACGACCCGAAGTCGGGGCTGAAGCTGCCCGCCGGCGTCTCCTCCGTGGAGGGCGAGCAGGCCCTGGCGTTCCTGCGCAGCCGCGCCGCCTTCGGCGACGGCGGGGACACGAGCCGGATCCGCTCCCAGCAGTCGTTCCTCGCGTCCATGGCCCGCAAGATCAAGGACGAGGGGACGCTGTCGGACCTGCCGAAGCTCTACGAGATCGCCGACGTCGCCACCCGCAACCTGCACGTCGACGAGGGGCTCGGCTCCGTCCCGACGGTGGTCGGCCTCGGCACGGCCGTCCGGGGGATCGACCTGGGCAGCATGGTCTTCGTGACGGCGCCCACCGAGCCCTACGCGCTGGACCCCAACCGGCTCCAGCTCGACGCGGACCCGGCCGAGCACCTCTTCGAGGCGCTGCGCGCGGACCGGCCGCTCACGTCGCCCTCCGCGGAGCCGGCCGACGAGCCGACCTCCTCCGCGACCCCGTCGCCCGACGCCGCCGTCCCAGCCCCCACGGTCGACCCGGCCACGGTCCCGCTCACGGTCGCCAACGTCTCCGGCGTCGACGGCCGGGACGCGGACATCGCCGACGTGCTCGAGGACGAGGGCTACACGGCCGTCGAGTCCGGCCCGCAGGCCACCGAGCTGCCGGGCACGCAGATCTTCTTCGGCGCGGGCTGGTACGAGGCGGCCGTCGAGGTCGCCGAGCTGCTCGGCGTCCCCTCCTCGCAGATCGTGCCGACCACCGACGTGGTGGGGGTGTTCGTCTCGGTGGGCCAGGACTTCCGCGAGGGGGACCGGCTCGAGCTCGGAGCGGGGCTGCCCGGGGAGCTCAACGGCCAGACCGCGGAGCAGTACACCTGCCAGCAGGCGGCCGGCGACTGGTGAGGACGCGACCCGGCGCGCCGGACGCCCCGTGATAGGTTGAACACATGCGGACCGGGACGCTCCTCCTCCTTACGTGCCGCAACGGGGCCTGACCCGACGACTGCATGGCCGGCCTCCCGTTGCGGAGTTCCTGATGCCCGGCCACCCGCAGACGTCTCGAGCAGAACAGGCCCCTTCCATGCGCAACTACCAGCAGCCCTCCGGCATGCCGATCCACAAGTACGTGCCGTACCAGCAGCAGTTCCCGTTCGACCTCTCCGACCGCACCTGGCCGGACCGGGTGATCACCGAGGCGCCCCGGTGGTGCGCCGTGGACCTGCGGGACGGCAACCAGGCGCTGATCGACCCCATGAACTCCGACCGCAAGCTCAAGATGTTCGAGCTGCTCGTGCGGATGGGCTACAAGGAGATCGAGGTCGGGTTCCCCTCCGCCTCCCAGACCGACTTCGACTTCGTGCGCCGGCTCATCGAGGAGGACCGGATCCCCGACGACGTCACGATCCAGGTCCTGACGCAGTCCCGTGAGCACCTCATCGAGCGCACCTACGAGGCCATCGACGGCGCCGACAAGGCGATCGTGCACCTCTACAACGCGACCTCCACCCTGCAGCGGCGCGTGGTCTTCGACCAGGACATGGACGGGATCGTGGACATCGCCCTCACCGGGGCGCGGCTGTGCCTGAAGTACGAGGAGCAGCTGAAGAACACGTCCGTGACCTACGAGTACTCCCCGGAGTCCTACACCGGCACCGAGCTCGAGTTCGCGGCGCGCATCGCCAACGCCGTGGCCGAGACCTTCGAGATCGGCGGGGACCGGGAGATGATCCTCAACCTGCCCGCCACCGTGGAGATGGCCACCCCCAACGTCTACGCCGACTCCATCGAGTGGATGTGCCGCAACCTCTACAACCGGGACGCCACCGTGGTCTCCCTGCACCCCCACAACGACCGCGGCACCGGCGTGGCGGCGGCCGAGCTGGGCTACCTGGCCGGCGCCGACCGCATCGAGGGCTGCCTGTTCGGCAACGGTGAGCGGACCGGCAACGTGGACCTGGTGACCCTGGGCCTGAACCTGCTGACCCAGGGCGTGGACCCGCAGATCGACTTCTCCGACATCGACGACATCCGCCGGACCGTGGAGTACTGCAACCAGCTGCCCGTCCCCGAGCGGGCCCCCTACGGCGGGGACCTCGTGTTCACGGCGTTCTCCGGCTCCCACCAGGACGCCATCAAGAAGGGCTTCGACCGGATGGCCCGGGACGCGCAGGAGCAGGGCCGGGGCGTCGACGAGCTGGTGTGGGCCGTGCCCTACCTGCCCATCGACCCCAAGGACCTGGGCCGCACCTACGAGGCCGTCATCCGGGTGAACTCGCAGTCCGGCAAGGGCGGGGTCGCCTACCTGCTCGCCAACGAGCACGGGCTGGACCTGCCGCGGCGGGCGCAGATCGAGTTCTCCCGCGTGGTGCAGGAGCACACCGACACCTCCGGCGGGGAGGTCTCCGGCGCGGAGCTGTGGAAGGTGTTCGCGGACGAGTACCTGCCCACCGTCCAGGACGGGGACGCCGGGCGCTGGGGCCGGTACCGGATCACCAACATCACCACGACCTCCGAGGAGGACGGGGAGAGCACCCTCGAGATCGGCCTGGACGTCGACGGCGTCCAGCACCACCGCACGGCGCAGGGCAACGGCCCCATCGAGGCGCTGCAGACGATCCTCGCGTCCGAGGGCGTGGACGTGCGCGTGCTCGACTACAGCGAGCACGCCCTCTCGGCCGGCGGCGACGCCCAGGCGGCCAGCTACGTCGAGGCCGCCGTGGGGGACCGCGTCCTGTGGGGCGTCGGCATCGACGCGAACACCACCCGCGCGTCCCTGAAGGCCCTCGTCTCGGCGGTCAACCGGGCCGTGCGGGACGCCCAGGGCTGAGCGCCCACCGGACCGTGCGACGGCGGGCCGCCCCGGACGTGGGGCGGCCCGCCGTCGTCGTCCCGCCCGGCCCGTCCCGCTGCGCCGTCGGCCTGCGCCGTCCGCCCCGCGTGGGACAATGATGCGGTGGCCAGGACGACGTTCGCATCACGCAGCTACCGGGACGACGCCGTCGTGCTGCGCACCTACAAGCTCGGCGAGGCCGACCGGATCGTCGTGCTCCTGACCCGGGACCACGGGCAGGTCCGGGCCGTGGCCAAGGGCGTGCGGCGCACGACCTCCCGCTTCGGCTCCCGGCTCGAGCCGTTCAACGTCGCCGAGCTGCAGCTGGTCACCGGTCGCAACCTCGACATCGTCTCCCAGGCGCTGGGAAAGCGCGGCTACGGGTCGGTCATCGCCGCCGACTACGCCAAGTACACCGCCGCCGCGGCGATGACCGAGGCCGCGGAGAAGTTCACGGAGAACGACGACGAGTCCGCGGCCCAGCAGTACCGGCTGCTCGTCGGCGCCCTGTCCGCCCTGGCCCGCGGGCTGCACGAACCCGGGGCCGTCCTGGACTCCTACCTGCTGCGCGCCGTGTCCACGGCCGGGTGGGCCCCGAGCTTCACCGACTGCGCCCGGTGCGGCGCCCCCGGACCGCACGAGGCGTTCTCGGCCCCGCTCGGCGGCGCCGTCTGCCCGGCCTGCCGCCCGCCGGGGGCCGCCGCCCCCGACCCCGCGACCGTCGAGCACCTCTCCGCCCTGCTCACCGGGGCGTGGGAGCGGATCGACGCCGTGGAGCCCCGCACGGCCCGGGCCGCCGCCGGGATCGTGGCCACCTACGTACAGTGGCACCTGGAGAGGGCCGTCCGGTCCCTGAACCTCGTGGAACGGAGCTGACCATGCCCGGCTTTGCCGCCCCGCCCGCCCATCCCAGCGGCGCCAGCGCCCCGCCGATCCCGCGGCAGTTCGTGCCGCAGCACGTGGCCGTGGTCATGGACGGGAACGGGCGCTGGGCGAACCAGCGCGGGCTGCCGCGCAACGAGGGCCACAAGGCGGGGGAGGCGGCCCTGATCGAGGTGATGGCCGGGGCCATCGAGATGGGCATCCCGTACGTCAGCGCCTACGCGTTCTCCACCGAGAACTGGAAGCGCTCCCTGGACGAGGTGACGTTCCTGATGAACTACACCGCCGACGTCATGGAGCGCCAGCTGCCCACCTTCCAGGAGTGGGGCATCCGGATCCGGTGGGCCGGGCGCAAGCCCCGCCTGTGGCGCTCGGTCATCAACCGCCTGGAGGAGGCGGAGCGGGCCACCCGCGACAACGACGTCGTCACCCTCACCATGTGCGTGAACTACGGGGGGCGGGCCGAGATCGCCGACGCCGCGGCCGCCATCGCCGCCGACGCCCGGGCGGGCGTCCTGAACCCGCGCAGCATCGACGAGAAGACCGTCCAGCGCTACCTCGACGAGCCCGACCTGCCGGACGTCGACCTCTTCCTGCGCTCCTCCGGGGAGCAGCGGATCTCCAACTTCCTCCTGTGGCAGTCCGCCTACGCCGAGCTCGTCTTCCAGGACGTGCTCTGGCCGGACGTCGACCGCCGCACCCTGTGGGAGGCCGTCGAGGTCTATGCCCGGCGGGACCGGCGCTACGGCGGAGCCGTCGACCGCGTCGCCGGCCCCGGCGCCTCCGCCTGAGGCCGGCGCCGTCGCAGACCGCGCAGCCAGGCGGCGAGATCCGTCTGCGCGGCCCGGCGCACGGCCTGCCGGGAGAGGTGCACGTCGTGGACGGCGCCCTCGTAGGAGCGCAGCGTCACGTCGGTGCCCAGATCGGGCGCGTGCCGGCGGATCTGCCGGACGTCCAGCACGGTGTCGGCCGAGCGCATCCGCTCGCTCCACCAGGGGCGGATGCACGAGCGGGCCGAGGTCTGCACCAGCACTGGAAGGTGAAGGTTCAAGCCCTTCGCAACTTCACCCTGAGCCTGAAGGACAGCGTTGAGCCACCCCGGGGTGATGTCGAAGCTGGTCTCGGGCCGCCACCGGGCGTCGATCGGCCACTCGCCCTCCGCGTGTTCGCTGATCACCCGGTAGTAGTGGCTGCGCAGCCGGGCCCGCACCGGGAAGTCCGGGCGCTGCTCGGCGAGCCGGGCCACCAGGGGGCGCAGGGCGGCGCCCACGGCGTCGGAGCCGTGGCTGCCGATCCAGGGGGCGTTGAGGGCCAGTCCGTCGAGCCGGTCGGGGTGCCGTGAGGCCCACATCGCCGCGGTGAGCCCCCCGGTCGAGTGGCCCATCAGCACGAGCCGCCCCCGCGGACCGGGCAGACCGTCCTCGGCCATCACGTCGAGCGCCGCGGCGATGTCGTCGTCGTAGTCCGCGAGGTCCGTGGTGTGGCCCGGGCGGCCCTCCTCCACGGCGAGCACCTCGTCGGTGAGGTTCCGGCCGTAGCCGTGCAGGTCCAGGGCGTAGAACGCGTAGCCCGCGGCCGCGCACGTCCGGGCCAGCTCGGCGTTGAAGAAGTAGTCGGACCACCCGTGCAGGTACAGCACGGCCCCGCGCAGCCGGCCCGGCACGGGCGGGACGTCCCCCGGCCGGTAGCGGACCACCGTGGCGGTGGAGTGGGGGGCGGAGCCGGGGTCCAGGTCCACGGTCCGCGCGCGGAAGCCGGGTCCCAGCACGTCGGGGACCCACGGGTCCGGGGGAGCGCCCATGCCCTCTCCTCGTGCGGGCGGCCCGTCGGGGCGCCGGTCCGTCAAGCCCCTCCGCGGCCGCCCGGCCGGAGGAGTGCCCTGTGGAAGACTGGGACCATGCGCTTCTACCCTACGTTCTTCACGGCTGTCTTCTCCCGGATGGACCCCGAACGGGCCCACCGGGTCGGCTTCCTCGGCATCCGGGCGGCGCGCGCCGCCCGGATCAGCACCGCGCTGCGGGTCTACACCCGGCCCGATCCCGCGCTCGAGGTGGAGGCGCTGGGCCTGCGGTTCCCGTCCCCGTTCGGGCTGGCGGCCGGTTTCGACAAGGGCGGCGAGGGGATCGGCGCCCTCACCGACCTCGGCTTCGGGCACGTCGAGATCGGCACCGTGACCGCCCAGGCGCAGCCGGGCAACCCCCGGCCCCGTCTGTTCCGGCTCGTCCGGGACCGGGCCGTGATCAACCGGATGGGCTTCAACAACGAGGGTGCGGCGGCCGTGGCCCCGCGCCTCGCGCAGGCGCGCCGCGAGCTCGAGGCGGACCACCGCGGCCGCGCCCGTCCGGTGCTCGGCGTCAACATCGGCAAGACCAAGGCGGTGCCGCTGGAGGACGCGGTGGACGACTACCTGCAGAGCGCCCGGGTCCTCGCTCCCCTCGCGGACTATCTCGTGGTCAACGTGTCATCGCCCAACACCCCGGGCCTGCGCCAGCTGCAGGAGATCGAGAGCCTGCGGCCGCTGCTCGGCGCGGTGGGCCGCACGGCCGACGAGGCCGCGGACCGGCACGTCCCGCTGCTCGTGAAGATCGCCCCGGACCTGTCGGACGAGGACGTGCTGGCCGTCGCGGACCTGGCCCTCGACCTGGGCCTGGACGGCATCGTGGCCACCAACACGACCATCGCCCGCACCGGGCTCGGGCTGGCCTCCGATCCCGCCGAGATCGAGGCCCACGGGGCCGGCGGGCTCTCCGGGGCCCCGCTGCGGCGGCGCTCCCTCGAGGTGCTGCGGCTGCTGCGCGAGCGCGTGGGGGACCGGCTGGTGCTGGTCTCCGTGGGCGGGGTGACCACGGCGGAGGACGTCCAGGAGCGCCTCGACGCCGGCGCGACCCTCGTGCAGGGCTACACCGCCTTCCTCTACGAGGGTCCCTTCTGGGCGCGCCGCATCAACCAGGGCCTGGCGCGCCGGGCGGGACGCGCCTGGAGCTGACGGCTCACCGGGGCTGACGGCTCCCGTCCCGACGGGGCGCCGCCGACGGCCGTCCCGTCGGCGGGAACAGGACTGCCCCCGGACCGTGCGGTCCGGGGGCAGTCCTGTCGCGGCCGGGCCCTGCACCGGGCGCGGGCCGGCCGGGGCTCAGGAGGGGCGCTCCCCGCGGGCGACCTGGGGCTTGGGCAGGCGGAGGCGGCGCATCGTGAAGGAG
This sequence comes from Kocuria sp. CPCC 205258, assembly GCF_040981005.1. Taxonomy (NCBI): domain Bacteria; kingdom Bacillati; phylum Actinomycetota; class Actinomycetes; order Micrococcales; family Micrococcaceae; genus Kocuria; species Kocuria sp. CPCC 205258. Next base: position 141,507 of record NZ_JAVKPS010000003.1, on the reverse strand, counting down.
CGCATCGCGGCGTACCAGCGCACGCCGCGCTCCACGGTCCCGAACTTCGCCTGCATGGCCTTCTTCATCCGGGCCGTCGACAGCACGGCGTCCACGATGCCCAGGATCATCAGCGCCCAGATGACGTAGACGCCGTAGGTGGCCACGTCCTGGACGGGGAAGAACAGGATGACGAGCGCGAGCAGCGCCACGACCATGAGGTACTCGCCCACGTTGATCCGGGAGTCCACCCAGTCCCGCGCGAACCGGCGCTGCGGGCCGCGGTCCCGCGGCCCGAGGAACCGCTCGTCCCCGGCCGCCATGCCGGCCTGCGCCCGCATCCGCTGCTCGCGCGCGGCGTCGCGGGACTGCGCCTTCGCGGCCTTGCGGTCCTCCGGGACCAGGGGCCGGCGCCGGGCCGCCTCCTGCTGCCGGCGGCTGGGCGTGGGCCGGCCCTTGCCCGGGGTCTGCCGCGGGGCGGCCACCGGTTCCGTGGGGGCGGCCGCAGCGGTCACCGACGTGGACCCTGCGCGGTCTGCTTCCTTCTTGCGTCCAAACACCCGTCAAGGATAGCCGACGGACCTGCCGGTCCCCGCCGGGCCCCGGACATAGGGTGGGTGCCATGAGCGAGCCCTGTGCCCCGACCGTCCCCGTCCCCGTCGACACCGTGCGCGCGGCCGTGCGCGCGGACATGCCGCGGACCCTCGAGCAGCTCGTCGAGCTGGTCGCGATCCCCGGTATCGCCTGGGAGTCCTTCGACGCCGCGCAGCTCGAGCGCAGTGCGGTGGCCGTGGCCGGCGTGCTCGCGGACGCCGGGCTGGAGGAGGTGGAGATCCTGCGCGTGCCCCTGGGCGACGGGCCGGGACACCCCGCCGTCGTCGCCCACCGCCGGCCCGCGCCCGGCCGGCCGACCGTGCTGCTCTACGCCCACCACGACGTCCAGCCCCCGGGCCGGCGCGAGCTGTGGGACTCCGAACCGTTCGTCGCCGAGGAGCGCGACGGCCGCCTCTACGGGCGGGGCGCGGCCGACGACAAGGCCGGGGTGATGGCCCACGCCGCCGCCCTGCGCGCCGCGACCGCCCACCGCGGCGACGACTTCGGCCTCGGCGTGACCGTCTTCGTGGAGGGGGAGGAGGAGGCCGGCTCCCCGTCCTTCCGGGACTTCCTGGAGGCCCACCGGGAACGGCTGGCCGCGGACGTCATCGTCATCGCGGACTCCGCCAACTGGGAAGTCGGCGTGCCCGCCCTGACCACGAGCCTGCGCGGGATGGTCGGCGCCGTCGTGGAGCTGTCCGTGCTCGAGCACGCCGTGCACTCGGGCATGTACGGCGGCCCGGTCCTGGACGCACCCACGCTGCTGGCCCGGCTCATCGCGACCCTGCACGACGACGACGGCGCTGTCGCCGTCGAGGGGCTGCTCGCCGAGGACCGCACCGACCTGGTCTACGACGAGGAGCGGTTCAGGGCCGACGCGGCGGTCCTGGAGGGCGTCCGGCTGGCCGGGCGCGGTTCGATCGCCTCCCGGCTCTGGACGCAGCCCGCGCTGTCGGTCACGGGCATGGACGTCACGCCCGTGGACACCGCCGCCAACACCATCGCCGCATCCGCCCGCGCGAAGCTGAGCCTGCGCACGGCGCCGGGCCAGGACCCCGCCGAGGCCGCGGAGGCCCTGCGGCGCCACGTGGAGGAGTACGTCCCGTTCGGGGCGCACGTGCGCTTCGAGCTCGAGGAGACGGGACAGTCATTTCGCACCGACATGAGCTCGGAGTCCGCGCGGATCGCCCGGTGGGCGCTGGGGGAGGCGTGGGGCCGGCCCGCCGTGGAGACGGGGATCGGCGGCTCCATCCCCTTCACCGCGGACCTCATGGAGGTCTATCCTGAGGCTGGCATCCTCATCACGGGCGTCGAGGACCCGGACTCCCGGGCGCACAGCGCCAACGAGTCGCTGCACCTGGCGGAGTTCGAGCGCGCGGTGGTCGCGGAGACGCTGATGCTGCTCGCCCTCGACGACGCCGCCCGCCCCGGGGAGCGGATCCGGGAATGAACCCGATCGCCCATCCGTTGTGCCCGTGACAGACCCGCCGCCGGTCCGACCCCGTGCGGCACCCCTCCACAGAAAGTGAGCATCATGAGCGTCACGACCGAGAACGGCGCCGCAGTGGACGGCCTGCCCACCCACGGCGTCCAGCTGACCGACGTCGCGTCCCAGAAGGTCCGCGCCCTGCTCGAGCAGGAGGGTCGCACCGACCTCCGGCTGCGCGTGGCGGTCCAGCCCGGCGGCTGCTCGGGCCTCATCTACCAGCTGTACTTCGACGAGCGCATCCTGGACGGGGACTCCGTGCGGGACTTCGGCGGCGTCGAGGTCATCGTGGACAAGATGAGCGTGCCCTACCTCGAGGGCTCCACGGTCGACTTCGAGGACACGATCTCCAAGCAGGGGTTCTCGATCGACAACCCCAACGCGGGGGGATCCTGCGCCTGCGGCGACTCCTTCCACTGAGTCCGTCTGCTCCTCCCGAGAGGCCCGTCGTCCGTCCGGACGGCGGGCCTCCCGGCGTTCCCAGGGGGTGCCGCGGACAGCTCCAGGAGGGGCCTCCGAGCGCCGCGCGGAAGCTGACACTGTGTCACCAGATGTCAGCGACACGGGGTAAGCTCGGAGGGAAACATTCCACCTGACTGTGTCCGGGCTCTTCGAATCGGGGCCTTCGGCGCGCAGACGACGAGCACGAGAAGAAGAGGAAGGGCCGTCTGTGAGTTCGCACACACGAACCGACAGCCTCCGGCGCCGCACGGCGAAGGTGTCTGCGGTAGCAGTCCTGGCAGCAACCGCGCTGACGGGTTGCTCGGAAGAGGCGAAGCTCGGCTGGATGCCCACCGAGCGTGGCACCACCGACAACGCCGACATGATCCTCGACCTGTGGGTCGGCTCCTGGATCGCGGCCCTCGTCGTGGGACTGGTGACCTGGGGCCTCATGCTCTGGTGCATGATCGCCTACCGCCGGCGCAAGAACGAGACCGGCTACCCGCGCCAGGTCGCCTACCACGCCCCTCTCGAGGTCTTCTACACGATCGTCCCGATCGCCCTGATCATGTCCCTGTTCTTCTTCACCGAGCGGACCCAGGCCGAGATCACGGCCCAGCACGACAACCCGGACGTGACCGTCCAGGTCTACGGCAAGCAGTGGGCCTGGGACTTCAACTACCTGACCGACGACGTCTGGGACACCGGCATCCAGGGCCACCTCGACGGCGAGGAGGGCGTCCCCGAGCGGGTGCCCACCCTGTACCTGCCCGTCGACAGCGACGTCGAGCTGCAGGTCACCTCCCGCGACGTCATCCACTCCTTCTGGGTCCCCGCGTTCCTCGAGAAGGCGGACATGTTCCCGGGACGCACCAACAACATCAGCATCACCACGGGCCGTGAGGGCGAGTACTTCGGCAAGTGCGCCGAGTTCTGCGGCGAGTACCACTCGGAGATGCTGTTCAACGTCAACGTGGTCAGCCAGGCCGAGTACGACGCCCACATCCAGTCCTTGCGCGACGCCGGCCAGACCGGGGCCCTGGGCGAGGAGTACAGCCGCGACTCCTACCCGGGCGCGGACGACCAGCAGCAAGAATCTTTTAACAACTAAGGAGTACCGGTGTCCACACTCGAGTATTCACGGGACGAGGCAGCCACTGTCGCTCCGCGCGTGGTGCCCCGGTCCAAGGGACGGATGGTCGTCAACTGGATCACGTCCACCGACCACAAGACGATCGGGTACATGTACCTGATCTCCTCCTTCGCCTTCTTCTGCATCGCCGGCGTCATGGCGCTGCTGATCCGCGCCGAGCTCTTCGAGCCGGGCATGCAGATCCTGGAGACCAAGGAGCAGTACAACCAGCTGTTCACCATGCACGGCACGCTGATGCTGCTGATGTTCGGCACCCCGCTGTTCGTCGGCTTCGCCAACGTCATCGTCCCGCTGCAGATCGGCGCCCCCGACGTCGCGTTCCCGCGGCTCAACGCCCTGGCGTTCTGGTTCTTCCTGTTCGGTTCGCTGATCGCGACCGCCGGGTTCCTCACCCCGCAGGGCGCGGCCTCCTTCGGCTGGTTCGCGTACACGCCGTTGAGCAACTCCTCGTTCTCGCCCGGCGCCGGTGGTGACCTCTGGGTCTTCGGCCTCGCCCTGTCCGGCTTCGGCACGATCATGGGCGGCGTCAACTTCATCACCACGATCATCGCGATGCGCGCCCCCGGCATGACCGTGTGGCGGATGGGCCTGTTCACCTGGAACACGCTCATCACCTCGCTGCTCGTGATCATGGTCTTCCCGCCGCTTGCCGCCGCGCTGTTCGCACTCGGCATGGACCGGACCCTGGGCGGGCACATCTTCGACCCGGCCAACGGGGGAGCGGTGCTGTGGCAGCACCTCTTCTGGTTCTTCGGCCACCCCGAGGTGTACGTGCTCGCGCTGCCGTTCTTCGGCATCGTCTCCGAGATCATCCCGGTGTTCTCCCGCAAGCCGCTGTTCGGCTACAAGGGCCTCGTGTTCGCGACCATCGCGATCGCCGCCCTGTCGGTGACCGTGTGGGCGCACCACATGTACGTCACCGGGGCCGTGATGCTGAGCTTCTTCGCGTTCATGACCATGATGATCGCGGTACCCACCGGCGTGAAGTTCTTCAACTGGATCGGCACCATGTGGCAGGGCTCGATCACCTTCGAGACCCCCATGCTGTGGGTCCTGGGCTTCATGTTCACGTTCCTCTTCGGTGGCCTGACCGGCGTCATCCTGGCCACCCCGCCGCTGGACTTCCACGTCTCCGACTCGTACTTCGTGGTCGCCCACTTCCACTACGTCATCTTCGGCACCGTGGTGTTCGGCATGTTCGCCGGGTTCTACTTCTGGTGGCCCAAGTTCACCGGCAAGATGCTCAACGAGCGGATCGGCAAGATCCACTTCTGGCTGCTGTTCCTCGGCTTCCACATGACCTTCCTGATCCAGCACTGGCTGGGCGTGGACGGCATGCCGCGCCGCTACGCGGACTACCTGCCGGAGGACAACTTCACCTGGATGAACCAGATCTCCACCGTCGGGGCGATGCTCCTCGGCGTCTCGATGATCCCGTGGTTCTGGAACGTCTACACGACCTGGCGCAACGGCACCAAGGTCGAGGTCGACGACCCCTGGGGCTTCGGCGGATCGCTGGAGTGGGCGACGTCCTGCCCGCCGCCGCGGCACAACTTCACCTCGCTGCCGCGCATCCGCTCCGAGCGGCCGGCGCTGGACCTGCACCACCCGGAGCTGGCCGCGGAGTCCCCGCAGCAGTCCCCGGTCGACGACGGCGCCATCGCCACGCGGAAGGGCTGAGCATGAAACTCTCCATCAAACTGTTCATCCTCATCGGTGGCTTCAGCTTCCTGGTGGCCGTGGTCTACGGCTTCCTCACGCGGTTCGACGAGCTCGTCGGGTTCCCGGCGCTGCTGGCCGTCGGCGCCATGTCCTTCATGCTGGCCGTCTACCTGTGGCTCGTGAACCGCAACACCGGTGGCGTCCTCCCCGAGGACAAGCTCGACGGCGAGATCGTCGAGTCCGCCGGCGAGTACGGTCACTTCTCCCCGTGGAGCTGGTGGCCCTTGCTGCTCGGCACCGGCTGCGCCCTTGCGTTCACCGCGCTGGCCATGGGCTGGTGGATCCTCGGCCTCGCCGCCCCCCTGGCGGTGCTCGGCCTGGTCGGTCTGATCTTCGAGTACTCCCGCGGCGACCACGCCCACTGACACGGGCGGCTGAACGCCGACCGTCGACAAGGCCCCGGACACCCTGGTGTCCGGGGCCTTTCGCGTCCCCGTGCCGCGGGCGGCCGGCGGTCGCCCGCGGCACGGGGGAGACCGGGGCGGCCACAGCGATCCCGAGGGACGGGGCTGACGACGGGAGAGACCTGGGCAGCCACAGCGGGCCCTGGGGAAGGGGGCCGACGGCGGGGCAGCCGCTGGAAGGCCCTGGGTGGCCGGCGATGACGCTCGGTGTGAGGGGTACCTGGTGCTCCAGAGGCCCGGGTAAAGCCGGAGTCCTCGGGAACCGGCGCCGACGGCCGTCCGCGGCCTCGACGACGCGGTCCGGGGCAGCGGCCCGCGCCTCCGCTCCGTGCGGCCCGGCGCGTCGTCCAGAGGCTCCGGCACGTCGTTCAGGGGTTCCGGCGCGACCGGACGGGCGATGCAGGGATGGCACCTGTTGCACCGGGCACAACTTGAGGCGCAGGACCATCCCCGGGCGGTGCACCCTGGCAACCGCCCTTACTACGTCCTCGGTCTGGTCATGGTGCGCCTCCAGCGACTCGGTGTTCCGCGCGGGACCGTTCTCGACGTTGACCGGGTCGTCACCGCCGCACCGCTGGCCGCGCGATGCCAGAGGACACGGAGCGTCCTCCCGCGTCCGTCCAGTGCCGGACCAGCCCGCCCCACGTGGGGGCCGCCGGAGACGTCGGCGAGCACGGCAGGGACCATTCCTTGGTCGTCTGCGCCGCTCTGGCACGAATTCGCCTCAGCTGCGTGCCAGCCGTGGCACGGTTCCGGGTCCGGCCCAGTGCATCGACAGACCGGTGCCGGTCCGGACGTGGGTTCCGGCGGAGTCCCGGGCTCCAGCGGCCACTCGCGGTCGCAGCGCCCCGGCAGGAGGGCCCGGACGCGGTCCTGCGGGCCTCCGGGACGGCAGAGCCGGGAGAATGCGGTTCGCCGGTTCCGTGCCGCCGGAACGGCACTGAGGGCCGTCGGTGGAGTCCGGCGGTCGTGTCTCCGCCGTGTCCGAGCGCCGGCGACGGGTCCACAGATGCGACAGGGCCCCGAAAGGAGTGATCCTCTCGGGGCCCTGTCAGGCGTGCTGCCGGCTCAGCGCACGAGCTCCCGGTCCTGGGAACCCGTGGTGAGGGCATCTGCCTCGTGGTGGTGGTGCGCCGCCTCGAGCTCGGCGGGGGTGACGGGGGCGACACGGTCCTCGAAGAAGAAGCGGCTGATCCGCTCCCGCGTCTTCTCGGTGGCCGTGATCTTGCCCTTCGCGTTCGGCTGGGCCGGCTCGATCTGGTAGTCGGGCATGTTGACCAAACGGTACCGCTTGTACTCGTCGAGGGGCTCGTGCACCTCGATGAACTCACCGTGGGGGAGCTGCTGCACCCGTCCGGTCTCACGGCCGTGGAGGACGATCTCCCGGTCCTTGCGCTGCAGCGCCAGGCAGATCCGGCGGGTGATCGCGAACGCCAGGATCGGGCCGAGGAAGTACAGGGCGCGCAGCCAGTACAGGACGTCGTTGACGGCCAGGTTGAAGTGCGTGGCGATGAGGTCACCGCTGGCCGCGACCAGCTGGACCGTGTAGAACGTCACGCCGGCGGCGCCCATGGCCGTGCGGAACGGGGCGTTGCGGGGACGGTCCAGGATGTGGTGCTCCCGGTCGTCCTTCGTCACCCACCGCTCGATCCACGGCCACGCGGCCATCAGGCCGAACAGCAGGCCGAGGGGGGCCATCGGCAGCAGCACGTTCATCGGGACCGACATGCCCCAGAACGTCCACTCCCAGTTGATCGGCCAGGTGCCGGGCATGAGGCGCACGGCGCCGTCGGTGAAGCCCATGTACCAGTCGGGCTGGGAACCGGCCTGCACCGGGGAGGGGTCGTACGGGCCGTAGTTCCAGATCGCGTTGATGGTGGTGGTGCCCGCCATGAGCGCCATGATGCCGAACACGATGAAGAAGAACCCGCCGGCCTTCGCCGCGTAGATCGGGCCCACGGGGAAGCCGACGACGTTGTTCTCGGTGCGGCCCGGGCCGGGGAACTGGGTGTGCTTGTGCACCACGACCATGAAGAGGTGGACGACGATCAGCATCAGGATGATCGCCGGGATCACGAGCACGTGGAGGATGTAGAGGCGCGCGATGATGTCGTGGCCGGGGAACTCTCCGCCGAACAGGAACATCGACAGGTAGGCGCCCACGATGGGGAGTGCCTTCAGGATCGCGTCGGCGATGCGCAGACCGTTGCCGGAGAGCACGTCGTCGGGGAGCGAGTAGCCGGTGAAGCCGGCGACGATCGCGAGCAGGAAGAGCGCGACGCCGACGAGCCAGTTGAGCTCGCGCGGCCGGCGGAAGGCGCCCGTGAAGAACACTCGCAGCATGTGCACGGACACGGCGGCGGCGAAGACCAGCGCGGACCAGTGGTGGATCTGGCGCAGGAAGAGACCGCCGCGGATGTCGAACGAGATGTCGAGCGAGGACGCGTAGGCCGCGGACATCTCGACGCCCTGCATCGGGACGTAGGAGCCCTCGTACTCCAGGGCCGCCATCGACGGCTCGAACCAGAGGGCCAGGAACGTGCCGGAGAGGAGCAGGATGACGAAGGTGTACAGCGCCACCTCGCCGAACATGAAGGACCAGTGGTCCGGGAAGATCTTCCGGCCGAACTCCTTGACGATCGGCGACATGCCGACACGGGTGTCGACGAAGTTCGCGATCCGACCGGTGCCCGTCTGGGGCTTGTACTCGTAATCAGTGGACGTTGACATCAGTTCGCCTCACCCTGCATCTCCTCGACATGGGTACCGCGCTGCGAGTAGGTCGGACCGACCGGCTCCTGGAAGTCGCTGCGGGCCACGAGGTAGCCCTCGTCGTCCACAGTGATCGGCAGCTGGGGAAGGGGCCGGGCAGCCGGCCCGAAGATGACCTCGCACTCGTTCGCGAGGTCGAACGTGGACTGGTGGCACGGGCACAGCAGGTGGTGGGTCTGCTGCTCGTAGAGCGCGACCGGGCAGCCGACGTGGGTGCAGACCTTCGAGTAGGCGAAGATGCCGTCGACGTTCCAGTCGGCCCGCTCGGGGGAGACGTTGACGGTGCCCGGGTCGAGGCGCATGAGCAGCACCACGGCCTTGGCCTTCTCGTCGAGATAGCCCTCGTTGTGCCCGATGGCGCTCAGGTTCTCGGGGACCACGTGGAACGTGGAGCCGAGGGTGACGTCGGAGGCCTTGATGGGCGTGCCGGAGGGATCGCGCACCAGACGGATCCCCTCGTCCCAGAGGGTCTCCTTGAGGACGTCCAGATCGGTCGGGCCGAGGTCCCGCAGCAGGCCGACGAACGGCAGGGGAGCGAGCACGGCCGCGCCGATGAGGGTGTTGCGCAGCAGCGGCCGGCGCTTGATCCCGGACTCGTCGTAGATCGTGGTCAGGATGCTCTGCGCCTCGGCGCGCTGCTCCTCCGTGCGCACCGCGTGCCGGTTCTCGACCAGCTCGTGGTCCGGCATGAGCGTGCGGGCCCAGTGGACCACGCCGAGACCGATGCCGAACATGCCCAGGGCGACGCCGAGGCCGAGCAGCAGGTTCTGCAGCTGGAGGGCCTGCGTGGGCGCGGTGTTCGTGACGTCGTAGATGGGTCCGTCGACGCGGACGCCGAAGTACCCGACGAAGAACAGGATCGATCCGATGATCGAGATCAGGAACAGCAGGACGACCTGCCGTTCGGCGCGCTTGGCGGCCGTGGAGTCGATGTCCGTCAGGCGCGGGCGGTGCGGGGGCAGTCCGGGGTCGGGGAAACGCTCCATTGCCGTGGTGCCCGTGGTGGCAACGGTTCCCGACTGGTGGGGAGTGCCGTCACTGTGGCTTCCCATGTGGTCCCTCATTCTTCTCTTGGTGCAGTTGATCGTAGCTTCGGGGTCCGACATCCGCTGCCGGCACGGCCCGTCAGGCGGAGCGCGAGGTGAGCCAGACGGTGAACCCGATGATGACGGCGAGCCCGATGGTCCAGACGAACAGGCCCTCCGACACCGGGCCGAGGGCGCCGAGCCCGAATCCACCGGGGTTGGGGTTGTCCTCGAGGGTCTTCAGGTAGGTGATGACGTCCCGCTTCTCCTCGGGGGTGATGTTCGCGTCGTTGAACACCGGCATGTTCTGCGGGCCGGTCTGCATGGCCTCGTAGATGTGCTTCTCCTCGACGTCCATCACCGAGGGGGCGTACTTGCCGCGGGTCAGCGCGCCGCCGGCACCGGCGGCGTTGTGGCACATGGCGCAGTTCGCGAGGAACACCTTCGCACCGTTGGCGGCGTTGCCCTGGGAGACGTCCAGGTACTGCTCCTCGGGGATGCCCGGGCCGGCGCCGAGGGTCGCCACGTAGGCGGCGAACTGGCGGACCTGCTCGTCGTTGAACTGGACCGCCTTCTGCTCGGCCTGGGGCCCGTTGGCCTGCATGGGCATGCGGCCGGTGCCGACCTGGAAGTCGACGGCGGCGGCACCGACGCCGACGAGCGACGGGCCGGAGGGGGTCCCGGCGCCGTCGAGGCCGTGGCAGGTGGAGCAGTTCGCGACGAACAGCTTCTCGCCCTCCTCGATGTCCTGCGCGGTGTAGGACTCGGTCTGGGCCTTGGCCTCGTTGGTGGTGGTGGCGACTGCGTAGAGCCCACCGCTGAGGAGCAGGGCCAGGACCATCAGGACCAGGACGGCCAGAGGGTGGCGTCGCTGCTGCGAAAGTGCCTTCACGTCAAACGTTCCTTTAACTCGGTGTTGGTTTGCTTGGTGCGTCCTCCGGACCGCGTGGCCTACTTGAGGAAATAGATCACGAGGAACAGCACGATCCAGACGACGTCCACGAAGTGCCAGTAGTAGGACACGACGATCGCCGAGGTGGCCTCGAAGTGCCCGAAGCGCTTGGCGATGAAGGCACGCCCCATGATGAACAGGAACGCGATGAGACCGCCCGTCACGTGCAGGGCGTGGAAGCCCGTGGTGATGTAGAAGGCGGAGCCGTAGGAGTTGGCCGGGATGCTGATGCCGTGGGCGACCAGCTCCGCGTACTCGAAGGACTGCACCGCCACGAAGATCGCGCCCATGATGAAGGTCAGGGCGAACCACTCGATCATGCCCCAGCGCGTGACCTGGAAGATCCCGCCGGTCCTACGTGGCTGGAGGCGCTCGGCCGCGAAGACGCCGAACTGGCAGGTCACTGAGCTCAGCACCAGGACGATGGTGTTGGCGAGCGCAAGCCAGACGTTCAGCTTGGCGGTCTCCTCGGCCCAGAGCTCCGGTGCGGTGGAGCGCAGGGTGAAGTACATGGCAAAGAGGCCGGCGAAGAACATCAGCTCGGAAGCGAGCCACACGATGGTGCCCACTGAGGTGAGGTTGGGTCGGTTGATCGACCCGCCTACCGGCTTGGCTGGGGTATGGGTTGCAGTCGTCACAGAGACATTATGTCGCCAAAACTCCCGGTGGACCAACCAGGGGCGGGGTCGGGCGGTTCGCGTGTCCGGGTGGCGGGGGCCCCCGCTGACGAGGCGTGCCGTCTCCTCGCGCGTCCGGGCGCGGGAGGCCGGGGATCAAGGGGCCTCCGAGCCCGGGATGCGATCCGTGTCACAAGTCCTCGGCGAGGGGCATCCTCCGCCCGGGAGCGCGTTCGGGCCGGTCCGGCGGCGGGCGATACGATCGGGGGCGTGAACACGACGACACCGACGACCGCCCCGCACTTCGAGTGGCCGGACCTGATCACCGCCCTGATCTCCGGCACCGATCTGACCCGCGACCAGGCCTACTGGGCCATGGACACGATCATGTCGGGCGAGGTGTCCGACGTCGTCATCGCCGGTTTCCTCGTGGCCCTGCGGGCGAAGGGGGAGACGGTCGAGGAGCTGACCGGGCTGGCCGACGCCATGGTGGGCAACGCCCGGCCGGTCGACATCCCCGGCCCGGCCCTGGACATCGTGGGGACCGGCGGCGACCGGCTCTCCAGCGTCAACATCTCCACGATGTCCGCCCTCGTGTGCGCGGGCGCCGGGGCCAAGGTCGTCAAGCACGGCAACCGTGCGTCGTCCTCGAAGTCCGGCTCCGCCGACGTCCTGGAGGCGCTCGGGGTGCGGCTGGACCTGCCGGTCGAGATGGTGGAGTCCGCGGCCCGGCACGTGGGCATCACGTTCCTCTTCGCCCAGACCTTCCACCCGTCGATGCGCTTCGCCGCGGCGGCCCGGGCGCAGCTGCGCGTGGCCACCGCCTTCAACTTCCTGGGGCCGATCACGAACCCGGCGCGGGTCGAGGCCTCGGCCGTCGGTGTGGCCGACCGCTCGCTGGCGCCGCTGATCGCGGGCGTCTTCGCGGCCCGCGGCGACCGGGCCCTCGTCTTCCGGGGCGGCGACGGCCTCGACGAGCTCACCGTGACGGCGCCCTCCGAGGTCTGGGAGGTCCGGGACGGGCGGGTCGACCACCACGACCTCGAGCCGCTCGACCTCGGCATGCCCCGGGCCACGATCGAGGACCTCCGGGGCCAGGACGCCCGGTACAACGCGGGCGTGGTCGAGCGGGTCCTGGCGGGGGAGAAGGGGCACGTGCGCAACGCCGTGCTGCTCAACTCCGCCGCCGGCCTCGTGGCCTTCGACACCGGCGCCGAGGGGTCCTTCCAGGACCGCATGGCCGCGGCGGTGCGGCGCGCGGAGGAGTCGGTGGACAGCGGCGCGGCCCGCGCCGTCCTGGACCGCTGGATCGCCCACACCGCGCGCTGAGGCGCCGCGCCGGCGGAGGGCCGACGACGACGGAGGCCGGCGGGGCGTTCCCCCGCCGGCCTCCTGCTGTCCGTGCGCCCGACCGCCGCGCGGGCTCCGGCCCGGCGGCACGAGGCCGGGCGACCGGTGCCCGTCAGTCGATGCCGAGCGAGAAGGCCGCCTCCAGGTCGTGCTTGCTGTAGGTCCGGAACGCGATGTTGGTGTTCGTGCCCACGACGCCCTCGACCTTGGAGAGCCGATCGGCGATGACGTCCGCGAGGTCCTCGTGCCGGTGCACGCGCACCATCGCGATGAGGTCCCAGTCGCCGGTCACGGAGTACACCTCGCTGATGCCGGGGATGTCGGAGATCTCCTCGGCGACCTCGGGGATCCGGTCGGCGGAGGTCTTGATGAGGACGATGGCGGTGAGCATGGAGCACCTTTCGCGGGAGCGGGGCCGGCAGGACCGGCGGGACGGAGGGGTCAGCGCGGACGGCGGGAGCGGGCCGCGCGCAGCCCCGAGACCAGGGCGCGGGGGCCCAGCAGGAAGACGCCGAGCACCGCGAGCGTGACGAGGACGAAGCTCGGTGCCGTGCCCTCGCCGACGAGCAGGCGCAGACCCATGCCCACGGCCACGGTCGTCGACCACAGCGCGACGCCCCTCGGCCAGACGGCGAACGGGGCGCGGTGCACCCGCCACCCGATCCACCCCAGCAGGAGCCCGGCCAGGAACGGCCACGCCGTGATGATGAGGCCGGCGGCGTCCAGGGCGTGGGTGCTGCGACCCAGGCCGGCGAACAGCAGAACGAGCAGCACGTCCACGGTCAGCGCCGCGACCCAGGGACCGGAGTGCGTGGTGCGTTCCTCGGGGCGGGCGGTGAGGGGGGCGGACGTGTGCATGCTGGCAGTCTAGTTGTGATGTCCAGGGAGGTTGGTCAGGCGGGTGACCGGTGGCTGGCCTCCAAGTGCGGAGTGGGCTCGATGATGATTGTAGAAGTGCAGCCAGCCCGGTAGGGCATCGTCGCGCTCTGCCGTGGAGGGGTAGAACCGGGCGTAGGCCCAGCCATCGGCCAGGGTGCGGTGGAAGCGTTCGATCTTGCCGTTGGTCTGGGGCCGGTAGGGGCGGGTGCGTTTGGTCTTGATGCTCAGCTCGGCGCAGACCTGGGCCCAGGCATGGGAGCGGTAGCAGGACCCGTTGTCCGAGAGCACCCGCTCCACGGTGACGCCCTGGTCGGCGAACCACGCCCTGGCTCGGCGCAGCACCCCGATCGCGGTGGCAGCCTTCTCATCGGTGCAGATCTCCGCGTACGCCATCCGGGAGTGGTCATCGATCACGGTATGCACGAAGGCGGTCCCGATCAGGGGGCCACGTACTGGGCCTTTGCGGCGTTGAGTATCGGTGGTGGCGCGGTTGCGGTCGCCTTGCTGCTTACCGAGGTAGCGCCAGCCACCTCCGTCGGGGATGTTGCCGAACTTGGTGACGTCGACGTGGATCAGTGATCCGGGATGGTCGTGTTCGTAGCGGCGCAGGGGTTCGCCGGTGACCCGGTCGATGCGGGAGAGCCGGTTGATCCGGCAGCGCACCAGCACCGCATGCACGGTCGAGGCCGGCATTCCGAGTCGGCCGGCGATCTGCACTGGGCCCAGTCGGTGTCGCCACCGCAGGGCCACGATCCTCCGGACCACCCCGGGGGCGGTCTTGGTCGGGCTGGTGCGCGGGCGAGAGCTGCGATCAGCCATCCCGGCTTGGCCTTCGGCCCGGTAGCGGTCGGCCCATTTCTTGGCCGTGCGGGCAGAGACCATGAACATCTTGGCCGCCGCGGCGTAGGTCCACTGATCCTCGACGATCAGCCGGGCCAGGCGTAGGCGTGTACGAGGGGTCAGGACGGCGTTAACGTGGGACATGAAGGCCTCCGGTGGGTGAAGCGGTGAACTAGACAGCTCCACTTCACTACCGGAGGCCTTCCCGTGTCAGCCCGACTCACCGCCTTGCGGCGGGACAATCTCCCTGGACATCACATCTAGTGCGACGTCCCCGGGTCGCGATCCGGGAATCCCGAAGCCTCAGGTGCACCTTGAGAGTTGAGGGCTGCGGGGAAAAAAGTCTCAACCTTCCACCAGGGGTCGATGGTCCGGGCCCGGAGGCCGCGGAGGGCCGCCGGACGGCCTCGGGTGCCGGACTCGTGGCGGAGTGCGGGTCGGACGGCGGGGCGATCGAAGAGGGATGCGTTCTCGTGCGGCGCGGCGTCCCGGATGGAGCGGCCGGTGCGACGAGCAGCGGAGGCATGCGGGAGCACGGATGCGCGCGGGTGGTACATAGCGGGTGGAACGGACCGGAGGGGAGGCTCCGCTCCGCGCTACTTTACATAATGTCGATTATCGGCGCTTTACGGAGCAAGCTGTCAGGGGTCGCAGGGCTCGGCATCCGTGTCCGCGCACGCCGTCGTTCCGGTGGGCCGTGGGCCTCTCCGGCGCCGGGCTCGTGCTGGGCGCGGTCGGGCCCGTCCTGACAGTCGTCCGGCAGGACAGCGGCACCGAGCCCGCGCTCGTCGTCGTCGCACCGGTGCTCCTCGCGCTGGGCGCGATGATCGCCGGGGGCGTCACCGCGATGGTCGCATGGTTCCGCCACGGTGAGCGGTCGGTGCTGATCCTCCTGGGCGTGCTGCCCGCGCTGCTGGCGCTGTCCCTGCTGTTCGGCGAGTTCGTGTTCCCGCACTGGACGCACGAGACGTACAGGGCCGCAGCACCGCCACGACGCGGCGGACTGACCGTCCCGCTCCGAACAGACCGGCGCCTCTCCCCTGTCGACGCCGTCAGCGTGCCGATGTCCTCGTGTTGCGCCGCCCGGCCCTCCTTTTGTGGCCACTTGTGGGGAGATTCCCCCGACGACCCGGCCTCGGGGGCCGGCCGCCGATACGCTCGCCGTGGCCGACCTGAATTCGCGTCGGCAAATTCTTGGTTCAAGGGAGGACATCCGTGGGACGACGGAACACTGTGATCGTGACGGACGGCCGGGGGCGCCGGCTGGTGACCTCCGTGCTGGCCCTGTCGGTGCTGGCCCTGGCCGGCTGCGGACAGGACGAGGGCTCGGACGCGCCCCCCGCGACCGCCTCCGGATCGGTCGCCCTCTCCCCGTCGCACGGCGGCCTGCAGGGCGGGAACCTGGTCCTGGCGGACACCGGCGGGGGCACCGACGGCCCGGTCACCGTCCGCTTCGGCGAGGCGGAGGTCGAGTGCGAGTTCGACGACCGCTCCGCGCGCCACGCCTGCGTGGCCCCGGCCCGCGGGACCCCGGGCACGGTCGAGGTCTCCTTCGCCTCCGGCGGGAGCGACGTCGGGGAGAAGACCGCCTACACCTACACGACGCAGGGCACGCAGGACGTCCCCCTCCTCACGGTGAACACGGAGACCGTGCGCAGCAACGCCGAGGCGATCCGGGCCGACTTCCCGTCGAACGTCCAGCTCGGCGCCGTGCTCAAGAACGGCGAGCCCGTGGACGTGTTCGGCAAGGTCATCGAGGACGCCGCCGAGGTCGACTACATCTTCGTGCCGAAGCTCGACGACGCCATCGCCCTGCGCGAGGCCGGCGTCGAGGCGAAGATCGCGGTGCTCTACGTCGCCCAGATCGAGGACATCCCGCTGCTGATGCACTACGACGTGGAGGTCGCCGCCACGGACCGCGCCTGGGTCGAGGCGGCGGAGCAGGTGCTGTCCACCACGGGAGGGACGCTGAAGGTCCACCTGTGGGTCGACACGGGGATGGGGCGCGAGGGCGTCGTGCCCGAGGAGGCGCTCCCCCTGGCCCGAGCCGTCGAGGACGCCCCGCACCTGGAGCTCGCCGGCATCGCCACGCACTTCTCCACCGTCACGGCGGAGGACAAGGACGCCATCGAGCGCAACGACACGGCCAACACCACGGTGGCCCAGAAGAACCGCTTCGACAGTGCGGTGGCCGCGATCCGGGACGCCGGCCTCGGGCAGGACGCCCTGATCCACGCGGGGGCCAGCGACGTGCTGGACCAGGAGATCGACTCCCTCTACTACGACCTGCTGCGTGTCGGCGGCATGTTCTTCGCCAGCAGCCCGCCGGAGACGACCCTCTACTCCTGGACCACGGAGCTGAGCCAGGTCAAGACGCTCCCCGCGGGCTGGTGCATCGACTACGGGTGCACCGAGCCGACCACCGAGCCCAAGAAGGTGGGTCTCGTCAACCACATCCCGTCCCGGGAGAACGAGCTGACCTACACGGTCGGCGGCAAGCAGGTCCCGGTGCTGCTCGACCACGGCACGGTCCTGACCCTCGACCTGTCCGAGGTGCCGGAGGCGGCCGCCGGGGACGAGGTGGCCATCGACTTCAGCGCGGAGGCCTTCCACCTGCTCGACGCCACAGCGCCCCTGCCGGTGACGACTACCGGCGGGTGACCGGCGCCGTTCAGGACCGGCCGGCCGGGTCCTCGACGTCGTGGTCCAGCACGAGGTCGGCGTGGAAGTCCCGCGCCAGCTCCCGGGCGCGGGCGGCCCGGCGCGCGGAGGCCTCCGGTTTGACGGTGAGGTCCACGTAGACGACGGGCCGGCCGCAGGACTCCTCGAGCCGGGCCCGCAGCACCTCCGCCCGGTCGTCGCCGGGCGCGCAGCGGCCCGTGCCGAGCAGGACGAACGCGCGCTCGAAGTCGGGCTCGGCGGGAACGCCCCGCGCGATCAGGGCGGGCAGCCGGGACTGCAGCGCGGAGAGGCCGACCACGGCGGTCGCCGTCCCGGCGAGCCAGGCGCCGGCGGCGGAGACCGCCACCGAGGTGATGAGCTTCATGGATCTCCTCCTCCCGCGTGCCGGGGTCTGTGGGGGCGGACCGGCACCGGGCCGGACCGACGGACGGTGGCGTCCCGCAGCCCCCGGAGAGTCCGGTGCGACCACCGTAGAGATCCCAACGCCCCCGGAACAGCGCCTATTCCGGGGACGCCGGCCGCAGCCCTGCCGCCACGCCGCTCCAGCGTCCTGTCAGGCCCGTGGGGCAGAATGGGTCCAAGGCGAGGGTGCCCTCGCGGACGCGGATTCGGAAGGCCGGGGACGGACATGTGGGAGTGGCTGGTCGAGAACTCGTGGGTCCTGTGGCTGATCGTCGTGATCGCTCTGGCCGCCGTCGAGATGCTCACCCTGGACTTCCTCTTCCTGATGATGTCCGCCGCCGCGCTGCTGGCGTTCGGGGTGAGCTGGGTGACGGACAACTTCGTGCTCCAGGTGGTGACGTTCGCCCTCGCCTCGGTGCTGCTCATCTTTGTGGTGCGGCCGGTGGCCCTGCGCCGCCTCAACCGGTCCACGCCCGGGACCGCGTCCAACGCCGCCCGGCTCATCGGCCTCCCGTGCCAGGTCCTGGACCCCGTGACCGGCCGCAGCGGGCTGGTGCGCCTGGAGGGCGACACCTGGAGCGCCCGCTCGGTCACCGGCGAGCAGCTGCCCCCCGGCACCGACGTCTTCGTCCACGACATCGAGGGCGCGACCGTTCTCGTGGCCCCGTACCCCGCTCCGGCCGCCGACGGCGGGCCGGCGCCGCGCCCGTCCTTCTGACCCCCAAGACCGCACCGGCCCGGCGGGAACGCCGCCCGGAGCGGCACCACCGAGAGAGGCACCCGTGGACCTAGCCGTCATCGTCCTGCTCGCCATCCTGGTCGTCCTGGTCTTCATCATCCTGCTGAGGTCGGTGCGGATCATCCCGCAGGCCCGGGCCGGGATCGTCGAGCGACTCGGCAAGTACCAGAGCACCCTCACCCCCGGTCTGCACTTCCTCATCCCGTTCGTGGACCGTCTCCTGCCCCTCATCGACCTGCGCGAGCAGGTCCAGTCCTTCCCGGCGCAGTCCGTGATCACGGAGGACAACCTCGTGGTCGGCATCGACACGGTCGTCTACTTCCAGGTCATGGATCCGCGGGCCGCCACCTACGAGATCGTCGACTACATCCAGGCCGCCGACCAGCTGACGTCGGCGACCCTGCGCAACGTGGTGGGCGGTCTGAATCTCGAGGAGGCGCTGACCTCCCGCGACAAGATCAACGCCGAGCTGCGCGGGGTCCTGGACTCCACCACGGGACGCTGGGGCATCCGGGTGTCGCGGGTGGACATCAAGGAGATCACTCCCCCGCCGTCCATCCAGGACTCGATGGAGAAGCAGATGCGCGCCGAGCGGGAGCGCCGCGCGGTGATCCTCACGGCCGAGGGCGACAAGCAGTCGCGGATCCTCATGGCCGAGGGTCAGCGGCAGGCGGCCATCCTGTCCGCGGAGGGCGAGGCGAAGGCCGCGATCCTGCGCGCGGACGGCGAGGCCCAGGCCATCCGGAAGGTCTTCGACTCGATCCACCGGGCCCGGCCGACCCAGAAGCTGCTGGCCTACCAGTACATCCAGACCCTGCCCAAGGTCGCCGAGGGCAGCGCCAACAAGGTGTGGATGATCCCCGCCGAGCTCGGCGACGCCCTGCGGGGCGTGGGCGACTTCCTCTCCAAGCCGGACGAGGACGGCCCGGACCGGACCTGGTCGGACGCGGACGAGATGCCGGAGCCCGAGTCCGCGGACGAGCCCCTCGTGAAGCCGGACGCCGTCCGGGTGACGGAGGAGGACCTGCAGCCCAACCTGGAGCGCACCACCGTCGACCCGGACGAGTTCACCATCCCCCGGCCCTCGACCATCGACCCGGAGGCCCTCGTGCGCCTCGACGACCCGATGCCGCCGCAGGACGGCCCGGCCGCCCGCTGACGCGGCGGGCCCGGGCCCCGGGGAACAACCCCGGGGGCCCGTGCGTTGCACCCAGCGGATCCCGGGTCGGTGCGACCCGCCGTCAGCCCGAGCGTGCGCCACTGCCGTGGCCACCGTCAGTTATGGAGGAACCACCACAATGAGCGACCGCAGCCTCAGGGGAATGCGTCTGGGCTCCCAGTCCATGGAGACCGAGGCCGGTGTCGAGCCGGCCCCGCGCCAGCGCGTCGAGTACCGCACCGCGGACGGCGAGAAGGTCACCGTCACCTTCGCGGCGGAGGCCGAGATCCCGCCGGTGTGGGTGTCGAAGACCGGCAAGGAAGCGATCATCGTCAACGGCGAGAAGCCGGTGAACCCCAACGAGAAGCACCAGCGCACGCACTGGGACATGCTCCTGGAGCGGCGCAGCACGGACGAGCTGGAGGAGATCCTCGCCCAGCGCGTCGAGTTCTACCGGGAGAAGCACGCGATCTGATCCCGTCGCCCGGCACATGCGGAGGGCCCCACCCGAACCGGGTGGGGCCCTCCGCATGTGCCGGGCAGCGCGCCCGCCAGAGGCTCAGCGGCGGGTGAGCTTGCCCGCCAGGGTCCTGGCGCGGGCGGTGAGCCCCCACTGGGCCACGCGCACGACGGCCTCCCGGGTCACGTCCGGGCTCATCTTGGACTCGCCCTCGGCGCGCTCCACGAAGGTGATCGGCACCTCGACGACGCTCAGGCCGGCCCGCTCCGTGCGCCAGCCGAGATCGATCTGGAAGCAGTAGCCCTTGGAGTCGACGGTCTCGAGGCCGATCCGCTCGAGGGTCTCGCGGCGGAAGGCGCGGTAGCCGGCGGTGATGTCGTGGATCCGGGAGCCCAGGAGCGTCCGGGCGTAGAGGTTGCCGCCGCGCGAGAGCAGCTGGCGCTGCAGGGGCCAGTTCACGGTGCGCCCGCCGGGGACGTAGCGGGAGCCGATGGCCAGGTCGGCGCCGCGCTCCACGGCGTCCAGCAGCAGCGGGAGCTGCTCGGGCTGGTGGGAGCAGTCGGCGTCCATCTCGACCAGGACGTCGTAGTCCCGGGCCAGGCCCCAGCGGAAGCCGGCGATGTACGCGGCGCCGAGGCCCTCCTTGCTGGTGCGGTGCAGGACGTGGATGTTCCCGTCCGCGGCGGCCATCTCGTCGGCGAGACGGCCGGTCCCGTCCGGGCTGTTGTCGTCCACCACCAGCACGTGCCCGTCCGGGACGGCCTGGCGGAGCCGGTCCATCACGGTCGGGAGGGACTCGTGTTCGTTGTAGGTGGGGATGACGGTCAGTACGCGCACCGGGTGGTTCCTTTCGAGGTCTGCCTGCCGCACCACAGGGCAGGCTCCCTCGTCTTCGGACCAGTCCGGCCCTGAGGGGATGCCGGCCTGTTTTCTAAGGACGAGCGAGCCCACCCGGCAGCAGTTGCCCAGCCTAACCTGCCCCGCGCCTGCGACCAAGATCCTCCCGGCGCGGCGCGGCCGGGCGCCCCGCGGCTCAGAACCCGGCGGAGCGGTACAGCTCGACGCCGTCGAGCACGGTCTGGCGGCACACGGGCAGGGACGCGCCGTCGAGCGCGGGGAGCAGGGGGGTGCGGGCGCGCGGGTCGGTGCTCCAGGCGGAGCCGGTCCCCTCGGCCTGCTGCACCATGAGGGCCTCGACCTCCCAGACGGCGAACGTGGCAGGGGTGCCGGGCGCGAGCTGGCCCTGCATGGGGTCGGGGTGCCGGGCGGCCCGCCACGCGCCCCGGGTGGAGGCGAGGAACGCGGCCCGCGCGGAGATCCGCTGGTCCGGGTCGTGGTGCTGGAGGCAGGCGCGGACGGTCTCCCACGGGGACAGCGGCACCACGGGGGCGTCGCTGCCGAGGGCCACCGGGACCCCGGCGCGGTAGAAGGAGGCCATCGGGTTCATCGCGGCCGCCCGGTCGGCCCCGAGGCGCTGCTCGTAGAGCCCGCCCGGTCCGCCCCAGGCGGCGTCGAAGCCCGGCTGCACGGACACGGTCACGGCGTGGTGGGCGAGCCGCTCGATGCCCACCGGGTCGATCATCTCGGCGTGCTCCAGGCGGTGGCCGGCGCTGTGCAGGGCCCGCTCCCCCACGAGCGCCTCGGCGCGGTCGAGGCCGTCGAGGACGATGTCCATCCCGGCGTCCCCGATGACGTGGAAGCCGCCCTGCAGACCGGCCTCCGTGGTCGCGGCGAGGTGGGCGGCCACGGCCGCGGCGTCGAGGTAGCGGTCCCCCAGGTCGCCGGGGGCGTCGGCGTAGGGGGCGCGCAGCGCGGCGGTGCGGGAGCCCAGGGCGCCGTCGACGCACAGGTCCCCGGCGAGCCCCACGAGCGACTCCCGCCGCTCCACGGCGCGTCCGAGCAGGTCCGCCAGGGCGGTGTCGAACCGCTCCGCCACCGCCAGCGCCTCCTGGGCCGTGGCCACGAGCTCCCCCCGGTAGGGCAGCACGCGGGGACTGGCGCCCTCGGCTCCGACCCCGTGGTTGGCGAGGGCCGTCAGCCGCACGAGGTCCTCGAAGGGGGCGACCTGCTCGGCGTTGGCCTCGACGAGGGCCACGTAGCCCTGGGCCGCGGCGTGCCGCAGGGCGAGCCGGTGCAGCTGGGCGCGGCGCCCGGCGTCGAAGTCGAGCGCCGCGGCGCGCACCCGGTCGTGGGCCAGGTTCTCCACGCGGCCGTCGCCGAGCCACCCGTCGGTCCCGGCGAGGCCCAGCCGCCGGGCCAGGGACGAGGACACCACCCCGGAGTGGACGTCGATGCGGGTCAGGTAGACCTCGCGCCCGCCGGCGGCCCGGTCGAGCTCCTCGGCCGTCGGCGCCCGGCGCTCCGGCCACACGGACTCGTCCCAGCCGGAGCCGAGGACCGGGCCCGTGCTCGTGCGCGCGGCACCGGCCACGGCGTCGAGCACCTCGTGCAGGGAGCCGGCCGCCGTGAGGTCCAGGGTGGACAGCGCCAGGGCGGTCTCGGTCACGTGCACGTGGGAGTCCACGAATCCCGGGGCCAGCAGCCGCCCGTCGAGGTCGACCACGTCCATGGAGGAGTCCTGCAGGGACTGCGCCGCCTCCTCGGAGCCGACCCAGGCCACGCGGGTGCCGTCGACCAGCAGGGCCGTGGCGAACGGGTCCGCGGGGCTGTAGACGGAGCCGTTGCGGTAGAGGACGGGACGGGCGGGGACAGTGGTGCTCACGGGTCTCCTGTTCGGGGGCGGTGGTGCGCGGGGGTCGTGCGGGGCGGTCGTGCCGGTGGACGGGGCGGCGCGGGGCGGGATGGCGCGGCTCAGTCCTCGAACGCGGAGTGGGCCACCACGCCGCGGCGCACCAGCGCGATCGCGCGCTGGCACTGGGCGCGCGTGCCGGCGTCGAGCAGGTCGATCTTGGCGAGCTGGTCGAGCATGTCGATCACCTGCTTGGTCCAGCGCACGAAGTCGCCGGCGGCGAGCTCCGTGCCGGACAGGGCCGCGCTCAGGGTCGCCCCGCGCGCCCAGAGGTGCATGGCTTCCACGAGCCCGAACTCCGGCTCCGCGGTGGCCGGGAGATGGTGCTCCTGCTCGCGGTCGGTGAGCAGGGACCAGTTGCGCACCACGGTCTGTGCGGCCCGGTCCATGGCGGCGGTCGGCAGGACCGGCTGGATCCCCTGCTCCTCGCGCTTGGCCTGGTAGACGAGCAGGGTCACGAGCCCCGCGGTGGCGGCGGGGTCGAGGTCGTCGAGGAAGCCGTCGCGCAGGCTCAGGGCGAGGAGCAGGTCCCGGTCCCCGTAGATCCGCCGCAGCTGCTCGCCGGCGCGGGTCGGCCGGACCTCCCCGTCCGGGAGGGTCTCGAGGTAGCCGAAGGAGCCCAGCACCTCGGAGACGCGGTCGAAGGTCTTGGCGATCGTGTTGGTGCGGCTCTCGATCTGGCGCAGCAGCCCGTCGGTGTCCCGGCGCAGCGTCCACCAGCGCTCGGCCCAGCGGGCGTGGCTCTCGCGGTCCGAGCAGCCGTGGCAGGGGTGGCCGCGCAGGGCCTTGCGGACCTCCGTGATGCGCCGCTCGGCGGCGCTGGTGCCGCGGTCGAACTGGATGGTGTGCCCGCGGCCGCCGCCGCGCGGGGGCCGGTGCTCGTGCAGGGCGTTGCGCACGGACGAGGCGAGGTCGCGCCGCTCCTTGGGGGTCCGGCCCGTGAACTGCTTGGGGATCCGGATCCGCGAGACCGGCTCGAGCGGCCCGTCCAGGTCCTGGGCCCCCACCCGGCGCAGCTGGTGGTCGAGGGTGAGGATGGAGGGGCGGGGGTCGTCCCGGTTGGGGTCGGTGGACAGGATCACGGCGTAGCCGGCGTTGCGTCCCCGCGGGATCTCCACGACGTCCCCGGGCAGCAGGTCGTGCAGGGACGCGACGGCGTCCGAGCGCCGCTGCCGGGAGCCGGCCTTCTCCTCGGCACGCTCCAGGTCCTTGAGCTCGCGGCGCAGGGCGGCGTACTCGGAGAAGTCCCCGAGGTGGCAGGTCATGGCCTTCTCGTACCCCTTGAGGGACTCCTCCTGGGAGCGGACCCGGCGCGCCAGGCCCACCACGGAGCGGTCCGCCTGGAACTGGGCGAAGGAGGACTCGAGGATCTTGCGGGAGCGGTGGGCGCCGAACTGGGCCACCAGGTTCACGGACATGTTGTAGGTGGGCCGGAAGCTCGAGTTCAGCGGGTAGGTGCGCTTGGAGGCGAGACCGGCGACGGCGTGCGGGTCCATCCCGGGCTGCCACAGCACCACGGCGTGGCCCTCGACGTCGATCCCCCGGCGCCCCGCGCGCCCGGTGAGCTGGGTGTACTCCCCCGGCGTGATGTCCACCCGGGACTCGCCGTTGAACTTGTCGAGCTTCTCGAGCACCACGGAGCGGGCCGGCATGTTGATGCCCAGGGCCAGGGTCTCCGTGGCGAAGACGGCCTTGACGAGCCCCTCGGCGAACAGCTCCTCCACGAGCTCCTTGAACGCCGGCAGCATCCCCGCGTGGTGGGCGGCCACGCCGCGCAGCAGGCCGTCGCGCCACTCGTAGAAGCCGAGGACGTTGAGGTCCGCGGCCTCGAGCGAGGCGGCGGTCTCGGCCACCCGGGCGCGGATGGTCTGCTGCTCCTTCTCGCCGGTCAGCCGGATGTCCGCGGCGACGCACTGCTGCACGGCGGCGTCGCACCCGACCCGGGAGAAGATGAAGGTGATGACGGGCAGCAGGCCCTCGGCGTCGAGGCGGCGGATCAGCTGCGGGCGGGACACCCGGCGCGTCTCGGGGCTGGGCCGGAAGCCCTCGCCGCCGTTGCGGCGGGAGAACCGGTCCCGGGAGCGTCCCCCGGGCCCGCGGCCACCCCGGCGGCCCCCGCGGGGGTGCTCGGCGCGGGCGAGCTGGAGCAGCTCGGGGTTGACGTCGGGCTCGTCGCTGCCGGGCCCCTCGAGCCGCTCGGCGGCCTCCTCCACCGTGGTGTCGTCCAGGAACAGGTCGAGCAGCCGCCCGCCCACCTGGACGTGCTGCCACAGCGGCACGGGCCGGTGCTCGGAGACCACCACGTCCGTGTCGCCGCGCACCGTGTCCAGCCAGGCCCCGAACTCCTCGGCGTTGGAGACGGTCGCGGACAGGGAGACCAGCTGGACGCTGTCCGGCAGGTGGATGATGACCTCCTCCCACACGGCGCCCCGGAAGCGGTCGGCGAGGTAGTGCACCTCGTCCATGATCACGAAGCCCAGGTTCAGCAGGGTGGGCGAGTCCGCGTACAGCATGTTGCGCAGGACCTCGGTGGTCATCACCACCACGTCCGCCTCGGAGTTCACCGAGGTGTCGCCGGTGAGCAGGCCGACCCGCTCGGCGCCGAAGGCCCGGGAGAACTCGTGGAACTTCTGGTTGCTGAGCGCCTTGATGGGCGTGGTGTAGAAGGCCTTCTGCCCGCGGGACAGGGCCAGGTGGACGGCGAACTCCCCCACCACGGTCTTGCCGGCGCCGGTCGGCGCGGCGACGAGCACCCCGCGGCCCTCCTCGAGGGCCCCGCAGGCGGTCGTCTGGAAGTCGTCCATCTCGAACTCGAGCCGGTGCTGGAACACGGCGAGCTCGGTCCTCGCGTGGGCGGCGCGCTGCTTGGCGGCCAGGTATCGGTCGGCGTAGGAGGACATGCGTCCAGCCTACTGCTCGACCCGGACGTGGCCGGGTCCACCGGGGGCCCGTTCGCGACGGGCCGAGCGGGTCAGGTGCGGAACCCGCCCTCGGGGTCGTGGCCGAGGCGGCCGAGCTCGTCGGCGGGGGTCGCGACGTCGGCCGACGCCCCCGTGCCCGCCGCGAGGCGGGCCTCCTTCCGGGCCCGCCGGCGGTCCAGGAGCAGGCACAGCCCGACGGCCACGAAGAAGAGCGTGAGCAGGGGCACCGCGAGGTAGAACATCGTCATCGGGTCAGGGCCCGGGGCGGCCATCGCGGAGACCACCATCACGAGGACCACGACGATCCGCCAGCTCTTGAGCACCGTGCGCCCGGAGAGCACGCCCAGCATGTTCAGGCCCACCAGGAACACGGGCAGCACGAAGGCGACGCCGAAGGTCAGGATCAGCTGGAGGAAGAACCGCAGGTACACGTCCGCGGAGATGAAGTTGGTCCCGCCCGCCGGGGTGAACGCGGTGAGGGCGTAGACGGCGGTGGGCAGGGTGAGCACGGCGACCGCGATCCCGCCCAGGAAGAGCGGGACGGCCGCGGCCAGGAAGCCGACCGCGTAGCGCCGTTCGGTCCGGTGCAGGGCCGGGGTGACGAACGCCCAGAGCTGGTAGAGCCACACGGGGCTGGCCAGGACCAGGCCGAGCACCAGGGAGACCTCCACCATGATGTTGAAGGACGAGCCCACCGCGGAGTAGTTGATGGAGGCCTCGCTGCCCTCCGCGGAGGCCAGCCGCTGCAGGGGCTCCGTGATGTAGGCCATGAACGGGATGTACAGGAAGAACCCGCCGACCATGCCCACCACGGTGGCCACCGCGGACTTGATCAGCCGGTTGCGCAGCTCCCGCAGGTGCTCGGCCAGGGCCATCTGCGCCTGCGGATTGGCCTTGCGCGCGGTCCGGCGCTTCTTCGGACCGCGGGGGGACTGCGAGGACATGGGGACCTTCGGGACTCGGGGCCCGCCCGGGGCGGCGGGGCCGGTCGGGCGGCCCGCTCCCCGGTCGGGGGCGCGGACCGGCCGGTGCGGCGGATCGGGGCGGGGGTCAGGCCGGAGGGCGGCCGGGGTGCTGCTCGGGGTCGCGCGGAGTGTCCGTGCCCGAGGCGGTGCCGGTGGCGCCGGGGTCACGGTCGGCGGTGCCGTCCCGGCCGGGCGCCACGGCCTTGCCGTCGATGACCACGTCCGAGCCGTCCGCCTGGTCGTCCTTCTTCATCTCCTTGACCTCGGACTTGAAGATGCGCAGCGACTGGCCGAGGCTGCGGGCCATGCCCGGGAGCTTGGGCGCGCCGAACAGCAGCAGGATCACCAGCAGGATGATCAGGATCATGAAGGGGCTGTCGAAGAGCCTACCCATGGAACATTCCTTTCCGTTCAGCCCGGCGGAGGTCGCTGATCCGCTGCGGCTGGCCCATCCGGTCCTTGCGCTCGATGCGGCGTCTCAGACGGGCGGTTTCTCGTTGGTCACGGCCGACCCGGTAGTCGGCCACGGCTTGCCCCACCGGTGTGAACAGGGCCGGGTCCGGGGCGGCCCGGACAGGGCGCTGCACCCCGGCGGCCGCGTCGTCCCACCGCTGGGCGAACTCCCCGGCCACCGTCTCGGTGTCCCGGAGCAGGACGAAGAAGGTCTTCACCAGCCGCCACAGCATCAGTCCGAGGAACGCCGCGCCGAGCAGGACGAGGACCGTCCACAGCAGGACCCAGGACCACCAGAGCATGCCCTCCAGTATAGGCGGGCGGATCAGGCCGGCTCGGACGCCCCGTAGGCGCCGAGCGCAGAGTTCACCCAGAGTTCCACCTGCGCCACGACGTCGTCGGGCCCGATGACCGCGAGCTGGCCGCCGTAGCGGGTGACGAGCGCGCACACGGCCTCGGCCGTCTGGAACCCGATGAGCGCGGCCTCGTGGTCGGCCGCCGGCCCGGTGCGGGCCCCGCCGGGGACCCGGACCACGGCCGTGCGGGCGGCGTGGTACTGGTCGGCGATCCACCGGCTGCGCCGGTCGGTGACGAGCACGACCTCCACGGTGTCCGGGGTGCCGGGGGCGGGCGGGGACGCGGCGGCGGCCTCCTGGGCGGCGGGGCGCTCCCCCGCCGGCCCGGCGTCCTCGACGGCGGAGATCCGGTCCAGCCGGAAGTTGCGCATCCCCTCGGAGCCGAGGCACCAGGCGCGCACGTACCAGTGGGTGTTGGAGGAGAACACCTGGACGGGGTCCACGACCCGCTCGGTGAGCTCGTCGCGGGACGGGACCACGTAGCCGATCCGGATCCGGCGGCGCTGCTCCACGGCGCGGCGCACCGCGGACATGACGTCGGCGAGGGCGGGCGCGGGCGTGTCCGTGATGGGGCGGGCGCCCACCGCGTTGGCGAGCACCCCGGCGTCCCCCGCGGCGCCGGCGACCTTCGCGATCGTGGACGCGACCGCCTCGGAGTCCCCGCCGGGCACGGTGCGCAGCGTCTGCAGCCCCACGAGCAGCGCGGAGGCCTCCGGCTGCGTGAGGCGCACGGGGTCGGAGAGCTCGTCCGCGTTGGACAGGTAGACGTGGCCGTCGTCCCAGGACGCGTCGATCAGCTGGTCCGGCATGTGCCCGGGCTTGCCGCACACGAACAGGGTGTTGAGGTCCGCGATCAGCTCCTGGTCGGTGATCCCGAACCGGCGGGCGGTCTCCTCGAGCTCCGCGCCCTGGTGGGCGTAGACCCAGCGGACGATCTCGAGCAGCCGCGAGAGGTGGTCCGCGGTGGAGAGCTTGTTGCGCGTGCCCTTGCGGGACTTGTTGTTCCAGTCGACCTGCACGCCGCGGAACCGTGCCACGGCGGACTCGGCGCTCCGCAGCCGGCGCACCACCGCGGCGCGCACCTCGGCCTGCATGGTGGGGGCGGTGCCGTCCCCGTCCCGGGGCACGACGACGCCGGGGCCCGCCGCGGCGATCTCCTCGGCGAGGATCTCGGTCTCCGCGAAGGGGATGTGCAGCCGGTCCCACCGGTCCACGCCGTCCCCGGCGCCGACGCCGGGCTCCTGCCGGGCGGCCATCCGGCGCAGCATGTGCGCGTGGCCGGGCCGGGCCAGCACCTCCACGGTGCGCGCGGGGGCGTGGGAAACCATCTGGGACAGGGACTCGTTCATGGAGAAGCCCTCGGGCGGGTCGAACTCCTTGCGGGTGACCGTGACGTCGGACATGATCCGCGACAGCCGGAACGTGCGGGAGTCCTTGCGGTCCAGGTCCCAGCCGACCACGTACCAGTTGCCGTAGCGGGAGCCGATGCCCCACGGCCGCAGCCGCCGGGTGGTGAGCTGGTCGGTGCTGCGGGCGAGGTAGTCGAAGCGGACCTCGCGGTGGCGCACCACGGCCGAGAGCAGCGGCTCGAAGGACGGCTCGTGGGCGGTGAGGGTGGGCTGCAGCAGCGGCGGGGCGTCGTCCTCCGGCAGGCCGCCGATGGCGGGCTCGAGCTTGCGCAGGGCCCGGCGGGCGAGCTCCCCGAGGGAGGCGTCGGTCCAGGCGTTGGCCGCCAGGGCGAGCACCGCGGACTCCTCCGCCGTGAACTGCAGCGGCGGCAGCGTGAAGGACCCGCGCGGGATCCGGTAGCGGTGGCCGTGCGTGTCGTCCGGGAACAGGGGGTCCTCGGAGACCTCCTCGATGGGGTAGCCGAGGTCGCGCAGCTCCGCCTTGTCGCGCTCGAACATGCGCTCGAACGCCTCGTCGGACGCGGACTCCGCGTACGACGGAACGGCCTCCCGGAGCTCGGCGCGGGTGTACCCGCGTTCGCGGGAGACCAGGGCGATGAGCAGGTTGAGGAGCCGCTCCGTCGATCGGGCTGCCATCCGGTGGGTCCTCAGCGCACGTCCAGGAGGTCCACCACGAAGATCAGGGCCTCGTCCGGGCCGATGACCCCGCCGGCGCCCCTGGAGCCGTAGGCCTGGTCCGCGGGGATCTCCAGCCGACGGCGGCCGCCGACCTTCATGCCCAGCAGGCCCTTGTCCCAGCCCTCGATGACCTGGCCGATGCCCACGGTGAAGTCGAGGGGCTGGCCGCGGTTCCAGGAGGCGTCGAACTCCTCGCCGGCGGAGAACGTCACGCCCACGTAGTGGCAGGAGATCTGCTTGCCGGGGGTCGCCTCGGCGCCGGTGCCCTCCACGAGGTCGGTGCTGACGAGCTCGGTCGGGGCCTCCCCCTCGGGGAAGTCGATCTCGGGCTTGCTGCGGTCGAGCTTGCGCTCTCCGAAGGACATGGGTGCTCCTGTTCGTCGGGTCGTCGACCGGTGGTCGTCGGGATCGGAGGGGCCTCGGGGGCCCACCGGGCCACCTTAGCCGACCGGGGCTACTCCTCGGTCGCGGAGGGGGACGGCGAGGCGGAGGCCTCGTCCTCGGCCGGCGCCTCGGGGGTGTCCACGGCCGCCAGGATGTCGACGACGAAGAGCAGGCTGCCGGCCGGGTAGTCGGAGTCCTCGCCCAGGTCCTTCTCCGTGCCGTAGGCCTGGCCGACGGGCACGGAGAGGATCACGCGGGAGCCCTCCTTCTTGCCCTCCAGGCCCTCCTGCCAGCCCTCGATGACGTTGTCGAGCGGGAAGGACGCGGGGGCGCCGTTCTCGTAGGAGGAGTCGAAGGTCTCGCCGTCGGACCACTTGACGCCCACGTAGTGCGCGATGACGGTGTCGCCCTCGGCGACCTCCTCGCCGTCGCCCTCGATGAGGTACTCGGAGACCAGCTTCTTCGGGGCCTTGCCCTCCGGCTTCGCCACGGCCGGCACGCCCTCGTCGTTCTCGGTGATCTCCGGCAGGCCCCGGGGGCTGTCCTGCATGTCGCCCTCGATCTCGGTGGGGATCTTCCGGACGACCTCGTAGACCTCCACGGAGGTCGACTCGTCGCCGGCGGCCCCGGAGGTCTCCGGGGAGGAGTAGGCGATGATCGCGCCCTCCTTGGCGCCCACGAGCGCGTCGTACATCTCCGGGATCGACTCCTGGAGGCCCTGCTCGAGCTGGAGCACCTGCCCGGCGCCGCGGGAGTAGGTCTCGCCGATGGAGGTGCCGTCGGAGCCCTTGAAGAGCGCCGCCTGCAGGAGGATGGTGTCGCCCTCGGCGAGCTCCTCGCCGTCGCCCTCGCGCAGCTCCTTCGCGCCGGCCTCCTCGGCGTTGAGCGGGGTCTCGAACGTGACGGACGGGGCCGTGCCCGCGTCCGGCTCGTTGCTGAGCTCCACGGAGTCGACGCCGGGCCCGGAGCAGCCCGTGAGGACGAGCGCCAGGGACAGGGCGGCGCCGGAGGTGGTCAGGGTCTTTCGCACGGGTGTCTTCCTCAGGGGTCGGCCCGGGTGGGGGCGGTGGGGTCGGACGGCTCGGGCCGGGACGGCGGCCAGCCTAGTGCAGGGCGCTGGGCGTTGACTGGACGGGGCGCCCCCGCGGCGCGGCTCAGACCACGGGGGCGTCCCCGTGGGCCCGCCCCGCGGTGTCGCGCTCGCCGAGGGCGGCGATCAGGGCGTCGGCCTCGGGGTGCTCCACGGCGAACGGGTCCTTGCACAGCACCGTGCGCCGGCCGCGGTCGTTGACCTTCAGGTGCACCCAGTCGACGGTGTACTCGTGCCCGGACGCGAGCACCGCCTCGATGAACCGGCCGCGCACGGCGGCCCGCGTGGCGGGCGGGGTGCGGGCGGCCTCCTGGACGCGCTCGTCGGGGACGAAGGTCGCGGCCCGTCCCCGGCGCTGCAGGAGGTCGAAGAGCCCCCGCTCCGGGGCGGTGTCGTGGTAGGCGAGGTCCAGCTGCGCCATCCGGGGCGCGGCGAGGTCCAGGCCGTCGCGGGCGGCGTAGCCGTCGAGGAGCTTCTTCTTGATCGCCCAGTCGATCTCGGTGTCGATCGCCGAGGTGTCCTGGCGGGCCACGGCGTCCAGGGCCCGCTCCCACAGGTCGAGCACCCACGGCACGCGGTCGTGGTGGGCCCCCTCGCGGTCCACGAACCGGCGCACGGACTCCAGGTGCTCGTGCTGCAGGTCCAGGGCGGAGCGGCGGGTGCCGTCGGCGAGCAGGACCGGGCGGGTGCCGGTGAGGTCGTGGGAGACCTCCCGCAGGGACCGGACGGGGTCCGCCATGGTGCGGTCGGGCAGGATCTGCCCGGCCTCGATCATCCGCAGCACGAGGTCGGTGGTCCCGATCCGGAGCGCCGTGGTGGTCTGGGACATCGTCGAGTCGCCCACGATGACGTGCAGCCGGCGGTAGTGCTCGGCGTCGGCGTGCGGCTCGTCCCGGGTGTTGATGAGGGGCCGGGAGCGCGTCGTGGCCGAGGAGGAGCCCTCCCAAATGTGGTCGGCGCGCTGGGAGAACGAGTAGCTGGGCGTCCCGGCGTCGTCGCCCATCCGGACGGCGCCGAAGTCCTCGGGCCCGGCGGGGTGCACCCTGCCGGCGCCGACGAGCAGCTGGCGGGTGACGAGGAACGGGATGAGGATCTGCACGAGCCGGGCGAACTCGGTGCGCCGGGCGATCAGGTAGTTCTCGTGCGAGCCGTAGGAGTTGCCGCGCGAGTCCACGTTGTTCTTGAACAGGTACAGCTGCCCGCCCACCCCCTGCTCCGCCAGGGCGTCCTGGGCCTGCCGCCGGAGGTCGTCGACGATCAGCTCGCCGGCCTTGTCCTGGGCGACGAGGTCCTCGAGCGTGGCGCACTCCGCGGTGGCGTACTCGGGGTGGGAGCCCACGTCCAGGTAGAGGCGCCCGCCGTTGGGCAGGAACACGTTCGAGGACCGGCCCCAGGCCACCACGGGGCGGAAGAGGGTGCGCGCGGCCTCCTCCGGGCTGAGCGGACGGGCGCCCGGGGCGCTGTGGGTGAGGCCGAACTCGGTCTCGACCCCGTAGATCCTGCGGTCCATGGGGGCTACTGGCCGCCCTTCTGGACGAAGCCCTTCACGAACTCCTCGGCGTTGGACTCGAGGACGCCGTCGATCTCGGCGAGCAGGTCGTCGGCGCTGGTCGCGGTGGTCTGGGACTGGGCGGTGGGTGCCGTGGGGGCGGGGGCTCCGGGCTCGGGGAGCTCGGACTCCTCGCGGCGCTGGGCGCCGGTGCCGAAGATGCGTTCCTGGGCCATGACGGGGTTCCTCCTGGGGATGGTGGTCGGGGTGCTCAGCCGAGGGAGCCGGTGTGCACGAGGGCGGGTCGGGCGGTGGCGAGGGCGCGGACGAGGTGCTCGGCGTCGGGTGCCGCGCTCAGCAGGGGGTCGACGTCCTCGCGGGTCAGCTCGAGCGGCTCGGGCATCGCGATCCGCGCGCCGCGGCGGACGCCGGGCAGGGTGAGCGAGACCGAGTCCCAGTTGGCCGTGAGGACGTCGTCGGGGAAGCGGGTCATCAGCCGGCCGCGGAACCACGCCCGGGTGTCGGCGGGGGGCAGGCCGGCGGCGCGCTCCACCTCCTCGGCGGTGAAGAGGGTGCGCATCCGGCCGGCCGCGACCAGCCGGTGGTGCAGGCCCTTCTCCGGGCGCACGTCCGCGTACTGCAGGTCGATCAGCGTCAGGCGCGGGTCGTCCCAGGCCAGCCCGTCGCGCTCCCGGTAGCCCAGCAGCAGGGCGTGCTTGGCGACCCAGTCCAGGCGGTCCGCGAGGGACAGGGGGTCCGTCTCGAGGGCGTCGAGGACCTCCGCCCACAGCTCGAGCACCTCGCGGGTGTCCGGGTCCGGGCCCCCGGTCGCGTGCTCGTGCGCCCGGGCGGCCTCGAGGTAGAGCCGCTGCAGCTGGACGCCCGTGAGCCGCCGGCCGTCCCGGAGCAGGACGGTGGTGGTCAGCCCCGGGTCGTGGCTGATCGCCTGCAGGGCGGCCACCGGGTCGGCGAGGGCGATGTCCGGGGCGGCACCGGCCTCGATCAGGCCGAGGACCAGGGAGGTGGTGCCGAACTTCAGCAGGCTCGACGTGTGGGAGAGGTTGGCGTCGCCGATGATGACGTGCAGGCGCCGGTGGCGGGTGCGCTCGGCGTGGGGCTCGTCGCGGGTGTTGACGATGGGCCGGTGGACGGTGGTCTCGAGGCCGACCTCGCGCTCGAAGAAGTCGGCGCGCTGGCTGATCTGGAAGCCCGGGCGCCCGCCGCGGTCCCCGATGCCGACGCGACCGGCGCCGCACACCACCTGCCGGGAGGCGAAGAAGGGCAGCAGCCCGGCGGCGAGGGCGGCGAAGGGCACGGCGCGGGGCACGAGGTAGTTCTCGTGGGCGCCGTAGGAGACGGACTTGTTGTCGGTGTTGTTCTTGTAGAGGTTCACGACGTCGAGGCCGGTCGTGGCGGCGCTCGCGGCGATCGCCCGGACCGCGTCGAGGGCCACCCGGTCCCCGGCGGCGTCCCAGAGGACGGCGTCGCGGGGGGTGGTGACCTCCGGGGAGGAGTACTCGGGGTGCGAGTGGTCCACGTAGAGGCGGGCGCCGTTGGGCAGGACGGTGTTCATCACGACCTGCCGCCAGTCCAGGGACTCGGCGTGGGACCCGATCTCCCGGAGGGCCTCGGCGGCGACCTCCTCGGCCGTGAGCACGGGCGCGACGTCGGTGAGCTGCGAGGGGTCGGCCTGGTCGCGGGGGACGGTGAAGCCGCGGGCGTCCTCGAGGGGGGTCTCGCCGTGGTAGTCCCACCCGGCGGCGGTCCGGGACGCGCCGAGGCGGCGCCGCACGAGGGCGGCGTAGGTGGTGACCACCTGGCTGGAGAGCACGGTGGCGTTGGCGTGCGGGTTGCCGGTGGCGAGCACGCCGAACTCGGTCTCGGCGCCCATGACGCGGCGGACGCTCACGCGGGCCCCTCCCCCGGGACCGGTCCGGCCGGCGTCGGTCCGGTCGGCGCCGGGGCGTGGCGCCCGCCGGGGCCGGCCGGGTGCGGGTCGCGGTGCAGGACCACGCGCAGGTCGGTGATGGTGTCGCCGCGGCGTCCCGAGATGCGGGCCCAGTCCTCCGGGTTGGAGGTGTTGGGCAGGTCCTGCTGCTCGTGGAACTCCTCGTCCACTGCGCGGACCAGGTGGTCGCGGCCCAGGCCGCGGACCCCGGTGGTGAGCAGGTCCTTGATGGCCTGCTTCTTGGCCCGGTCCACCACGTTGCGGATGACCGCCCCGGAGGTGAAGTCGCTGAAGTAGAGGGTCTCCTCGGTGCCGTCCCGGTAGCTGAGGTGCAGGAACCGGGTGCCGGGGCTCTTCTCGTACATCCGGGCCACGGCGGCGTCCACGAGGGCGGCGACGGCCCCGGCGCGGGAGCCGGCGGCGTCGACCTCGTCCTGGCGCAGCGGCAGGTCCTCGGTGACGTAGAGCCGCAGGATCTCGGCGGCGCCCTCGGCGTCCGGGCGGTCGATGCGGATCTTCACGTCGAGCCGGCCCGGGCGCAGCACGGCGGGGTCGATCATGTCCTCGCGGTTCGTGGCGCCGATGACGATGACGTTGTCCAGGCGCTCCACGCCGTCGATCTCGGTGAGCAGCTGCGGGACGATGGTGGTCTCCACGTCCGAGGACAGCCCCGAGCCGCGGGTGCGGAACAAGGAGTCCATCTCGTCGAAGAACACGACCACGGGGATGCCGCGGGCCGCCTGCTCGCGGGCGCGCAGGAAGATGGAGCGGATCTGGCGTTCGGTCTCCCCCACGTACTTGTCCAGCAGCTCGGGGCCCTTGATGTTGAGGAAGTAGCCCAGGGCCTTCCCGCGCCCGGCGCGGTCCGCGGCGCGCTCGGCGAGGGAGCGGGCCACGGCCTTCGCGATGAGCGTCTTGCCGTTGCCGGGAGGCCCGTAGAGCAGGATGCCCTTGGGCGGGGTGAGCCCGTGCTCGCGGTAGAGCTCCGGGTGCACGAAGGGCAGCTCGACGGCGTCGCGGATCTGCTCGATCTGGGGGCCGAGGCCGCCGATGTCGTCGTAGGA
Organism: Kocuria sp. CPCC 205258; assembly: GCF_040981005.1. Lineage (NCBI taxonomy): Bacteria > Bacillati > Actinomycetota > Actinomycetes > Micrococcales > Micrococcaceae > Kocuria > Kocuria sp. CPCC 205258. Next base: position 106,345 of record NZ_JAVKPS010000003.1, on the reverse strand, counting down.
GACGGCGGGGACCTCCTCGAGGACGAGCTGCTCGACGTCGGAGCGCTCGATGGGCTCGAGGGCGAAGCCGGTGCGGTGGTCGATGGACACCGCGTCGCCGATCTCCGGGCGGTTCCGGCGCAGGAGCCCGGAGAGCAGCAGGACGCGCTCCTCGTCGGAGCGTCCCACGGTGAGGACGCGGTCGTGGTCGACGATCTCCTTGACGGTGGCGATCTCGCCGGTCTGCTCGTAGTCGAGGACGGCGCCGACGGTGTAGTTCTGGTCGAGGAGGACCTGGCGGCCCGGTTCGCAGGCGGCGAAGCTCACGAGCGGGCTGAGGGCCACGCGCATGCGGCGCCCGGCCACGAGGACGTCGAGGGTGCGGTCGGTGAGGGCGGGACCGCTGCCCGTCTGCTCGCCGACCGGGGTGCGCCCGGGGTTGACCTGCAGCACGGTGCCCTGGCTCAGGGGCGGGACCAGGTCGTTCTCGAGGGCGCGCTTGAGCTGGGCGATCTCGGTGCGGGTCGCGTCGAGGAGCCGGACGAGCTTCTGGTTCTGGGTGCCGGCGGCGGCGAGCTGCTTGTCGAGGGCGCGCTTCTGGTCGCGCAGGATGTTGACCTGCCGCTGGGCGTTGGTCAGGGCCCGGCGGGTCTGCTCGGCGTCTGCCGGCCCGGTGCCGGCCGGTCCGGTGGTCTGCTGCGGGGAGGTCTCGTTCACGGGCGCTCCTCGTGGGGGTGCTCGGGTGCGGGAGCCGGTGCGGCCTCGGGCATGGACTCCGGTGCCGGCGGGGGCGTCGTGCCGGGGGCGTCGGCCGGCGCGGTCGCGCGGGCGGCACGCTCGGCCAGGCCGAGGGCGTCGCGGCCGGCGCGGCGCAGCTTCTTGTCGGTGACGTCCCGCTCGCCGAGGGCCACGGGGGTCCAGGCCTGCAGGTCCTCCTCGCTGTACTCGGACTTGGAGGCCCGCCGCTTGGGCGCCAGCCGCTCGGAGCCGTCGGCCAGCCGGCGGGCGGAGAGCAGGAAGCCGGTGTGGGCGACCATGCGGTGGTCCGGGCGCACGGCCAGGCCCTCGACGTGCCAGCCGCGGACCATGGTCTCGGAGGCGTCGGGCTCGGTGAAGCGGCCGTCGGCGCGCATCGCCTCGGCGGTGCGGGAGAGCTGGGTGACGGTCGCGACGTAGCACATGACCACCCCGCCGGGGGTCAGGGCCGTGGCCACGGCGTCGAGGCACTCCCACGGGGCGAGCATGTCGAGGACCACGCGGTCCACGGAGCCGGGCGCTTCGTGCTCGCCGAGCTCCTCGGCGAGGTCCCCGATGCTGATCTGCCACGCGGGGTGCGGGCCGCCGAACATGGTCTCCACGTTGCCGCGGGCGATGTCGGCGAACTCCGCCCGCCGCTCGAAGGAGTGCAGCCGGCCCTCGTCGCCCACCGCGCGCAGCAGGGAGATGGACAGCGCGCCGGAGCCGACACCGGCCTCCACCACCCGGGCGCCTGGGAAGATGTCGGCCATCGTGACGATCTGGCCGGCGTCCTTGGGGTAGACCACCGCGGCGCCGCGCGGCATGGACAGCACGAAGTCCTTGAGCAGCGGGCGCAGGGCCTGGTACCGGAACCCGGCGGAGTTCTCGACCACGGTGCCCTCCGGGCGGCCGATGAGCTCGCCGTGGCTGAGCACGCCGCGGTGGGAGTGGAACTCGCCGTCGTCCGCGAGCGTGACCGTGTTCATCCGGCCGCGCTCGTCGGTCAGCTGCACGCGCTCCCCGGCCCGGAAGGGCCCGCGCCGGTTGGCGGCGCCCCGCGGGGACGCGGGGGCGGGGGCGGCGGTGTGGTCAGCGGTTCCGGTCATCGGCTCACTCTCGGGGCAGGGCGTGGTCTGGTCTGGTCGTGCGGGGGCCGGCGGAGGCTCCGCCGGCCCGGGGGTCCTCCCCCATTGTGTCACCGCGGCGCGGGGGGCCGGGGCGGGGCTCCGGCGTCAGCCGGCGAGCAGGCGCTCGAGGGCGGCGGTGCGCAGCACGCCCACGAGGGCGCCGTCGGGTCCCGTCACCACGTAGTGGGGGTACTCCCGGGCGGCGACGGCCCGCAGCAGGGACTCCTCGCGCAGCCCGGCGTCGAGCACGGCGTCGGCGGGCAGGTGCTGGAGCACGGACGTCAGCGGGGTCCCGGCCCGCCGGGCCGGGGGTACGGCGTCGGCCGCGGCCGGCAGGAGCAGACCGACGACCTGCCGGTCCAGGGAGACGGCCAGCACGTGCGGGACCGGGCCGCCCGGGGCGGCGGCGCGGGCGAGGTGGTCGGTGACCAGCCGGTCGGTGTGGGCCAGGGAGGCGCCCTCCGGCACCGCCACGGCGGGCTCGGCCAGTGCGGCGGCGCTGACGCCGTGCACGCGGGACAGGACCGCCGCCCCGCGCAGGGAGGCGCCGGCGCCCTGCCACATGAAGCCGGCGATGAGGACGACGAGCACGAGGGCGACGGGCTGGTTCCACAGGCCCGTGACCCCGGCCCCGACGACGAGGCCCACGGCGAGCAGCCGGCCCGTCCAGGCGGCCACCACCGTGCCGTGGTGCTCCCGGCCGGTGACCGCCCAGACCAGGGCCTCCACCACGCGGCCGCCGTCCAGGGGCAGGCCCGGCAGCACGTTGAAGACGCCGACGATGAGGTTCGCCCAGGTGGTGAGGTCGAGCAGCACCCAGCCGAGCGTGGGCGACGGCTCCCCGGTGCGCAGCAGCGTCCAGCCGGCCAGGCCGAGCGCGAGGTTCACGGCCGGTCCGGCCAGTGAGACCGCGGCGGAGGCCAGCGGGGTGCTGCGCACGTCCCCGAAGTGGGTGTGGCCGCCGAGCAGGCTGAGCACGATCCGGCCGGTGGGCCAGCCGAAGGCCCGGCCCGTCCAGGCGTGGGCCAGTTCGTGCAGCAGCACGGACAGGGCCAGGGTCAGGGCGAAGCCCAGGGACGCGGCGTAGTTGAGCGCGCCGAGCCGCGGGTAGGCGGTCATCAGCACGGGGGTGTAGAGGAGCACGGTGACCGCGGCGATCACGAACCAGGACCAGGAGAGCGTGATGGGCACCCCGCCGATCCGGCCCAGGGGGATGCCCTCGCTGCGGGGGCGGCTCACGCGCGGGCCCCGGCCACGATGCGGCCGAGGTCCTCGGGGCCCACGCCGGCGAGGCTCGGCAGCACGAGGTCGGCGCCGGCGTCGTCGAGCGGGACCATGTTGGGCACGCCCACGGTGAAGATCCCCGCGGCGGTCGCGGAGCGGATGCCCGTGCGGGAGTCCTCGACGGCCACCATGCCGGCGCGCGCCAGCGGCCGGCCGGCGCGCTCGGCGAGACCGGCGGCGCCGATCCGGTAGGGGTCGGGGGCCGGCTTCGCCGGGTGGCCGAGGTCGCCGGTGACGACGACGTCGAAGACGCCCGGGCCGCCGAAGGCGTCGAGGACGACCTCGGCCAGGGGCGCCTCGCTGCTGGTGACCAGGGCCAGGGGCACGCCGCGCTCGCGCAGGGCGGCGACCAGCTCCGGCGCCCCCTCCTTGTAGACGACCCGCTCCCGGGTGCGGGCCGCGACCCGGCCGATGAGCCGGTCGACGATCTCCCGGACACCTAAGCGCACCCCCTGGCGCTGGAACACGGCGGCGGCGTCCTCCAGCCCGGTGCCGACCATGGCCAGGGCGTCCGCCTCGGTCCAGGTGCCCCCGTGGGAGCGGACGAGCTCGATCTCGGCCTCGATCCAGTACGGCTCGGTGTCCACCAGGGTCCCGTCCATGTCGAACAGCACGGCGGTGGGCAGGAGGTCGTCGGGGGACGCGGACGGGAGGCTGGACATGGCCTCCATCGTAGTGGCCGCAACACGGGCCCCTCGTGCCGGGGCCTCTTGCCGTCGATGTCCCGGCGCGTAGTGTGGGTTCCGTGAGCAACAACTTCGACGAGACGTTCCCCCGCCCCCAGGCGGGGCCGTTCGGCGTGGTCCGCGAGGACGGTGACCAGGAGCGCGTGACCGTGCTGGTGGCCGCGTTCGAGGGGTGGAACGACGCCGGGGACGCCGCCACGGACGCCGTGCAGTTCCTGGCCGCCCACTACGGGGCGAAGGACGTCTTCGAGGTGACGTCGGACGACTACTACGACTACCAGTTCTCCCGGCCCCTCGTGCGCCGGGGGGCGACCGGCGACGTGAAGATCGTCTGGCCCACGACCCGGCTCTCCACCGCCACCGTGCCCGGCACGAACCTCGACCTCGTGCTGCTGCACGGCTGGGAGCCCTCCTACCGGTGGCGCTCCTTCACCGCGGAGCTGCTCGAGCAGGCGACCCTGCTCGACGTCGACTTCGTGGTGATGGTCGGGGCGCTGCTCGCGGACGTGCCGCACACCCGGCCCATCCCGGTGACCAAGACCTCGGACACCGCCGAGCTCCAGGACGAGCTGGGCATCGACTCCTCCCAGTACGAGGGGCCCACCGGGATCGTGGGGCTGCTCTCCCACATGGCCTCCCTGGGCGGGTTCCCCACGGTCAGCCTGTGGGCGGCGGTGCCCCACTACGTGGCGCAGTCCCCCTCCCCGAAGGCCGAGCTGGCCCTGCTGCGGGAGCTCGAGGAGCTGCTCAGCATCACGCTGCCGCTGGACGCCATCGCCGAGGACGCCGAGGCGTGGGAGCGCGGGGTCAACGAGCTGGCCTCCGACGACCCCGAGATCGCCGCCTACGTCCAGCAGCTCGAGGAGGCCAAGGACACCACGGACCTGCCCGAGGCCACCGGGGACGCGATCGCCAAGGAGTTCGAGCGCTACCTGCGCCGCCGCCGCGACGAGAAGTGAGCGCCGCCGGCGCCCGGTGACGGGGACCGGCGGTGCAGGGACGGCGGAGGGGCGGCACCCGGTCCCGGGTGCCGCCCCTCCGTCGTTCCTGCGCCGTCCGGCGGGACCGGGCCCGCCGGCGGGCTCAGAGCTCGATGCCGAGCCGGGCGTCCACCAGGTCCCGGACCAGCCGGGCGTCCGCCCCGCAGGGCCCCGGGGTCCCGGTGGTCAGGGCGTCGGCGGCCCACGCGTCCAGCGCCGCCAGCGCCGCGGGGGCGTCCAGGTCGTCGGACAGGGCGGTGCGCACGGCCTGCAGCAGCGGGGCCGCGCTGCCCTCCGGGGCCACGGCCAGGGCGCGGCGCCACGCGTCCACGCGGGCGACGGCGCCGGCCAGCACGAGGTCGGTCCAGAACCAGTCGTCGGTGTAGCGGTGGGCGAGGATCGCGGTGCGGATCACGGCGGGATCGACCCCCTGGGCCCGCAGCGCGGAGACGAGCACCAGGTTGCCCTTGGACTTGGACATCTTCTCCCCGTCGAGGCCGACCATCCCGGTGTGCAGGAAGTGCCGGGCCATGGGCCTGCCGGTCAGCGCCCAGCAGTGGCCGGCGCCCATCTCGTGGTGCGGGAAGACGAGGTCCGAGCCGCCGCCCTGGACGGTGAACGGCGCGGGCAGGTGCTCCAGGGCGATGAGCGAGCACTCGATGTGCCAGCCGGGCCGCCCCGGGCCCAGCGACGCGCCGTCCCAGGCGGGCTCCCCGGGGCGCTCCGCGCGCCACAGCAGCGGGTCCAGCCGGTGCCGCTTGCCCGGGCGCTCGGGGTCCCCGCCGCGCTCGGCGAACAGCGGCAGCATCTGCTCGGGGGTCAGGTGGGAGACGTCGCCGAGCACCCACGCGTCGTCGTCGTCGGTGGGCAGCGCGCCGGCGGCCTCCACGTCGAAGTAGACGTCCCCGTCCGGCTCGCCGTTCCGGCCCGCCACGCGGTAGGCGAGGTCGCGGGCCACGAGGCGCTCCACGGCCGGCACGATCCAGCCGACGGCCTCGGTCGCACCCACGTAGTGCTGGGGCGGGAGGACGTTGAGCGCGCTCATGTCGGTGCGGAACAGCTCGGTCTGCTCGGCGGCCAGGTCACGCCAGTCCACGCCGGTGGCCGCGGCCCGCTCGAGCAGCGGGTCGTCCACGTCGGTGACGTTCTGCACGTAGTCCACCGGGGTCCCCGCGTCCAGCCAGGCGCGGTGCAGCAGATCGAAGGCCACGTACGTGGCGGCGTGTCCCATGTGGGTGGCGTCGTACGGGGTGATCCCGCACACGTAGAGGCTCGCCCGCTCCTGCCGGGGCAGCTCCACCCGCCGCCGCAGCCGGGTGTCCTGCACGACGGGCAGGGCCGCCTCGCCGGGGAGGTCGGGGACGGGTCGGGCGGACCAGGCTTTCATGCTCACCTCGGGTGGTTCGGGGATCGGACGACGGCCGCGGGGCCTCACCCAACCTACCGGACCGGCCGCCGCCCCCGATCCGGAGGTGACGCAGGGCTCAGGCGCTGATCACCCCGAGGCTCAGGAGCACGAAGATGGCCAGCCCCAGGGCGATGCGGTACCAGACGAAGATCGTGTAGCTGCGGTTGGAGATGTAGTGCATGAACCAGCCGATGATCACGTACGCCACCACGAACGCGATGCCCGTGGCCACGAGCGTCTCGGTCATGCCGTAGGGCCCCGCCTGCGGCTGTCCCACGGACTGCGCCAGCTTGTACAGCCCCGAGGCGAACACCGCGGGGATGGCCAGCAGGAACGCGTAGCGGGCCGCGGCCTCGCGCGTGTAGCCCATCAGCAGTCCCGCCGTGATCGTGCCGCCGGACCGCGAGACCCCCGGGATCAGGGCCAGCGCCTGCGCCAGCCCGAAGAGCACGCCGTGCTTGACGGTGAGGTCGTCCAGGTGCCGGGCCTGCCGGCCCACCCGGTCCGCGACCGCCAGGATCACGCCGAAGACCACCAGCATCGTGGCCGTGATCCACAGGGAGCGGAACTCCGTGTCGATGTAGTCCTCCAGCAGCAGCCCGAGCACGCCGATGGGAAGGGAGCCCAGGATGATCAGCCACCCCATCCGGGCGTCGGGGTCCGAGCGCTCCACGCGGCCCACCAGGGACAGGGTCCACTGCTTGAGGATCCGGACGATGTCCCGCCAGAAGTAGATGATCACGGCGGTCTCGGTGCCCAGCTGAGTGATGGCCGTGAACGCGGCGCCGGGGTCGGCGCTGTTGGGCAGCAGCTCGCCCACGATGCGCAGGTGCGCCGAGGAGGACACCGGGAGGAACTCGGTCAGGCCCTGGACGAGGCCGAGAATGATGGTTTCGATCCAATTCACCCGGCCACCCTACGGCACGCTCCGCGCCGGGGACGGCGGGACAGGCCCGGACGCGGCAGGAACGGCCCGCCGTGCGGGCCGTTCCTGCGGGTGCGGTGCGGAGGACGGGGCTCAGCGGGCCGAGCGCGCCCCGTCGGCGTCGTCGAGGTCCTCGTAGTCCTCCTCGTCGACGAGGTCCTCATCGAGCATCTCGTTGTCCTCCAGGAGCTCCTCGTCGTCCTCCGAGTCGTCCTCGTCGGAGTCGTCGTCGTCGGAGTCGTCGTCCGAGTCGTCCTCCTCCGCGAAGACGGTCAGCGGGGTGACCTCGTCGTAGGCGTCGTAGAGCGCCTCCTCGTAGGCGTCGAAGGCGTCGGCGATGGCGATGTAGGCGCCGTCGACGGCCGGGTCGTCGTCGCTGCGCCGGTTGGACGCGGCGACGAGGTGTTCTTCGAATGCGCTCACGAGGGCCTGCAACGCGGCACGAGGGTCATTGCTCATGGAGTAGACGTTAGCGCTATTCCGTGCAGAATGGGGACCGATGAGAGAACAAGTCCGGACCAGCTCGGCCACCCTCACGAGGGACGCCGACCAGCGCTACGAGTACCTCCTGCTGACCGTGGCGCCGCACGAACCGCTCGGCGACGCGCGGGCCCGGCTCAGCGAGCACGCCGAGTACGGCAAGTGGGAGCTGACCCGTTCCGTGCTGCTCTACGGCGGGACCCGCAAGTACTGGCTGCGCCGCCGGGTGATGCGCGTGGAGCGCACCGTCTGAGCCCGGGACCCACCCCTGCCGGCGGGGCTCAGCCCCCGATCGGGCCCAGCAGCGCCTTGGCCACGGCCGCGTGCACGGACTCGTCGTCGGACGGGTGGTAGATCCCGGCGAGCACGTCCCGGTACAGCCGCTCCAGCTCTCCGCCCCGGGAGTACTGGGCCCCGCCCGAGCTGCGCATCGCGAGGTCGACGACCCGGCGGGCCGCCTCGGTGGCCCGGTGCTTGACCCCGGAGAACAGCAGGAACCAGCGGGGACCGTGGTCCGCGGCGCCGGCGGTGCCGAGGGCGTCCACGTCCGCGGCCAGCCGGAGCAGCTGCAGCTCCACCCCGTCCCGCAGCAGCGCAGCCTCGGCGATCCGCCGGCGGACGTCGGGGCGCTCGGCACGGGGCGCTCCCCCGCCGCGGGACCGCCGGGTGCCGGCAATCTCCACGGCCAGCTCCACCGCACGGTCCGCGATCCCGGTGTAGACGGCGGCCAGCAGCAGCTCGAAGCAGCCGAAGACGCCCCACACCACCGGGTCCGGGTTCGGGCCCACCGGGGTGCGGGTGAGCACCTGCTCCGCGGGCATCGGCACCGAGCGCAGCACCGTGGTCCGGGACTGCGAGGCTCGCATGCCCATGGTGTCCCAGTCGTCGAGGACCTCGATGCCCTCCGCCGCCCGGTCCAGGAGGCCGAACACCAGCGGCGCGCCCTCCTCGGCGTCGTCGCGGGCGTGCACGATCAGCCGGGTCCACACGGGGGACAGCGAGGTGAAGATCTTCGTGCCCGTGATCCGGTAGCCGTCCGCCACGGCTACGGCGCTGGTGTCGGAGTCGAAGAGCACGGAGTCGTTGCCGGCCTCGGAGATGCCGAAGGCGAAGATCTCCCCGTCCGCGGCCAGCTCGAAGATCCGCTCGGCCCGGGCGTCCCCGCGCAGGCGCAGGGTGTGCGCCACGCCCACCAGGACGTGGTGCATGTTGATGCCCAGCGCCGTGGCGGGGGCGGCCGCCGCGAGCCGCCGCTGCGCGGCGACCGCCTGCTGCAGCGTGAACCCGAGGCCGCCCCGGTCCCGCGGCACCAGCATCAGCGGATAGCCGATCCGCACCAGGTCCGCGAAGTCCTCGTCGAAGAACCGGTTCTCCCGGTCGTAGCCGGCGGCGCGCTCGCGGAACGTCGCCAGCAGGTCGTCCGGGAGCAGGGTCTCGGGCACCAGGTCCCCGGCCGCCCGGTCCTCGGGGGCCTCGGCTCCGGCAGATGCGGGTGCGGGTGCGGGTCGTGCGGTCGCGGGCTGCGGTCCGGTGGCGGGGTGCATCTCGCTCCTGTCGGCGGTCGTCGGGGTCGTGGGTGCTCCGGTGGTCGGGCGGACCGGGGCGGGAGGGGCCGGCGGCCGGTCAGTACCGGGTCAGCAGCCGGTGCAGCACGCGGGAGCCGAACTCCAGGGAGTCCGTGGGCACGCGCTCGTCCACGCCGTGGAACATGGACGGGAAGTCGAGCTCGTCGGGCAGGCGCAGCGGCACGAACCCGTAGCCGGTGATGCCGAGCGGGTCCAGGGACTTGTTGTCCGTCCCGCCGGAGAGCATGTACGGCAGCACGACCGCCTCGGGGTCCTCGGCGTGCAGCGCGTCGACCATGGCGTCGACCACGGTGCCGGAGAACGGCACCTCGAGGGCGATGTCGTCCGACTCGAACTCGAAGGACACCCCGTCCCCGGCGAGCTCCGCGAGCTTCGCCAGCACGATCTCGCGCTGGCCCGGCAGGTAGCGCACGTCCAGCCCCGCCTGGGCGGAGCCGGGGATGACGTTGACCTTGTAGCCCGCCTCGAGCATCGTCGGGTTCGCGGTGGTCTGCAGGGTCGCGCCCACGAACCGTGCCACGGAGCCGAGCTCGGCGAGCAGCCGCTGGGGGTTCTGCGGGTCGAACTCCACGCCCGTCAGCTCGGTGACCGAGTCCAGGAACGCCCGGGTGGTCTTGGTGAGCTCCACGGGCCACTGGTGCTCGCCGATGTTGGTCAGCGCCCTCGAGAGCCGGGTGACCGGGTTGTCGTCGTTGATCTGGGAGCCGTGCCCGGCCGTGCCCTGCGCGTTGAGGCGCAGCCACATGAGGCCCTTCTCCGCCGTCTGCAGCAGGTAGGCCCGCCGGCCGCCGATGGTGGCCGAGTACCCGCCGACCTCGCTGATGGCGTCGGTGACGCCGTCGAAGAGATCGCGGTGGTGCTCCGCGATCCAGTGGGAGCCATACACCATGCCGGCCTCCTCGTCGGCGAAGAAGCCGAAGACGATGTCCCGCCGCGGCCGGTCCCCGGTGCGCACCATGTGGCGCAGCACCGAGATCATCATGGCGTCCATGTCCTTCATGTCCACGGCGCCGCGGCCCCAGATCATGCCGTCCCGGATCTCGCCCCCGAACGGGTCCACGGACCAGTCCGCGGCGACCGCGGGCACCACGTCGAGGTGGCCGTGCACCAGCAGGGCGTCGGCGGAGGGATCGGTGCCCTCGATCCGGGCGAAGACGTTGGCCCGGCCGGGCGCCGACTCCAGGACGGTCGTGGTGAGACCGACCTCCTCGATCAGCCCGGCCACGTACTCGGCGGCCCGCCGCTCCCCCTTGGCGTCGCCGCTGCCGTAGTTGGAGGTGTCGATGCGGATGAGGTTGCGGCAGATCTCGACGGTCTCGCCCTCGGGCGACGACGCCGCGGCCGCCGCGGCGGGAACGGTCTGAGGATCGGTCATGGCGGTCCTTCCTGGGGTTCCTGGTGGGCGGGTGGGGTTCAGCGGACGGCGGTGTCGCGGCCGGGGTAGCTCAGCAGCACGAGGCGTCCGGACTCCTCGACCACGAGGACCTCCTCCGTCTCCCCGGGGCTGCCCTCGGGGGCGACCTCCAGCCGGTACCCCTCGGCGGTCTCGACGGCCTCGCCCTGGACGGCGAGCGTCTCGTAGCGGGAGGTGTCCGGGTGCCGGCGCTCGAGGTGGACGCCGCAGTACTGCGAGTTGCCCTCCGTGGCCCGGTGCACGTAGTCGTGGGACAGCAGCTCGCAGGCGCCGTCCCAGTCGCGCTCGGCCATCGCGTCGACGAACGCCCGGGTGGTGCCCTCGGGCGTCCCGAGGTCGGGGCCGCACCCGGTCAGGCCTACGGCGGCGGCGAGGCACAGCCGCAGCGGGGCCCGGACGCCGGTGGCGCGGGTGGCGTGGACGGTCATCGGGCTCCTCTCCGGGCGTGCGCTCCCAGCCTATCGTCACCGGCACGGGTGCGTTCGCCGCGCGGACGGGACGAGAACCGCTCACTGTAACCACGGGAATTCCAGCCGTCCGGCACATTCCGTGATGTCGTCGTTATTGTTCTGTGATAGACGAAACAATTTCACACATTTCCTATTTGCAATGGGAATTCCCTAACATTTCCCTGGGCGCCTTCCCCAGCCCAATCTGTCTCGTCGTCCGGCCGGACGACGATAGCCCCCCGCCGCACGGAAGCCCCCCCCATTTCCTCCGTGCGTGCAGACAGACCAGGAAGCAGAAGCACCCATGGCGAAACATCGCTGCGCTCCCGCGCGCCGTCACGGCCGCATGGCCTCTTTGGCCCTCTCCGCCGGCATCGGCGTCACCACGCTCGCCGGCACCTCCCTGCTGGCCGGTCCGGCGGCCCACGCGGCCGCGCAGGACATCGTCGCGGTGGACGCCGCCACGCGTCAGGCCGACGCCCAGCTGATCCTCGACGAGATCAACCGCTACCGCGAGTCCCTCGGCGCGAAGCCGCTCAAGTACTCCGCCACGCTGTCCCAGGTGGTGCAGAAGGAGTCCGACCGGCAGATCGTCGAGGAGAAGTTCTCGCACAGCACCACCTTCCTCACCGACCCGCGCACCGGGCCCTGGACGAGCGCCAACGAGGTCATCGCCCTGGAGCACCACCGGGACGTGCGCGCCCTGGTGGCGTGGTGGAAGTCCTCGGCCGCCCACGACAAGGCGATCAAGGACCCGCGCCACGAGGTGATCGGCATCGGCCTCACCTACGCGGACGGCCGGCTCGAGAACTCCGGGCGGCCCTGGCAGGTGCTCTCCACCGTCAACCTCTACGGGTACGCCAACGGCGGCGCGCCCGCGGACGCCTCGACGCGCGTGAGCGGGGCTCCGGCCTACACCTATGAGACGACGCCCGTTCAGCCCCCGGCAGGCTACGGCGTGGCCGGCGCCATCGGCGCGAAGTACCACGCCCTGGGCGGCGCCGCGGTCGTCGGTCAGCCCGTGACGGCGGAGCGCGGCGGGCTACGGGCCGGAGGCGTCTACCAGGAGTTCTCCCTGAACGGGCGCAAGACCACGATGTACTGGAGCCCCGCCACGGGCGCCCGCTGGGTCGAGAACCCCACGGCCATCGGCCAGAGGTTCGTGGCCGCGGGGCGGGAGAACGGCTACGGCTTCCCGACCACGGAGGAGCGCCGGCTGGCCGACGGGTCGTCCTACCAGGTCTTCGACCGGGACGGCCGTCGCACGAAGGTGCTGTGGACGCCAACCCACGGGGCCCGCGCCGTGCTCGAGACCGGCGCCATCGGCAACGCCTGGAGGGCCGCCGGCTTCGAGCGGGGCTACGGCTACCCGGTCACCGACGAGATCCGCAACGGGAGCACCGTCCACCAGCGCTTCTCCAACGGCTACCAGGTGAACTGGTCCTCGGCCACCAGCCAGGTGTGGGTCACCGGCTGGTGACCCGGGTGCCCCGGGGCGCGCTCCCCGGGGCACCCGGCCGGGCTCAGTGCTCGAGCACGATCTTGCCGAAGTGCCGGGCCGACTCCATCTCCCGGAACGCGTCGGCGGCCTCGGCGAGGGGGCGGCGGCGGTCGATCACCGGCCGCAGCCCGGTCGCCTCGAGCGCGCGCACGAAGTCGGCCTGGTCCCGGCGGCTGCCCACCAGCAGTCCCTGGAGGCGCGCCTGGCGGGCCATGAGCATCGCCGTGGGGACGTCGCCCGCCGCCCCGGTGAGCACGCCGATCAGGGAGATGTGGCCGCCGACCCGCACGGCGCGGATCGACTGCGCCAGGGTGCCGGGGCCGCCGACCTCGATCACGTGGTCGGCGCCGCGCCCATCCGTGAGCTCCTGGACGGCGCGTCCCCACTCGGGGGTCTCGCGGTAGTTGATGACGTGGTCCGCGCCGAGCCGCCGGACGCGTTCGAGCTTCTCGTCGGAGGAGGACGTGACCACCACGGTGGCGCCCACGGCCTTGGCGAGCTGCGTGGCGTAGACCGAGACGCCGCCGGTGCCCAGGGCCAGGACCACGTCCCCGGCCCGGAGCCCGCCGTCCACCACGAGCGCCCGCCAGGCGGTGACGCCGGCCGTGGTGATGGTCGCGGCCTCGGCGTGGGACCACCCGGCCGGGGCGCGCGTGAACCACGTGGCGGGACGCACCACCGCCTCCCGGGCGTAGCCGTCGAGCCCGTCCCCCGGGACGCGCCGGAAGTTCCCGTCCACGGGGGGTCCGTCCTGCCAGAGCGGGAAGAAGCAGGAGACCACGGCGTCGCCCTCCGCGAGGTCGTCGACGCCCTCCCCCACGGCTTCGACGACGCCCGCGCCGTCCGCCAGCGGAATTCTCCCGTCCTCGGTCCGCGTCCCGCCGGAGACCACGAGGTAGTCGTGGTAGTTCAGGGAGCTGGCGTGCACGCGGACGCGGACCTCGCCGGGGCCCGGCGCGCCCGGGTCGGGTGCCTCCCCGAGCTCGAGCCGGTCCAGGCCGCCGGGGGCGGAGACGGTCAGTTGCTTCACGGGTGGTCCTCCAGGCGCTGCGGGGTCGTCGGTCGCCGCCCACGATAGCCGCCGCCCCCGGGGGTGTCATCAGCACGCTTCGGATCCCCGGTGGGGCGGGGCCGCGACGGCCACGGCCGCTCCTCGCCCGGTCCGCGGACCCCGCCGGGCTCGCTCAGTGGGCGCCCACCGCGCGGGCGTGCCGGGCCGCGGCCTCGGCGCCCTGCGTCCACCGCTCCCCGTGACCGGGCAGCACGGTGCGCGCCCCGGTGGCGGCCACCGCGTCGAGGGAGGCGAGGGCCACGGCGGAGTCGTGGGTCGCGGCCCCGGCGACGATCTGCGGGCCGCGCCGACCGGTGTAGGGGTCCAGCGTCACGAGCGCGTCACCGCTGAGCACGGTCCCCCGGCCGGGCAGGTCCAGGACGCAGTGCCCGTCCGTGTGGCCGGGGGTGTGGACCACCACCGGCCGGCCCGGGACCGGCAGGACGGCTCCGGCCTCGAGCGGGCGCAGCTCCCGCACGCCCCGGACCGCGAGGGCCCCGGCCGCCGCCATGCGGCCGAGCAGCGGCAGGGACCGCGGGTGGGTGAAGGGGTAGAGGAACCGATTGCGCTCGGGCCGGTACCGGTACGGGTGGGCGGCCAGCCGCGCGTCCGCCGGGTGCCCGTGCACCGGCAGCCGCCACTCCTCCTGCGCCCGCCGGGCGAAGCCCACGTGGTCGAAGTGCGCGTGCGTGAGCACCAGTGCCCTGACCTCGTCGGGGCGCCGCCCGCGCTCCTCGAGTCCCGCCAGCAGCATGGGCCACATGCTCGGCAGGCCGGCGTCCACGAGCGTGACGCCGTCCTCGTCCTCGACCAGGTAGCAGTTGACGTGGGCGTGGGTGATGCGGTGGACGCCGTCGGCCACTTCGGGGGTGAACATGGGTCTCCTCACTCGATCAGTGTGCTGATCGTACCTGTCGGGCGCCGACACCGGCCAGGCATCCGCCCTGCCGGGCGGCGCCCCCGGTACCATGGGCCGCACGCAGGGCCCCCGTCCGCGGATCCCCCGAAGCGCCCGGAGCAGGCCCCGCCCGCCCCCGACCTGAACCCCCGAAAGATCCCGCTGTGAACGCTCAGCGCCCCGATGCCCTGCCCTCCGTGGAGATCGTCGCCGTGCCCTTCCACCGGCTCCGCCGGAACCGGTGGGCCATGACCTTCGTCCCGGCCGACGGCGGGCACGCCGTCCGCCGCACGTTCCCGGAGTTCCGGGACGCGGTGGTCGCCGCCCGCGGCCTCGCCCTGGCCGGGAGGACGCCCGTCAGCTCCTGAGGCCGGCGGCTCCCACCGCCGCCGGTGCGTCTGCGGCCGGGGGTCACTCGGCGAGCGCCTCCACGAGGACGTCGGCGACGGCCTGGCTCGACTGGGGGTTCTGGCCGGTGATCAGGTTGGCGTCGCGGATGACGTGGCTGGACCACGCGGGGCCGGTCTCCACGACGGCCCCCTTCTCCCGGAGCACGGTCTCCAGGAACCAGGGGGTGTTCTCCCCGGTGCCGCCGCCGAGCTCCTCCTCGTTGGTGAAGGCGGTCAGCCTGCGGCCCGCGAAGAGGAACGTCCCGTCGTCCTGGGCGCTGAGCAGGGCTGCGGGGCCGTGGCAGAAGGGGGCGATGAGCCGGCCGGTCCGGTCCGAGGAGGCCAGGATCCGGCCGAGCGAGGGGTCGTGGACGAGGTCGGCCATGGGGCCGTGGCCGCCGGGCAGGACCACGGCGTCGTAGTCGTGCTCGTCGACCTCGGCCAGGACGCGGGGGGCGGCGAGCTCGGCGTCGATCTCCTCCAGGTAGGTGCGGAACTCGTCGGCCCGCTCCTGGCCCCCGGTGACGTCCGGGGAGAGGCTGGCGCGGTCCACGGTGGGCCGGCGCCCGCCGGGGGTGGCGATGTCGACGGTGTGCCCGGCCCGGCGCAGCGCCCGGTGGGCGACGACGAGCTCCTCCGCCCAGAAGCCGGTGGGGTGCTCGGTGCCGTCCCGCATGGTGAGGGAGTCGGCCGCCGAGACGATCATCAGAACACGGGCCATGATGGTCAGCTCCTCAGCTGTGCTGTCTGTCCGGGTGTTTTCCGTCGTGCGTGCCGCAACGGCTCCGCCCGCGCGCTTATTCCGTCCGGCGGCCCAGGGTGCGTCGCTATGCTGACCGGGATTCCGGCTCGACCGAGGAGGTCACCATGGACCAGCACGACGAGGACCAGCACCGCGAGCAGCACGCCCACCGGCGCGGGGGGCGGCGCACGGTGGTGATCACCGGCGCGAGCGACGGCATCGGGGCCGCCGCCGTCCGCGAGCTGGCGGGACGGGGGCACGACGTCGTCGTCGTCGGGCGATCGGGCGCGAAGACCGCGGCGGTGGCCGGGCCCCTCGGGCTCCGGCACTTCACCGCGGACTTCGCGCGGCTCGACGACGTGCGCCGGCTCGCCCGGGAGCTGCAGGAGTCCGTCCCGCGGATCGACGTCCTGGTCACCAACGCCGGCGGGATCTTCGACCGCCGAGAGCTGACGCCTGACGGGCACGAGATGACGTGGCAGGTCAACCACCTGGCGCCCTTCCTGCTCACCCACCTGCTGCTCGACCGGCTCGTGGCGGACGGCGCGGCGGTGCTCAGCACGTCCAGCGTCGCGGCCCGGATCGGCCGGCTCTCGCCGGAGGTCCTCGTCGACGACCGGCGCTGGTCCCCGCAGGGGGCCTACGGGGACACGAAGCTCGCCAACATCCTCTTCACCCGCGGCCTCGACCGCCGGCACGGGCCGCACGGCCTCGCCGCCGCGGCGTTCCACCCCGGGGGCGTCGCGACGAACTTCGCCTCGGGCACCACCACCCCCCTGCGGTTCCTGTACCGCACGCGCCTGGGCCACCGGCTCATGATCACCCCGGAACGGGGCGCGGAGACCCTGGTGTGGCTGGCGGAGGGCGCCGCCGGCGAGGACTGGCGCTCCGGGGGCTACTTCGAGAAGAGGCGGCCCGCCCGCGCCCCGTCTCGCGCGGCCGACGACGCGCTCGCGGACGCCCTGTGGCGGCGCAGCGCCGAGCTGGTGGGGCTTACCCCGGGGCACCCGGCCGGCTGAGCACCAGCGCGTCGACCTTCGCCCAGAGCTGCTCGACCGTCCCGTCGTTGACGAGGACGGCGGTGATCCAGCGCGGGTCGATGCCGGCCTCCGAGGGGTGCGGGTCCTCCGCGGCGGGAGCCCCGGGGCGCACCACGTGCACCACCCGGCCCCCGGCGGCCGTGATGGCCTGGGCCTCGACGTCGAAGCGCACGTCCGTGAACACGACCGGCCCGCCCAGGCGCCGGGCGGTCTCCAGCCCGCGGTCCGCCCACACCGTCTCCCCGAAGACGGCCTTGCCGGCCTCGTTGCCGACCTTCTGCAGCAGCGTCCGGATCTCCCGGTGCACCGGGTCCCGCGCCTCGTCCTTGAGCAGACCCCAGTCCCCGCCGGCCTCCGCCAGCACCGCGGCCAGCCGCACGAGCCGGCCGTCCCGGACCCCCACGAGGGGGTCCAGCTCGGTGAGGAACAGCCGCAGCGGGTCCGCGAAGGCCACCCGTGCGTAGCCGTGCGCGACCACGAGGCGGTCGCCGCACGTGTCCTTGCCCGACTGCTTGCGCCCGTGCAGCCCGATCAGCCGCGGGCGGGGGTCCGGTTCCTGGGCCATGACGGGTCTCCTCCGGTCGTGCGCCGACGTGGTCCAGCGTACGGACGGGGGCACGACGGCGCACCGGACCTCACCCGACAAAAACATTGCACTATAATGTCGTGAGTGCAACATCTATTCGACCTCGGGCGCCTCCGGTGACGGCGGGCGCACGAGAGCAGCGCATGCGCCGGACCCGCCGCTCCCTCATCGCCGGTGCGCGCCGGCTGACCGCCGAGCGCGGGCTGGCGGGGTTCACCGTGGACGAGCTCTGCGCGGAGGTCGGGATCTCCCGGCGGAGCTTCTTCAACTACTTCGCCTCCAAGGACGACGCCGTGCTGGGCACCCCGGCCCGGGACCCGCTCGAGGCCTTCGGCGAGCAGTTCGTGGCCGGAGGCTCCGCCCCGGACGGAGCCCCGCTGCTGACCGCCCTGCAGGAGCTGGTCGTGCAGTCGTTCGCCCTGCTGGAGGGCCCCCACGACCGGACCCTGCTGCTGGACGTCCTGCGCCGCGAGCCCGTGCTGCTCCAGCGGCTCACCGAGACCATGGAACGCCGGCTGGCCGAGCTGACGGAGCTCATCGCGCGCCGGCAGGGCTGCGGGGAGCGGGACCCGTTCCCCGCCGTGGCCGCCGCCGTCGTCTCCCACCTCGCGGGGCACACCGTCCACGAGCTCCTCGAGACCCGGCCGGCCGGCACCGACCCGGACGAGTCCCCGCCCCTGGAGGAGTTCGCGGAGCTGCTGGCCCGCAACGTCCGCCTCGCCGGGGCCCTGCTCTCCCCCGGCGCCACCGCCCCGCCGACGACGCCGGACGCCGCCGCGGACACCCGCTCAGCCACTCCCCCCGACACCTCTGACCCGTCCCCGGACACCGAAGGAAGCCCATGACCACCACCCCGCCCGCGGTCGCGCAGGACGCCCCGCTGCTGGTGCTGACCCAGAAGCGGATCTGGATCATCTTCTCCGCCCTCATCGCCGGGATGATGCTCGCCAGCCTCGACCAGACGATCGTCTCCACCGCCATGCCGACCATCGTCGGGGAGCTGGGCGGCGTGGAGCACCAGGCCTGGATCACCACGGCCTACCTGCTGGCCACCACCATCGTGATGCCGGTCTACGGCAAGTTCGGCGACGTCCTGGGCCGGCGCAACCTCTTCCTGGTCGCCATCGCCCTCTTCACGCTCGCGTCGGTGGGCTGCGCCCTGGCCACCGGGTTCTGGCAGTTCGTGACCTTCCGCGCGCTGCAGGGGCTCGGCGGCGGAGGACTGATGATCCTCTCCCAGGCGATCATCGCGGACATCGTCCCGGCCTCCGAGCGCGGCAAGTACATGGGCCCGCTCGGCGGCATCTTCGGGCTCTCCGCCGTGGCGGGGCCGCTGCTCGGCGGCTACTTCGTGGACCACCTCACCTGGCAGTGGGCCTTCTACATCAACATCCCCATCGGCATCGCCGCCTTCGCCATCGCGTGGTTCACCCTGACCCTCCCGCACAAGCGCGCGACCCGCAGGATCGACGTGGCCGGCGTCCTGCTGCTGTCCGTGGCGACGACCTGTCTCATCTTCTTCACCGAGTTCGGCGGCAACGCCGAGCACGGCTGGGGCGCGGTCGCCACCTGGACCTGGGCGGGCGGCATGGTCGTGGCCACGGCGCTGTTCATCTGGAACGAGACCCGGGCCGACGACCCGATCATCCCCCTGGGCCTGTTCCGCAACCCGGTGTTCGTCAACGCCACCGCGATCGGCCTCACCCTGGGGCTGGGGATGTTCGCCGCCATCGCGTTCGTGCCCACGTTCCTGCAGATGTCCTCCGGCACCTCGGCGGCGGAGTCCGGGTTGCTCATGGTCCCCATGATGGTCGGGATGATGGGCACCTCGATCTGGTCCGGCCTCAGGATCTCCCGCACCGGCCGGTACAAGGGTTACCCGCTGGCGGGCACGCTCGTCACGGCCTCGGCCATGCTCGCCATGACCACGCTGGCGGCCGAGACGCCCATCTGGCTGATCTGCGTCTACCTCCTCGTGCTCGGCGCGGGCCTGGGCCTGATCATGCAGGTCATCGTCCTCGTGGTGCAGAACGCCGTGGACCCGTCCATGGTGGGCACCGCCACCAGCACCAACAACTACTTCCGCGAGGTCGGCGCGGCCCTCGGCGTGGCGATCTTCGGGGCGATCTTCACCAACAACCTCTCGGAGCAGCTCACGGCGGTCTTCACCGGCGCCGGCGCCTCCGCCGCCCAGGCCGGGGAGGCGACCGCCACCCTGGACCCGCAGACCCTGGCGCAGCTGCCCGAGCCCGTCCGCGAGGGCATCGTCACCGCGTACGCCGACTCCCTCGCCCCGGTGTTCTGGTACCTCATCCCCTTCATGCTGCTGGCCTTCGTCCTCGCGGTGTTCCTCAAGCAGATCCCCCTCTCCGACACCGCCGGCATGGTGGCCCGCGGCGAGGCCATCGGCGGCGCGGAGGCCGCAGCGCATGAGGCCGCCGCGAAGGAGGCCGCCGCGCAGGAGACAGCGGCGCACGACGACGCGCGCCGAGCGTCCTCCACCGGCACTCCCGCCCCCTGACGGGTCCCGGCGTCCGGCCGGCCCGGGGCGGGAACTGGCCGAAAGGCCATGTGCTTCAGTGAACACCCCCGGTAGGCTCGGGCCGGGGCCGGATCCACGCCCGGCCCGGGCCCCACCCACCCCCCTCGGAAGGAACTGTCATGATCAGACTGGTCGGCGAGTTCGACGCGTTCTTCAACCCCAACTTCACGGCCATCCTCGGCATGTTCTTCGACCTGGTCCGCGCGGTGCTGCTCGGCGGCTGAGCCCCGGTCCACCCCGCGCCCTCGGCGCCGCCGGAGCCCCTCCGGCGGCGCCGTCCGCGTTCCCGGAGGCTTCCGGCGGTCGGCGCCGCCTGCTAGGTTCTGCGCATCAGGCACCCGGCGGATCGGCCGCCCCCGCAGCGCAGACCCGAGGAGGTCGCCGTGAGCCAGCACCACCACGTCGGCGGAGCCACCGGCGTCGGCACCCGCGCCGTGGTGGTCCGCGGCGGCCCCGTCCTGCGCACCGAGCGGCACACCGTCGTCGACGAGACCGACCGGACCGTCACGGTCGACGACGGCACCCGGTTCGCCAAGACCACCGGACCGGTGCGGGACGCCCCGGAGGCCGACCCGGCCGAGCCCGACGTCGCGCACGCCCCGGTCCGGCTCGTCACCGAGGGCCACCCGGCCTTCGAGCAGCTGTGGGCGGACGCGGTCCTGAGCGCGTTCACCGACTCCGACCACACCGCCTACGTCGAGGGCCTGATCGCCTCGAACCGGCTCGCCCGGCGCGGCGACGTGCACGCCCACTACGACGTGGCCGCCATCATCGACGAGCTGGCCGCCCTGCACCCCGACCTCGAGGCGATTCCCGAGGACCTGTTCTGGGCGGTCGTCGACCGGCACGGCCGCGAGGACGACCGGGACGTCACCCCCTGACGCCGTCCCGGGGCCGGCCCGCCGGTCCCCGGCTCAGCCCAGGCGCCCGCCGGAGTGCCGCAGGTAGCAGCCGGCGCACATCGACTCGTAGGACACGGCCGCACCGTCGATGGCCACCTGGTCGCCCTCGAAGACCGGCTCCCCGTCCACCGTGCGGGCGTTGAACATCGCCTTGGACCCGCAGCGGCAGATCGTGCGCAGCTCCTCGACCGTGTGGGCCACGGCCAGCAGGCGCGCCGCGCCCGGGAACGCCTCCGTGCGGAAGTCGGTGCGCAGCCCGTAGGCCAGCACCGGGACGCCGTCGAGCACCGCGATGCGCAGCAGGTCGTCGACCTGGGCCGGGGCGAGGAACTGCGCCTCGTCCACCAGCAGGCAGTGCACCGGTCCGCGCTCCCGCACGGCGGCCCGGAAGCGCTCGCGCGCCCCGTCCTCCGGGGCCAGCAGCAGGTCGACCCGCCGGGACTCCCCCAGCCGTGAGACCACGGTGTCCGCGCCCTTCGAGTCGATCGCGGGCTTGGCGACGAGGACCGTCTGGTCGCGCTCCTCGTAGTTGTGCGCGGCCTGGATCAGCACGGTGGACTTCCCGGAGTTCATCGCCCCGTGCCGGAAGTAGAGCTTCGCCATCAGCGGGTCCCGGCGGGCCGGGGGGCGAGGGTGGTCATGAGCGTTCTCCTGGGATCGTGCGGGGTGCTCGGCGGGGGCGCCGTGCGTGCCGGTGAACACCCTACGTCCGCCGCGCGGCCGGCCGGCGCCCGGCGCCACGGCCGGACCCGGCGCCCTCCGCCGCTACCCTGGAGCCCATGGGCTGGCACATCGGCACCTCCGGGTGGAGCTACGACCACTGGGAGCACGTCCTCTATCCCCCCGGCACGGCCCCGGCCAAGCGCCTGGAGATCTACACCCGGGCCTTCTCCACCGTGGAGCTCAACGCGAGCTTCTACCGCTGGCCGCGCAGCAGCACCTTCGCCGGCTGGAACCGTCGCCTGCCGGAGGGCTTCCGGATGACGGTGAAGGCCCCCCGCGGACTGACGCACGCGAAGAAGCTCTACGCGCCCGAGACCTGGAGCCGGCGGATCGCCGAGTCCTGGCACGAGCTGCGGGACCGGCGCGGCGTGCTGCTCGTCCAGCTCCCGCCGGCGCAGGCCCGCGACGACGCGCGCCTCGACTGGTTCCTGGCCGGGCTGCCCGACTGGCTGCCCGTCGCCGTGGAGTTCCGCCACGACAGCTGGGTGCACCCGGAGGTCTTCGAGCTGCTCCGGCTCCACGGCGCGGCGTACTGCGTGCTGAGCGGGGCCGGGCTGCCCTGCGTCCTCGAGGCCACCGCCCCGTTCGTCTACGTCCGCTTCCACGGCCCCGACCACCACCACCTCTACGCCGGCTCCTACTCGGACGAGGACCTGGCCTGGTGGGCGGACCGGATCCGGGAGTGGCACCACGGCGGCCGCGAGGTCTACGCGTACTTCAACAACGACGGCGACGGCCACGCCGTGCGCAATGCCCTGACGCTGCGCCGGCTCCTCGAGGGCGGCTGAGGAGATCCCCGGCCGGGCGCAGGACGCCGTGCGCGGGATGCCGGGCCCGGGCATAGGATCGGGCCATCACCGTCGAGCAGGACAGGAGCCGGAGATGGACTGCTACCCCGAGCCCGCGGACCGCAACGAGGCCTGGGCGGAGACGAGCCAGGAGGGACTGGGCGTCCGCGACGAGACCTGGCTGACCGCCACCACCGACGAGAGCAACCGGCGCGCCGGCGCTCCCCCCGAGGAGGCCGAGGACGACGCCCCGCCCCCGGAGGACCCGGAGGCGGGGACCGGGCGCCCGTCGGACGACGAGTAGCCGCATCCCGCCGGTCAGTCCTGCGGGCTCCACGTCTCCCCGTCCGCCAGGGCGTTGAGCTCGTAGGCGGTCCGCCCGTCGAGGGACTCGCGCAGGATGTCGGCGTGCCCGGCGTGCCGGGCGTTCTCCTCGACCATGTGCAGCGCCACCCACCGGGCGGGCCACGTCACCAGGTCCCGCGGGAACCACGGGGCGTCCGGGACGGGGATGCGGGCCTCCGGGTCCGCGGTGCGCAGCCCGGCCTCGACGCGGTCGGCCAGCGCGTACAGGGCCGCGCCCAGGGACTCGGCGGTGTCCTCCGGGCGCACGGCCTCCGGCAGGATCGCCCCGGCGGCCCAGCCGGCGTCGTCCAGCGGCTCCCCGGAGGTCCGGCCGGGATCCGTGAGCACGGCGAACGGACCGTGCCCGCCGATGAACAGGACGTGCCGGGCCAGCGCGCCCAGGCTCATGGCGCTCGCCGAGGGGGTCGCCCGCAGCTGCTCGGCGTCGAGGCCCTGGAGAGTGGTGGCGACCTGGCGGATCTGCTGGCTCGCGAAGGCCGCCAGGGCGTCGCGCTCGTCGGTGACGGTGGGAGTGAGGAAGGGCACGGTGGGCTCCTGAGGTGTCGTGCGGCGCGGGGCTCAGCGGGTGTGGGCGTACAGGTCGCGCAGCAGGGCGAGCTCCGCGCCGTGGTGGATCAGCTCGCGGTTGATGTGCAGCACGAGAGCGAGCATCGGCAGGTCCGCGTACGGGCCCTCCACCGGGCCGCACGGGCGCGCCAGGTCCGCGTCCGTCAGCGAGTGCACGCCGGCCGTCCAGCGGGCGAACTCGCGGTCGAGCTGGGCGAGCGCCTCCTCCGCGGTCCCGGCGTACGCCCAGCTCTGGTAGGACGCCTCGGGGCCGGCGAAGTGCCCGTGGCTGCGCGCGGCGAGCACCCCGACGACGACGTGCGCCAGCCGCCAGGCGATGGTCGTGAACGGCGCGGGCACCGGTTCGGGGAGGGCGAAGTCCAGCACGAGCTCCCCGCGGCCCGTCTGCATCGGGGTGCGTTCCTCGGCCCGGGGATGGACCGTCCACGCGGACCCGCCGGTGGGGTCGAAGAAGTACTCCTCGTCGGTCAGGCCGGCGAGGCGGGGCCGCAGCTGGTGGGTCCAGTGCCGGTCGATCTGGTCGGCGGCACAGGCGGCGACGTCGAGGTCGGTCATGGCGGTTCCCTCCTGGTCGGGGCGCCTCCGGCGCAGCGTCCGGTGACGGGTCCAGTGTCCTCCCCGACGCGGACAGATCCTGTCCGCGTCCGAGCCGCACCCGTGCCGTGACGGATGCCGCGCACTGCCTCCGTCCTCCCGGGCGGCAGCTCTAGACTGGCGCCCATGACGGTCCTGGACGTGGGGCGCATCGGGCTCGGCATGGTGCTGCTGATCGCGGGCGGGGAGCTGCTGGTGCGCGGGGCCACCGCCCTGGCCCGGCGCATGGGACTCTCCGTCCTGGTCATCGGGCTGACGGTCGTCTCGTTCGCCACGTCGGCCCCGGAGCTGACGGTGACCGTCAGCTCCGTCCTGGCCGGGGAGCCGGGGCTGGCGCTGGGCAACGTCGTGGGCAGCAACATCGCCAACGTCCTGCTCGTGCTGGGACTGACCGCCCTCGTGGCGCCGCTGGCCGTCACACAGCAGCTGCTGCGCTTCGACCTGCCCCTGCTGGTGGTCGTGTCGACGGTGCTGCTGCTCGTGTCCCTGGACGGCCGGATCAGCGGCACGGACGGCGCGGTGCTGTTCGCGGCGGTGGTCGTCCACGGGGTCCTGACGGTGCTGATCGGCCGCCGGGACGCCGCCTCCCCCGCCGGGGCGCCGAACCCTCCGCCGGACCGGCCGCCCGCCGCATCCGGTGTCGACGGGTCACCGGCCGGGGAGGACTCGGCCGGTGTCTCGCTCGTCCTCGTCGTGGTGGGGGTGGGGCTCCTGGTGGCCGGGGCCACGGTCCTCGTCGAGGGGGCGGTCAACGTCGCCACGGCCCTGGGCGTCAGCGGCTTGGTCGTCGGGCTCACGGTGGTCGCCCTCGGGACGTCCCTGCCCGAACTGGCGGCCTCCGTCGTCGCGGTCCGCCGGGGACAGCGGGATCTCGCCATCGGCAACGTCGTGGGCAGCTGCCTGCTGAACCTCGGGCTGGTGCTCGGGGTGCCGGCGATCCTCGTCGACGACGGCCTGCCGGTACCGGCGGCGGCCGTGGCCCTGGACATCCCGGTGATGCTGGCCGCCGTGGTGGCGCTGCTGCCCATCGCCTTCACCGGGTTCGCCGTGGCCCGCTGGGAGGGCGGTCTGTTCCTGCTCCTGTACCTCGCCTACACCGGGTACGTGCTGCTGGCCGCCACCGAGCACGACGCGCTGGAGGGGTTCAGCTCCGTGATGGTCTCGTTCGTGCTGCCCCTGGTCGTGATGACCCTCGTGGCGGTGAGCGCCCACGAACTGGGCCGGCGCCGCGAGCGCCGCGGGCTCGGCGGGCCTGCGGGCGCCCCCTAGCCGCCGCGGGTGGGCCGGGGCACGGTTCCGGTCAGCCGGACCGCAGTCCGCTCACACCGTTGCCGAGGAGCACCGCGCCGATGACGACCAGCACGACGGTCATCACCCAGGAACCGTTGGCGCTCATCCACCCCTTCGCGGCCGCCAGCACCGTGGCGGCCCGGTCCCCCAGGACCACGTGGAGCAGCACCGGGGCGGCGACCGCGGCGCTGGCGACACCCGTGAACAGCAGGAGCGCCAGCACCTGGTGCGCCACGGACGCCGTGGCCGTCGCGATGGCGGCCGCCCCCGTGACGACCAGCACCGCGTTCTTCGGGTTCACCGTGACCAGCAGGAAGGCCACGGCCAGGGCCTTCGGGGGCGTCATCGTGTCGACCGCGGTCATCCACCGTGCCGGCTGCGACCCCTCGCGCGACCGGCTCCGCCACTGCTTGACCCCCAGCAGCAGCAGGGTGCCGCCGAGCACCACCCGCAGGACGCCGACCCAGGGCGCGGGATCGTCGCGGGGCAGGGTCGTGTCGACGACCAACACGGTGAGGGCGGCCACGACGGCGATCCCGGCGACCCAGCCGGACAGGAACGCGGTGACCGCGCTCCGGGTCCCGCTGGTGACCAGCATCAGCACGATCACGGCGACGGGCAGGGAGGCGGCGAGCAGTCCCAGCGCGATCGGGAGACCCGCGGCTGCGGCTGCCGGCACGACGACCTCCTGGGAACGGGTGCCCGTGACCGGGCCGCTGACGCCCGGGGCTGCGGTCGAGCCGACCGCTCCCTTCGACGATTGCTGGAGCCCCGGGCACCGGGGCCCACCCGTCGTACGACGGGGACGATCGGAACACCGGCCTCGGGGGCACATCCTTCTCCACCAGGGTGGAGGTCGCGGGGGCGGCCGCGGATCACCCGCCGCGGGTGGTCGTCCTCAGTGCCCCGGCGATGTCGCGGGCCCAGGCCTCGATCCGGGGCCAGTCCCGGTGGTCGCCGAAGCGCCCCCCGGTCCCCCGGAGGAGGAGGCCGGCCCAGCCCGGCAGCTGCTCGGCCTGCGCCGCCCCGGACAGCAGCAGGTGCCCGCGCGGGTGCACCACCTCCCGCAGGGACGCGGCCAGCCGCCGGTTCTGGGCGCGGCGGGCCGGTCCGCGGAGGATGCGGGGCAGGGCCGCGGACATCCCCACGCTGAACAGCCACACCGGCCGGGTCCGCAGCTCGGCCTGGTGGCGGTGGACGAACGCGGTGGCCACCGGCAGCCAGTCCTGGTCGTGGATGGCACTGCCCAGCACGACGGCGTCGTAGTCGCCGAGAGCCTCGTGCTGTTCCATGGGCCCGACGTCGACCGACGAGCCCTCGTCCCGGAGCACGTCGGCGATCCGCCGGGCGATCTCTGCCGTCGATCCGTGTGCGCTGGCATGTGCGACGAGAATCCGCATCTCCGTCTCCCTCTCGATCCTGCCCCCAGCGTAGGCCGACGACCGGCCGGACCGGGTGACGACCGGGGACGCGGGACGTAGCGTAGAACCATGAACAATCTCGTGCTGTCCCTGACCAGCTCCGCGGCCGCCGGAGCGCTGACGCTGGTCTCCCCGTCCGGCTGGTCGCCCCGGGTGCGCGCCGCGTACGTCGTAGTGCCCGGAGTCCTGGTCGCCGGCGCAGGAGCGTGGGTGCTGTCCCGGAACACCGACGGGGAGGACTCCGTCGATGCCGGCACCGAGGTCGGGCCCCTGGCCGACGGGACCCCTGTCGCGGCGCAGCGGCTGCCGGTGGCGGCGCGGGCGGCGCTGCTGCTGGGTCTCGGCGCGGCGACGTGCGGCGTCCAGGCCGCCTCGCTGCGGATCGACGCGATGCTCGAGCGGTGGCTGGTCGCCCGCGGGGCGACCCATCCGCGCCGGTGGATGGCCGCGCTCGCCGTGCTCGCCTCGCTGGGCATGGACGCCGCCGGGGACCGCATGAGAGACCTCGCCGGGGAGGACCGCCGGCCCGTTGCCTGACGACCTCCGCCGCCCCGGGCGCGGCGGCTGTTACGGTTCCCCCAGCAGGCACCGGACGCCCGCGTCGCCCGTCGACCCCGACTCCGACTCCGACTCCACGAGGAGCACCACCATGGCCGCTGAGCCAGTCGCCCGGCAGACCGAGCCGGTCCTCGTGCCGATCGGTGCCCCGGCCGTCTCCCCCGCCCCGGGCCGCGGTGGGGCCGGGTCGCGGGCTCGTCGCGCCCCCGGGTCCCGCAGCCGGCCGCGCCGGCCGGTCCGCTGAGCCGGGGTCACCGGACGGTGGACGAGCGGCGGAGGCTGAACCAGGGCGGTGCCGTGTACCCCGGTGCGCGCGCAGTGGTCATCCCCGCCCGCACCGGAGCCACCGGGGAGCCCACCACCCGCCGTGTGGTCGTGGCCGCCGACCGGAGGAGCTTCACCCTGGACGACGGCCAGGTCTACGAGCGGCTCTCCGGGGCGCTCTGGTCCCAGCGGCGCTCCCCGGACGTCGGCACGCTGCTGGTCCGTCAGGCCTGCACCGAGGGCGCGGCCCTGTTCGACGGCCTCTGGCGCTCGGCCGCGGACCCGTCGCCGCGGACGGCGGCCGAGATCGCCCAGGCGCAGGAGGCGGCTGTGGTCGAGGCGCTGCGCGCCCGCCACCGCGTTCCGCCCTGGTCGAGGCCGGACTTCTACTACGACGTGGTCCGGGCGCGAGAAGCCCTGGCCGGTCTGAGCTCGGACCTCTCCCGGATCCCCGACGAGAGGTTCTGGGCCGTGGTGGAGCGCCACCGGCGCACTCCCGCGGAGATTGCCGGGCTCAACCAGCCGGTGGGGCCCGACTGTCTCACCGCGGAGCACGGGACCTGCCGGCGGTGCCGGCCCGTGCACGTGTGGGCGTGGGTGGCCGAGCGCCGCTGGAGCCACCACGGCGGTGACCCGTCCGTGGTCTACGACGTCGAGGCGATCGTCGCCGTGCTCGAGCGCATCGACCCCGGGTACCGGCACACCCCGGGCCGGGTCCTCACCCGTGTCCTCGACGAGCACCACCGTCCGGAGCAGGGGGCCACCCCGTGAGCGCGGCGCCGACGGACGGCGCACCGCGCACCGGACCCGGGCCCGCCCCCGCCCGCACGCCGGCCCCAGCACACCACCCGATCCCCTCGACGACAGGACGTCCCATGCGCCGACCCGTTCCCGCTCTGCTCGCTCTCTCCGCCCTCGCCCTGACCGGCTGCGCGCCGACCGCCGACGACATCCAGGCGATGGTGGCCGGCGGGGCCGCCTACGAGGACGCGACGGCGCTGCGCGACGACGTCGTCGGGGCCGGCATCGACTGCCCGGGCACGGACCAGCTGCGCGCCCCGGCCGACCCGGAGTCCACCTACCTGGACTGCGCCAACGGACGCATGGCCATGGCCGTCACGGACTCCGAGGAGCGCATGGAGGGGCTGCTGAACACCCTCAGTAGCGAGCAGGGCGCCTCCTTCCTGCACGCGGACAACTGGGTCGTCATCTCGAGGGACGCGGCCCCGCTGCAGCAGCTCCGGGACGAGCTCGGCGGGGACATCACCACGAACCCCTGAGCGGCCACGGTGCCGCTCGCCGTCCGCCCGCACGGACCGTGGGAGCCCGGCGCCGCCGCACGACGGACGCCCACGGCCCCCCTCATGGACATGCCCCAGGCCTGCTACGACCAGGAGGCGGTCGTGAGGAGGGCGAAGAGAGGCTCGAAGTCGTAGCTCGTGGTGCTGTTGGTCATGACCACGATGCCCAGACCGTGTTCTGGGTAGAGACGCATGACGTTCCAGAATCCGGCGCCGGCCCCGAAGTGCTCGACCCACTGACCCGTTTCCCGGGTGGGGCGGCGGAACCAGCCGATGCCGTGGTCGAAGGGCTTGCCCGGGTGCCTGATCACTCGCATGGACCGGGCCGTCTCGGCGGACAGGATGCGGTGCCCCTCGATCCGGCCATCATCCAGGTGCAGCCGCAGAAACCGTCCGGCATCCGCCACGTCGCCGACCAGACCGCCGTAGGCGGCTCCGTCGACGTAGAAGGGCCGCAGGCCCAGGTAAGCGCCGTGACGGGTCCCGGCCACCCCGGGTGGGAGCAGACGGCGCAGCAGCGGATCGGCGGCGCGCGGGGCGCGCACACAACCGGTTGCGGCTGGTGCCTCCGGGCGGTAGGTGAACCCGGTGCTGGTCATGCCCACCGGATCCAGCACGGCTTGCTGCAGATAGGACGTCACCGGCATACCGCTCACGGCTTCGATGATCTGACCCAGCGCAAGATAGCCGACGTTGGTGTATCGGGCCCTGTGCCCCGGGGCGTGGCGGTAGGCGCGCGGTCGGCTCATCACGGACCGCAGCAGGTCCTCGGCCGCCGGCGGCTCCTGCTCGGCCGGGTGCACCCATCGCAGCGGCAGAGGATTGGACAACCCCGCGGTGTGGGTCAGCAGCTGCCCTACCGTGGGCTGGGAGGCACGCGGGGCGCGCAGACCGTCCACATAGTCGGCCACCGGGGCGTCCAGCTCGAGGCGACCGTCCTCGACCAGGGTCATGGCGGCCGTGGCGGTCACGATCTTGGTCATGGAGAACCACAAATACACCGTGGCCGGAGTCGCGGGCGCCCCCGTGGCCAGGTCAGCAGTTCCGAACCCGCCGGCGTACAACGACCGCTGTGAGTCGACCACGACCAGGGACAGGCCCGGGATGCGCCCGGTGCGCATCATGGTCGTCACCGCCTCCGCCAACCACTCAGGGGTCTCCCCTGGCTGGGTGACGGAATCATCGGAATGGTTCTCAGACGGATGGCTGTGCATGGCATCCCCCAGATGCGCGACTCCACGGACGTCGCAACGGTCTGACGCCACCCTGAAATTCTCCCGCTGCGGTGTCAAGACCGAAACCGTCCACGCCATACAGACGACGAAGACGGAGTTCGCCAAGGCGCTCCGCTGGGCCCCTCAGCACCAGACGACGGCCGATCCCGTCTTGAACCACTACAGACACCTGAGTCCACCGCGGCGGGCGTGGGCGTCGGGGCGTCGAGCATGCCTCTGACCTCTGGCCACGTCGCAGGCGCCTGGGTTGCGGGCAGCGAGCGGAAGGTCGATTCCTGCAGGTGCGGCCGGTAGGTCCGCATGACGTGGACGTGGAGCGCGGAGCGGGTGTAGCGGCGCATCGCGTCCTCGTCCGTCCACCCGGACCAGGTCCAGAAGGTGGCGGTCAGCGGCTGCGCCGCCAGATCGCACCACAGGACCCCGGGGGCCTGTCGCAGAGCCCGCCGCAACCGCAGCGAAGCGAGCAGGAAGCCCGGCACGTGCCTGGCTGAGCGCAGCCGGAGCCGGGAAACGAGCACGATGCCGGCACTGGGGGCTTCGTCTACTGCTCCGGCGGGTCCGTAGGCCCGTGGCAGGACGGCGTTGAGATTTCCCAGCGAGTCGCTGAACACCGCGCGTCGCCAATGAGTGATCACCACGACGACAGCGGCTGCGATGTAGAGCAGTTGCAGGGCGGTGCGCGGCAGCAGGGCGGTGGCCGGTTCCCCTGCCAGCGTCAGTCCGGCGGTCGCGGCGTAGATGTTCGCGGGGAAGATCGCCACCATCAGCAGGCCCAGGCCACCGGCTGCCCAGGCGGCCGTGCGCGGCAGCATCAGTCCGATGGCGCCGGCGAGCTCCAGCACCCCGGTGACCGTGACGAGCAGCTCAGGGTGGGACAGCACGGGCGGGACGATCGCGACGAGATCGTCGCGGAGACCCGCGAAATGGGACACCCCGGTGGCGAGGAACATCACCGCGAGACCTCCGCGGAGAGCCGGGGGTGCTGCCTCCCGCAGGCGGCGGTGCCCGAGGACCGCGGCGATGCCCAGTGTTGCTAGGGTCGCGGTGAGGAAGATGATCAGGACTGACATGGTGCCCTCCTGGGCGTCGATCTTGTCACTGACAAGCCTGCGCCTCCAGTGGTATCTTGTCAATGCCTAGATATGGGGTAGGGTGCCGGTATGACTCCCCGCGCTTATCACCACGGCGACCTGCATCGTGCGGTCCTGGATGCCGCCGTGCAGGCCGTGCTCGAGGTGGGGCCCTCCCAGGTGAGCCTGCGGGACCTGGCGCGGCGGGCGGGGGTCTCCCACGCGGCCCCGGCCTATCACTTCGGCAACAAGGCCGGGCTCTTGACGACGCTGGCGGCAGAGGGTTTCCGGATGCTCGCGGAGCACCTCACCGAGGTGCTCGAACGCACCGGCAGCTTCCTCGAGGTCGGTGTCGCCTACGTGCACTTCGCGGTGGAGCACCGGGCGCACACCCAGGTCATGTTCCGCCCGGATCTCTACGACGCCTCCCGTGCCGACGTCGTCCAGGCGCGCGCCGCCGCCGCCGAGGCGCTCTCCCACGGGGTCGCGACGTTGCCACCGGAGGTGGTGGGACCGGATCCGAAGGTCGCCGCCCTCGCGGCTTGGTCTCTGGTGCACGGCTTCGCGGACCTCTGGCTCGGCGGAGCGATCAGCGAAGGGAACGACGGCGATCTCACCGGGTCCGCCCAGGCGGTGGCTCGGTTCCTCTTCGACAAGGGAACGGCGGAGTAGCCGGCGGAGGATGCACACGACCACGCTGTCCGTCAGCGGCCAGGGGACGGGGTGGGCGATGAGGCAGGGCTGATGCCCATCAGGGCGTATCCCGTGCGCATCAGGTGCAGGCGGGGTAGAGCGGCAGCGCCGCCTCGGGGCGGGGCCGACGGGGCGCGCGCGGACCGTGGACGGGCTCGGGGTGGGCACTGCTGCTGGTCCGGGCTGTCAGTCGTGGAGGTCGTGGTGCGCGGCCGGGGTGTCGGTGGCGGCCGTTCCCGTGGTGAAGGGAGAGGGCTTGAAGCCCATGACGACCAGCCAGATACCCAGGGAGAACTCCCACAGCGCGATCGACAGGGCGGTCAGAGCGGCAAGGGCGGAGACCTGTCCCCACAGGTCGAAGGTGGTGGCCACGGCCGAGGCGATCAACAGCGGGGCCCCGATGAGGCCGATGACGGGCAGGATCCGTGGCACCAGCCGGGACCGGTAGAGCAGGGGTCCCAGCAGCAGGGCGTTGAGGGCGTCCTGCGCCACGGGTCCATCGGGGCCCGTGCCGGGGTGGTGGTGCGGTCGGTGAGGGCCATGTCGGTCTCCTGTGTAGGGCGGTGAGAACCTGCGGATCAGCGGACCTCCCCGAGGTGCGGCGATCTGCCCGTGGTGCTGGTCGAGTTGGTCCTGGAGGAAAGCGGTGGGCTTCGGCTCCTCGGGAATGGCTGACGAGGAGTGGGCAACCCGCACTCGGGCCGGCCGCACCGGCTACGGCTGCGCGGTGACGGGCTGCGGCGCGGCCGTGCCCGTGGCCGGCACCGGGGGCATGTCGGGCCAAGGCCGAGGATGAAGTTCGGGTCGTTGAGCACCGGGTCGCGCAGCAGCAGCGCGGGGATCGAGGTGAGGTGGGAGAGTAGGAACAGGACGCCGGCGGCCACGGCAATCCTTCGGGTGGAAGTCATAGCGGCTTCTTTCGCAGAAGGAGCGTCACAGGAGGAGCGATGCTTCGAGGTGGGTGCTCAGGCCGCGACGGGGAGCGTGCCGACCGGTTGGGGAGTCTTCACACCCCGGATCAGCAGGTAGAAGACCATCCAGATCTCCCCGACGACCGCCGGCAGCACGACGATCCCGGAAATGGCCGCACCGATGGTGGGCGCGAGGAACAGGGCGAGGAGGTCGATGAGGTAAGCGGCGCAGGCGATCATCAGCACCACCCCCAGGACCCGGGGGAACATGCCGGAGGTGTAGGCGAGGCAGCCCATGGGCAACAGCCACAGGCCGAAGAAGACCTGGGCGATGAGGAACCCGTGGGCGTAGATCTCCACGAGCAGCCCCACCAGGGCCCCGGCCCCCTGGGGTCCCAGCGCCGTGGCGGAGGAAGCGTCGGTGGCGACCAGGTAGGCGGCGAAGTAGAACACCAGGTTCAGGCGCTGCAGGGCCACCCCGATGGCCGCGAAGACCAGCAGCGCCCGGGCCACGGTGGTGTTCACGTGCTCGAAGAGCCGGTAGAAGCCCATCGCCACGAAGACCATGAAGGTGGCCTGCCCGAGGTCGGCCACGAGGCCCAGCCGGAACAGCACGGGGTGCTCGGCGATCCGGTTGGCGGTGGCCGGACCGTCGCCGGGCACCAGGACGACGGACTGGACGTAGATGATGGCGAAGACGGACAGCAGGGCGACGGCGAGGTAGCAGGCGCCGGTGATGCGGGCCAGGCGCTGGGGTGCTTCCATGGTCTTTCCTCCATCGGAGTGTGGAAAGCAGGAAGGTCGAGGCGGCGCCCAGAGGGCTCGTAGTGACCGGGGTATCAGGCTTAATAAAGGGCTCTCCACGGTGCGGGGGGCGGCTATCAGGCGGATCATGAAGAGTCAGAGCGAGCCGTCGCGCCGACAGCGGACATCCGGGGATCGCCCCGGCGAGGTGGTGACCAGCGAGCACCCCGCAGAGCCGGAACCCTCCTCGCCGCACACGCTCACCCTGACCGGCACGGGCCGCGCACAACCGATCGGCATGGTCGTTCGGCTCCACCGACGACTTCCGCGACCGAGGGTCACCCGGATGTGGATCGGTGAGGTCTACCGGTTGACCACGATGTCGAAGCCTTCGAGAAAGCCGTCCGGCCATGACCGACCCCAGGACCCCTCCTCGCCTCCGCCGAGTCACCGGAGGATTGTTCCTCGTCGGGGCCCTGGCCTTCGCCGCCGCAGCCACGGTGCTGTCGAGCACCTTCGACTGGCCCGACATTCTGCGGGAACCACCGGGGGTGGTGCTGCCGGCCTTCGAAGCGGGCAGCCCGGGCCTGGTCTGGATCTGGTTCGCCACCGCCTGGACCTACGGGATCCTGGCCGTGCCGATCCTGCTGCTGCCGGCCGCCCTGGGACGCCAGCAGGACCCGGTGCTGCGGGCGGCCACCTGGGTGGGGGCGGCCTCGGTGGTGCTGTCGGTGACCGGGTTCCTGCGCTGGGTGTTCGTGGTCCCGCCCCTGGCCGCCACCTACGCCACTGGGGATCCTGCTGCCCGGGTCGCGGTGGAGACCGCCTGGACGGCCCAGCACCAGTTCGGCGGGGCCCTGCTGGGCGAACACCTGGGCCAGGTCCTCGCCCTGGCCTGGTCGATCACGGTGTCCGCTCTCATCCTGTACCACCGGCTCCTGCCACGCTGGCTCGGGGTGACCGGGCTGGTGGTCAGCGGGATCTACCTGCTCAACCAGGGCGAGGTGCTGGCCACCGCGGTGACCGGCTTCCCCGTGTGGGAGCCGGCCGGGCTGATCGGCAGCACCGGGTGGGGCCTGTGGGTGGCCGCCCTCGGGGTGACCCTGCCGCTGCGGCCACCCAACCACGAGGCACCCCACCAGGGAAGCCACTCCACCACCGCGCCCCGACAGACTCCTGCCGGGCGCCGACCGGACACTCTCCGGGAAGGAACACCGTCATGACAGCTGAAGGACCTCCCACAGTCGAGGACCAGGACACCGCCACTCCCGCACCGGAGAACTCGATGCGGGCGGTCGTGCGAGAGCGGTACGGCCCTGCTGAGGTCCTGCACCTGGCACAGGTCCCGGTGGCCGCCCCCGGGGCGAAGGAGGTGCTGCTGCGCGTGCACGCGGCCGGTCTGGACCGGGGCACCTGGCACCTGATGACGGGACGGCCCTACCTGATGCGCCTGGGCTTCGGGCTGCGAGCGCCGAGGAACCCGGTGGCCGGGATGGAGGTTGCCGGTACGGTCGCAGCCCTCGGTGCCGCCGTCACCGGGATCTCCATGGGTGAGGCGGTGTACGGCATCGCCCGTGGATCCTTCGCCGAGTACGCCGTGGCCCG
Organism: Kocuria sp. CPCC 205258; assembly: GCF_040981005.1. Taxonomy (NCBI): domain Bacteria; kingdom Bacillati; phylum Actinomycetota; class Actinomycetes; order Micrococcales; family Micrococcaceae; genus Kocuria; species Kocuria sp. CPCC 205258. Next base: position 71,508 of record NZ_JAVKPS010000003.1, on the reverse strand, counting down.
GGCGAACCAGCTCGCCCCCACCCCGGGGAATCTGACCGCTGCCCAGGCCGCGGTGGTGCCGATCTCGGCGGCCACCGCCCTGCACGCCCTGTGCCAGGCCGGGCACCTGCAGGCAGGGCAGAAGGTGTTGATCACCGGGGCCTCCGGCGGAGTCGGGTCCTACGCCGTGCAACTGGCCAAGGCCCTCGGCGCGCAGGTCACCGCGGTGACCAGCACCGCCCATCTGGACCACGTCCGTTCCCTGGGCGCGGACCACGTCATCGACCGCACCGGCGAGGACTTCGCCGACGGCACCCACCACTACGACCTCATCCTGGACCTGGCCGGCAACCCACCGCTGTCCCGGCTGCGCCGGGCCCTCACCCCCGCCGGCACCGCCGTGCTCGTCGGCGGGGAGGACGGCGACCGCCTCACCGGGGGCATGGGCCGGACCTTGCGCGCGGTGGCCCTCTCACCGTTCATCCGCCAACGGTTCACCAACGTCGTCTCCATCACCCGCACCGCAGACCTCCACCGGCTCACCGCACTCATCGAGACCGGGCAGGTGGTGCCGTACCTCGATGGAACCTACCCGCTGGAACGAGCGGCGGAGGGCATGCGCCACCTCGAGGCCGGAACGGTGCGCGGCAAGCTCGCCATCACCGTCTGAGCCCCCGGGGCCAGACGCTCGGCACAGCCGGAAGGGAGAGGCCTCCAGCACCCCGTCCACCCACCGCGGGACAACGAACAGAGCCTCACCACGCACCCGACCCACTCAGCGCCCGGGCCGCAGAAACACTTGATCCACCGGCCCCGGCCGGCAGCCGCGGCCCAGGCACATTCCCAACGGAGCACATCATGTCCAACCCCGTCCCTGCGACGCTCTATCGCATCGGTGCAGCCGCTGGTTGCGGAAGCGCCGTCGTGCTGCTCATCAACGCCGCCAAACGCGCCGAACTCATCCCGACTTCGACCTTCACACAGCTGGTCGCCCCGCTCGCACAGATCCTTGCCCTGGCGTTCGTCGCCGCCCTCTATCTCGCCGTGGGCCGCCGCACCGGTACCTTCGGCCTGATCGCCTTCCTGGTCAACGCCTTCGCCCTGTCAGCGCTGGTCGGTGTGGAGTTCGTGATCAACCTCGTCTTCGCCGACCTCCCGATGAGCACCGTTGACGCGCTCCGGGGCGGGTCGTTGGGAATTGCCCTGACGGCGGTGTCCATCGTCTTCCTGCTCGGCACTCTCGCCTTCGTCACAGCCATGATCCGCAGTCGCGAGGTGCCCGTGGCGCCGCTCGTCCTCTACGCCATCGGCGCCGTCGCGGTCGCGCTGCGAGCCTTCGTGCCCGAGGTGGTGCTGGACCTCGGGCTGCTCACTCTCGCTGTGGGTCTCGGATGGCTGGCGATCTGGCTCTTCAATCGATCCACCAGCTTCCTCGCCTGGGAGGAAACCACCGCACTCAGCACCCACCAGTTGTCCTGACGGGACTGACAAACCAAGAAATGACACCTTATCCGGGCTTGATGACCGCTATGCGCGCCGGATGTAGAGCGCCAGTCATCCAGCGGCCTCAAGGTGTGAGACGCCGGCAAGGGAACCTGTGCCGCAATGGGATCGGTGTGGACGCCGTCCGCTACCAGTTCCCCGGATGTGATCGTCTCGATGGCGTCGCCTGACGGTCAGCCCGTCCCGGCCTCATAGACACCATCTGGTGTCTTATGGACGGGTGACGACATTGCAGGCACCCTGCACCGTGGGCGGTGAGGACGGCCGACACAGCTCCAAGGGCCTGGATGGGTAGAACTTCCAGGACGGTTCTCGGGCCCAGCCTTGGGGTGGCGTGGGTGTCCTGGTGTTATCGAATCACGGTCTTCAGGAGCATCTTCGCCAACCACTTCTCGTAGCGCTCCGGTGACCAGCCGTAGTCACCCATCAGCATGTCCGCGACCTGAGGGCTGTAGAGCACGTAGAGCGTGGCGGCGGCCTCCTCCGGGTCCGGGTGCGACCCCTCGGGACCGACGATCAGGGGCACCGCGGCGATCATCTCTTCGCGCCGGGCGGCCTTCACCTGCTCCATCATGGCGGCCAGCTCGGGATCGGAAGCAGCCGCCTCCTGGGCGACCCGCACGACGGGCGCCACGCGTTCGATGATGGCCCGCCCCACGGCAGCGTCCATCTCAGCCCGCCGACGGTCATCGGGCTCGGCGGCGACCGCCCGGGACTCGGCCCGCTCGGCCATCGGCACCGGATCGGTGCCACCGGTGATCGTGCTCTCGATCAGCTGCCGCAACAGTTCACGCTTGGTGCCGAACACGGCGTAGAGCGTCTGCACGGCGACACCGGCCCGGTCGGCGATCGCCTGGATCGTCGTGGCGGCGTACCCGTTGGCGACGAAGAGCTCCTGGGCAGCCTGGAGGATCGACCGGCGGGTTTCCCGGGCCTGGTTCGCACGCTTGGCCGAGAAGTAGGACCTCTTGACAGACACCTGATTAGAGTAGCACTCTAATGAATGGAGTAGCACTCCAATCGATGGGGTCGCACTCTCCTTCACGGAAGGCACGGCCATGGCCTACGCAACGCTCACCGAGTACGACGTCGATCTCGACACCCACATCAAGATGGGCGAGGCCGCCGGGAACGCACCGGTCCAGGGCCTGATCCTGCACGCGGGAGGCCCCAGCGCGCGGGGCGTGCACAGTCTCGACGTGTGGGAGACCAAGGAGGACGCCGAGCGCTTCTTCGCCGAGCGCATGGTGCCGGCCTTGCAGCAGCTTGGCGTCGAGGGCGGTCCGCCGCTGAGCTTCCAGGAGTTCGAGCTCCCGTTCCTGGTGCGGGGTTAGCCCCGCATCCTGACGGTCGGGATCTCGTCCCGCCGACGTGCGGCTGATGCGACGACCGGAGCACGGACCGCCACGGCCCCGATCCACCGGTGGTTGTCCGGGCCGGGTTGACGACATCGCCCGGTCTGCGGCACAGAGTCGTCGAGCCGGCTCCGGGCGCAGCTGATGAACGGGGTCGCCCGGTCAGCGCAGGGCACCACGATTCAGGCGCCACAGCCTGAACGTCCAGGGCAGGTCGTAGCCGATGACCCACAAGGTGTACGGGGTCAGGGCGAGGACAGACGGCCGGTCTGAGGCCACGGCCTTCTGCAGCGCCAGAAGTGGCGCCAGGAACGCCACGATCCCGAGGAACCCGGCGCGTGGGTCGCGCCGTCCGAAGAACGACACATTCCACAGCTCGTTGCCCGCGAGCACGAGGAGCGCGAGCCGCCGAACTCGCCGGTCGTCGTTGCGGTGGGCGCGATACAGTACGGCACCGAGCTCGAGGTAGTAGACCGCCCCGACGACACCGAAGGCGGGCAGCGGCAGCTGCATCCGCGGAGCCTTCAGCTGACGGAACCAGCCCATGGCCTTTTTGCCGATGAAGGCGTTCCCCAGCACTGCGGCGGCCACGGGCGGCCCGCCCACGGCGGTCCACTGTCGCACGCGAGCCCAGTGCCTCATGGGGTTCAGCATGCCACTTCCAGCCGGTCAGCACCGTCCCGTGCCCCGGGTGTGGAAGGGCTGGACAGGACGAGTCGCCACGAAAGCCGGACGGTGAGGATCTCAGTGAACCTCCTGTGAAGGGGGCACTAACCCGGTCAGGTAGCTGCGCACCACCGCGGCGATCTCGGCCTGGGACTGCGGCGTTCCCGGCGCGGCTGCTGACATCGAGCCCACCCCCACGAGCCGGTCGAACTGCAGCCCGTCGATCAGGGCGACGAGACCGTCGGCCTGTCGCGGGGGGTCACCGGCGCCGAGCCGGGTGAGGGCAGCGACCGCCATCTCCCGGAAGACGCCTCCTGCGTGCAGGATCTCGCGCAGGTCCGGATCTGAGGCGACCTCGATCTCGCAGGCCATCCGGGCCAGGGTGTGTTCCCGCTGCTGGGTGATCTGACCGTCGACGAACACCGCGATCCGTTGGGCCATCTGGTCGGCTTCCGTGAGCCGGTCGGTCCGCGTGGCGGGCACGTCAACGGCCTCGGGGGGTGGACCCGGCGCCCGGGCCAGCCGCTCGTGGTTGATCTCCGCGATCCGCGAAAGCACGCCGCGCAACAGTTCGCGCCGGGTCCGGAAGTGGTACGAGGTCGTTCCGTACGGAACCCCGGCGGCGGCGTCCACCGCCCGGTGGGTGAGCGCCCGCATCCCGGCACCTGCGATCACGCCGATCGCGGCGTCGGCCAGCAGTCGCGGCCGGTCAGTCCTGACAGGCATCGCGCTCACACCCCTTCTGCTTTCCGCACGACGGCTGTAGCGTATCCACTACACATGTATTGCTACATGTGTAGCACAGAAAGGGGGGCACCGATGTCCGGACAACCACTCCACGTGGTGATCGGGGCAGCGGGAGCGACCGGACGACGCGTCGTCGCCCACCTCCTCGCGGCCGGCTGCGAAGTGCGGGCACTCACGCGGGACGGCCGCTCGATCGGTCACCCGGAGGCGGAGCTCGATGCTGCCGACGCGGCTGATCCGGCGGCGCTGGTGGCGGCGACGGCCGGCGCCTCGGTGATCCATCACTGCGCGATGCCACCGATCAGCCGCTGGCGCCAGGACTTCCCTCTGCTCACGGACGCCGTCGTGAGCGCTGCCGAGGCGGCCGCCGCCCGGGTGGTCTTCGCCGATGACACCTGGATGTACGGGCGGGTCTGTGGGCCGATGACCCCGGATCTGCCCTACCGGCCGGTCAGCTCACTGGGGGTGCTGCGCGCATGGCTGGCGGAGCGCCTGCAGCACGCGGCGGCTGCGGGGCGCATCCGGCTGTCCCTCGTCCGAGCCGGCGAGCTGTACGGGCCCGGAGTGCGCTCGATGATCGCCGGCAACGTGTTCAACGCCCCTGGCCCCGGGGACCGCGCCTTCTGGTTCGGCTCACCCGACCTGCCGATCACGCCGACGTACATCGAGGACTTCGCTCGCACCATCGCCACGGTGGGTCGGGAGGACACCTCGGACTGCGCGACTTGGCACGTCCCGCACCCGGAACCCACCACTGGGCGCGCACTGGTCGCGTTGGCCGCTGGCGAAGCGGGCCGGCGGAACACCTTGACCGCTGTCCGCGGCCGGCACCTTCGCGCGCTCGGCACCGTCGTCCCGCTCGCCCGCACCGGCGTCGAGCTGCTGTATCAATTCGAGCAGCCGTTCGTCGTCGACGGAACAGCGACCACGGAGGCGTTCGATCTGTGGCCGACCCCGTACGCGGTCGGCGTGCGCGAGACTCATCGCCTCGCGGGTCGCCACCACTCCGTCTCCTGATGGGAGCGGACATGTCCGCGGTATGCATGCGCGAGGGCTCGGCAGCGAACCCTCCGGTTGGTGGAGCGCTTCGAAGGCGTGAGGTCGGCCACCCCTGGAACAGCGGAGGAGTCATGATCGGGTCCCGCTGGGGAGTGTCCGACAGTGAGACCGCACTGCGCTACCCGTGCGACGCGTTCCTTCCCACACCTGCACTCCAGGTGTGGCGCGGCGTCACCGTTCGGGCGGAGCCAGAAGCACTCTGGCCATGGCTGACACAGGTCAGGGTCGCGCCGTACTCCTACGACTGGATCGACAACCTCGGGCGTCGCTCACCGCGCAGACTCCTCCACCTGCCTGAGCCAAGAGTCGGCGACGCGTACACCACTGCCGGAGGCCGCGAGATGGGTCGCATCGTCTCCGTTGTACGCGGACGTCACCTGACCGGAAAGATCCTCGGGGCGTACATGTCCTACCTACTGGTGCCCGGAGAACACGAGACCACGCGGCTGCTCCTGAAAGTCATCGCGGACATCAACCCTCTGCTCGCGCCGGCACTCTCCGTCGGTGACCTCGTGATGGCCAGACGACAACTGCTGAACCTGAAGACCCTCGCCGAGGAAGCACCTAGCCCGGGAGGGCGGTGAACTCACCGGCGCTGTCCGGAATCCCTCACAAGACCATGACATCTGCCCCGGCCACCGCGCCTCCAACCCCCGTGACCGCGAGGTGCCCATCAGCATCGCTCAACAGAATCCGGTGCACGCTCTACGCATCATGATGTCCACAGGAAAGACGGTCTTAGATGGCCGTCAGAGCTCCCATAGCGTGATGGCCCGTAGCCGGCCGTATGTAAAGCGGAAGGGACGGACTTCACGTTCACCCCATGCTCATGACCCCGTCAACATCAGCTTGGTCGATCCTGACGTGTCGCCCCGCCCAGAACGCAGAACGCCGACTGAGCCACCTCGCCCGCAATTCCGATCTCGTGGCATGACCTCTTCATGAAGGCCGATCGATGGTCAACTGCTGTCGGTGGTGGTCGTAGTGCTCGGTGCCGTAGTGGTAGATCTCGGCCAAGCTCATCCAGTCCCGGAAGTACGGGTCCCAAGACACGGGCATGTGCATCCCGCGGCCCAGTGCGGCCGCGGGCTCGGTCTCCAGCTGGTCCTGCAGGACGTCGAGGGTGCGGTCGAACCACCGGATCAGTCGGGGTCCGTGGATCACCCGCCCGGCTCCAAGGCCGCTCTGGTAGTTGATGAGGTGGAAGGGCCGGGTGCCGGCCTCCAGCACCCGGGCGAAGGTACGACTGACCGCCTCGGGGAGACGACCCATCAGCCGCACCAGCGGGATCAGGCGCCGGACGATCAGGTAGCCGAAGAACATGTGGAACAGCAGCTGTCCGTTGGTCCATCGGGTGCCGGATGAGGACCGGCGCAGATCCGCTGGAGTCGTTGTTGCCACGAGGGCGTGGAAGTCCGCCCGGACCCGTTCGAGCTCGTCGTGGATGTCTTGACGGGTGGGTGAGGTGCCGCTCATCGTGGTCATCCCCTCGTGCGGTGTGCTGGATAAGGAACGCCAGACCGGTGCACGGTCGGGGCGGGTGAGCCACTCAATCCACCCCGACTGCACGTGCCGATGCCCCTGGACCTGCGGTGATTAGGAGCGTGGGCGGTCCCTGTCGTTACGGGGCCGCCCAGGTGTGAACATCCCGGTCTCGTTCAGCAGGAGTGCGCCTCCTGCTGCGGGGAGGAAGAGGAGGGCGGGCAGCCATTCAGTGATGGCGAACAGGCCAAGTGCGAGAAGGAGAACGACGATCACTGCGACTCGGACATTGGTCTGCATGACATCACTTCCGTTGAGTTCGCGAAGCCTAACATCGGCCTTCAGGGCCCCTTGCCACCCGACTCGCCGGGCGGACTCCCAGCACAAACGGGAACCCCTGCTGCAACTCGGCATACCCCGTCGTCAACCGGCGCTTCAATGGTTCCGACCACGGCGCTTATGACGGCCAGAACGCCCGAGAGCGCCCTATGTTGAGCAGGTGCCACCCCTCGTCGACGCCTCCGCGCGCCACCGTGCCCTAAGGCGCACCGTTCTCGTCCTGGTGGCGGTGTTCCTCCTTTTCGCCATGGCCGGCGCCACGTTCATGTACGCGCAGATGGGTGTGCGCACTCCCTTCGATGCCTGGTGGCGGAATCTTCAGAGCATGGAGCGGCAGCTGGGGCGACTCGACGGCGTCGACCGGGCGGTGCTGACGGTGGAGACACCGTACTGGGTCAACCGATCCCTGCACGGGGCCTGGCCGCCTCGCTCTGGGACCCTGGAACTGCGCCTGGACGACGCCACGGACCAGTCCCGACTACTGGAGCTGCTCCCGCAGGCCCACCGGATCATCGCCGAGCACGACTGGCCAATGCATGAGGGCCACCGCGCGGGCCTCGAGGAGGGCCCCGAGGAGGTCATGTTCCCAGTTGACCCGGACACCTGGAAGGTCTTGGTCACTACCGGGCCCGACCGCCTCGAGACGGCAGAAGGACCCCTGTCGGTCCTGCCGCTGGCCCACCAGTGGACGAACGCGGCCCGGGAAGCCACGGACCGCCTGGAGACGTCCGCACCCGTTGGCAATAGCAGTGCCACCTTGATCGGCTACCGCGATGTGGATCTGATTTCGGAGACCTCGGTCCAGGAGTTCCTCGACGCCCGCCAGGCGATACCCGAGGACGTTCAGCTCATCGGCCGGCAGGGCGACACCACTGTGCTGGCCGAGGCCCCGATGGGCATGGACAGGGTCACGGCTGCAGACATCGTCGCCGGCGCACGGTTGGGTAGTGCTGGAGGAATCCGCACACTGGAGATCGGATACGGAGGCGAGGACGGCCGCTTGAGCTTCTGGGCAGAGACGCGGGATGAGTTCGGCCAGCTCTCCGACGGCCCTCTGCCCGAGTCCACCCTGACCACCGCGGCCGAGCTGCACGACCGGCTCGCCGAACACCGAGTACGGCACACCATCGTCGTCGCTGTCCCCGGTCACGCATACACCTGGCCCGCCGAGCTTGAAGAAGGCAGTGAGTAACCCTCCCTGCAAATGGCCCCGCCTGGTCCAGTTCCTGCGCGGAAGCCGGAATGTGGGCGAGTAAGTCTAGGCAGTTTCCCTGTCGGCGGGTTCGACCGTGGGGTCCCTGCACGGGTGGAGGTAGCTGATGGCGGCAGTGCTGCACTCAGGTGCGGGGCGATGCATGCCAGCTGGGAGAGATAGCCATGGGCGTCCAGCTCCGCCAACGCGACAGAAACCCGAGCCTTGGCCGTGCTGGCGCGGGCGGCGAGGTCAGCCAAAGCCAGGGTGTGTTCGGGACGGGTGCTGGCCACCGCGCGCAGCACACTACGGGCTTGCGGGCTCAGCCGGGTATCGGCGCCGGCTTGGTGCATCAGGACCTCCAGGGCCGGGCGCAGTGCTGCGAAGGCCGCCGCCCGGGACAGCGGATCTCTCACAGGACTTGCCCACCTGGCGTGCGCCCCGGCACGGTGCCCATAGTTCATGCGGACCGCCTTGACCAGGACAGCTGCCTGCGCTTGGTCGTTGTGCTGCCACAGCGCCGGAGGGATGGTCAGGGGTGCGGTGTGGGGCCGCCGGCCCGGCAGCAGAAGAGTCGCCCCCCGACGACGGGACCCTAGGCCCCAGGTCTTCTGCCGCCAGGACGGCGGCCATTCGACCGGTCGGCAGCGGGTCAGCCCCCCGGCTGAGCGCTCCGACACGGTCCACGCTGGGTGGGCCAGCCCCCCGACTGAGCACCGTGCGTGATACCCCAACCGTACCGACCAGTAAGAAGAAGATCGACTTTCATCATGTCCCCATTTCCGCTGGTGGAACGCCCTCATCGTGCTCGCGAGGCGTTTCCGGTCCGCGTCGTCCACCCAAAGGCAGCTCCCGGCGGCTCATGCGACAAGAGGACATTGCTGTGGTGCTGGCCCTGCGGAGACCAACCACAACTTCGCTGTCGGTTCAGGGTCCGACTGAGGACAATGAGCCCATGACCCGCACCGCCCCCAGCCGCCCGACCAGGTCCCCGTGTACCGCATTCTGCTCGCTGTCCTTGCGGGACTGATCGGTCTCGCCACGTCGGTAGCCCTATACCTCGGTCTGGTGCATGCGGCCCCATTGGTGAGCTGGGGCACCGATGAGGAAGAGCTCCTGCGCGTCGAAGATGCACACGAGGTGCGAATCGCATCCCTGCTCGCCGCGCTGGCCGGCGTCCTGCTCCTGACCGCCCGTGCCCGGTGGACAGGTGGCATCACGGTGGCAGCCGCCTGCCTGATGGCTGCGCTGGCCCATGGAAACACGGTCGCGTCTTGGGTCCTGCTGCTGGTCTACGCGCTGGTCTTGCTGGTGGGTTGTGGCGCCGTCGTCAAACAGGCCAGGAACCCGCGGAGTATGGCACCGTCACGAGGGGCGCGCAGTCGCCTCGGGTGAGCGGGCTACTCTCACATCGCTACACCGGCCGGACATGCTCACGGCCTCGACTACACCCTGGACTGGGATGAGTCGTTGAGAGAACCCCATGTGCAACGCCGCAGTCCCGGCGGTGAAACGGAGCATCAGCAGATCCCGGCGGGAAGGCGGGGGGCACCGAAGCGCGACCGGAGACGCTGTTCCGGGGCGGGATCCACGGCGTGGTCCCCATTGCCATGGACGGGCACGGGACGGCTATCGCGCAATGCCTAGGTTTCGTCTCGGCCTGCTGAACTCCGGAAGTCAACAAGACTGGGGCAGATCAGGTTTGTGTCGTGGACGGGGTTGGCTCTAGAAGACCGGCTGGATACGTTGCGAAGACAAATACTCTGCAGAAAGCGACAAACAGATGCGAAAAAGCGCAGCAAGTGCCGCACTCATCACCGCCGTCGGATTCTCAGCCCTCAGTGCCGCCCCGGCCTCGGCCGACGTTTACGGGCCCATCTTCCCCGTCTGTGATGCAGCCTTCGCCGCAGGGGTGTTCAACATCCCCCAGGACAGCCCGGCGTACCACCCCGCTCTGGACACCGACGCCGACGGCGTGGCGTGTGAGAGCGACACGTACGCCTACGACGCCGCGACGGTGGCCGAGATCGTGGAGCAGCGTGAGCTGGCCCGGGACACACTGCCCCCGAACACCGGCATCATCGCCGGCCCCGATGGCACCGGCCTGGAAGAGGCACCGCAAATCGAGCAGGTCCCCGTCGGCGGCGCCGACACCGGCGTGGCCGTGGAAACCACCGACAGCAACGGCGCCGCCGCGGTGACCAGTGGCCTGGCCCTGACTGCAGCCCTCGCTAGTGGCGCGTTCCTGCTGCGACGGCGCGCCCGCACCGCCTGAGTCGCACGCCTACGGCCCCGGTAACCCTCGCACAGGGTTGCCGGTGCCATTGGTGTACCTGTCGCAATCACTGTCCGACACGTCTGTCCCACCTCATGCATCACCGCGCCGGCAGAGCCGGGTCGATCACACGGGCCCACCATCAGAGGCCAGAAATTCCAGAGCTGGGGTGTCCGACAATCCGCCCTATGTAAAGCCTGGCGTAGTGGAGGTCTTCCCTGACTGGTGCTCACCTGTGGTGGACGCGGTGCAGCACAGCGCGGCGGGTCGTTTCCACGCTGGTGCTGATGACCCGTTCCAGTGGTCCCCGGCCCAGGGCTGCTCGGTGCCAGGTCCGGGCAGCCAGCGCTACGACTACCAAGTGCAGGAGGTACCCCAGGGAGGGCTGGTCGTAGTGGGCCTGGAAGGACAGCGCCACCAGGTGGGCGGTGTACAAGGTCAGACCCATCGCGCCCAACGTCGAGAGCGGCAGCAACCACGCTCCGATTTTCCTGGTGGCCAGCAGCAAGCTCCCCAGCACCAGCAGTCCCACGCCCAGACCGGCCGCGATCGTCCACGCGGTGTCAGTGGGCGCGGGGATGATCGCCGGCCACCAGGGCGAGTCGGTGGGCAACACCTCCGGGCCCCACACCCGCACCTCCATGCTTGTCCGGTTGCCGGTCAGGAACCGGTTGTACCCGTTGAAGGCGTAGGACACCATGGAGGCCGCCTGGGCGCAGATCACCAGTACCGCTCCCACCGCCAGCACACGGACCTGGACGCCCGTGTCGCGCAGTCGCATCCGTCCCAGGCCCAGCCCGATCAGCAGACAGGTCATGTACGACAGGATCGGGTGACTGCTGGTGAGCAGCAGCTGGGAGATCGCGCCCGCGACCCCACTCACCCCGTCGAGGGAGGTGGGGGCGGAGGGTGCATATGCGGGCACGACTTCGGTCATGGCCTGCATCAGCAGCGGACCCACGATCCACATGAGTGCCGCGCAGACGAACAACGCCGTCGCCGACAGGTGCAGGAACGGAATCGCCAGCACCAGAAAAACCGCGTAGTAGATCAAGATATTGTCCGCCGGGGCGCCGTCGGGCATCAGTGCCCCGATCCCCAGGCCTACCGCAGCCAGGAGGATCGCCTGCACGGCCAGCCCCATCCGATCAGCGGCCAGCCACCTGCCTCGGTGTGGGAATCGCCCCCCGGAGTCGAACGCGAGTCCCACCCCGGCCAGCAGGACAAACAGTGCCACCGGAGCCCCCGACAGGAGCAGGCCCGACCAGGTCGGTTCCTGGATCTCGTGGTCATCGGCGGGCATAAAAGACACCGCCAGCAGCCCGAGCAGCGCCAGCCCGCGGGCCGCGTCGATGCCGTCCCACCACCTCGAGGACCTGCGGGCACCGCCGACGGCACCCGCCAGGGCGGGCCCCTCCGTTCTGGATGTCCAACTCATGATTGCCTCGATCTCCGGGACGGGCCCAGGATTTACGGCCCCAGCCCCCGGAACCATCGTGTGCTCAGGATCTCTGCTGCACCTGTCGTTGCCGTTGAGAAAGCCTGTAGGTTCCATAAGATTCTGCGAGCCCCACCGTGCACATCAACCTGACCTCCGCCGCATTCAAGTCGTTGACGACCGCTCGCTCACATGGTGGTCGGCATCGGTAGCTCCCGGATCCGGCGGTAGAGCGTGGCCCTCGACATCCCCAGGTCGCGGGCGACCTGGGTGGCCGGCTCCTCGCCCGCGATCAGCCGGACGGCGTTGCGGATCTGGGAGTCGGTGAAGGTCTGCCGGCGCCCGCCCAGGTCCTTGCCGGCGGCCCGGCGTTTGGCCACCGAGTCGGTGATCCCCCTGGGGATGCGAAACAGGGTCCCCCAGATACTCCACTGTCCGCATAGACGTCATCGCTCCGCACGCCGGCACCCAGAAGGTCGGACACTTGACCGTCCGCGTCCTGCTGCCGCGTCGACACTCGCGCGTAGTCGATCAGCTTCTCCACGCCCACCTCATCTGTCTCGCGACCAACGTCGAGTATCCGATTCCTGGGGTGCGGACAACGCACGAAGATGAGAGCAGATCGAACCGCGGAATCATGCGGGCCGCATTTCCGGGACGAGACGTCTTGCATCCCCTGGGTGACGTGACGATTCGACCGGCCCCGGTTGCGTGAGGACAAGTACTTGCCAATTCAGAAAGTCCTTGTTTTGATGGTGACATCGCCCGACCCGACCGAGTAGGACCCCATGAACCATCACCTCACCCCCGAACAAGCCCGCGCGCAGCTGGCCACCATCCAGGCGCGCACTCTGGACATCTCCCGTGACCGCGCGGTGCACGCCGCAGCAACGGCGGTGTTCGGGGTGGCCACGGCTCTCTACATGGCTGCGCAGAACATCTCGGCCGACTGGGTCAGCCACTCCCTGCGCACCGCGGTGCTCGCTGCCGCGTGGTTGGTGACGGTGTGGTGGATCGAGCGGGTGGCACGCACCGTGCCGCGCCGGGCCAAGGCCTGGTCGCGGGGCGGGATCGTGGCCTCTTTCGTGCTCACGCTGACCGTGGTGCTGCCGTGGCTCAACTTCTCCGCCCAGACCGCACCCAACACCTGGCCCATGGTCGCCGCCGGGGCGACCGTCGCCGCCGTTCCCGCCCTGGTCGCCGCCGCTGTGATCCGCTGGGGGTCCGAGTGAGCGCCACCGCGGGCCAGCATGCCCGGCACCGCCTGGACGAGCTCATCCACGCCCCGGTGCGGCTGAGCATCGTTGCCGCCCTGGCCCAGGTCGACGAGGCCGAGTTCGCCCGCGTGCGTGACACCGTGGAGGTCTCCGACTCGGTGCTCTCCAAACAGGCCACCCAGCTCGAGGCCGCCGGCTACGTGAAGATCCGCAAGGGGCACGTCGGCAAGCGCCCCCGCACCTGGTTGTCCCTCACCCCCGCCGGGCGCTCGGCCTACACCGGCCACCTCGACGCCCTGCGTGCCATCGCTGAGGGCCTGTGAAGGTCCCGCCGGCTGGGAAAGGCACTGACGCGGCACCCGATCCACAAGAGGAGGTTGCTGCCAGCGGTACGGGTCCCATGCTGTGCGCGCTGACCGGTGTCGATCACGCACGGCGTCGCAGTGACCGACGCGAGAGCCCGAACTACACTGGGGCGCGTCGACGCAGGCACGGAAATTCTCGGCCGTTACCACGGACCTTTCAGGGGGCGTCATCCGATGACTGACCGCAACGAGGAAGACGCAGGACCGAGGTTGCTGTCCGGGGGCAACCCACAGATCCCCAAGGGCGAAGGTGATGGCCCGGTGCAGGACTACATCGCGGCCATGCCGGGGTGGAAACGAAATGTCGGGCAACGCCTCGATGACCTGATCGTGCACACCGTTCCTGCGGTGCACAAGGCCGTGAAGTGGAACCAGCCGTTCTACGGGTTTGAGGACGAGGGCTGGTTCCTGTCGTTCCGGTGCTACACCAATTACGTGCAGGTGCAGTTCTTCAAGGGAGCTTCGCTGGAACCGGTGCCGCCCAAGGCCTCCAAGCACGAGGAGGTGCGCTACCTCGACATCCGCGAAATCGATGAGCTGGATGCGGGTCACCTGCGGACCTGGATCGAGCAGGCCAGCAAGCTGCCCGGCGAGAAGATGTGACCCACCTGCTGGGCGGGCCTGAGTCTGTGTCCGTTCTCTGTCGAGCACGCCGACAACGGTTCGTTCGAAAGAAAAGGTGAAGGAGCAATGATCGCCACCATCGCCAAGGTCGCCGAGTTCGATCAGTTCATGGCGGCCTTCTCGACCATCGGCGTCGAGAAAAGGAAGGAGCACGGATGCAAGGGCGCCTACGTGTTCCGTGATCCCGATGACCCCGACCGGGTGTGGATCTTCTTCGACTGGGGCATCGAGGACTACCAGGGGTTCCTCTCCGATCCCGAGATCCCGGCCATCGCGCGGCAGCTCGCCCTCTCCGAGCCACCGGTGAAGATCGACCCCCTCGCGCAGTACGAGTCCTGACGCGTCCGACTCGGCAATCCAAGGGCTGTGACGGGAGACCCAGGAAACGCTCGCCCGGTCGCGAACGGGATCGCCGGGTGACGGAGTGCCAACGGAGTGCCAGAAGGGCGGGGAAGCACACGTGCCCACGGCACCCCGGCCCCGAAGGCGTCGACATTCGGGCCCCTCGAGGTTCTTCTGCACCAGGCGTCGTCATGTCTTCCCTGCACCTTCCCCGGACCGGGCGCGGAAGCAGACAATCCCACCATGACTACTCTCACGCCCTGCCTGTGGTTCGACACCGAAGCCCAGGACGCAGCGAACTTCTATCTGACGGTGTTCCCCAACTCCCGGATCACCGACATCACCTACTACGGCGAGGCCGGGCCGCGGCCGGCGGAGATGGTGCTGACCGTGGAGTTCGAGCTCGACGGTCATCCGTTCACCGCGCTCAACGGCGGGCCCGAGTTCAGCTTCAGCGAAGCGGTGTCGTTCCAGATCGACTGCGCCGATCAGGCGGAGGTGGACCGGTACTGGGAGGCTCTCACCGCCGACGACGGGCAGGAGAGCATGTGCGGGTGGCTCAAGGACAAGTACGGGCTGTCCTGGCAGGTGGTGCCCCGCAGGCTCGTCGAGCTGCTGGCCGATCCGGATCCGGGGCGGGCGCAGCGGGTGATGGCCGCGATGATGCCGATGCGCAAGCTCGTCATCGCCGACCTGGAGGCCGCCGCCGACGTTCCCTGAAACACGGAGGGCGCCTCGAACCGCCGAGCCCCCGTCGCAGCGGGCCGGGACGGCTCAGGGGAGAGCGCGAGTCGGGGCGCCGGCGCGCATCTGCTCACGCGCCGGGGTAGGTGCCCACGGTCCACAGGTTGCCGTCGCCGTCGCGGATCCCGAACTGGTGGAAGCCGTAGCCGGTGTCCGTCAGCGGCTCGAGGATCTCCACCCGACCCCCGGACACAGAAAAACACCCCGGACCACAGGTCCGGGGTGTTTCCGATGTCCTGAGACATCGCACTGTGCGCGAGGGGGGACTTGAAAACTGCCAGACGGGATCTTGTGCGACCACAATCCCCGAAAAGTCGCGGGTACGCCGAAGTCCTAGGCAGACCGGACAGTCAGCTATGTTGACGGCGTCAACGTGACCGGAGCTCTCATCTGCTCTCCGCCCAGCCAGTCAAGGTCGACGTCAGTCGGTCCGACGACGTCGGATGCCATGGGCGTCAACCACCGGAGTGCCTTAAGTCGGGTACGGGAGTGCTTTCGTCTCCATGATTCAGCACGTCCCGCCAGACGTCGATCGTTGAGTACTGATATAACCCGGGCAGCGATGCCAAAGACGAGCCTCAACGTGTCCCGTTCAGCACCCCACTCCCCTACTGGCGATCGCTTGGTTCACCACCTCTTCTAGGTGCAGGTTGCAGTGTCGCTGGGAACAGACTTGTGTGGAGCATCTCGCCGCGGTTGCGGACAACGAGCGGATCTTATGGTGCGGGCGCGGGTACACAGTACAGTAAGTACCCTTACATCACATCGAGGGGGTATTGACTTCCACTCGGCGCAACCCTCTCATATTCTTGACCTACAGCGTTCCCGGCACGAACCCATCTCGCTCCAGGGAATATCGAGACAGAAACGATTGCCCCAAGGAATGCTCATGCCCGAGATCTTCAACGCTTACGGACCAGATACACACCGCTCACCTGATTCCATGCCGGGCTTCCATTCGCGAAAAGGTCTGCAGTGATGCCCGAAGTCCCCGAAAGATTTCGGTGCTACAGGCCCAAGGAAGTTGCGGACGCAGTCCGAATTATTTCCGAGTCCACGCTGCGCCAGAAGGCCAAGGCGGGAGAAATCCCCCACCACCTCGGACCCAAAAACTCGTTATGGTTCACCGTCGAGGACATCGATGAAATTTTGCACACCCTTCATCGACCTGCTAACAAGAAGTCAGCCATAGAGAACCTCGGGTCCGAAGCGACGGAAATCAATCCCTTCCGCACAACAAGCAGATCGCGAACTGCTCATCGAACGCGCGTCTAAGGCGCCAGGTCAATGCTCTCCATGGCAAGGGTAGCAAAAAGCCAGCTGGAAAGTCGGCGTGTTATCAAGCATTCACCGAACACTCTGTGCTGTCAAAAACCTTTGGATTCAAACAGCAACCTAAGATACTGCGAGTCGCAGGCCACTTACTCTCCTGGCCAAACCCTAAATGAATCCACTCATATGTAGAAATTTTTACAGCGAACCTTTTGAGGCCGAGATGCTCGCTAGGAAACCTAGGACCTGTACCGTGGGTTGAGGATATTTTTTCACCATGCCCCCTCGGGTCCGACGATAAATCAACTAGTTTCTGCAAGGCTCAGAACTTCTGCCACCGCGTCTATCTGCCGTTGATCGATCGACAGGGATCGGATTTTCCGATACAGGGTGGTCCGCCCGATGCCGAGCATCGCGGCGGCCTCTGACTTGTTTCCCTTTGCCTCTCCCAGCGCGGCGAGAACAGAGTCGCGCTCTGCCTGATCCCATCTGCTCAGCCGCCGCCGCGGTGCTGCCAAGAATTGTGGGGGCAAGTCGTTCACGTCCACGGTCCACGGGTTCTCCGCGGTCCGCCGAAGTCCGTTGATCGTTTTCGCCAGTTCCGCCATGTCACCGGGCCAGTGCCACGACAGCAGAGCGCTCAGCGCCTCAGCGGTGAAGCGTGGCGGTGAGGACTCTCCGCGGTAGGCCTCTCGGGCCAGGTCTGCCAGGGCGGAGCGGCGGTGACGCAAGGTCGGAAAGACGGGTACACCGTCCGCGGCCATGTCCTCCGACCCCCGTTCATCGGCATCGAAGGAGGCGGCCACAGCGCGCGCCGGCCTGCCGGAGGCCTTCGACCAGCTGCGGATCCACTTTTCCCCATCAGACCCTGCCGGGACGAGGACCGACAGTTCCTGACCTCCCCCTCCTGATGCACGATTCATCGCGGACCACCATGCCGAGACGGCCTGATCGGCCTCCCGTGGGGGTGGCGGTGACGCCACGTCCGGATCGGCTACCGCTCGCGGCCCACTGAATGGAGCCGGCCGTGGCTGCGGGTCTTCTGTTGTGGTGGACAGCCGCAGTTCCAGCACCGGCTCGGAGGACGCCCCGACATTCCTGACAGTTCCCGCTAGACCGGCCTCTGGAAGATCGAAGTTCCGCTGTTCGCCGACGCCGAGCCGACTGACGAGCTGGTCCCAAATCTGGGCCTGCAGCTCCGCGTCCAGATACGACAGCGCTGGCAAATCTGACATCACGGTGTCCCGGTTCATGACCACCACTCCGCGACTGCCAGACCGGGCTTTGCGAAACGCCCGCGCCAGGGCCACATCCCTACTGTCGGAGCCCTCGAGCAAGGCGTCGGAGATCTCCTGACTGGCTTGGCGCACCAGCGCGACCATGAAGTCGTTGGCCTCCTGCGCGGGAGAGGTCAGTGAAACCGACCCTGTGATCCGGCCGGTGAGCGGATGGACGACCGGGGCTGCCGCGCAGGCCACGTCGCGTAGAGACTCCAGGAAGTGCTGACTTCCGCGGATGAGAATTGGCTGGCGCCCCTCGATCGCAGTTCCCAAGCCGTTCGTCCCCGAGGAGCTCTCAGAAAAATCGCTTCCTTCGACCGCTCCCACACCGTCGAGGGTGCGTCGATCGCGGGCATCGATGGTCCGTCGCCAGATGATGTGGCCCTGGGCATTGCCCAGCAGGAGGGTGGCCCGGGTGTTGGTCAGGGAGCCGTACCACCGGTCCATCACCCGGCCGGCAGCTTCACGGATGAGGTCCTCCTGGGAACCGATGTCCTCGATGCGGGGATGCCCTGAGGGATCGACCTTCGAAGCGATCGAGCGACGCCAGCTGTTCTGGATCGCCGGGGGCACGATGTGGTCGATGCCGACGTCGGACATCAGCCCCTGATCGATCAGGCGCCGCAGCGCAGCGCGCACGGGATCCTCAGCGTCGTACCGTCCGCCACCCATAGCTCCCCCCTTTCGACGTTATGTCAATCATGATGCCGCGACGGCTCCTTTGTCTGCACCGCGGTCCGGTCCAAGTCGCCCATACATCCCGCGGCATCGAGCCGGGCGAGTCCGCTCGCCTGCAGGCGGGTGTACCAAAGCGGAACACAGAGTGATCCGGATCACTCCATAGAGTCCTTAATCAGGAGTGGTCAGGGTCACACATGCCGGAGACCACGAAGTTACAGCACACAGGAGGATTCCATGGGTACTCACGAGACTGTTGACGCCGTCGTCATCGGAGCCGGATTCGGCGGCATCTACGCCATGCACAAGCTCGTCAACGAACTGGGCCTGACGACCGTCGGCTTCGACCGGGCGGGAGGACCGGGCGGCACGTGGTACTGGAACCGCTACCCCGGTGCGCTGTCCGATTCCGAGAGCTACGTCTACCAGTACTCCTTCGACAAGGATCTGTACCAGGACACCACCTGGAAGAACACCTACCTGACACAGCCGGAGATCCTGTCCTATCTGGAAGGAGTCGTCGATCGGTTCGACCTGCGCCGCCACTTCCGCTTCAACATGGGGGTGTCTGCCCAGAGGTTCGACGAAAATGCGAACCAGTGGGTCCTGACCACTGACGACGGTGCCACGATCCGTGCGACCTACGTCATCAACGCCGTGGGACTGCTGGCGGCCATCAACATGCCCGACATCCCTGGACGCGACGACTTCCAGGGCCGGCTGGTGCACACCGCCGCATGGCCGGAAGATCTCGACGTGACCGGCAAGCGAGTGGCCGTGATCGGCACCGGCTCGACCGGCCAGCAGGTGGTCACGGCCCTGGGGCCGAATGTAGCGGCCCTGAGCGTCTTCGTCCGCACCCCGCAGTACTCCGTGCCGGTGGGGCTGCGCCCGATGCGCGAAGGCGAGGTCGAGGACACCCATCAGCGCTATGAGCAGATGTGGGATGAGATCAAGAAGTCGGCTCTGGCCTTCGGCATCGACGAGGTCGAACGGTCCATCTTCGACTCGACCGAAGAGGAGCGGGAGCGCATCTTCCAGCAGGCCTGGGACCAGGGCGGCGGATTCCGGTTCATGTTCAGCACCTTCGGGGATCTCGCCACCAACGAAGAGGCCAATCGGCTCGCCGGTGACTTCATCCGCCGCAAGATCGCTGAGACGATCAAGGATCCTGAGACGGCACGAAAGATCATGCCGCAGGGGCTCCACGCACGGCGTCCCCTGTGCGACAACGGGTTCTACGAGACGTTCAATCTGCCCCACGTCGAGCCGGTGAACATCAAGGAGACCCCGATCGAGCGGATCACTCCTGAGGGCGTTCTGACCGCAGACGGTGCACTGCGTGAGTTCGACGTAATCGTCTTCGCCACGGGCTTCGATGCCGTGGACGGCAACTACCGCCGCATGAACCTGACGGGCCGTGACGGCGTGGGCATCAATGAGCACTGGGCAGAGAACCCGACCAGCTACCTCGGGGTGACCACGCCTGGCTTCCCGAACTGGTTCATGGTGCTGGGCCCCAAGGGTCCGTTCACCAACCTTCCCACCAGCATCGAAGTCCAGGTGGAGTGGATCGCCGGCGCCGTCGACCACGCCCGACGAGAGGGAATTGAGCGACTGGAGCCGACCGAAAAGAGCGAGCAGGAGTGGAGCGAGACCTGCCGTGAGCTGGCCAAGGACTCGCTGTTCGGCCGTGTGGACTCCTGGATTTTCGGTGCCAACGTTCCGGGCAAGAAGCGCAGTGTGCTGTTCTACCTCGGGGGCCTGGCGAACTACCGGCAGAGGATGGCGCAGGAGGCCCAGTCCGGGTACTCCGGCCTCACCTCCCCGGTGTCGGTCGACGCCTGAAGTCAAGCCTTCCGCTTGCAGTCCTCGCACGACACGACAAGGAGTTTTCCATTGGGTGTATACACCTCCACGAATCCCGCCAACGGAACGGTCACGGCCACGTACCAGGAGATTTCGGATGAGGAGCTCGACGGCGTCATCACTACGGCGGCGCAGGCTCAAAAGGCCTGGGCGTCCCGGTCCGCCGAGGAGCGTGCCGCCGTCCTGGCGTCCGTGGCCCGAGCCCACCGCGAACGGCGTGAGGAGCTGGCTGCGGTCCTGACCCGGGAGATGGGCAAGCCCATTGCCCAGGCCCGCAAAGAGGTCGACATCGTCGCGGCGATCTTCGATTACTACGCGGAGCACCTCCAGGAGTTCCTCGGCGAGTCCGAGCTGCCGATCCGCGGAGAGGGCAGCGCGGTGATTCGCAACGAGCCGATCGGTGTCCTGCTGGGCGTGATGCCCTGGAACTACCCCTACTATCAAGTGGTTCGCTTCGTGGCTCCGAACCTGGGACTGGGCAACGCGGTGTTCGTCAAGCATGCTCGCAACTGTCCGGATGCTGCTTTGATGATCGAGCAGGTGCTGCGTGCCTCGGGAGTGCCGGAGGGGGTCTACACGAACACTTTCATCTCATCTGCCCAAGTAGAGCGGGCAATTGCCGATCCGCGGGTGGCCGGCGTCTCCCTCACCGGGTCTGAACGTGCTGGCGAGGCCGTGGGCGCCGCGGCCGGACGCCATCTGAAGCGCGCGGTGTTGGAGCTCGGCGGCGCTGACCCGTTCGTGGTCCTGGACGACGCCGATGTCGCCGAGGCGGCCAAGGTGGCTGCCGCCGGACGCTTGATCAACGGTGGGCAGACGTGCACGGCTTCCAAGAGGTTCATCGTCAACGAGCGGATCTACGACGAGTTCGTCGAGCGGTTCACCCAGGAGATGGCCCAGTACACACCCTCCGATCCGATGACCGAGGACTGCGCGCTGGGTCCGCTCGTCTCGGCACAGGCCGCTCAGGAGCTCGACGCGTTCGTTGCCGACGCCGTGCGGCACGGAGCCCGCGTCACCACGGGTGGTCGCACCGAGGGAGACGAAAGCGCATACTTCCCGCCGACCGTTCTCGTGGACGTGGTCGAGCCGGCGCGGGCCTACCGCGAGGAGCTGTTCGGACCAGTGGCCGTGGTCCACTCTGCGACTGATGACGACGAGGCAGTGCGCCTTGCCAACGATTCGCCCTTCGGTCTGGCAGGCACGGTCTTCGGTCAGGACAAGGGCCGGGCCCGCTCGGTGGCCGAGAGGATCGAGACCGGCATGGTGTGGCTCAACAGCGTCTCTCGGTCAGCACCGGACCTGCCCTTCGGCGGGGTGAAGCGCTCCGGCATGGGACGCGAACTGGCCAAGGACGGATTCATCGCCTTCGCCAACCAGAAGCTCATCCGTGACCCCGCTGCGATCGTCGAAGGCTGAGCAGCCCCGCGTTCCGCTCTGCGTCGTTGCTGTTGTGCAGGGGCACCACACGGGTCCCTGCACAACAGCAACGACGATTTTTGACCGTGGTCACATCATGGGGTTCCGTCCGGCTGCCTGCGTGCGCCGTGTGCACGCCGCGAAGCTCCTAGCTTTCCAGGAGCCTGCCCATTTGGGCAGAGTCTATGCGGGTTCTGCGGGCCATACCTTCTCGGTGAGCGCCAGCACCGCGGTCAGGGCGGGATTGTCGTTGTCGGCGCGCCAGGCCAGGCGCAGCTGGACGGGCAGGGTGTCGTCGAGAACTCTCACGAAGCGTACGTGGGAATCCGTGACGTTCTCCGCCACGGAGGACAAGGTGAGCGAGCAGCCTACCGCCGCACCAACGAGTGCCATCGCTGTCCAAGAGTCCGGGGCGATCTGGACGATCTCCGCCTCGAAGCCCGCTCCGTGACTGAGCCGCCGCAATCGGTCCCCCAGCACGGCTCCCTCGTGCGGGGGCAGAGCCACAAAGGGTTCTCCGGCAAGTTCAACCATGTGCACGCCGTCGGCGTCGGCCAGGCGGTGCGAGGCGGGTAGGGCGATCACCAGGTGTTCATCGGCGACGACACGGGTCCGTATGTCCGCAGGAATGACGTCCCAGCGTCCCAGTCCCAGGTCCATCTCCATGCGCAGCACTCGACCCAGGGCGGGCAGGGCGAAGCTCTGGCTGTAGAGGCCCAGTTCGATTCCGGGATGGTGTCGGCGCACCTCTCGAGCCAGCACACCGACCAGTACATGGGTGGACGCACCCGCGTAAGTGAGCGTCACCCGTCCCACTTCACCTCGCCCGGCGGCCAGGGCCACTCTTCGAGCACGTTGCACAGCGCTGAGAACTTCCCGGGCCGGTTGGACCAGCGCCTGACCGGCCGCCGTGAGCCGCACGCTGCGCGTGCTGCGGTCGAACAGCTTGGTTCCCAGTTCCCGCTCCAGCTGCTGGATGCCCCGAGTCACCGGTGGCTGGGCCATGTGCAGCTTCTCTGCGGCGCGACCGAAATGCAGCTCTTCTGCCACTGCGATGAACAGGCGGAGTTGTTGGAAGTCCATGTACCCATTATTGCAATCTCCGCAATACTTTCCGGCATATTGGTATTGGACCTGCAGTAATCCGGGGTGGGAAGGTGGAATTCAGTCCAACCAACGATGTGAGGTGCACGATGACAGCGACGAAGAACGGTGCGTCCGCCCGGTTCGAGACCCTGTCCGACGATCTCTTGGATGCCACAGGCACCGGTCCCCTGACGGGCCTGGTAGTGGCCGACTTTTCCCGGGTGCTGGCTGGCCCGTACTGCACCATGTTGTTGGCGGACATGGGAGCCACCGTGATCAAAGTGGAAGGCCCCGCCGGCGATGACACCCGGGCGTGGATGCCACCGGTGCGTGACGGGGAATCCACGTACTACCTTTCGATCAACCGGAACAAGCGCTCGATCGCCCTGGATTTCAACGACCCTGACGACCTGCAGGTGGCCCAGGAGATCGCTCGCCGCGCCGACGTGTTGGTGGAGAACTTCAAGCCGGGCGGTCTCACCAAGTACGGCCTGGACTATCCGGCCGTGACGGTGGGCAACCCGGAGGTGATCTACGCCTCGATCACGGGATTCGGAACTGCCGGAGGTGCCTCGCTGCCTGGTTATGACCTGCTCGTCCAGGCGATGTCCGGTTTGATGAGCGTCACCGGCGGTCCGGACACATCCCCGTTCCGTTCCGGGGTGGCCGTGTTCGACGTGATGACGGGACTCCACGCCAGCATCGGCATTCTCGCCGCACTGCATGATCGCAACGACTCCGGCAAGGGGCAGCTTGTGGAGCTGAACCTCATGTCCTCGGCACTGTCAGGGATGGTCAACCAGACCGGTGGGTACCTGCTCAGCGGCACCGTGCCCCAGCGCATGGGCAATGACCACCCCAGCCTCTACCCGTACGAGCCCTTTCCCACCAAGGACGGGGACATCGTCATAGCCATCGGCAACGACGGACAGTTCCGCAAGCTGTGCAACGCGCTGCAGGCCGGACACCTCGCCGACGATCCGCGTTTCAGCGCCGCCCCCGAACGTAGTCGCAACCGTGCCCAGCTGCGCCCGCTCCTGCAGGAGTTGTTGGCGAATCAAACCGCCGTTGAGTGGTTCGAGATTCTCACTGCCGCCCGCATCCCCTGTGGTCCCATCAACGATGTCCGCGGAGGCATCGAGTTCGCCGAGCAGATCGGATTGGAACCCGTGGTGACTGTCGGCCACGGCACGGAGGCGGTGCCCGGGATTCGCCATCCGGTCGCCTTCTCCCGCACGCCTGCCGGCTACGACCTGGCACCGCCGACCCTCGACGGTGACCGCGAGGCCATCCTGTCCTGGGTGCGCACTCCCGCTGTCTCGCTCCCGGCCGATGCGCTCCGGAGATCTTGAACCGCTGCTGAAAGGACCCATCATGACCACCACCTCTGTAACCCCCTCAGCCACGTCCACTCCCCGGGCGCCCGGAGCGTCCTCCGACTACTTCCGGCTCGACGACGAGCTCACCCCCGAGGAGATCGCGATCCGGGACAAGGTCCGCGCCTTCGCCGAGGGCCAGGTGCAGCCGATCATCAACGACTACTGGGAACGGGCCGAGTTCCCCTGGGAGCTGCTGCCCGGTTTGGCCCAGCTGGGCGTCATCGGCACCACCATCCAGGGCTACGGATGCCCGGGAATGAGCCGCAAGGCCGCCGGCATGGTGGCCCGCGAGATGGCCCGGGTGGACGGCAGCATCAACACCTTTCTGGGCGTGCACGCCAACCTGTGCATGGGCGCCCTCAACATCCTGGGCAGCGAAGAGCAGAAGGATCGATGGTTGCCGGCGCTGGCCCGGCTGGAGAAGACCGGGGCGTTCGCGCTGACCGAGCCCGAGCACGGCTCGGACTCCGTGGCCCTGGAGACCAGCGCCCGCCGCGAGGGCGAGGAGTGGGTGATCGACGGGCACAAGCGCTGGATCGGCAACGGCCACGCCGCCGACGTCGTCGTCCTGTTCGCCCGCAACGTCGAAGACGGCAAGGTCAACGCGTTCGTCGTGGAGAAGGACACCGAGGGCAACCACCCGGCCGGCTACGCCCCGACGGTGATCACCGGCAAGGTCGGCAAGCGCGCGATCCAACAGGCCGACATCGTCATCGAGGACATGCGCATCCCCGCGGAGAACCGGCTGGTCGAGTGCCGCTCCTTCGCCGACGTCTCCCGCGTCCTGCAGGCCACCCGCGGCGGTGCCTCGTGGGAGGCCGTCGGCCACGCCATGGCCGCCTTCGAGATCGCCGCCGACTACGCCGCCACCCGGGTGCAGTTCGGCAACCCGATCGCCGGCTACCAGCTCGTCCAGGCCCGGCTGGCCAACATGCTCAGCGAGCTCACCACCATGCAGCTGCTGTGCAACCGCATGGCGGAACTCGCCGACCGGGGCGAGCTGACCAACGCCATGGCCTCGATGGTGAAGATGTCCACCTCCCAGAAAGGCAAGTGGATCTGCAACGAGGCCCGGGAGCTGCTGGCCGGCAACGGGCTGCTGCTGGAGAACCACATCGCCCGGCACCTGACCGACATGGAGGTCGTCTCCACCTACGAGGGCACCGACTCCATCCAGGCCCTGCTCGTGGGCCGCGACATCACCGGGATCTCCGCCTTCCGCTGATTCCAGTGCCGCACCTCTGTATGACCAGCTCTCAGCAGAACGAAGGAGTTTTTTCCATGCCCGAAGCATTTCTCATCGGCGGGGCCCGCACCCCGGTGGGCCGCTACGGCGGCGCGCTGGCGAGCGTGCGCCCCGACGACCTCGCCGCCCTCGTGGTCAGGCACGCGGTGGCCGACGCCGGGATCGACCCGCACGACGTGGACGAGGTGATCCTCGGCAACGCCAACGGCGCCGGCGAGGAGAACCGCAACGTCGCCCGCATGGCCTGGCTGCTGGCCGGTTTCCCCGACACCGTCCCCGGCATCACCGTCAACCGGCTCTGCGCCTCCGGGCTCTCGGCGATCATCATGGCTTCCCACATGATCAAGGCCGGCGCCGCCGACATCGTCGTCGCCGGCGGGGTGGAGTCCATGTCCCGCGCCCCCTGGGTGATGGAGAAGCCCGCCAAGGCCTACGCCAAGCCCGGCGACGTCTTCGACACCTCCATCGGCTGGCGTTTCCCCAACCCCACCTTCCTTTCCGGGGAGCTCTCGCGCGAGGGCAAGGCCACCTACTCGATGCCCGAGACCGCCGAGGAGGTGGCCCGGGTCTTCGGCACTTCCCGTGAGGATTGTGACGCCTTCGCGGTGCGCTCTCACGAGCGTGCAATCGCCGCGATCGACGCGGGCCGCTTCGCCGACGAGATCGTCCCGGTCACGATCACCGGCCGCAAGGGCGCGGAGACGGTCGTGGACACCGACGAGGGTCCGCGTCCTGGTACGAGCCCGGATGTGCTCGCCGGTCTGCGCCCGGTCGTCAAGGGTGGCAGCGTGGTCACCGCTGGCAACGCCTCGACCCTCAACGACGGCGCCTCCGCGATCATCGTCGCCTCCGAGCGGGCCGTGGAGGAATACGGCCTGGTCGCCCGGGCGCGCATCGTCGATGGAGCTTCCGCCGGCGTGTCCCAAGAAGTCATGGGCATCGGCCCGGTCCCGGCGACCCGCAAGGTGCTTGAGCGCGCTGGCATCACAGTCGACGATCTGGGCGCTGTGGAACTCAACGAGGCCTTCGCCAGCCAGTCCCTGGCTTGTATGCGCGAGCTGGGACTCGATCCTGGCACCGTGAACAACGACGGCGGGGCCATCGCCTTGGGTCATCCGCTCGGATCTTCCGGTTCGCGACTGGTGGTGACCCTGCTGGGCCGGATGGAGCGCGAGGGCGCCGACCGCGGCCTGGCCACCATGTGCGTGGGTGTGGGCCAGGGCACCGCGATGCTCATGGAGAAGCTCTGATGGTCGGGCCCAGCGAGATCCTCGGCGCGGAGTTCACCGCCCTGCGGCTCGAGGAGCGCGAGGACCGCCTGCACGTGGTCCTGGACCGCCCCGCCGTGCGCAACGCCATCGACGCGACCATGGTCGAGGAGCTGCACACCGTGTGCGGCCACCTCGAGCGGCACCCGAAGATCCTGATCCTCTCCGGCACCGAGGTGAACGGCCGGGGAGTCTTCGCCTCCGGCGCCGACATCGCGCAGCTGCGGGAACGTCGCCGCGACGACGCCCTGGCCGGGATCAACTCCCGGATCTTCGACCGGATCCACAAGCTGCCCATGCCGGTGATCGCCGCTCTCGACGGCTACGCCCTGGGCGGCGGCGCGGAGTTGGCCTACGCCGCCGACTTCCGCCTCGGCACCCCGACCCTGCGCATGGGCAATCCTGAAACCGGACTGGGAATCATGGCCGCGGCAGGGGCGACCTGGCGGCTCAAGGAGCTGGTGGGCGAGCCGGTCGCCAAACAGCTCCTCCTGACGGGCGCAGTGCTCACGGGCCAGGACTGCTTACGGGTCGGCCTGGTCACCGAACTGGTGGAACCCGAGGAGCTGTTGGACGCGGCGCATGCGCTGGCCGACCGGATCGGCGCCCAGGACCCCCTGGCCGTGCGGATCTCCAAGCGGGTCTTTGCCGCCCCGCCGTCTGCCCATCCGCACATCGACGAGCTGGCCCAGGCCGTGCTCTTTGAGTCGCAGGCGAAGTTCGACCGGATGCAGTCCTTCCTGGACCGCAAGAAAACCCAGAAGCCCGAGCCGAATCAGGGTCCACACCCAAACCTTCCGGCGCAGACGCCGCAGGACCAGCACCAGGAGCAGAAGTGACCACCAAGCACCGCAGCACAGCCGGGAACGCCCCCGTCATGGAACCCCAGCAGGCCTCCACCACTCCCGCTTCGGTCCCGGCCGTCGTGGGTGTCCTGGGCGGAGGCCGCATGGGCGCGGGCATCGCCCACGCCTTCCTGCTCGCCGGGTCGAGGGTGACCGTGGTGGAGCGGGACGGGCAGGCCGCGGAGGCCGCCCGCGAGCGGATCGAGCGGGACCTCGCCAAGTCCCTGGAGCGCGGGGGCGTGGACGGCAACCTGGACGAGTGGGCCGGGAAGCTGACCGTCTCCCTCGACCACGCCGACTTCACGGACTGCGAGCTCGTCGTCGAGGCCGTCCCCGAGGCGTGGGACCTGAAGGTCGCGGCCCTGCAGGAGGTCGAGCGCCACCTGGGCCCGACCGCGTGGCTGGCGACCAACACCTCCTCGCTGTCCGTGAACGGGCTGGCCGAGCAGCTGGGACGCCCCGAGCGGTTCTGCGGGCTGCACTTCTTCAACCCCGTGCCGGCCTCGAAGCTCGTGGAGGTCGTGAACTCGAAGCACACCGGCGAGGAGCTCAGGCGGCTCTCGGTGCAGTGGGTCGAGGGCCTCGGCAAGACCCCGGTGGTCGTCAACGACGCCCCCGGCTTCGCCTCCTCGCGGCTGGGCGTGGCGATCGCGCTCGAGGCCATCCGCATGGTCGAGGAGGGCGTGGCCTCTCCCGCCGACATCGACAACGCCATGGTCCTGGGCTACAGGTTCCCGGTCGGCCCCCTGGCCCTGACGGACATCGTGGGCCTGGACGTGCGCCTGGGCATCGCCGAGTACCTCGAGTCGCAGCTCGGCGAGCGCTTCGCTCCCCCGCAGCTGATGCGGGACATGGTGGCCCGCGGCGAGCTCGGCCGCAAGACCGGCAAGGGCTTCTTCGACTACGAGCAATAGGCAGTAGGTGGCGCAGCCAATGTCGTGCGCCGCCGCGAGGTCCTGCGTGCAAGCAGTCGACATGCCCCGTACAGAGCATGTCCGAACAGAAATGGAGCTGGAATCATGCGTGCAGTTGTCTACAAGGGCATCGGTGAACTCGTCGTCGAGGATCGCCCGATTCCCGAGATCGGCCCGAAGGACGTGCTGGTCAAGAACATGCGCACCGGTATCTGCGGTACCGACATCAGCGCCTATACGAAGGGTGGCGATGACCTGGGCATCTTTCCCGGTGGACTGGTCGGCCACGAATTCGTGTCCGAAGTCGTCGAGGTGGGTGCGGAGGTGGAAGATCCGCGGATCGTCCCGGGCTTGCGGGTGTTCGTGAACGCCTCCACCTCCAAGCGCGGTGACGACGGTCGGACCAAGCTGGAGATCACCGACTCCGCCGGCGGCCTGACGCAGTACATCTCGGTTCAGGACGCGGCGATCGGCTACAACCTGCACTCGTTGCCGGACAATGTCAGCTTCGACAAGGCAGTGGTGATCGAGCCCTTCTCCGTGGCCAACCACGGGGTGAACCTGGCTGAGCCGACGCCGGGTGAGCGTGCCCTGGTGTTCGGCGCCGGTGCCGTGGGCCTGGGTGTGCTGGCCAATCTGAAGGCCAATGGGGTGGAAGAGGTCATCGTCTCGGACATCATCCCCAGCAAGCTGGAGGTGGTGCGGCAGATGGGCGGCATCCCGGTGAACGGCAAGGATGTCGACCCGATCGAGTTCGCCAAGGAGAAGTTCGGCACCGTGGCCAACTTCCTCGGTGAGCAGCGCCCGGACGTGGACATCTACTTCGATTCGGCCGGTGCCCCCACAGCCATCCCGGACTACCTCCGCGGCGGCAAGGCCGGTTCCCGCATGGTCGTCCTGGCACTGACCCCCCGGCCGATCGAGGCCCCGCAGACGCAGTTCGTCCTTTCGGAGCTCACCATGATCGGCTCCACCGCCTACGACAACGACGACATCGCGCAGGTCGTGTCCTACCTCGGTGACGAGAAATACGATCCGACCCCGGTCGTCACGCACCACTTCCCGCAGGAGGACGTGGTCGAGGCGTTCAGGACCGTGATCGAGAAGAAGGACGAGGTCATCAAGGTCGTGATCGACGTCCACCGGTGATCGGCCCGCGGATCATCTGAAAGCGCCTCGACGGAGCCGGGCTTCGCTCTGCGAAACTCGGCTCCGTCGTCGTCCGGGCATCACCGCTCGATTCCTGCGGCCATCCACCCGACACGCACCGATGCGCTCCGGCCCACCGCCGGCGAAAGCGCAACCGCCATCAAGTAGGTCTTCGTGAGAACATCCCAGCGCCGCCTGCGCACCGTCGTCGAGCGACCCCTCCTGCGAGCAGGATCAGGGGTCACTCATTCGTGCGTCCGCTCCTTCCTAGTTGAAGACCATGCCGCCGTCGACCAGGATCGACTGTCCCGTGATGTAGTCCGAGTCGGGCCCGGACAGGAAAGAGACGATGCCCGCCACCTCGGACGGCTCGGACAGCCGCTCGAGCGTGATGCCATGGGTGAACTGCGCCCAGCCCCATTCCTCGGACTGCCCGGCAGACGCCGCGGTCTTCTTGGCGAGATCCTCCATCAGCGGCGTCCGGACGATGCCCGGGGCGTACGTGTTCACGGTGATCCCGTGCGGAGCCAGATCCCGCGCTGCGCTCTGCGTGAGGCCGCGTACTGCGAACTTCGTGGCCGAGTACAGTGCGATGCCGGGGTTTCCGACGTGGCCCGCCTGCGATGCGGCGCTGATGATCTTGCCGCCGTGGCCGAGATCCTTGAACGCCTTCGTGGCCGCCTGGATGCCCCACACGACGCCGTTGAAGTTGATCGAGAAGATCATCTCGATGCTCTCGGGCGTGATGTCCTCGATGGGAGACTGCGGAGCGATGCCGGCGTTGTTGATGATGACGTCGAAGCCGCCGAGCGCGGAGGCCGCCTCGGCGACAGCGGCAAACACACTGTCACGGTCGGCGACGTTCACGTGCAGGGCGATGGCTCCGCCGTCCTTGCCGCCGAGACTCTCCGCGACAGCACCGGCCGTCTCCATGTTCAGGTCCGCGATCGCGACTTTGAAGCCGTCGGCGTGCAGCCGCTCGGCAATCGCCCGGCCGATGCCCTGCCCGCCGCCGGTGACCAGCGCGACTTTTCCGTTCTCTGTGCGTTCCATGTTCTTCGTTCCTTTTCTCGCGGTTCGATGCAACGGACGACGCCGGGTCCTCTAGACGAGGACCATGCCGCCGTCGATCATGACGATCTGTCCGGTCATGTAGTCGGAGTCGCCGGAGGCGAGATACAGCGCTGTGCCGACGACGTCGTCGGCGGTGCCGGGGCGGCCGGCGAGAATTCCGCTGGAGAACTCCGAGAACGCCTCGCCCGGCGCCTTGCTGTCGCCGAGCTCCATGAGGTCCAGGTCGAGCTTCTTCCACAGTGGAGTGTCGACGACGCCGGGGGCGAAAGCGTTGCAGGTGATGCCGTGCTCGGCCAGGCCCCGGGCAGCCGCCTGGGTCAGCGCGGTCACGGCGAACTTGCTGGCGCAGTACGGGGCGAAGTTCGGGTAGCCCTGACGCCCGGCGATCGACGACGTCAGGATGAGCTTGCCTCCGGTGCCCTGAGCGATCATCTGCTTGGCCGCCTCCTGCTGGCAGATCAGGGTGCCGAGCCCGTTGACGTCCAGAGTCATCCGCCAGTTCTCCTCCGTGACGTCGAGGAAGTGCATCGGCTTGATGATGCCCGCGATGGCGAAGAGGACGTCGAGTCCGCCGAAGGCGTCGACGCTCTTCTGCACCGCGTCGGCGACGTCGCCGCGTTGCGTGACGTTGCCGCCCACAGCGATTGCCCGGCCGCCTTTAGTCTCGATGTCGTCGGCGACAATTTGGGCTGCGTCCACGTTCAGGTCGAAGAGCACGACCTTGGCACCCTCATCAGCCAGCTTCAGGGCGATGGTGCGGCCCATGCCGCTGCCGGCCCCGGTGATCAGAATTCTCTTGTCCTGTACGCGTCCTACCATGATCGTCTGTCGCTCCTCGGTCGGGTGGCCCGCACAGCGGTGGCGTCGTCATGACGCCCTCATGGCGGGATGGGTGCTCCCATACTGTGACGACGGGCACACTTCCCGGAGGATGTGTGCAGAACTTGAACAGTCGGCACAAGGCTCACAGTTCCACTCACCGCAAGGCCGCGGAGGAATGATGACCGATCCAGATCGAGGCACCGCGCCCTTGGTGCGCGTTGCCACCAAGGCGTTGACCTCCACGAGGTCCGCCCTGGAAGGCACGACGACATGGCTCGCGCTGAGTGACGCCGACGGGCGCGTCGTGTACGAGTGGTCGTCGAGCGACCGGCTGAGGCGCCAGCTTCAGCGAGCCGACGTCCACGCCGGCGTGGACCTGGCCATCGGAGCCGCCGGGGCCAACGGCATCGGCCTCGCCCTGGACCGCCGTACCGCCGCCATCATCCACGGGACCGACCACGAGGACGAGCGGTGGAAAGGACTCACCTGCGCGGCGGGCCCGCTGCTCCACCCTGCGTCCAGGGAAGTGCTGGGCGCCGTGAATGTGACGTGCCTGGCGAACGAGGCGAATCCCTATCTGAGGCTTGCGCTGAGTCACGTGATCAGCGAGGTCCAGACCGCGCTGAGCCGCGCCTCACAGGCGCGGCACCGCCGCCTGATGGAGGCACATCTGCGCGTCAAGGCGGGCACCCGAGCTGCCGTTGTCACCCTGGACCGCCACACCGTGATCGCCGACGGAACAGGTCCGGCCATCGGCGAACGGGCAGCGATCTGGGCGCTGCTGGAGCGTGCGGGATCCGGCGCCGCAGAAGTGGCACTGCCTGCCGGGGGGCATGCCCGCGTCGTGCCCGTGGTTCCCGGCGATGATTCCGCCGGGTGCTCTCTCGTCGTCGGACACGTCGACGCCGCAGCCTTCGCGCAAGCTTCGCTGAGAGGTGGGGTGCCGGTGGCCGCCGGGGCCCCGCTGAGCCCGCTGGAGACCGCCGAACGGGAGGTCATTGCGGCCGTTCTCGATGCATGTGCCGGCAACAAATCCGATGCGGCCGACCGGTTGCAGATCTCCCGCGGCACGCTCTACGAGCGGATCCGCCGCTACGGTCTCTGACGGGCGGAGCACACCTGGCTGTCTTGAGCTGCTCGTGCGGAACCCCCGCGTGATTCATCCGGTGCGCGAGTCCCGCGCTGCACAGGACAAGGTCGACAGAGCGGTCCGTCAGCATCGGCGTGGCAAGCGAGTGCTGCCGCTCCGTCAGAAGTGGTTGGCACCGACCGTCATGCCACCACAGACATAGAGGGTCTGTCCGGTCACGAATCCGGCTTCCTCGGAAGCGAAGAAGTCCACGGCGTGGGCCACCTCGGACGGCTTGCCCATCCGTCTCACCGGCACGGACTCCGCCAGGTCGGTTCCGTCGGACGGCCGCGAGTTCGCGCCGGCGAAAAGGGGAGTTTCGATGGGGCCGGGTCCCACCGCGTTCACGGTGATGCCCGCGGCAGCGTACTCGAGAGCCCACACTCGCGTCAGTCCGATGAGTCCGGCCTTGGCCGCGACGTAAGCTGTGCGTTCGGCCTTGCCGAGTGCTGCCCGCGACGTGATGTTCACGATCCGGCCCCAGCCCGCCTTCGCCATGCCGGGAGTCATCTTCTGACTGAGGATGACTGCGGGCATCAAGTTCAGGCGGAAGGACGCCTCCATGGAGCAGGGGTCGAGGTCGGCAAGTGCACCTGGGAACACTGCGCCTACATTGTTGACCAGAACATCGACTCGGCCCACGCGGTCCAGAACTTCATCGGCTAGCTGCGCCGCGGTGTCCGCTGAGGACAAGTCTCCCGCCAGCGTGTCGTAGCGCCCCTCGACACGATCAATGGAGGTGACGTGGTATCCGGAGGCGTCGAGGGCTTCGCAGATGGCCAGGCCGATGCCGCCCGACCCTCCGGTCACGAGAGCATGTTTCTTCACGGTTGACTCCACTAGGTAGTTGCTCTGGGCTTCGTTCAAGGCGCGAACACGCCGAAAGCTGGACGATGATGCCGTCAGCAGTGGGTGACCGTGCGGACAGCAGGATTGAGGCGGGCAGTAGTCCTCGGGAACTTCTTCACGAGGACGGTGGAGGGATCGCCGGAGAGACCGGGCCCTCGTCCTGCCCATGCCCGTGTCGAGGGGTTTTCATGCGCGGCCGTAGGAGCGCACTCCCGGACCGGACGAGGCACGGTGCGGCCTCGACAGGCTCCTCAACGAAGGTGGACGCCGCCGTTGATGTCCAGGGTCGCCCCGGTCATGTAGCCGGCTGCCGACGTCAGCAGGTAAGTGACGGCCCCTGTGATCTCGTCACGCGTGCCGAATCGGCCCGCGGGAATGCGATCGACCAACGCGGTGCGCGCCTCGTCCGGCAATGCCTGCGTCGCAGGACTGTCCAGAGCCCCTGGGGCGATCGCGTTGGCCGTGATTCCCTGGGCTGCCAGCTCTTTGGCCAGGACCTTGGTCAGCACGATGACCCCGGCCTTGGAGGCGGCATAGTGAGGTCCTCCGACCAGCCCTCCGGTGTAGGCGGCCACAGAGGCAATGTTGATGATGCGGCCGGCCCCGCCGGCGGCCATCAGCTTGGATGCCTCGCGGGCGATGTTGAGACTGCCCCACGTGTTGATCTTCAAGACGGTCATGAACTCGTCGACCTGGACGTCCCACAAGCCGGCCGTCGGAATGACGGCTGCAGCGTTGACGAGTCCGTACAGCTGTGCCCCGCCGGTCTGGATGCTCTCCATGAGCTGGACCACCTGTTGCGTGTCGGTGATGTCGCAGGCCGTGACGTCGAGCCCGTCCACCGTGCCGGCTCGCACATCTACCGGGACGACTTCATAACCCGCCTCCGCCACGGTCCGGGCGACGCTTCCTCCGACGAGGCCGCTGGCACCGGTGACGATGACGGCCCGCCGCTGCGCGTTGTCGGTGCTCATGACTGATCAACCTGGTGGATCTCGATGATGTTGCCGGCCGGATCGGACAGGAACACCTGCCGCCATCCCTTGAGGGCCCAGTAGCCGTAGTCGGAGTACGGCACGCCGTGCTCCTCGAGCCGGCGCAGCACAGCTTCGATGTCGTCGGTGCGGAAGCAGAAGTGACCGTTCAGCAGCGGGTTGACGTACTGCTTGTGCTCGTACGAGGCATCGGGGCGACGGCGAGTGGCGTGGATCTGCAGCTCGGACTCGTGCCCGGCCACGAAGAAGCTGGCCGTTCCGCCCCATTCAGCGGAACCGTCGGTGTCGGCCTCGGACTGTCCGACCATCGGTGGGGTGGGCAGTTGCTGCAGCCCCAGGACGGTGCCGTAGAACGAGTCGAGCTGTCCCATGTCGTCCGTGCAGACATTCACATGATGAAGGCGTAGCGGTCCGGAGGGCACGAACTCCTCCAGCTCCTCCACGCCATCGACCTGGTGGATCTCGATGATGTTGCCGGCCGGATCGGACAGGAACACCTGCCGCCATCCCTTGAGGGCCCAGTAGCCGTAGTCGGAGTACGGCACGCCGTGCTCCTCGAGCCGGCGCAGCACAGCTTCGATGTCGTCGGTGCGGAAGCAGAAGTGACCGTTCAGCAGCGGGTTGACGTACTGCTTGTGCTCGTACGAGGCATCGGGGCGACGGCGAGTGGCGTGGATCTGCAGCTCGGACTCGTGCCCGGCCACGAAGAAGCTGGCCGTTCCGCCCCATTCAGCGGAACCGTCGGTGTCGGCCTCGGACTGTCCGACCATCGGTGGGGTGGGCAGTTGCTGCAGCCCCAGGACGGTGCCGTAGAACGAGTCGAGCTGTCCCATGTCGTCCGTGCAGACATTCACATGATGAAGGCGGAGTTTCACGCAGGTCTCCCGAAGAGTTGGCGTTGGGGGCGCCACGCGTGATCCTGGCGTGGCGGATGTTATGGATCCGGTGGCGGATGTCACAAGTCTGCCCAAGGAATTGATTGGAATCCAATACCGATCTTCCGATTGTTCATTCTGAAATTAGATGACACACCGGACGTCGCGGTCACCGGCGTATGCGGCGCCACAGCCTATCCATCTGAACTTTGTATGGCCGAGTGGTGGATTGGTATTGGACGCTGTGCAATAGGGACTGGGAAGGTGGGAGCACGACCCTCCGGCACCGGGAGGGAACAACGGAACGAGCGCGTTGGAGTGGTCAAGGGTGACTGCGCCCTCCCTTCCGGTGCGAGTTCCGAGGTTCTGGCCGAATCTCCTTGCTCCGCGGCGCCGGCCCGCTCAGGGCTGGGATTCGGATCCGGAGCACGATGGGCTCCGCCGAAAGCAGAGGCAAGACGTCGGTCCGCGTGCTGTGAGGCCGGACAGTGGGCAAGGCCCTGTGACTCCCGACTTCCACCCGGCCGAAGGAGTCTCCCCCTCGCCCGGATATCGGTGCACGTCAGGTCTGTTCGAAAAACTGTCCGTCACGAGAAAGCTGTCACAGCCCCATGAAGATCCAGCGCGTCGAAGCCATTCCCTACGAGATCCCCTATGTCACTCCTCTGAAGTTCGCCAGCGGTGAGGTCCTCACGGCCGATCACGTGCTGGTGCGGATCACCACCGACGACGGAGTGGTGGGCACGGCCGATGCCCCGCCGCGGCCCTACACCTACGGGGAGACCCAGAAGTCCATCGTGGCGGTCGTGGAGGACCTGTTCGCCCCGCAACTGGTGGGACTCGACGTCCTCGACCGTGAGAAGGTCCAGGCCGTGCTGGCCCGCACGATCCACAACGAGACCGCCAAGGGGGC
The DNA here is from genome assembly GCF_040981005.1 of Kocuria sp. CPCC 205258. NCBI lineage: Bacteria > Bacillati > Actinomycetota > Actinomycetes > Micrococcales > Micrococcaceae > Kocuria > Kocuria sp. CPCC 205258. Next base: position 35,119 of record NZ_JAVKPS010000003.1, on the reverse strand, counting down.
GGTGGACATCGCCCTGTGGGACGTCATCGGCCAGGCGCTGGGGCAGCCGGTGACGAAGCTGCTGGGCGGCTTCACGGACTCGATGCGCGTCTCGCACATGCTCGGCTTCAAGCCCGCCGCCGAGCTGCTGGACCTGGCGCTGGAGATCCGCGACACCTACGGCATCACCACGTTCAAGCTCAAGACCGGCCGGCACCCCCTTTCTCTGGACGTCGAGGCCGCCAGGGTGCTGCGCGAGGGCCTGGGCGAGGACGCCGAGCTCTACATGGACGCCAACCGCGGCTGGTCCGCCAACGAGGCCATGGAGGTGCTGCGCCGCACGGACGATCTGGGCCTGCAGTTCCTCGAGGAGCCCGACGACGCCCGTGAGGTGCTCGGCCGCCGCCGGCTGGTGGAGAGGTCGATGATCCCCATCGCCGCCGACGAGTCCGCCCCGACCCTGGGGGAGGCCGCCCGGGAGCTGCTCACCGGCGGGGCGAACCTGCTGGCGCTGAAGACGGCCCGCTCGGGGTTCACCGAGGCCGCGAAAATCGTCGGCATGGCCGAGGGCATGGGTGTCGACGTGTACGTGGGCAACCAGATCGACACCCAGGTAGGCACGATCGCCTCCGTGGTCTTCGGCGCCGCTTTCGCCCACACCTCCCGACGCGCCGCCGAGCTGTCCAACTTCCTGGACATGGCCGACGATCTCCTCGCCGAACCGATCATCATTTCCGACGGGCGCATCGCAGCCCCCCGGGTACCGGGTGTCGGCACCACCGTCGACGAGGACAAGCTCACCGCCTATCGCACCGACAGATCCGCTCCGGCACCCACCATGTTCTCCTGAAAAGTACTGACTCCCACTGTCGCCGTTCCCCACGCCTCGAAAGGCAGACTGATGCGCGCTGTCCTCAAGCACAATCCCAGCCGCGGAGCGAGATACGTCACCGACCATCCCGAACCGGAAATTGCCGAGGGACAGGTGAAGATCCAAGTGGCCGCGGCATCCGTGTGCGGCAGCGATCGTGAGATTTACGAGTACACCCCCATGGCTCAAGCCTTCAAGCTCAACATCCCAGGTGTCATGGGCCACGAATGCTCCGGAACGGTGCTCGAGGTCGGAGCCGGCGTGACGTCCCTCGCCGTCGGAGACACGGTCGCCTTGGAGTCTCACTGGGCGTGCGGCATCTGCTATCCCTGCCGCACTGGCGCCTCCCACAACTGCCTCAACATGCAACTTCTCGGGCTGCACGTCGACGGCGGCTTCGCCGAGCGTCTCGTAGCCCCCGCCTCGGCGTGCTTCAAACTGCCCGCCGGCTTTCCTCTGGATCAGGCGGCCCTGCTGGAGCCGGCTGGTGTCGCCATGCACGCCATCCAGCGTTCGGGTCTCAATCCTGCAGGGGCCGACGTGGTCATCAGCGGCGGAGGGCCCGTAGGCCTGCTTATCGCCGCCCTTGTCGACGTCATGGGAGCCGCCCGCGTGGTCGTCGTCGAGCCCAATGCATACCGCCGCGGGCTCGCCGAAGGACTCGGCGCCACGGCAATGCACCCGGAGGACGACGTCGTGACGCACTGTCGCACAGTCTCCGGCGACAAGAACGGATTCGATGTTGCCTTTGAGGCCTCCGGCGTTCCGGCCGCCATGGGATCGCTGTTGGAGGCAGTGCGCAAGGAGGCGACTGTTGTCGCCGTGGGCATTCCTGGCCGCCCGATCGAGCTGGATGTGGCCGCCTACCTCATCAAGAAGGGCCTGACCCTCCGCGGCAGCTTCGGTCGCGCTCTGTGGGAAACGTGGGAACAGCTCGTAGCGGTCGTCGCCAGCGGCAAACTGGACCTCACGCGTTTCATCACGCACCGCCTTCCGCTTTCGGCCTTGGACGAGGCCATCGCACTGCTCCAGGGAGAGGCCTGCAAGGTCCTGCTCATTCCGGCGCTGGACCGCATTCCTGAGGGCACAGCCACACTAGAGCACTGATCCACGTGCTGCTGCAGCGCACCGCATCGCCTCCGTGCCGTGGGCCTGGAGGCGATGCGGATGCCATGGGAAGACCCTCCCATGCGCCAGATCGAGGCCTCCCGGCCCAGGCGCACCCACAGCACGACATGACTGCACGGCCTCAGGCGGACAACCCTGCTCGCCGGTGGCTCTTACATTCCCGTGGACTTGATCGGCACAATCGTCGATAGTCCATCACCACACCACGAGAGGACAACGCATGCCCCGGCCTACCGACGTTCCCAGCTATGAGAGCCTCCTTGCCCGGACCAATGCACCCCCGGGCAGCAGTTGGGGACTGTTCGGCACCGATGATGAGATCGGTACACTCAATTTTCTCGCGCCCGAGCACCGGGTCCGGGCAGCCGGTCTCGTGCGCAGCGGCCGGACGTTCTCACTGGATCTTCCCCTGGACGCCTTTCCCCAGCCACTGATTCCTCACCGCGGCGCCCTGCAGCACAGCGTCTTCGGCCTGAACGAGTTCCACCGCGACGACCGGATCGACAACCTTTTTCCCCAGGCCACCAGTCAAATCGACGGCCTCCGCCACTTCGGGCACCCGGACCACGGCTTCTACAACCATGCGGATCCACAGAGGCTGATCGCCGGCGATCCCCTGTTGGGCGTCCAGCGCTTCGCCGAGCACGGCATCGCCGGCCGTGGGGTGCTCCTGGACGTCGAACGGTACCTCGCTCGTCGTGGAGAGCCGATCGACCATGCCGATCCACGGCCCGTCCCTGCCCAGGTGCTGGAGGAGACGGCAGTCCATCAGGGCGTCGACCTCGAACCCGGCGACATCCTGCTGATCCGCTTCGGATGGTTGGGACACCGCTTCGCGCAGCTTCGGGACGCATCGAACGCAGGCGACGTCGACGCGACCTCCGAAGCACCGGTCCCGTTGGTGTCGGTGGGGCTGGAGGCGAGCCATGAGACCGCGGCCTGGCTCTGGGACCACCGGGTCGCCGTCGCCGCTGCCGACAATGTGGCGCTGGAGGCCTGGCCGGCGACAGCTTCCGCCCTGCGGGTCAGAGCCGAGCTCGACGGAATTCTCCCGGTCTCCTCCCACACCGGCATGCTCCACCGCATTCTCATCCCGATGCTGGGACTGGTCATCGGTGAACTGTGGCAACTGGACGAGCTTGCCGACACCTGCGCCGCCGAGGGGCGGTACGACTTCATGGTCGTCGCCACCCCATTGAAGCTGCCCGGAGGAGTCGGCTCACCGGCCAATGCCGTCGCCATCCTCTGACTACTGCACAGCCTCCACCGAGGCCGAAATGATCTGCCAGGACAGACGGTGCCGCTCACCCTCACTGGCCCCGGCTGACGGACGGCGCCCGGTGAACACGTGCGCGGCTCGGGACCGCATCCGCCGACAGTCGTTGACGGTGTCGCAGCCTGGCCCGCCCATGCGTTTCGGATCAGGACGGAACAAGGAAGTGGGCCGGGCATCGCTGCCCGGCCCACCGCCGTGGACTGTCTCGCGCTAGGCGGCGAACAGCTTCTGCGCCTGGATCACCAGGGTGTAGACCGCCACGACCGAGTAGAAAACGGTCGCGATGCCCATGACGGCCACACGGTGGCCCGGCATGCGGATCACCTTGTGCAGACGTCGGTTGAGCACCACGAGCAGGATGGAGTAGACGACCATGACTCCGCAGTTCAGCACTGCCGCCATGGCCAGCAGGGTGATCGGCTGGGTGATGCCGACGCCGAGGATGACGATGCCCAGCCCCACCATGATCCACACAAAGGTGCTGTAAATCTTGGCCTCCGTCCAGAACGCGTGCCCGTGCAGGTAGTTCACGGTCAGGACGTCCGAGACGACCCGAGCCACGAGATCCACCACGGCAAGGTTCGCGAACATGAGGGCGACGGTGCCGATGAGCAGGTAGAAGAACTGCAGCCCGCCCCCGAACTGATCGCCGAGGACGCCGGCCTGCACCTGGATGAAGGACAGGTCGGCCTTGCCCTCGTAGCTGCCCACAGGGATCAAGCGGTAGGCGAGCAGGGAGAAGATCGTGATGCTGAACAGCCCGACCACGAAGAACGTCCAGAACTGTTCTGCGCAAGCGTTCTTCCACCAGGTCTTCCAGCGGGACTGGTTCTCCGGGGTCATGAGGAACTGCGTTCCAGTGGCGGTGCCGGCCTCTTCATGACCGGTGATCGGGGAGACGATGCGGGGAGCGTGCGCCCCCATCCCCCATCCCTTGTCCCGGGTGTAATTGCTGACGGTCAGGTTGATGACACCGCCGCCACCGGCGAAGACGACCGAGGTCACCAGGAACTCCACCGGAATCCCCTCTGGCAGACGACCGAAGCCCTGGGCAGTGTCCGCCGGCAGGGCGGTCCACGGACCCCAGCCGATGACGACCAGGCAGATGATGACGGCGAAGATCAGGATGCCGATGACTTTGAGGAACTCCAGCTTTTCGACGGTCTTGTACACAATCGGCGAGAGCGTCAGCACCAGACCGATCACCACGAGCCCACCGATGGCGATCCACTGGACGTTGCCACGGCCTCCCGCGGTGAACGTCGCCATGGTGGCCGCACTGCTCATCCAGCCCGGCCAGGCGAACGGGATCACGGTCATCGCGATGAACAGCGGTGCCCATCCACGCCAGAGCCGCGCAAATCCGGTCATCGCCGTCTCGCCGGTGGCCAGAGAATATCGAGCCGCTTCGGTGTTGAGGAAATACTGAATGCCGATGCCCAGCGCTGCGGCCCACAACCACGTGAGTCCGACCTGACTGGTGATGTAGGGATGCGAGATGTACTCGCCCGATCCGATGCCCACGGCCACCAGGATGACCCCGGGGCCCGCCATCCTGCGGAAGTTCACGGGTTTGGGGAGCTCGGCCCAGCGCAGAGCCGGGAGCCGCCCCGGCCTCTGACGGCCTGCTGAGCCGCCGAATTCCTTGGCTTCCACCTCGGTCGTGGTGGGCGGGTCGTTCACTGTCATGGCTTTGGCCTCACTGTTGGTCGAGGTCGATCGAGTAGCACATGGCGCGGTCACAGGCGTGTTGAGCGCTCAGCGCCATGGCATGGAGAGGGAGACTGCCGCAGCACCATCGCCAGCACCCGAGGGGTGTGATGCGCGCTACATCTCCCCAGAAGGCTAGAACGGCCGTCTATATGAGGGAAATACCAGTCACTGATCGACTATGACCATTTTTAGATGCACGGTTCACCCGGACTGTCGAGGAGGCCCTCAGAGTGCTGGCTCCGGCAGGACCTCGGCGCAGATGTCCAGCACCCGCTCGAGAGCCGGGGATGCGTTGTCCGTGCGCCATGCCAGTGCGGCGTGCAACCAGATCGGCTCCCCGGAGATGGGGATGTAGGCGACACCCGTGGGCTGGACGTGCCGCACAGAGGTCAACGTCAACGTGGCCCCGGCCCCCGCGGCGACCAGGGCAAGAATGGTGTAGGAGTCAGGAGCCTCTTGAACGATCCTCGGTGATACTCCCGCTTTGGCACAGGCGTCCAGCAGGGCAGCCCGAAGGGTGGAACCGCCTTCCGCCGGAAAACTGATGAAGGGGTCGTCGGCCAGACTGGCCAGCGAGATCTCCTTCTCCCCAGCCAGCCGATGGGAGGACGGCAGTGCGCAGATGAGCCGTTCGTGCTCGATGACGCGATAGCTGACGTCGGAGTGCCGCACGGGGAGCCGGACGAAACCGAGATCCAACTGGCCGCGCACCACCTGGTCGAGCGCAGCACCGGCATAGGTCTGCCCCTGCAGCACCAGATCGATACCGGGGTATCGGCGGCGCACCTCCTGGGCGAGAGTGGGGAGGATCTTGCTGCTGGAGGCGCCGGCGAAGCCGAGCCGCACCCGACCGGACTCCCCTGCTGTCAGAGCACGAGCCGCCGCGTGAGCCAGTTCCACATCGGCCAGCACCTTTCGCGCCGGTCCTAGGAGACGCTCCCCCGCGTCCGTGAGAGTCACCGAGCGCGTGTTGCGGACGAACAGCTTAAGTTTGAGTTCCTTCTCGAGCTGCTGGATGCGGTAACTGAGCGGAGGCTGGGCCATCTGGAGTCGTTGCGCTGCCCGACTGAAATGCAGCTCCTCGGCCACTGCGACGAACGCTTCCAGCTCCTTGATGTCCAACGTCTTGTCCCATGGTCGTAGCCGTCAGTGCCGAACCGAGCAGATCCGCTGGATGCACTCCGTCGACCCAGCATAAGCACGCCCAGGACGGATAACAGGGCGTCGACATCCTCGGCCGGTCATCGAGTTCATGGGATGCGGACCGCTTCGATACCGGCCGGCGGTCAGTGGTCCCCCACGCGGTCTTGGTCCACGCGTGGACCTCCTCCCTCGAACGGCCTGGAGAAGGACACCGAGGAATTGCCGCCATCCTCCACGTGATTACCCCTACGGCGGTCACATGGAGCCACTCCTTCGGAGTCCTGAAGGTCCTCACTCCGACTGCAGAGCAACACGTACACGGCCTGTCCCTCCAGCAACCCGACTTCGCCCTCGGTAGGCCGGCCCGTTGCCCGGCCATGAGGGGCTTTTTGGACATGAGGCCGCGATGAAGTCGGTTCCTTCGTGGCCTCGCTCCGCTCCCTGGCACGCCCCTGACGTAGCACCGGTCCGGAACCTCGAAGACCTCGACCCAGAGGGCATGGTCCACCGCTACACTGGACCGCAGTGATGGGACGTACATCACATTCAAGTTGATGGGAGCGCCCGATCTGCGCTTCTGGCTCGCGGCCGACGCGCCGTGGCGGTGTCTGGTGACAGAACGGACGTCGGGACGGTCAATACCAGGGGATCCCACCCCCCGCCGGAGGAGGACGCCACCCGTGTCGATAACAGCTGCTGTGAGCGATGAGATGGTGGAAGACTTCTCGACCAGCCACTTGCCGTGGCGGCTGGACGTCTCCCGCGGCAGCGTACTGGAGCACAAGACAGTCCATCTGGGTGAGGCGTGGGCCGTGGACTCTCGTCTCGGAGGCATGGCAGGGCGACGTGATGCCCCACAGATCCGGCGGACGGACGGAGAGTACGTAGCGGTTCTTCTGGTGCGGCGCGGCACGGAGACATTCACACAGCACGGCCGACGCGCCCAGGTCGACGCCGGCACCGCGGTGATCTGGGACGGTGTGCGTCCCGGGGAGTGCGTCAGCGGTCAGGACCTCGTCAAGACCACGTTCTTCATGCCGCGCGACCTGTGCCGCGACACCATGCCCCATCTCGATGCGATCGTCGCCCGCACCGTGCCCGACTCCCCCAGCCTGCGCCTGCTCTTCTCGTGGTTGCAGACGTCGACGTCGACCGAGGACCTGGATGGCACCGCCGCCGCGACAGCCGGACATGTCGCCGTTGACCTGCTGACCTCGGCGATCGGCGCGTCCTCGAACGTGGTCCTGGACACCCGGACGATCAGGCTGATGGAGATCAGGGCCTTCATCGACGCACACTTCGGCGACTCGGAGCTCACCGTGGACACCATCGCCTCGGCCAACGCGGTGTCCACCCGCTATCTGCATCTGCTGTTCCAGGAGACGGGCGAGAGCTGCCGGCAGTACCTGATGCGCCGACGCCAGGAAGCGGCGCACCAACTGCTGATGTCGGCCACAGGTCTGTCCATCACCGTGATTGCTCACCGGTGCGGGTTCGACACCCCGTCCTCCTTCAGCCGCGCCTATCGCGCCGCCTTCGGCCTGTCGCCCCGGGCGGCACGGAACGCACAGCGCCAGACATGACCTAGCTCACACTGTGCACGTGGTGCGCGTTCTTGTGCGCATCACGGCAAGTTTCAACCCCTGCGGCCCTTCAATACTTGCTGACAACCGAGGAGGCACCTCCCGGCAATGAAGGAGTCGAGATGCTCAGCACATCACCTCACAGCGCGGTGAAGCACAGCGCCCTGTTCCAGCCCGGCCGCATCGGCCGGATGATCCTGAAGAACCGATTCGTCCAGTCCCCCATCTTTACCCAGTACGCCGGCACGTGGGGCGAGGTGAGCGACCGGCTCATCGAGTACTACCGGGAGCGGGCCCGCGGCGGCGCCGGCCTGCTCATCACGGAAAACACATCGGTCGACTGGGAGCTCGGCCGCACAGTCGGCCACCCCATCCGGATCGACCACGACCGGTTCCGGGCCGGACTGGCCGACCTGGTGGAAGCCGTGCACAACGAGGGTGCGAAGATCGCCGTACAGCTCCACCACACCGGCCGTCAGAACTCCCAGGGCAACACGGAGCGCAATGAGCCCCCGATCGCCCCGACCGCCGGTATCACCAGCGCCTTCGGCACGGCTCCTCGGGCGATTGAACTGGAGGAAATCCCGGGACTGATCCAGCGCTACGCCCAGGGCGCCCGGCGGGCGAAAGAGGTCGGCTTCGACGCGGTGGAGCTCCACGGTGCGCACGGATACCTGCTCTCCCAGTTCCTCTCCCCCAAGACCAACAAGCGCACCGACGAATACGGCGGCTCCTTGGAGAACCGGGCACGCTTTGCCCTCGAGGTGGTCCGGGCGGTGCGGGATCAGGTCGGCCCTGACTTCCCCGTCCTCTACCGCCTCAGCGTCGAGGAGCCGTACGAGGGCGGCCTGTCCCTCGACGACGGGCTGGCGTTCTGCGAGATGCTCGAGGAGTACGTCGACGCCCTCGATGTATCGGCGGGCAACTACGACACCGCCGACGTCCTGCTGCCGATGCATCCCCCGGGGAACCTGCTGCACTACGCCAAGGCCGTGAAGAAGCGGGTGTCCGTGCCTGTCATCGGCGTCGGCCGGCTGACCTGGTTGCTGGACGAGCTCAACGACGACGTGGCCGCCGGCGAGCTCGACTTCGTCGCCCTGGGGCGTGCCCAGCTGGCCGACCCGGCAGCGGTGGAGAAGACCCGGCGCGGGGAGACCTCTCGCGTGCGACGCTGCATTGCGGTCAACGAGTGCATCTCACGGTGGATGTTCAACGGACAGCGCACCCAGTGCGTCATCAACCCCGCCCTCTCCCAGGAGAAACGAGCCTCGGAAGCCCGGCGCCCTGCGCCGGTCTCCAAGCGGGTGCTCGTCGTGGGGGCCGGACCCGCCGGGTGCGAGGCGGCCATGCTGGCAGCCGAGCGCGGGCACGCGGTGACACTGGTGGAACGCGAAGCGGAGATCGGCGGTCAGCTCCGGTCCTGGGCCGCGGCCGAGGTGCTCAACACGGAGATCTCGACCCTGATCAACTTCTACCGCACCGAGCTCGACCACGCCGGTGTCGATCTCCGGCTGGGCACCGAAGTCCAGGAAACGGATTTGGCCGACTACGACACCGTTCTGCTGGCTACGGGGACCGTCAGCACGGGGGCACCCGACGACGCGCTGGACGCCGTGGAGATGCTGGCCACCCGCCGCGCTCCCGATGCACAGCAGGTCACCGTCCACGGGGACACCGAGATCGCCTTGTTCGCCGCCCTGTGGCTGGCCGAACAGGGCCGGGAGGTGACCCTCTCCTCCCCGAGCGATGACATCGGCTTGGACACCAACGACATGCAGCGCGCTCATCTAACCCAGCTGCTCGCCGCCAAGCACGTCACCGTACTCACCGGACAGCAGGCGCCGACCGGCCCCGGGGTGGTGTGGGCACAGGACCGTGCGTCCGACGAGGGCTTGTCCGAGACTGTCGACGACGACCGCGTGCACATCATCGGCACCCGCCTGCGGGGCGGACGGATGTACGAGGCGACCCAGTCCGGCTTCTGGGCTGCGTCCCAGATCTGAGAGGAGAAACCGATGACAGTCCGCGCCATTGAGCACATCGGCATCACCGTGCCCGACCTCGAGCAGGCCACCCAGTTCTTCGCCGAGGCCTTCGGGGCCGCGAAGATCTACGACATGCTCGACGAACCCCTCGCCGGCCCCGAGGTCGAGGCCGGCCTCGGCATACCCTCCGGGGCCAGGATCGAGGCGATCCGCATGCTGCGCCTGGGCGAGGGAGCCAACCTGGAGCTGTTCACCTACTCCGGCACCGCCCAGCGGGACCCGGTGGTGCCGAGCGATCTCGGCCTCCAGCACTTCTGTGTCTACGTCGATGACATCGACGTGGCCGCAGACCGGCTGGAGCACGCCGGGGGCCGGCTGCTGAGCCCACCCGGCGAGCTGCCCGGAGGGGACGCCGGCCCCGGTAACCGCTATCTGTACGCCCGCACCCCGTGGGGCAGCACGGTGGAGCTCGTGAGCTATCCCTCCCCGCAGGCCTACGAGGCGGGGACCGGCCGACGCCGGTGGCGTCCTCCTGCGCGATCCGACAGCACCGGGCAACAGCCGTGAGCATGTCGTCCCGGACTGCCACCCCCCATCCCCGCGCGGGCGCACGGCCGGCCCCGTGCCGGAACCCTCCCGGGGCCCGGGGACGGGGCCGGACCAGCATCATCCGATCCGACAATCGACGAGGAGAACATCATGACCGAGACGCAGGAGCAACACCGCAAGGAGAACGAGGGCACCGCGGTCGAGGCCGGGTCCAAGGCCACCGAGCGCTTCGCCCAGGCCGGCAAGCTGACTTCCCTGGAGGTGTCCCAGGAACGGGTGAGTCTGCTGGCTGGTGAGGCCATCAAGGCCATCAACGACATCGCCGTGGAGCACGAGGTCACCTACGAGGAGTACAACGCGCTGAAGGCGTGGCTGATCAAGGTCGGCACCGACGGGGAGTGGCCGCTGTTCCGGGACGTGTGGCTGGAGCACACCATCGAGGACGTCAACTCCCAGCACCGACCCGGTGCGGTGGGCGCCATCGAGGGCCCCTACTACGTCCCGGGCGCCCCGGTGCTGCCCACTCCGGCGACCCTTGAAATGCGCGAGGACGAGCCCGGCACCCCGCTGCTGTTCAAGGGCCGGTTCACCGACACCGAGGGCAACCCGCTGCAGGGCGCCCAGGTGGAGATCTGGCACGCCGACGCCAACGGCTTCTACTCCCAGTACGCCCCGGAGCTGCCCGAGTGGCTGTTCCGCGGCGCCGTGCAGGCCGACGAGAACGGGTGCTTCGAGATCAACACCAAGCGCCCGGCCCCGTACCAGATCCCCACCGACGGGGCCTGCGGGCAGCTGATCGCTGCGGCCGGCTGGCACGCCTGGCGCCCGGCGCACATCCACATCAAGGTCTCCGCCCCCGGGTACCAGCTGGTCACCCAGCAGCTGTACTTCCCGGGCGACCCGCACAACGAGGACGACATCGCCTCGGCGGTCAAGCCCGAGCTGATGCTGGACCCGAAGCCGCGCACCGACGGCGGGGCGGGCGAGGAGGTCGTCTACGACTACGTCCTCGCCAAGGAGGGCCAGACCAAATAGGACCCAAGTCGTCACCGAAGACCAGCCGGAAAAGGCACTCCCGGCACAGGACGCATCCCCGTCGGCATCGACGGGGATACGTCCTGTGGCACACATCGCGGCTGATCGAGCTCGTCCCACGGCACGGACCCGATGCGGTTCGGCACGGGGCAGATTCGTCCCTAGAACAGGTCCTGTTCTGCGAGCCACGCCGCCGCGATCGCCCCGGCCGGGGCCTGTTCCTGCACGCTCCGAGCATTCAGCGCGATGAGCCCTTCCGGAGTCAGCGCCGCATCCACCTCGTTGATGATCTCGGCGGCGGCCTCGTCGACGTCGTCGCTGGCCAGCGGCACGACATGCGAGGCAAGGAAGAGGCCGGCGGGGTCCTCGAGGGAGACGAGGTCGTTCGCTGCGATTGAGGGGTCGGCGGTGTAGACGATGGCAAGCTGAATGCTGTTGTCCCGCAGGGCCTTGACCGTCAGCGGGCCGCCGCCGTCCTCAATCGGGGTGAAGTCGACGTCGACGTCGTAGGCCTCCTGGAGCCCCCGCGGTCCGTTCGGCCGCGTCTCGCCCTCGGAGTTGCCGCCGAGGGTCAGCGGCTCCGTGACGTCCGCCAGATCGCCGATGCCGGTGAGGTCCCAGGTCTCCGCGAAGGCACGGGTGACCACATAGGAGTCCTGGTCAGTGGCCGAGGACTGGTCGAGGACCCGCAGGCCCTCCGGGACGGTGCCAGCAAGTTCCGCGTAGACGTCCTCGGTGAGGCGGGCGGTGGTGTCAGGCTTCCAGTACTGCAGCAGTGGACCCGTGTACTCGGGGAACAGGTCGATCTCGCCGCTCTCGATCTCGGGCAGGTAAACCTCGCGCTGGCCGATGCGGAACTGTCGCTCCACCGTGTACCCGTGGGTCTCCAGGGCCTGGGCGTAGACCTCGGCAATGATCTCGTTGGAGTAGTAGTCCTGAGAACCCACGACGATGGTCGGTTTCTCCCCGGCCCCGTCGGTGGAGTCACCGGAGGCCTGGGACAGGGGATCGGCACCGGAGCACGATGTCAGCATCAAGGTGCCGGCGAGCAGCGTGCCGGCGAGCGCGGGCAGGGTACGGGGGTTCATCGGAGTCCTTCCGTGGGGGTGGAGCGACGCGGGGGTGCGTCAGGAGTGGTGGCCCGGGTGATCCCGCGGTGCGCCAGGCCCAGCGCACCGTCGAGCAGGAGGGCGAGGAGCACGACGAGCAGGGATCCGGCGAGCATCAGGGGGTAGTCGCGAGCCTTCAGTCCGGTGAACAGGTACCGGCCGAGACCGCTGTCCGCGACGTAGGCGGCGAGCGTGGCAGTGGCGACCACCTGCAGGACGGCCGAGCGCAGGCCACCGACGATGACCGATCCGGCCAGCGGCAGCTCGACGCGACGGACGATCTGCCACTCGGTCATTCCCACAGCTCGAGCTGCGTCGACCGTGGCCGGGTCCACGGCTTCGACGCCGGAGTAGGCGCCGGCCAGCATCGAGGGAATCGCCAGCACGACCAGGGCGAGCACGGGTGCCTGCAGCCCGATCCCGACGAGGAGACCGATCAGGGTGAGCAGCCCCAGGGTGGGCACCGCCCGGCCGGCGGCCGCGGTGGCGACGACGAGGCCGCGCCCTCGGCCCGTGTGGCCGACCAGGACCCCGGCGGGGAGGGCGATCGCTGCGGCGAGGACCACCACCAGTGCCACGATGCCGAGGTGCTGGAGCAGCCGGCGGGTGATGCCTTCGGTGCCGGCCCAGTGCTCGGGGTCTCCGATCCAGATCAGGGCCTCGGTCAGGAGGTTCATGGCATCGTCCGGGTTTGGGTCTTCATCGGCGGACGTCGTCGCCCCGGGCGGGTCCATGGCATGGCCGAGCGGCCCAGCGCGGCGCACAGCCCGTCGAGGGCGAGCGCCAAAGCGACCGTGAGGACCAGCCCCGTCAGGACCTCTCCGGGGAGACCGCGCTGGAAGCCGTCAGTGAACAGGGTGCCCAGGCTGCGGATCCCGATCACCGCACCGATGGTGACAAGACTGACTGTGCTCACCACCACGACCCGGACCCCGGCGAGCAGGACCGGACCGGCCAGGGGCAGCTCCACCCGCCAGAAGCGCGCCCACGAGGAGTACCCGAGCGCTGTGGCGGACTGGCGCACCGGCTCGGGGACCGAGGCGAACGCGTCCGCGGCTGTGCGCACGAGCAACGCCGCGGCGTAGACGGTCAGGGCAATGGTCATGGTCGCGGCGGAGCGCAGGGGCGTGCCGAACACCGTGGGGATCAGAATGAGCAGCGGCAGAGAGGGGATCGCGTACAGGACGCCCGCGCCACCGAGCAGGGGCGCCCCGAGGGCGGGGCGGCGGAAGGCGAACCGGCCCAGCGGCAGGGCGACGACGAGCCCGGCGACCACCGGCACCAGGCTCAGCAGCAGATGGGTCAGGAGCAGTTCCTCCACCAGCGGCAGATTCTGCAGCAGCCACGTCATGGTGTCAGCAGCCCCGCGGGGCGCCCGTCGCGGTCGACGACGATCTGTCGACCTTCGAGCTGCTCGATGCGCAGAGTGCGCTTGGCGCTGTCGGTTCCGATGAACTGCCGCACGAAGTCGTCGGCGGGGTGGGCGAGGAGATGAGCGGGTGTCCCGGTCTGGGCGATCCGCCCTCCGGAGCGCAGGACGACCACCTCGTCCCCGAGGGCGAAGGCCTCGTCGATGTCGTGGGTGACGAAGACGATCGTCTTGCCCAGGTCGGCTTGCAGCCGCCGCAGCTCCACCTGCAGGCCGGTGCGCACGATGGGGTCCACCGCCCCGAAGGGTTCGTCCATGAGCAGGATGTCGGGCGCGCCGGCCAGAGCCCGTGCCACGCCGACGCGTTGCTGCTGGCCGCCGGACAGTTGTGCGGGATACCGAACGGCAAGTTCTGTGCTCAGTCCGACCCGCTCCAGCATCTCCAGGGCCGTCGAGCGCGCCTGGCGTTTCGAGGTGCCGTTGAGCACGGGGACGGTGGCGACGTTGTCGAGGACCGTGCGGTGCGGCAGCAGCCCACCCGCCTGCAGCACGTAGCCGATCGACCGGCGCAGCCGCACCTTGTCGAGGGACCGCACGTTCTGCCCGTCGATTATTACCACCCCGGACGTGGGGTCCAGCATCCGGTTGACCATCCGCAACAGGGTGGTCTTGCCGGAACCCGAGGAGCCCACGAGCACCACGGTCCGGTGCGAGGGGACCGTGTAGGAGAAGTCGTCCACCGCGACCGACTCGTCGGCGTAGGTCTTGGTGACGGACTGGAACTCGATCATGGCTGACTTTCGGGTCGGGACAGAAGCATGGGCTTCACCGGGGTGCTGGTGTGGCGCCGGCCCACAGGCACGGCTGCGTACCGGCGGCGCATCGGAGCCAGCCCGGCATGTGGGACAGCTATGGAGCGACGGGGCTGGTCCAGGACCACGAGGACGACACGCACGGGGCGACGTCGTTCACTGCGGCGTTGACCGCTCGAGGGAACAGCTCGTGCTGGCGGGTCGCGGGCAGGACCTCATCGAGGATATACCTCGAAACGAGGTATTTCGATTCGAAATTTCACCCGCCCGGCATGTTCTCTGTCACCGCTGGACGCCCGGGCCGGGCCCGCAGCGAACTCTCAGTCCGGAATGGAGAGGAGGACGCGGCGCCGGTTGTCGGCGTCAACCTGGTCGTGTGCCAGAGCGACCTGCTCGAAAGGGAACGGCGGACGGACGGGAATGCTCAGCGCACCGACCTGCGCGGCAGCGGTGAGGTCACTGGCCGCCTGCCGCTTGGCTGCGGGCGGGAAGTCGTCGCTGCCGAGGAGCCTGACCGTGATGTTGTCGAACAGCATTGGCCAGAACGGGAAATCCGGCCGGTCGCGGCCACTGGCGTAGGCGGCAATCACGGCACCGTTCTTCGCCACGGCGGCGTCCAAGTCGATGTTGCCGGCGAAGTCAACCTCGACGATCCGGTCCACACCGTCCGGCGCCAGTGCGCGGACGGCGCCGGCAGGGTCAGGCTCTCCCAGGGCCACCGTGTGCCCGAACGCCGTCCCTCTCAACCGGAACGTATCCTCGGAACGCCGGACGGTGGTGACGACGTGAGCCCCGGAATGGTGGGCGAGCTGGGCGGCCAACGAGCCGACCGCCCCCATGGCTCCGTGCACCAGCACGGTCGCCCCATCCACCGGGCCGTCGCCGAAGACGGCACGGTGGGCCGTGATCCCAGGAATGCCGAGGCATGCCCCGAGAAGGTCATCGACCTCGTCAGGCAGATCGACCGCCTGTTCGGCGGGCACCACGGTGTACTGGGCGGCGGTGCCGAGAGGCCGGTAGGACTGGGCACCGTAGACCCAGACCCGCCGCCCGATCCTCGACGAGTCCACACCATGTCCCACCTCGTCGAGAACACCGGACCCGTCACTGTGCGGGACCACCCGGGGGAAGGCCATGGTCGACCCCAGCCAGCCGCGCCTTTTCTTCGTGTCCCCCGGATTCACCCCGGAATACCGCAGGCGCACCCGGACCTCCCCCGGCCCCGGCTCGGGATCGGGCAAGTCCCCTGCCTGGAGCACATCACCGGCCGGACCTTGCTGCTCGTACCAGACTGCGCGCACATCGCCTCCTGATCAGTCGTGGGTGTGGTCGCCGCCCAGGACGCCGCGCAACCAGGTCCTTTCGGCCCGGCTCGTGGCCCGCGCGACGACGAAGAGGCCCTTCCGGTAGGGATCGGCCATCTCTCGTTCACGCAGGGGGCGGTCGCCGTCGTAGAAGAAGCTGGCCGGCTCCTCCAAGAAGGCGAGTCGCCTCGAGAGGACGGCATGCTGGTCGGCGACGTCCGGAAGCTGGGAGAGGAAGGCGAGGACCACAGCGAAGCGGTTAAAGTCGGTGATGTCCTGCTCGGGCGGCCGACTCAGCCGTTGCAGCAGATCGGTCCGGCCGGCCTCCGTCAGGTGCAGCACGTGACGCTGGGCGGCAGCCCTGCCGGCTTCGGTGCGTCGTTCCAGCAACCCCTGACGGACCAACCGATTGATCGCAGGGTACAGACTGCCGTCACTGACCGGCCGTGAGTGGCCCGACAAGTGCGCCACCCGGCGCCGCAGTTCGTACCCGTGCAGCGGAGCTTCCGCCAGGAATCCCAGAATTGCCAGTTCAAGCATGATGGCCACGACTATACCTCGAACCGAGGTAGTGTGGATGTCGTCATTGCCGGACCAGGACCTGACCGAGAGATCGGCCCACCGCCGACCACAAGCGCGGAATCTGGCAGTCCCTCGAGACGCTGACCACGGACCCAGTCGCGACGCAACCGGTCAGCCGCTCGTCCCGGTCCCCGACGACATCCCACGACCCCTGAGGAGCACCCATGGACATCACTACCCTCGACCCCACGAACACTGCCCTGCTGCTGGTGGACCTGCAGAACGACAACGTCCACCCCGACGGCGCGTTCGCCGCCTCCGGAGCAGCCGATCATGCCGCAGAACAGAATCTCGTGCCGAACGTGCGCGAGCTCCTCGACTGGGCCCGGGCACGGGAGATGCCGGTCATCCACAACCGCATCGTGTTCTACCCCGGCGGCAGCTACGGCGGCGACAATGCCCCGATCTTCCGCATGATCGGACCGGAGTCGCTCAAGTTGGGATCATGGGGTGCTGAGGCCCTCGAGGGCCTGGAGGCCCTGCCGGAAGAGCCCGTCCTGATCCGCAACCGCATGAGCGGCTTCAACGGCACCGGCCTGGACACCCTCCTCCGCAACGCCGGCGTGACCGACCTCCTCGTGGCAGGCGTCTGGACGAACATGGCGGTGGAGCACACGGTGCGGGACGCCGCCGACCACGGCTACCGCCCGATCCTGGTCACCGACGCCACGTCCAGCATCAATGCCGACTGGCAGCGCGCCGCCCTGTCGTACGCGCTGACCAACATCGCCGAGTTCACCACCACTGGTGACGTCACCGGTGCCTGGACCACGAGCTGAACGCACATGGTCAGGGGGCCGGTCCGGTGAAGCACGCCGCCGGCCGGCCCTCGCCTCAGGCACTGCATCAGTAGGGCCGCCGCGCCGAAACGGATCGACACGGCAGGAGAACCGCATCAAGAAAAGAGAGACATGACCACCACCGTTTCCAACCCCAGCCTCGGGGCTCCGATCGTCCCGCTCCACCTGGGTGGCAACACCTTCGGGTGGACCTCCGGCCGAGAGCAGTCCTTCGCCGTGCTCGACGCGTTCCAGGACGCCGGCGGCAACGTCGTGGACACCGCCGACATGTATTCCTCATGGGTACCGGAGCACTCCGGTGGGGAGTCCGAGGAGATCCTCGGAGCGTGGATGGCCGCCCGCGGCAATCGTGACCAGGTCGTTATCGCCACCAAGACCGGAGCTCACCCCGAGTTCACCGGCTTGGCTCACGACACTGTGGTGGCCTCGCTGGAGGCCTCCCTGAAGCGCCTGCGGACCGACCACGTCGATCTCTACTACGCCCACTACGACGACGAGTCCGTGGAGATCTCCGACCAGGTGGACACCTTCGACGAGCTCGTGCGCAGCGGCAAGATCCGTGGAGTCGGCCTGTCCAACTACTCCCCCGCCAGGATGCGGGAGTTCTTCACCACCGCGCGACAGGACGGCAGGACGATCCCGGTCGCGATCCAGCCCCAGTACAGCCTGGTGGCCCGCAAGGAGTACGAGCAGGAGTACCGGCCTCTCGCGGCGGAGTTCGACGCCGCAGTGTTCTCCTACTACTCCTTGGCCTCCGGGTTCCTGACGGGCAAGTACCGCACACCCGAGGACCTGCAGGGCTCGGCGCGGCAGGACGCCGCCCAGAGCTATCTGACGGCGGACGGGTTGGAGGTCGTCGACACGCTGGACCGGATCGCCACTGCCCACGGCACGCACATTCCCACCGTCGCCCTCGCATGGTTGCGGGCCAGGGGTGTGACCGCCCCGATTGCCTCGGCATCGAGGCCTGCGCAACTGCCGGCCCTGCTGGCCGCGTCCTCCCTGCGCCTGACGAACGAGGAGTTGGGCGCCCTCGACGACGCCTCGCAGCCGTTCGCCTGAGAGCACGCCCGCACGGCGGCCAGACTTTTCCAGCGGCGTGCAGCAGCCCCGACCTCATCCGACGAGATCGGGGCTGCTGCACGATCGGGAATCGGCCGACGGCGCGGCCCTGAGCTTGTAGCTCAGCTCCCTACTTGAGGAGGCGGATGGCGTGGTCCTCGGCGTAGGCGGCCAGCCCGGCCTCGCCGAACTCCCGGCCGAGGCCCGACTGCTTGATCCCGCCGAAGGGCATCCGCAGGTCCAGGGACTCGAAGGAGTGGGTGTTGATGAAGGTGCTGCCGGCCTCGATGCGGGAGGCCATGGCCAGACCGCGCTCGGGGTCGGAGGTCCAGACCGAGGACCCGAGCCCGTACTCGCTGTCGTTGGCCCAGGCGATGACCTGTTCCTCGTCGTCATAGGCGGTGACCGGGATGATCGTCCCGAACTGCTCGCAACCGGCGATCTCCGAGCCGTGCTCCACGTCGGCCACGATGTGCGGCAGCACGTAGTAGCCGTCCGCGGCGTCCAGTCCCTCCGCCAGGCGCCCGAGCTCGACCACCTCGGCCCCGGTGGCCCGGGTGGACTCGATGAACCCGCGCACCTTCTCGTACTGCGCCTGCGTGGCCAGCGGCCCGAAGTTCACGCCTTCGGTCAGCCCGTGCCCCACGACGTAATCCTGCACGCGGGCGATCATGGCCTCGACGAAACGGTCGTGCATCTCTCGCGGCACGTAGATGCGCTTGACGGCGAAGCAGATCTGACCGGATCGGGTGAAGATGCCGGCGAGCATCCGGTCCAGGGTCGCCTCGATATCGGCGTCGTCGAGCACGATCGCCGGATCGTTGCCACCGAGTTCCAGGGTGACGTTCTTGATCGTGTCGGCGGCGGCCTTCACCACGTGCTTGGCCGTCTCGGTGCCGCCGGTGAAACCGATCTTGCGCACCAGCCGGTGGGAGGTCAGCGCCTGGCCGACGTCACCGTCACCGTGGACGACGTTGATCACCCCGGCCGGGAACTTCTCGGCCATCCGCTGCAGCGCCAGCGTCAGGGCGGCCGAGGCGAACGGTGAAGGCTTGAGCACCAAGGTGTTGCCGGTGGCCAGCGCCGGGGCGAGCTTCATCATGGTCAGCACGATCGGCATGTTCCACGGCACGATGGCCGCCACGACACCGCGGGCCATCTTCTCGATCCGGATGAAGCTGGTCTCGTCGTCGTACTCGACCGGGACGAAGAACTGCTCGGTCAGGCTCGCGGTGTGCTGCAGCACCCCGGCACCCAGGGCGAAATCGGTCTGGGCCTCCCACAGCACCCCGCCGTGCTCGCGCACCAGCAGCGGCGCGAGCTCCTCCGCGGACCCCGAGAGCACCTCGGCGGCCTCGAGCAGCTTGCCCGCCCGCTCCGCCGGGGCCACGGTGCGCCAGGACAGATACGCCTGATGGGCGGCCTCCACGGCACGATCCACGTCGGCCGGGGTGCCCACCGCCAGACGGGCCACCACCTCGGTGAGCCGCCCCGGATCTCGGTGGTCCCGGAAGTTGTCGCCGCTGGTCATCTCGCCGTTGATCAGGTGACCGATCTGCAGAGTCTTGGTGGGAGTGATGGTCATGGTGATTTCCTCCTGCGTGGGAAGGTGGAGTGGTCGTCGGCGCGGGGTCGGCCTGCAGTGTCGCAGTGGCGCCGGCGAGTCTGTTCCGGGTGCCTGATGCAGTGCTGACCCGCTGTGACCGTGCCGTGCAGTCGCCGCGGCTCCGGCCTTGGGACCTTATGGGGACGTCGTGGCGGAGCCCGTCGTCTGACCTGGGTGACGGCTGTGCCGTGTATCACACAGTCAATACGATTGTGCGACGCACGTCAATAGGATGAATCACAATTACGAGAGTCGACCGGTGGGCCGTGCCGGACCCGGACCGACAGGAAGGACCGTCGTGAAACCACGTGGGATCGTCATCGACCTCTTCGGAGACTACCTGCGCTACCGGGGAGGAAGTGCCCGGTTGCGGGACCTGACCGCGCTGCTGGAGTGCTTCGGCGTCGGGGAGAGCACAGCCCGGGTCACACTGACCCGGTTGCGCAAGGAGGGGTGGTTCAGCACCGAACCGGATCCGAGCGGCCGGGGCGTCATCTACTCCCTTACCGAGAAGAGCTGGCGGATCCTGGACGAGGGGCGGGAACGGATCTTCACGCGCGCGGAGAGCGAGTGGGGCGGCATGTGGCACATGGTCATCTACTACGTCCCCGAACCCGAACGGGCCCTGCGCGAGCAGTTGCGCAAGGAGCTGTCCTGGCTGGGCTTCGGCGCACTGGCTGCCTCCACCTGGATCTGCCCGCACGACCGGTTGACCACGGTCGAGGAGAAGTTCGCCGGCATTCCGGCTGTACGCCTTGATCTGCTGCGCGCCCAATCCAAGGGACTGACCTATGACCGCGACATGGCTCAGCGCTGCTGGGATCTCACGGAACTCAACCACGACTATGTGGAGTTCGTGGAACGGTATCGCCAGCTGATGCCCCGGTTCCGGTCCGGCCGCATGCCGGCCCGGGAAGCGCTGGTGGAGCGCACTCGCCTCATCCAGGACTACCGGAAGTTCCCGTTCCGTGACCCCGACCTGCCGACCGACCTCCTGCCCGCCCGGTGGATGGGATGTGAAGCGCACGAACTCTTCCTGGAGGCGCGGGACGCCCTTCGCACGAGCGCCGAGGGTCATGTCGACACCCTCCTCGGGCCCGTCGGGACACAGAATGCCCCGGGCGCTGTTTGACTCAGATTTATGACGGACGTCTTACTCTTGACACATTGTGAAGCACGTCACCACAATGGGGCATCGACTACGTCGCCATCCCTGTTGACGGTGTTGTCCCGCACCGCGGCATCGAGACGGTCGGTACAGCGTCGACAGGCGGCGGGCCACATCGGACATCGACCCCGGTGATCGACGGACCCACCGCGGGAGGTCGTAGTCGCCCACAGAGCGTCCACACAGGTGTCCCGAAAAAAGGATGAAGTCCATGACGACAACAGTCACAGCAGCAGTGGCCCGCACTCTGGGCGAGCCGCTCGCCATCGAAGAGCTGCAGCTCGATGATCTGCAGGCGAACGAAGTGCGCGTGCGCCTGGTGGCCACCGGTATCTGCCACACGGATGCGATCGTGCGCGACGGGGTGTACCCCACTCCCCTGCCGGCTGTGCTCGGTCACGAGGGTGCCGGTGTCGTCGAGGCCGTGGGCAACGAGGTCGCCGCCGTCGAGGTCGGTGACCACGTGGTGCTCTCGGCCGCGTACTGCGGCACGTGCCGACAGTGCCGGGCCGGGCGCATGGCCTATTGCGAGAACCTCTTCGCCGAGGACTTCGGCGGTCACCGCCGCGACGGATCGACCGCCCTGTCCAAGGACGGGGAACGCATCTCCTCGCACTTTTTCGGCCAGTCCTCGTTCTCCACCTACGCGAACGTGGTCCAGGAGAGCGTGGTCGTCATCGACCGAGAGGTCCCGCTGGAGCTCATGGGCCCGCTCGGGTGCGGCCTCCAGACCGGCGCGGGGGCGGTGCTCAACGAGCTCCGGCCCGAACCGGGGACGTCTTTTGTGGTGTTCGGCACCGGTGCGGTGGGTTCGGCGGCCATCATGGCCGCCAAGGTCGCCGGGTGTACGACGATCGTCGCCGTGGACCTGCATGACTCCCGCTTGGAGCTGGCTACCGACCTCGGAGCGACCCACACCATCAACGGCCGGACGACCGATGCTGTAGAGGAACTGCGCCGCATCACCGACGGGCAGGGCGTGAACTACGCCGTGGACACCACCGCGGTGCCGGCAGTCCTCCGACAGGCGGCGGATTCATTGGGGATCCGCGGCACCCTGGTACTCGTCGGTGCCGCCGCCCCGGGCACGGAGGTACCCTTCGAGATCGGTGGTTCTCTGGTCAAGGGATGGACCTTCAAGACGGTGGTGCAGGGAAGTTCCGTGCCCCAGGTGTTCATCCCCCGCCTCGTGGAGCTGTGGAAGCAGGGCCGGTTCCCCTTCGACAAGCTCGTCCGGCACTACGCCCTGTCCGACATCAATCGGGGTTTCGAGGACTCGGAGAACGGATCCGTGATCAAGCCGATCGTGAAGCTGTCCAGCTGAGTGCCAAGCTCCTCGTCGTGCTCGACCGGTAGAACTCCTCCACCTCTCTCATGAATCGGCGAGCACCTACCCCTTCCCAGGTGGGTCCGGTCGCCTTTCGCTGCCCCTCTTTCCGCGCTGTTGAAAGTTGAAAGCTCATGAACTCTTTTCCTACACCTCACCCTGGCCGGCTGGCTTGGCCGATCCTGTCGGTAGGGGGCTCCGTACTCCTTGCATCCAGCCTGACCGGTTGCGGAATGTCCTCAGAATCCGCCGGACAGGAGATCACGCCTGCTGCACACGGGCAGGAACAGCCGAACATCATGATGATCCTCTTGGATGATCTGGGGTATAGCGACCTGGGCGCATATGGTAGCGAAATTGACACACCGCACCTGGATGCCCTGACCAAGGAGAGCACTCAGTTCACCGATTTCCATGCCTCTCCCCTGTGTGCTCCCACGCGTGCAGAGCTCATGACCGGCCAGGACCGGCACCGAGTCGGTTTGGGCTCCATGGAGGGTCTGACCCCGCCAGGAGTGCCTGAGACGACCCCTGGTTACAAGGGCAGTCTGGAGGGTGATTTCACCGGCATCGCCGAGCTGCTGGGCGACACCGGGTACGACACCTACCAGGTGGGCAAGTGGCACCTAGGAGGGGAAGAAGGCCAGACCCCCCAGGACCTCGGCTTCGACCAGAATTTCACCCTCTACGATGCCGGCGCCTCCTACTTCTCCGACGGACACCGCCTCTTTGACAGGCCGGTGGAGCCGGTAGATACCGTCATCCATGAGCGCAACGGCGAACGGGTCGACGAGCTGCCGGACGATTTCTTCTCCACGCGTTCCTATACCGATGAAATGCTTCAGATGGTCGATCAGAGCGTGGAAGCTGACCAGCCGTTCTTCAGCTACCTCGCTTACACCGCTCCTCATGATCCCCTGCATGTGGAAAACGAAGAACTCATCGAGCAGTACCTAGACGAGTACATGGATAAGGACTTCGTAGAAATTCGAACCGAACGTATCCAACGGATGGCTGAACTCGATCTCATCGACGAAGGCATGGAAACCCGGTGGCTGGATCGCACACCTGAATGGGAGTCCCTGACTCCCCTCCAGCAGCAGGATCTGGCCTACCGCATGGCCACCTACGCAGCGGTCATTCATGAGGCAGATGAACAAATTGGCCGGGTCATTGACCACCTCAAGGACAGCGGCGAGTACGACAACACGCTCATCGCGGTGGTCAGCGACAACGGCGCAGCCGCCAGTACCCAGGCCAACTACCTCGGATTCAGCACTGAAGAAGGCTGGCACGACCGGGCTTACCCACTGATGGGGGACATGGAGGCATACGGTCAGCAGGGATCCTTCGCGTCCATCGGTCTCCCCTGGGCTCAAGTTTCCTCCGGACCCTACTTCCAGGCCAAGAACACCCTGTTCGAGGGTGGCACCCGGGTGCCGGCGATTGTCAAGGCCCCGGGAACCAACGGGGATGCTGGTGGACGGGTTGTCGATACGTTCGCCCATATCACCGATCTCTACCCCACCTTCGCCGAGTACGCCGGGGCGGATCTCGCCTCGGCCGGCAACCTCCTCGGTGATTCCGCCCGCCCGCTGCTGGAGGGCACCGCGGAAACCATCGGAGACGATGAATTCGGCTGGGAGCACTTCGGACACCGCGCCTACCGTTCCGGTGACTGGAAGCTGGTATTCGCCCCTGCACCCATGGGTGGCACGGGTGAGTACTCGCTCTACAACCTGGCAGACGATCCGGGCGAGACCACGAACCTCGCATCCGAACGCCCGGACGTCCTTGACGATCTGAGCAGGAAGTGGGACCAGTACGCCGAAGAGAACGGTGTCGCCGTCGTCGACTTTGAAGCCGTCAACAAAAACGCGCCTGCTGCAGCTGACAAGTGGTACGTCATGGATTGGGCGGTTGAAAAGAATGCTTCGGAGACCGCCACCAATGGGTAACTGCTGCTCGCCGTCAGGTGATGACCTCTCCTCATCCGGCTCGGTCACAACAACCAGCTCCATCCATCCTCAGCCCACCCTGTCGGGCAGGGCCATCCGGCAGCAAGCACCAGGTGAGTTCGCCGACATCCCCGCCGGCAGCTTCGCCATGGGAGACCACCACAATGAGGGCCACCCGAAGGATGGGGAGACCCCCGTCCACCAGGTCGCTCTGGAGGGTTTCCGTATGCAGAGCACAACGGTCACCAACGCCCAGTTCGAGGAGTTCGTGCAGGCCACCGGCTACCGGACCACCGCCGAACGGTTTGGTATCTCGGCCGTCTTCTACGCCGCCTTCCAGGCGCAACGCACCGACATCCTTAACCAGGCCGCCGGTGTCCCTTGGTGGCTGGCCGTAAAAGGAGCCGACTGGCAACACCCCCACGGACGGGCATCTGATCTGACCGGACTGGAGGACCACCCGGTCGTCCACGTCTCCTGGGACGACGCAACCGCCTACTGCCAATGGGCCGGCACCCGTCTTCCCACCGAGGCCCAATGGGAGTACGCCGCCCGAGGCGGCCTGCAGGGAAAACGCCTGGCGTGGGGAGATGATCTGACCCCGGACGGAACGTGGAACTGCAACATCTGGCAGGGCCGGTTCCCGCATGAGAACTCCGACGATGACGGATATCTGATCACCGCACCGGTGAAGACCTATCGACCCAACGGGTACGGGCTGTGGCAGATGGCCGGCAACGTCTGGGAATGGTGCCGGGACTGGTTCGAGGCGGACTACTATTCCCAGACCCCACTCAATGATCCTCACGGTCCGGCATCCGGCACCCGGCGTGTGCTGCGCGGTGGGTCCTACTTGTGCCACGATTCCTACTGCAATCGCTACAGGGTCGCGGCCCGCAACTCCAACACCCCGGAATCCACCTCCGGCAACATCGGATTCCGAGTAGTCGCCGACATCAGGTGAGACCAGTGAGATGACACTGCCCTTCGGCTAGCAGGCTCGCTAAAGAGCCTCCAGGTAGATGCAGGCCTCCCCCTCAACATGGGAGGCCTGCATTCCGTTTCATAGGGTGTTTCCCAGGGGAATGATCCAGCTGACAAGGTATCCCGTGTATCAACAAGTCCCTCGAGCCATTCTTGCTACACGTCTTCATGAGGCCATTGACGTCGTGAGACATCGGGGACAGGGAGGCCCAGAAGGGACACGCTGCTCGACCCCTACGGCCGTCCAAAGGGCCGGGTCGAGCTCATCCGCAAGTGGTAGAAGCCCACTCGGATCCGCCGCTTCACCAACCACGGCCGCGGGACAAGTCCTCAAAGCGGCCATCGGGATCGTCAGTTACTCCATGCGCGAAGACCTCGACCGGCACGTACCCTCAATGCTCGAAGCATCCGAAAAGCTGGGGAAACGCCTGGTCAGCAGAGCAGGCAATGAACCGACGGCGCGACGATGTGCGGAGAGTTCCGTGCCACAGGTGTTCAACCCCCGTCTCGTGAAGCTGTGGAGGCAGGGCCGGTTCCCTTTCGACAAGCTCGTCCGGCACTACGCCCTGTCCGACATCAATCAGGGGTTCGAGGACTCGGAGAGCGGATCCGTCATCAAGCCGATCGTGAGTTTCGCCGACTGACCCGACCTCGGGGCCACGACGATGGGCGCTCTCCGCCGTGGCGGGGTGCGCCCATCGTCGTGCGGTCGTCCGCGACGACGGCGCCCGGCCCGGCCCGCGTGGTGGGGTGCGGACCGGATTGCCGGTCAGTGTTTTCTCCTCCGCGGAGCGCAAGGTCACACGTGCATCCGTACGGCCGTGTTCATCGATGAGCAATCCGGAACGGGCCCAGCAGCCAGTCGCGGAGACGCTGAGCGGCAGGTATGGCGATCAGGATGAGGAACGGGACTGTGACGAAGGTGGTGATCAGGGTGCGCACGGGAAGCGGGAGCGGCTCGAGCTGAGGCACCAGGAGGTAGCCCAGAATGGTGGAGGTCGGGAAGAGCGTGATCCACACCCACACTATGGTCCTCCATCGTGACGGGGGCGAGACCGGTTCGCCGGGACGCGCTCCCAGCAGCGCGCTGTTCAGATCGGCGGCGGACAAGCGGCTGCTCGGCACGAGCATGGAGTCCCGGCACTGATCGAGGAGGTGGTGCCGCTCGTCGCTGCGCTCCCACTCCAGGAGGTGCTCAGTGCTGTCGAAGGTCAGGACGACCAGCAGCTGGTGGCCCTCCTGATCCTCTCGGGTGAGGTGGGCGTCGAGATAGCCCGGAAAGGTGCCGGCGGCGTCGCAGAGCGCGCCGGCCCTGTCGCGGAGCGTGTCCTCGTGGCCCGGACGGGCCCGCATGGAGACGGCGATCATCGCCATGGGTGTGAGCCGTCCTTTCTCGAGGCGGGTCCGGGCCGCTCAGTGCGGGCCCATCAGCCGGGGGCTTCGGTGCCAGATTCCGGGAGGCAGTCCGTGCGACGGCGGACCGGCGAGCCGTGCCCGCACCGTGCACGGGAGTGCCGAGCCGCCGCGGTCATGCGGCGGCTCGGCACTCGGGACGGATCACACCTCGAGCTGTATCCGTTCGGCGATGTCGGCACGCAGGGCCTTCTTGTCGATCTTGCCGACCTTGGTGGTGGGGATCTGATCCACGACGACGACCTTCTCGGGGATCTTGTACGCGGCGACACCGGCTGACTTCAGGTGGGCCTGGACCTGTTCGAGAGTCAGCGGCTTTCCGCCGGCCATCTCGGCGTAGAGGCAGACCTTCTCCCCCAGCACCGGGTCCGGCATGGAGACCGCGGCGACGATGCTCAGACCCGGGATCTGGTAGACGAGAGACTCGATCTCCTCGGCCGAGACCTTCTCCCCGCCGCGGTTGATCATGTCCTTGTCCCGTCCCTGCACGATCAGGTTGCCGTCGGGGCGGCGTTCGACGATGTCACCGGAGGCGTACCAGCCGCCGTCCTCGAAGGACTTGGTGTTGGCCTCCGGGGCGGCGTAGTAGCCACGTGGGGTGTAGGGCCCGCGGGTAAGGATGGACCCGGGGGTGCCATCGGGCAGCTCCTCGTCGACCACCAGGTCGACGATGCGGACCTCGTCGGCCTCGGAGACGGGCCGGCCCTGGGTGGTGCAGATGACCTCCTCCGGATCGTCCAGCCGAGTCATGTTGATCAGGCCCTCGGCCATGCCGAAGACCTGCTGCAGGGTGCAGCCCAGGACCGGTTTGACCTTGCGGGCGACCTCGTCGGGCATCCGGGAACCGCCGACCTGCAACACTTCCAGGGATGTGAGCTGGTCGGTGGGGTGTTCCTCTCGGTACTCGATCCATTTCTGCGCCACCGCCGGCACCACCGCGGTGATTGTCACGGATTCGGCCGCGATCACGGGGAACGCCTTGGCAGGGTTCGGGGACGGCAGCGTCACGGCGCGGGCGCCCAGGAAGAGGGCACCGAGGACACCGGGGCAGGCCAGCGGGAAGTTGTGGCTGACGGGCATGGACACCAGGTAGACAGAGTCCGCCGTCAGACCGGCCACCGCGGCGCACGCCTTGATGTTGTAGGCGTAGTCGTTGTGGGTGCGCGTGATGAGTTTGGGCAGACCTGTCGTCCCGCCCGAGAGCAGGAACAGGGCCGGGTCCGTACCGGCCGGGGCGGAGGCGTCCAGGCGTGCGCGGGCGCCGTCGGGATCATCGCCCGGGCGGAGGATGTCCTCCAAGGACAGATTGCCGTCCTGGGGCGTCCCCGAGACGAGGGTCCACTCCAGGGTGGGAATCTCTGGGCGCAGCTCAGCGGCGAGCTGCTGGTAGTCGAAGCCCTTGACCTCGTCGGCGGCCACGATCGCGCGGGCCTCGGCGAGCTTGCCCAGGAACTTCAGTTCGTACTGCCGGTGGGCAGGCAGCGCCATGACCGGGATGATCCCGGCACGGAAGCAGGCCAAGGTGAAGACCATGAACTGCCAGCCGTTGGGCAGCACCACGAGCACGCGGTCGTCACGCTCGAGGCCCAGCCGCAGGAGTCGCTCTGCGGCGGCGTCGGCCCGGCCGACGAGTTCGGCATAGGTCATTCGCGTACCGTCGGCCGCGTCGACGACGGCGATTCGGTCGGGGAACGCCCGGGCGGCCTCCTGGAAGTGGGCGCCCAGAGGCTTGTCCTCCCAGTATCCCTTGGTGCGGTAGAGCTCGGCGTACTCGGCGGGCCAGGGAACGGTGCCCTCGCTGGTGTGCTTGACCATGTGTTTCAGTCCTCCTCGACCGAAGTGCCGTTGGCGACGATTACGGCGTCCAGGGCGATGAGCCCGGAGCCGGTGAGTCGCAAGGGGTTGATCTCGATCTCGCTGATGCCGGTGTCGGCAGTCAGGGTGGCGCCCAGTGTGGCCAGAATGCGCGCGAGTTGCCCGGTGTCGACGGCCGGTCCGCCGCGCCAGCCGCGCAGCAGGGCCTTGCCGGCCAGCTCCTCGATCATCGACTCGGTGGCGCCCTCGGTCATCGGTGCGGCGCGCAGAGCCACGTCGGCCAGGGCCTCGGCTGCAGTGCCTCCCAGTCCGAGCAGCACGACCGGCCCGAAGACGGGATCGCGGCGGGCGCCGACCACCAGGTCGATGCCGGAGGACGCCATCTCCTCCAGGAGGTACTCCTTGGCCCCGGCCCGGTCCAGTGCGGCCAGTGCCTCGTCGAGCTGAGACTCGGTAGCGATGCCGAGGTGCACACCGCCGATCTCGGTCTTGTGCAGCACCGCGGCGTCCACCAGTTTGACCGCCACAGGCTTGTTCAGGTCGGCGAAAGCGGTGCGGGCCGCCTCGTGGGTGGTGGCTCGGGCCCGAGTGGGCACCGGGATGCCGGCGGCCTCGAAGAGGTCCTTGGCCTCCGCTTCGTCCCACGGGCCGTCGCCGGTCTCGATGGCCGGTGCTGCCACGAGCGGGTGGCCCAGTCCGTGCTGTGCCTGGGCGTCGCGGACCAGTGCGGTGAGTCCGCGAGCCAGGGCGGTGGGTCCGGTCACGACGGGCAGGTTCCGCTGGGCGCCGTCGGCCACGACGGAGGCCACCTCCGGTGCCGGCCCGTCGACCGCGATGAGCGCCGGGGTGCTCTCGATGCCGGCCGCGGTCACAGCGGCGGGCAGGTCCACGACGGGTTCGAGGATTCCGTACAGGCCCACGGCCTGGATGGCCGGGTCCTCCGCCACGGCGCGCACCACGTCCGGGAACTCGGGGCCGGGTCGGCCGGTGTCCACGGGGTTGCCCTGGAAGGTGAGCGGCGGCAGCAGTGTCGACAGGGTCGCGGTCGTGGCTTCCGACAGGCGCGGCACGGCCACGGCCGCGCCGGCCAGCTGGTCCGCGATGATGAGCCCGGGCCCGGCCTGGCCGGTGATCAGACCGATCCCGGGTGCAGGGTGAGCGGGGATGCGGGTGCGGGCCAGTGCGGTGACGGCGTCGACCAGCTCGGTCTCGTCGTTGACGAGCACCGCCCCGGACTGGCGCAGGATCGAGCGGCTGGTGCGCCAGGAGGTGGCCAGTGCCCCGGTGTGGGACTGGGCGAACTCGGCGACGTCGTTCTGCCCGATGACCAGGGCGACGACCGGCTTGACCCTGGTGGCTCGTCGGATGGCATCCATCATGCGCGGTCCGTCGGTGACCGTTTCGATGTGCAGGGCGATGGCGGTGGTGTGCGGGTCGGCGGCGAGATGGTCGATCACGTCCGGGGCGGTGACGTCGATGCCGGCACCCAGGCCCACCCCCAGACTCACCCCGACACCGGCCTGCTGGAGGCGGAAGGACACGGCGTGGTTGACCCCGCCGCTGGAGGAGATCACTCCGACGGGTCCAGGGCTGATGGCTGAGACCCCGGGCACGAAGCTGGCGCGCAGGCCGCGGTGCGGAGCGAAGAACCCGGAGGTGTTGGGGCCCAGCACGCGGATGCCGGTCTCGCGGACAGCGTCGATGACGCCCTGCTGGTACTGCACCCCGGGGCCTCCGGCCTCGGCGAAGCCGCCGGCGCAGACCAGAGCTGCTTGTACTCCGGCGGCTGCGGCGGCGCGCAGGGTCTCAGCGGTGACGGAGGCCGGCACGCACAGGATGGCTAGGTCGATCGGGCTGTCCAGTGCGTCAGCGGCGGCTCCGATGGAGGGGTGCATGTCCTCACCCCGGGGATTCACCAGCGCGATCGGCGCATCGTAGGAGGCGACGGCCTGGGCCATCACGGCCCCGAGCTTGCCCGGGGTGGATGAAGCACCCACGACCGCGACGGCGCGCGGAGCGAAGAGCGCCTCCAGGCCGGTGACGGACTGGGTCGGACTGATGTCGAGGGAGCTGGTCATCGGGCACCTCCGGCGGTCACGGCGTCGGAGCCCTGGGAGGCCACGCCGGTGCCGACGGCCACGGCGTCGGCCCTGCCCGAGAGGACCGCGGTGGCCGCCGCGTCCTCGGTGGCGTCCTCGAACAGGATCGCGGTCAGACCTCGGCCCAGCCGTGCCTCCTCCGAGACCAGGCGGCGGGTCAGAGCGGTGCCGCCGCGCACGAGAACGGTGCCGGAAGCCGGCACCTGCGCGAACACCTCGGCCAGACCGGTCTCGTCGGCGGGAGCCTCGAGAACGGTGAGGGCCGGGGCGTCCAGTGAGAAGGTGGTGGTGCCGTCGGTCAGCCCATCGTCCACGGCGGACAGCAGGCGACCGGAGAACTCGGTCCCGTCCACGACGACCGGGGTGCGCAGCGGGTCGGTCCCGTGACGGCGCAGCCACTCCTGCTCCACCGCGGCCACCAGCTCTGGGTCGCGCTGGCGGATCTTCTCCCGGGGAATGGATCGGGAGAAGAAGTGGAAGGTGAACTGGAGCGGGTCGAAGGCGTTGTGGTAGCGGCCGAAGTGTTCCCACCAGCTCAGCGAGGGACGGGCAGCGTCCTGGACCTTGGCGACCTCGGGCTTGCGCTCGGCCTCGTAGTTGGCCAGGGCGGTGGGCAGGTCCTGCGGGTGGGCGGCGACCTCGCGGGCCAGAACGATCGAGTCCTCCATCGCCATCTTGGTGCCCGAGCCCACGGAGAAGTGCGCGGTGTGCAGGGCGTCACCGATGAAGACCACGTTGTCGTGGTACCAGTGGGCGGTGCGGCGGGTGCGGAAGTTGCCCCAGCGGGAGTTATTGACCACGATTTCGTGGCCCTGCAGGTCCGGCGCGAACAGCTTCTCCAGGTAGTCCTTGGACTTCATGTCCGAGACCCCGGGGGGCTGGGACGGGTCGAACTCGTCGAGGCCGGCGTTGCGCCAGGTCTGCTCGTCGGCTTCGACGATGAAGGTCGAGAGCTCGTCACTGATGGGGTACGCGTGGGCGGCGAAGTTGCCGTGGTCGTTCTGCCGGTGCACGAAGGTCAGCCCGTCGAACATGTAGGTGGTGCCGAACCAGATGAACTTCGCGGTCGCCTCGACCACCTCGTGGCCCAGGACCTCCTCACCGATCTGCTGACGGGTGTTGGAGTTCGCGCCATCGGCGGCGACCACCAGGTCGTAGTCGGCCAGCTGCGCCAGATCAGGGACGAAGGTGCCGAACCGCAGGTCCACCCCCGCCTCCCTAGCCTTCTCCTGGAGCAGAGACAGCAAGGTCTTGCGGTGGATGGCGGCCATGCCGTTGCCGGAGAAGGCGTGCCGCTGATCCTTGAGCCACACCTGGATCGCGTCCCAGTGGCACCCGTGGTCGGACAGGGCGTCGTTGAGCACCGGGTCGGCCTCGGTGATCCGCCGCAGCGTGGCGTCGGAGAACACCACACCGAAACCGAAGGCGTCGGTGGCCTGGTTGCGCTCGAAGAGCACCACCTCGGCCTCGGGCAGCTGGCGCTTGAGCAGGGTGGAGAAGAACAGGCCGCCGGGTCCTCCGCCGATGCATGCGACTCGGATCGTCATGGTGGGTCACTCCCTCGTGTGGATGGTCTCGATGTGATCGAGGTCTCCCGCCAACTGTAACAACACTTCGCGTATCAACGGAAGAGTGTCACGCAAATGTCTTGGGTGACGTCCCGGATGCCTTGACCGGTTCGGTCAGCACCGAGGAGACGTAGGAGGTGGCCGGACCGGCGAGGGCTTGGTGTGCGCGGACGAACGCCTCATAGGCCTCGTCCCCGGGCCACCTGTCCGGCTGGAGGACTGTAGGCAGTTGCGGGTCGCGGAAAGGAAACTGCCGATAGGCCGAGACCAGCTCCACCCGGGCGACCAGAGCCTCCTCCGAGGTGAGCTCGCTCGGATCGAGCGGTGTCCACTCGGCACATTGATCGATGAAGTGCCGGTAGTCGGTTGCCAGATCCTCGAGGTCCCAGCACTGCTGGGCCAGCCCGCGATCCCGGCCCAAGGAGCCGGTCGACATCGTCACGACGTGGATGTTCTCGTCGGCATCGCAGCCCAGGGCGGCACACATCTTCTCTCGCACGTCGCGCGGGGCGACCCATGTGGTGGGGTTGAGCTGGCCGAACCCTTCCCAGGACAACGTCTTCTTCAAGTGGTCCCGGTCTGCCCTGCGGGACTCGGGAATCTGGTAGAGCACCATGGTCCACTGTCCCGCCCAGGGGGATCGCGGTGGGGCGAAGATGCGCTCGCGACCTTCGTCCAGGACCTCCAGGAGCTTGGGTGTGGCCGAGTAGTCCATCTCCCTGCCGTGCCGCTCTGTTGCCACCCAGCCGTCCTTGCGCATCCGCGACAGGGTCACGCGAGTGGTGGCCGGCTCCACCCCGAACAGTTCCAGCAGCTGGCTCAGCTGACTCAGGCGGATGCTGCCACCCATGTAGCGGACATAGTCCCCGAAGAGATCCATCACCAGGTCCTTGGGTCGCATTTCGTCTCCTCCTCGGCGGCATTCTTCGACAACTGCCGACTTCCTCTTGTGAAACATCCCACCGTGTGTTCACATTTTAAGTGTTACATATGCTCTTGGTGCTCGCCACGACGGTGCGGCATCACCGTTCATCAAGGAGTACCCCATGAATGACTCACCCACTGGCCTGGCGGCCAACGGCCGCGAGGCCGCATTCGAGAACGGGACCCCCCGTCCTCGGAAGTCCGCCGCCGTCGTGATCCTGTTGTGCTTCGTGGCCATTGTCTTCGACGGCTACGACCTCGTCGTCTACGGTGCCATCGTCCCGGCTCTCCTCCAGTACGAGGCATGGGGCCTCACCCCGGTCCAGACCGGCGCCTACGGCAGCTACGCCCTGGCGGGCATGTTCGTCGGGGCGATCCTGGTCGGCTACCTCACCGATGTCGTCGGCCGGCGCAAGGTGCTGCTGACCTGCATCGCGGTGTTCTCCCTGCTCATGGTCGCCACAGCCTCGGCCCCCAGCCCGGAGCTGTTCGGCCTCTTCCGATTCCTGGCCGGCCTGGGCCTGGGCGGCGTGATCCCCACAGCCATCGCTGTGACCGTCGAGTTCTCCGCACCGCACCGGCGCAACTTCAACAATGCCCTGATGTTCTCCGGCTACGCCATCGGCGGCATCATGGCCGCACTGCTGGCGATCCTCCTCCTCAGCGCCATCGGATTCCGCGGCATGCTCGCCATCGGCGGCCTCCCTCTGATCACGGTGGTCCCGCTGCTGTTCTTCCTGCTTCCCGAGTCCCCGGCCTACCTCCGCGCCCGTGGCCGCCACGCCGAAGCAGCGAAGGTGGCCGCCGACTACGGCCTGCCGACCCCCGAGGACGCCACCCCGACAGAGGCCGCCACCGCGGCAGGCAGCGTTACTGAGCAGCCCAAGGCACCGAACCGGCTCCGGTCGATCCTCACCGGCCGCTGGGCGATCGCCACCGCCCTGTTCTGCCTCGCCGGCATCGCCGGCCAGACCCTCGTCTACGGGCTCAACACGTGGATGCCGCAGCTGCTCGTCCTGGCCGGCTACTCCCTGACCTCCTCGCTCAGCTTCCTGCTCACCGTCAACATCGGTGCCGTGCTCGGAGTGATCATCTCCTCCCGTCTGGCCGACAAGTTCGGCCCCCGGCCGGTGACTGCCTTCGCATTCCTCTCCTCCGGAGCCGCATTGCTGCTGATGGCCACCGGAATCATGCCCCTGTGGGCGATGTACCTGCTCGTGGCCGTCGTCGGCTTCGGATCCATCGGCGCCCAGATCCTCGTCAACGGCTTCGTCGCCACCTACTTTACCGATGCCACCCGTGCCACCGCCCTGGGCGTCACCCTGGGCATCGGACGCATCGGGGCGGTGCTGGCCATCGCCGGCGGCGGCGTGCTCGTTGCCGCCGAGCTGGGCACCTTCACCAACTTCGCGGTCTGGTCCGTCGCCGCGCTGATCGGCATCCTCGCAGTCCTGACCGTTCCGCGCATGACGTCCGCGCGCCGGTCCTCCCCCGCGGTGTAGCCAGACCAGGCCCACACCCGAGGCATCCGCCCTCGCCCCAATCCCGGTCCGCCACAGCCCGGCAGACAGAACGAATCAGACCACCGGCTATTCACCATCGACATCGAGGAGCTCCCCATGAGTCACGACAACCGGATGACGGTCCCGGCCCCCACGCCTCAGGAGCAGGCCCAGCTCGACGCCCTCTACCAGGACTTCGAGTCGGGCCACATGGTCCCGCTGTGGACGGAGATCGGCGACCTCATGCCGGAGGCCCCGGCCTCGGCGGCCGTGCCGTTCGTGTGGGAGTGGAAGAACCTGCTGCCGCTGGCCGAGCGGGCCGGGGACCTGGTGCCCGTGGGCCGCGGCGGGGAGCGGCGGGCCATCGCGCTGGCCAACCCCGGCCTGGGCGGGCGCCCGTACGCCACCCCCACCCTGTGGTGCGCCATCCAGTACCTCGGCGGCCACGAGGTGGC
>NZ_JAVKPS010000029.1:0-1020 GCF_040981005.1 Kocuria sp. CPCC 205258 | reverse complement strand
CAATACTGCGTTAAATTAACATTTAATCGTCTGTAAATCAATAACTTATATTAAGAAATGCTTATGAAAACTTAACTATAAAAAGTTGGTCAAGTCGCTGATTTTCAGTAACTTTGCAAATCGCGACAAACGCAAAATTATATGAATACAGGACTTGACCAATATATGGATATCTTTAAAGATGCAGTTGAAGATTCGGCTGCAAAGTTAACAAAAAGTTTCGAGAAAATACTCATCGAGGTGATAATTTTGTTCATGGTAATACCAAAAAAGATAAATTTCACCCAAATGGGGAGGTATGGCTCGCATGTTGAGCAAACCTATCGCAACGCATTCGGCTTAAAAAAGTCGAAAAGCATTGACTGGCTCAAACTTAATGTCTCACTTGCCAAGCGCTTCTTTGGTAAACAGGGAAGATGGGCTATTGCCATTGATCCCAGTTACATCAGCAAAGCTGGCAAGAAGACTCCACATATCGGTCGTTTTTGGTCGGGATGTGCACAGTCTGTTAAACATGGTCTCGAAATCATGGGTATTGGCCTCATTGATATTGATGCCAAAGACTGCATGATGTTAAAAGCACACCAGTCGCTAAGTAATAAAGAACTGAGTCTTAGAAACAAGACTATGGTAGATTTCTATATCGGCGTCATTAAGCGTTATCGCAAGGAACTTCTCAAACTCTCAACCCTCATAGTTGCAGATGCTTACTTCTCTACAAGTACATTTGTTAATGGGATAAAGAAAGAAGGGTTCTCTTTGATAAGCCGCTTTCGTGACAATGCTTGTCTCTTTTATGTCTATGCTGGTCCACGTACTGGAAAACGTGGTCGCCCAAAGACCAAGGATGGCAAGATTGATATGAAGAATCTTGACCTCACTCGAATGGAGAAGATGGAGATGAAAGATATAGAAGGAACAGCTTATACTTTGATAGCCTATTCCAAGGCACTCAGGTGTAAAGTTAGACTTGTCATCTGGCAGATGCCGAATGGCAAGAAGAAACTATTCTTCTCTACA
>NZ_JAVKPS010000028.1:0-1136 GCF_040981005.1 Kocuria sp. CPCC 205258 | reverse complement strand
GGTGCGGTCGGCCGCTGGGGTCAGTCGGGGAGGCGGTTGCCGGTGGCGGTGTCGAACAGGTGCACGTGGTCGAGGTTCGGGGCGACCCAGATCGTGGCCCCGGCCCTCGGCGGGGTGCGGCCCTCGACCCGGACGATGATCTCGTGGGCCCCGGCGGCGTCCTCCTCCACGGTCCCGGTCGGGTCCACCGTCACGACCGTGTTCGCCGCGGTGACCGGGGCGAGGTGGCCGTAGACGAAGGCGTCGGCGCCGAGCTCCTCGACCACGTCGGCCTCGATCGGCAGCCCGGTGCCCTCGGCGGCCGGGTGCAGGTCCTCCGGGCGGATCCCGACGGTGACCTTGTCCCCGGTCAGGGCCGCCTGCTGCGCGGCGGTGAGCTCGATGCGCATCGTGCCGAAGGTCGCCGCCCCGCCCGCCACGGGCACCCGGAAGAGGTTCATCGCCGGGGACCCGATGAACCCGGCCACGAACTCCGTGGCCGGCCGGTCGTAAAGCTTGCGCGGGGTGTCGACCTGCATCAGCAGCCCGTCCTTGAGCACCGCGACCCGGTCGCCCATGGTCATCGCCTCGACCTGGTCGTGGGTGACGTAGACGGTGGTGACCCCCAGCCGGCGGGTCAGGGAGGCGATCTGGGTGCGGGTCTGCACGCGCAGCTTCGCGTCCAGGTTCGACAGCGGCTCGTCCATCAGGAACACCTGCGGGGAGCGCACGATGGCACGGCCCATGGCCACGCGCTGGCGCTGCCCGCCGGACAGGGCCTTGGGCTTGCGGTCCAGGTAGTCGGTCAGGTCCAGGATCTTCGCCGCCTCCTCGACCCGGCGGCGGCGCTCCTCGGGGCTGATCTTGGCGATCTTCAGGGCGAAGCCCATGTTCTCGGCCACGGTCATGTGCGGGTAGAGGGCGTAGTTCTGGAAGACCATCGCGATGTCGCGGTCCCGGGAGGGGACGTCGGTGACGTCGCGGTCGCCGATGTAGATGTTGCCCCCGGTGACCTCTTCCAGGCCGGCGAGCATCCGCAGGGTGGTGGACTTCCCGCACCCGGAAGGGCCGACCAGGACGAGGAACTCCCCGTCGGCGATGTCCAGGTTCAGGTCGGTGACCGAGGGCCGCTCGGCCCCGGGGTACTGGCAGGTCAC
>NZ_JAVKPS010000027.1:0-1330 GCF_040981005.1 Kocuria sp. CPCC 205258 | reverse complement strand
ACCATGTGATGTCTCAGGACATCGGCAAGGCCCGAACCCACGGATGTGGGTTCGGGCCTTTTGTCATGCCTGGGGCTGGTAGTCGCGGGTGGGGTCGATGGTGAGTTCGCGCAGTAGCTCGCCGGTGGTGGCGTTGACCACACGTACCTGAAGGTCCTGGATGAGCAGGATGACGTGGGTTCCGGCGTGTGTTCGGCCGATGCCGATGTGGCGCAGGGCTCCGGCCACGCGCAGGGTGACGGTGCCGCTGCTGCCCACCCGGTCGTGGCGGACACGGTCGTGGGTGTCGGGATCGCGGCTGGGCCCGGGCAGGGCTTTGGGCATCGCGTGGTAGAGCGTGGCCGGGGTCGCCCGGTGGGGCAGGGAGCGGTGCGGCCGGTGCTGGTTGTACTCGGTGCGGAACCGGTTCAGGAGGCCCTGCAAGTCGAGCAGGGTCTCGGGCTGGTCGGGTTGGCCGCGCAGCCAGTTCTTGAGGGTCTGTTGGAAGCGTTCGACCTTCCCGCAGGTGGTGGGATGGCCGGGTCGGGAGTTTTTCTGCTCCACATGCCAGTCGCGCAGCTGCTGCTCGAAGCCGTTGCGCCCGCCCCGGCGGCCGAGGCCTGCGTGGCGGACGGTGTAGACCATGCCGTTGTCGGTCAGGGTCGAGGCGGGGATGCCGTAGCGGCTGGTGGTGGCGCGGAAGGTGGTGACCACGATCGGGGTGGTGATCGCCCGGTGAGCGGAAAGGTGCAGGGCGTAGCGGGTGCAGTCGTCGAGCCAGGTGATGATCTCCACCTCCTGGCCGCCGGCCAGCCGGTAGTGGGTGAAGTCCGACTGCCAGGTCTCGTTGGGCATGGTGGCCTGGAAGCGGTGCAGGGAGGTCTTGGGTCGCTTCTTCGGTTCCGGGGTGATCAGCCCGGCGCGGGTGAGGTAGCGGCTGATCGTGGCGCGGGAGACCTGGTGGCCGTGGTGGTGGTGCAGGTGCCAGGCAATGGTGTCCGGGCCGGCGTCGTGGCCGGCGGCGGCCAGTCGGGTGCGCAGTTCGACGATGAGCTCCACCACGGCGGGGTCCACGGCATTGGGGTGAGTGTGCGGTCTTCGCGAGCGGGGTTGGAACGCGTCGGTGCCCTCGGCGCGGTAGCGGGCCATGAGGCGGCTGACCCAGGCCTCGGACAGACCGTAGCGGCGGGCGGCCTCGGCCTGGGAGAGGC
The DNA here is from genome assembly GCF_040981005.1 of Kocuria sp. CPCC 205258. Classification (NCBI taxonomy): domain Bacteria; kingdom Bacillati; phylum Actinomycetota; class Actinomycetes; order Micrococcales; family Micrococcaceae; genus Kocuria; species Kocuria sp. CPCC 205258. The sequence goes on along the minus strand of NZ_JAVKPS010000027.1, from coordinate 140 downwards.
CTTCGGTGGTGATGGCGGTGATGACCAGTTCTGCTCTCGACACGGGGAAGCATCCACCCCGGATGCACCCTGCCGCGGATGTGCGACCTCATGTTGCCGATGTCCCGAGACATGCCTTGCCTATGTCCTGAACCAGCACA
>NZ_JAVKPS010000026.1:0-1372 GCF_040981005.1 Kocuria sp. CPCC 205258 | reverse complement strand
TCATTTGCACTTTCTTCTTAGAAGAGAGTAATTTGGTTACAAAAGTACGAAAAATAGTTGGATTACGTGTCCATTTTTTATATTTTCTGTATCCTTCCCTAAAATTTAACACAAATGTTTAGCCTCAAATCCGCAACCTATAGGGTTTAGTGGGATTTTGCTTGCAAAGCGACAAAATTCATTTTATTGTACATATTTCTTGCACAACAGAAATGTCGCAGACACAAAATCCCCTTACCCCATAAAGCGACTTGAGGTAATACGCTGGTTTAACCAGAAAAGCATGGTCTTTAACCAAAGTCTGTCTTGAACAGGTTGGCATAAGCATTGTTGTCTGAGTAAATGTTCAATACATGCCTACGTGATGTCTTAATCCATTTCGCAGGAACAGAGATGAACTTGAAAACAAAGGTCTTGATTCTGCTGGTGGCACGCAATCCAAATTCATGGGTTTTCAATCTCTGCATAATAGCTTTGTAGAAGTTTCTGATGAGAGCTGTCATAAGCAGGAATACAGTATTCTGTGCCATGAACGATTTTGGCAATCGATTCCAGCCAAAGCCATTGTTCATGTCATCGAAGATGCGTTCCTTGCCACCACGAAGATTGTAGAATTCCACGATGTCTCTTGCACTCGACTTGTAATCGTTAGTCAGTATACATCTGTAGGTATATTCGCCTTCCCAAATGTCAAGGTCTCCATCTATTCGCCTTTGTCTCTGTATGACAAGACGATACGGTTTTCCTTTCCATTTCTCAACAAGGATAGAATTCAACTCAAACTCAATACCGTTGATTTCAACAGTTTTCCATCCAGTTAAGGCAAACATGGAATCGTAGAAAGAAGAGCATCTGTTGGCACGAATATAAAAATGCCTGCAATGAGCCTCTACCATATCTACGATTTCCTCCGAACATGAGCCGCAATCCATGCGGGCACGAGAAATATATATTTCCGAAGCCTCCAATCGCTTGAAGATTCTTTCCAAAGTTTCTTTTTGGTTGAAGCGTACGTTTGTGTTGCCGTCTCTATTTTCAATACCAACAATCATGTCGTTAATGACAGCTACGCCTGGACTATAGCCCAAGAACTTCTTGTAGGTTGGTTTTGCATCATACTTCTCTGTTTCAATGAACTGATGGTCAAAGTCAAAATCATACTCTTGACCGGATTTCAATTGACCAGTAGCAAGCAGGGCTTTGATCAATAAGCAGTTCATCTTGTCTGCAGTATTGAAATCATAGGAGTTGCCAGAAGCAGATTTATAGGTGATGTTCTTACAAGTCAGTTCTTCGATAGCACGCAATATGGTGTCTGCGCTGCAAGTGCGAAGAGTTGGATGAAGAGACAAATGTTTCATCAGGTGAGTTG
>NZ_JAVKPS010000025.1:0-1497 GCF_040981005.1 Kocuria sp. CPCC 205258 | reverse complement strand
CCCTTATGAGGTAAGAGTGAAGTAGGAATCAAGTAAGAATCATCTGCATAAAATAAAAAATATCATCGCTTATGACAATAGTTCGTTAAAATTTGAGATAATGGCTAAGCAGCTTTACGTTGCCAGCCAAAGAGTTCTTTGATAGTATGACTAATTAACTTTCGGTTCGGTATTCTCCGACACTTGTTGAAAATTAATTTAGCGATGTATGTGCTTGCCATAATCTCCTTGAAAGAAGCCATGGAATACGGCAATTCATTTTCCTTCATCATCACTTTCGCAACATTCTGTGATGCGAATGATGCATTATAGGAAAAGTCCAACTGGTTCTTGTGTCTTGCTTGGCAATGCGTAAGACCAGTATATTGCTTTGCATCGCGAAAACAAAACTCTATTTGGAATCTTGAGCGGTATGTGCGCAACACTTCCTCACCCGACATGGATGTCTTTGTTGAGAAGAAAAGCTTGTGTTTTCCGTTCGGCATAACCCAAATGACAAGGCGCACTTTCTGCTTCAATGCCTTTGAATAGGCTATGAGTGTGTAGGCTGTGCCTTCAAGTCCTTCAATATGCAACTCTGCCATACGTGTGAGGTCAAGTTTCTTGTAGTTGATTTTTCCGTCAAGTGTCTTGGGACGTCCAGGCTTATTGGAACGAGGTCCCGTATACACATAATATAGGCTCGCAGTATCCCTGAAGCGGCTGACAAGATGGAAACCGCACTCTTTGATTCCGTCCACAAACGGACGGATAGAGAAGAAAGCGTCAGCGACAACAATATCGGTGACCTTCAACAAATCCTTCTTATAACGCTTGATGACCGCTATGTAATGTTGCACGAGAGTCATGTTACGCATTTTCAATTCTCCAGTAGATGGAGTCTGATGGGCGCGCAGCATCATGCAACTGTTGGCATGGACATCGACAAGTGCAAGCCCCATGATTTCAAGCCCATGCTTCATGGAACTTGCACAACCGGACCAGAAAGTACCGATATGCGGAGTCTTCTTACCCGACTTGCTGATGTAGCTCGGATCGATGGCTATAGCCAATAGACCATCCATATTCAAGTAACGTCGGCATAGGGCAAGGTTGAACTTCACCCAGTCTATGCATTTAGCACGACCACGGTTGAAGTTCGTTCTGTAGGTCTGCTCACAATGGGTGCCGTAACGCTCCATTTGAGTGAAATTTATCTTTCTTTGTATCGTCATGTACAATAAAAGTATTTCCAAGAGTAGACTCTCGAAAGTTTTGCTTAACTTTGCAGATGAACTTTTGATAGCATCTCTGCATATTTCCGTATATTGGTTGAGTGGTTCTGATGTCATATAACTTTGAGCTTAGAGAACTATAAAGTTACTGATAATCAGCCACTTAACCAAATTTTATTAGTTATATTACGTTAATTAACTCTCTCATTTTCAATCGATTACATAAGAATTAACAGAGTATTGTCAAAAAGAATAGTCAATATAACAAAGTAAGAAATTAAGA
>NZ_JAVKPS010000024.1:0-1548 GCF_040981005.1 Kocuria sp. CPCC 205258 | reverse complement strand
ACATGCTCGAGCGCACCCGGCTGGAGTCCAAGAAGATCTCCAAGACCCAGGCGGTGACCTCCAACGTGGAGCGGGAGTTCGGGACGAAGGACGTGCACATCGGGCCCTCGGACCACGTGCCGTGGTTGGAGGACCGCAAGTTCGCCTTCGTGCGCCTGGAGGGCCACGGCTTCGGTGACGCCCCGATCTCTCTGGAGTACAAGCTGGAGGTGTGGGACTCCCCGAACTCGGCCGGGGTGATCATCGACGCGATCCGGGCGGCGAAGATCGGGGCGGACCGCGGGATCGGGGGTCCGCTGACCTCCGCGTCGGCGTACTTCATGAAGTCCCCGCACGTGCAGCTGCCCGACGACGTGGCCAGGGCGGACCTGGAGGCCTTCATCCGCGGTGAGCGCGAACGCTGAGCCGACCGCTCCCGGGCCCGGGACCCCCGCACCGGCCCCGGTGCGGGGTCCCGTGCTCCGGGGGGCTCAGAGGTAGTCGGCCAGGCCGGCGCGGTGGAGGACGAACGCCGTGACCGGTTCGTAGACGCGCGGCGGGAGGCACTCGTTGTAGTCCTCGCGCCCGACGAGCACCCGGGAAATGTGCTCGCGGACGGTGTCGTCGTCGCGCTCGAAGGCCTCCAGCACCGCCTGCTCTTCGAACTCGGCCAGGTGCGCCTCGAGCGCTTCCAGGCCTTCGCCGTGCCGCGCGAGGAACTCGTGGTCCAGCACGGTGCCGGGAGCGGCCCTCTCGGCCTCGAGCACCCGCCGGGACACCGCCTGCAGCAGGGCCATGTCCCCGCCCGCACGGATCTGCAGGTCGTCCTCGCCGACCTCGCGCTCCCGAGGGGCAAAGAGGTCAGCGGACGAGTCATCCATTCCGCCATGTGCAACTTGGGTCACAGTGCGCAACATTTTCCGAGCCGCCGAGCCGGGACGTCAATGAATCCGCCGCCCGCAGGGCGATATGCAGCACGGAGGCGACGGGCACACCGACATGGCCGCGAAATGCTTGACAAGCTAAAGTGGCACAGGTCACGCTGATGGCACATTGTGAACCAGGTTGCGCATTACGCTCCTGCAGGTACACCGGCTGCATTCTCTCGCCGGCGTTCCGGGTCATCCGTTGTCTGTCTCCTGAAAGGGGTCCCTTCATGGAGTCCCTCGTCATTGTCGGGGCGTCCCTGGCCGGCCTGTCGGCCGCCCGGGCCGCGCGCAGCCTCGGGTTCGCCGGGCGGGTGGTGATCATCGGTGATGAGCTGCAGCGTCCCTATGACCGTCCGCCGCTGTCCAAGGACTTCCTGGCGGGGCGGGCCGAGCTCGCGGATCTGACCCTGGAGACCGACACCGAGGCCCTGGGCGCGGAGTGGATCCTCGGGACCCGGGCGGCGTCCTTCGACCCGTCCACCCGCACGGTCCACCTGGAGGACGGGGGCATGGTCCACGCCGAGGCCCTGGTCATCGCCACCGGCGCCTCGCCGCGGAACCTGCCCCAGATCGCGGGCGCGGACAACGTGGTGACCCTGCGCACCATCGCCGACGCGCAGAAGCTGCGCGAGCTCGTGCG
>NZ_JAVKPS010000023.1:0-5722 GCF_040981005.1 Kocuria sp. CPCC 205258 | reverse complement strand
TGGTGTGGTCCGGCGGTGTCCTACTCTCCCACACCCTTCCGGGTGCAGTACCATCGGCGCTGCGGGTCTTAGCTTCCGGGTTCGGGATGGGACCGGGCGTTTCCCCCACGCTATGACCGCCGTAACTCTGCTACCCCCGGTGTCACCCGGTGTGCGGGTGGTGGGGGAAAACTGGTCACAGTCATTGTGCTGCTGTGGTGTCCGCCCGTGGTGGGCGGTATTCAATTGCGGATCCCGCCGACAACCGTGGGGGTTGTTGGTTGGGAGCCGTATAGTGGACGCGGTGTTCTGTGGTGACCCCACCCGTGTTGTCCCAACGGTGTTGGGGGGTGGGGTGTGGTGTAAGTTGTCGGCTTATTAGTACCGGTCGGCTGCACACGTCGTTGGTTCGTGCTTCCACCTCCGGCCTATCAACCCAGTGGTCTAGCTGGGGGCCTCTCACACACTAGGTGTATGGAAATCTCATCTCGAAGCGAGCTTCCCGCTTAGATGCTTTCAGCGGTTATCTCTTCCGAACGTAGCGAAGCAGCGGTGCACCTGGCGGTACAACTGCCATACCAGAGGTTCGTCCGTCCCGGTCCTCTCGTACTAAGGACAGGTCTTCTCAAATTTCCTGCGCGCGCAGCGGATAGGGACCGAACTGTCTCACGACGTTCTGAACCCAGCTCGCGTACCGCTTTAATGGGCGAACAGCCCAACCCTTGGGACCAACTCCAGCCCCAGGATGCGACGAGCCGACATCGAGGTGCCAAACCATGCCGTCGATATGGACTCTTGGGCAAGATCAGCCTGTTATCCCCGAGGTACCTTTTATCCGTTGAGCGACGGCCATTCCACAATGTACCGCCGGATCACTAGTCCCGACTTTCGTCCCTGCTCGAGCTGTCGCTCTCACAGTCAAGCTCCCTTGTGCACTTACACTCGACACCTGATTGCCAACCAGGCTGAGGGAACCTTTGGGCGCCTCCGTTACTCTTTAGGAGGCAACCGCCCCAGTTAAACTACCCATCAGGCACTGTCCCTGACCCGGATCACGGGCCGAAGTTAGATGTCCAGAGTGACCAGAGTGGTATTTCAACGTTGACTCCACGTGCACTGGCGTGCCCGCTTCACCGTCTCCCACCTATCCTACACAAGCCACACCGAACACCAATACCAAACTATAGTAAAGGTCTCGGGGTCTTTCCGTCCTGCTGCGCGTAACGAGCATCTTTACTCGTACTGCAATTTCGCCGAGTTCATGGTTGAGACAGCGGGGAAGTCGTTACTCCATTCGTGCAGGTCGGAACTTACCCGACAAGGAATTTCGCTACCTTAGGATGGTTATAGTTACCACCGCCGTTTACTGGGGCTTAAATTCTCCGCTTCGCCGTGAGGCTAACAGGTCCTCTTAACCTTCCAGCACCGGGCAGGAGTCAGTCCGTATACATCGTCTTGCGACTTCGCACGGACCTGTGTTTTTGATAAACAGTCGCTTCCCCCTGGTCTCTGCGGCCCTTACCCGCTCGCACCAGCAAGTGGTGTCCACGGTCGGGGCCCCCCTTCTCCCGAAGTTACGGGGGCATTTTGCCGAGTTCCTTAACCATGATTCTCTCGATCGCCTTAGTATTCTCTACCTGATCACCTGTGTCGGTTTGGGGTACGGGCGGCTGGAACCTCGCGTCGATGCTTTTCTCGGCAGCATAGGATCACCGAATCCCCCCACGAATGGGGGTCCCGTCACGTCTCAGGCTCGTGATCCGCGGATTTGCCAACGGATCGCCCTACACGCTTAGACCGGGTCTACCATCGCCCGGCTCGGCTACCTTCCTGCGTCACACCTGTTAATACGCTTACCTCCCCGGTTCAGGTCCCACGCTCCCCGGTGCCGGCGGCGACCAATGGTCACCGCATGGCCCGGTTCGGGTGGTTAGTGTCCCCGGTTCGATAGGGGCGGTTCTTCGCCGGTACGGGAATATCAACCCGTTGTCCATCGACTACGCCTGTCGGCCTCGCCTTAGGTCCCGACTGACCCAGGGCAGATTAGCTTGACCCTGGAACCCTTGATCATCCGGCGGACGGGTTTCTCACCCGTCATTCGCTACTCATGCCTGCATTCTCACTCGTGTGGGCTCCACCACTGGGTCACCCCGCAGCTTCACTGCCCACACGACGCTCCCCTACCCATCGCACCACCTGAACCAGGATCAATGCCCTGGTTGGGTATCATTGGTGCAATGCCACAACTTCGGCGGTGTACTTGAGCCCCGCTACATTGTCGGCGCGGAATCACTTGACCAGTGAGCTATTACGCACTCTTTCAAGGGTGGCTGCTTCTAAGCCAACCTCCTGGTTGTCTAAGCAACTCCACATCCTTTCCCACTTAGCACACGCTTAGGGGCCTTAGTTGGTGGTCTGGGCTGTTTCCCTCTCGACTATGAAGCTTATCCCCCACAGTCTCACTGCTACGCTCTCACTTACCGGCATTCGGAGTTTGGCTGACGTCAGTAACCTTGTAGGGCCCATCGGCCATCCAGTAGCTCTACCTCCGGCAAGAAACACGTAACGCTGCACCTAAATGCATTTCGGGGAGAACCAGCTATCACGAAGTTTGATTGGCCTTTCACCCCTACCCACAGCTCATCCCCTCCATTTTCAACTGAAGTGGGTTCGGTCCTCCACGCGCTCTTACACGCGCTTCAACCTGGCCATGGGTAGATCACTTCGCTTCGGGTCTAGATCACGCCACTCACTCGCCCTGTTCAGACTCGCTTTCGCTACGGATACCCCTCACGGGTTAACCTCGCGACGTAACACTAACTCGCAGGCTCATTCTTCAAAAGGCACGCCGTCACCTTGTAGGGCTCCGACGGTTTGTAGGCACACGGTTTCAGGTACTATTTCACTCCCCTCCCGGGGTACTTTTCACCTTTCCCTCACGGTACTGGTCCGCTATCGGTCATCAGGTAGTATTTAGGCTTACCAGGTGGTCCTGGCAGATTCACACGGGATTTCTCGGGCCCCGTGCTACTTGGGTACGCGCTCCGTGCGGCAGCAACGATTTCGTCTACGGGACTCTCACCCTCTCCGGTCCGGCACTCACACCGGTTCGACTATCGCCCTGCACTCACACGCCCGGGCCGGCAGACCCGGGACGACACGCCCCACGACCCCGATGATGCAACCCCTGCCGGGTATCACACACCATCGGTTTGGCCTCTTCCGCGTTCGCTCGCCACTACTGACGGAATCACTGTTGTTTTCTCTTCCTGTGGGTACTGAGATGTTTCACTTCCCCACGTTCCCTCCACACACCCTATGAATTCAGGTGCGGGTCACCACGCATAACACGCGGCGGGGTTTCCCCATTCGGAGACCCTCGGATCACAGCTCGTTTATCAGCTCCCCGAGGCTTATCGCAGATTACCGCGTCCTTCATCGGCTCCTGATGCCAAGGCATCCACCGTGCGCCCTTAAAAACTTGCCACATGATCACAGAACACACCGATACCACCACCACCACACCCCAAGGGGCACGGCAGCGGTATCTCGGCGATCAATCACGAACACGGCACCACAACCCACCAGACACACCCCCACCTCTTGCGAGAAGAGGGAGACGCCCGGCTGCTTGCGGCACCTGTTCTTAAGATGCTCGCGTCCACTATACAGTTCTCAAACAACAACCCGCACACCCTGCACACTGGTGGCAGCAGCCCCTACAGGGGACACGACCACCGGCAGGACGCCGGGAACCTGCGACACAACACCCCCACCCCCCACCAAAGGAGGACGGGGCCTGTTGTCTCAGGACCCAATAGTGCGCCACGGACCACACCCACCACCGGACCGGTCTCTCTTCCACCACCCACACCGTGCGAACCCGCAAAGGGTCCGCCACGGTGGGACAGGTACTGGGACCCGACCCGGCCGGCAACCCCCGCCCCCGGCGAACCAGGAAACAGGAGGAGTGCGGCCACTTGCTCGTTGATATTCCACCCATGAGCTCACCCCACCAGCACCACGGACGGGCACTGAAGCGGGGGCGACCACCACACGGCGGTCAACGGCTCCTTAGAAAGGAGGTGATCCAGCCGCACCTTCCGGTACGGCTACCTTGTTACGACTTAGTCCCAATCGCCAGTCCCACCTTCGACGGCTCCCTCCCACAAGGGGTTAGGCCACCGGCTTCGGGTGTTACCAACTTTCGTGACTTGACGGGCGGTGTGTACAAGGCCCGGGAACGTATTCACCGCAGCGTTGCTGATCTGCGATTACTAGCGACTCCGACTTCATGAGGTCGAGTTGCAGACCTCAATCCGAACTGAGACCGGCTTTTTGGGATTAGCTCCACCTCACAGTATCGCAACCCTTTGTACCGGCCATTGTAGCATGCGTGAAGCCCAAGACATAAGGGGCATGATGATTTGACGTCATCCCCACCTTCCTCCGAGTTGACCCCGGCAGTCTCCTATGAGTCCCCACCATCACGTGCTGGCAACATAGAACGAGGGTTGCGCTCGTTGCGGGACTTAACCCAACATCTCACGACACGAGCTGACGACAACCATGCACCACCTGTCCACCAGCCCCGAAGGGAAACCCCATCTCTGGGGCGGTCCGGTGAATGTCAAGCCTTGGTAAGGTTCTTCGCGTTGCATCGAATTAATCCGCATGCTCCGCCGCTTGTGCGGGCCCCCGTCAATTCCTTTGAGTTTTAGCCTTGCGGCCGTACTCCCCAGGCGGGGCACTTAATGCGTTAGCTACGGCGCGGAAAACGTGGAATGTCCCCCACACCTAGTGCCCAACGTTTACGGCATGGACTACCAGGGTATCTAATCCTGTTCGCTCCCCATGCTTTCGCTCCTCAGCGTCAGTAACAGCCCAGAGACCTGCCTTCGCCATCGGTGTTCCTCCTGATATCTGCGCATTTCACCGCTACACCAGGAATTCCAGTCTCCCCTACTGCACTCTAGTCTGCCCGTACCCACTGCAGACCCGGGGTTGAGCCCCGGGCTTTCACAGCAGACGCGACAAACCGCCTACGAGCTCTTTACGCCCAATAATTCCGGACAACGCTTGCGCCCTACGTATTACCGCGGCTGCTGGCACGTAGTTAGCCGGCGCTTCTTCTGCAGGTACCGTCACTCTCGCTTCTTCCCTACTGAAAGAGGTTTACAACCCGAAGGCCGTCATCCCTCACGCGGCGTCGCTGCATCAGGCTTCCGCCCATTGTGCAATATTCCCCACTGCTGCCTCCCGTAGGAGTCTGGGCCGTGTCTCAGTCCCAGTGTGGCCGGTCACCCTCTCAGGCCGGCTACCCGTCGTCGCCTTGGTGAGCCATTACCCCACCAACAAGCTGATAGGCCGTGAGCCCATCCAAAACCAGTAAAACCCTTTCCACCACCCACCATGCGGCAGGAAGTAGTATCCAGTATTAGACCCAGTTTCCCAGGCTTATCCCAGAGTCAAGGGCAGGTTACTCACGTATTACTCACCCGTTCGCCACTAATCCGCCCAGCAAGCTGGGCATCATCGTTCGACTTGCATGTGTTAAGCACGCCGCCAGCGTTCGTCCTGAGCCAGGATCAAACTCTCCGTCAAAAAAACAACGAAAACATCAAACCCCGGCTGAAAATGTCGCCACCACCCCACGGAGGCAGGACGGCGACAACCAATCAACCGAATAAAACATCCGGTATCAACAAACATGGCACACTATTGAGTTCTCAAACAACAGACC
>NZ_JAVKPS010000022.1:0-9258 GCF_040981005.1 Kocuria sp. CPCC 205258 | reverse complement strand
GACCACGTGCACCTGTTCGACACCGCCACCGGCAACCGCCTCCCCGACTGACCCCAGCGGCCGACCGCACCGACGCCACGGCGCCCTCCCCCGACGGGGAGGGCGCCGTGGCGCGTCCGGGGCCGGATCAGTCGTCCGCGGGGTGAGCGGCGAGCACCTGCTCGACGAGGTCCGGGTCGGCGTCCTGCACGTCCCAGGTGCCGGTGCGGTCGTGGTAGTCCCGTGCGGCCGCCGTCACGTTGTAGCGACTGGCGTCGCGCGGCGGATCGGAGTGCTCCAGCACGTGGAGAAGGTGCGTCTCGGCCTGGGCGAGCGCCTGGGGATCATGCATGGCGGGTTCCTCTCGGGACGGACCGGGTCGCTCAGGACCCGGAGTGATCAGCCAACTGACGAATTCTAATGGATGCTGCGGGGCCGCGCACCGCCGACCCAGGGTCGGGCCGGGACCGCCGTGGTGGACGCGGCGCCCGGTGGCCCTTTCCTCGGCACCGCCGGGCGCTCAGCGCAGGTCCAGCTCCTCGAGCTCCTCGTAGAGCTCGGCGGTGCGGCCCACCCGTCGTCGCCCGTCCGGACCCGCGGCGGCCAGCACCCCGTCGGCGAGCACCGACACGAGGCTCATGGCCGCAGCGTAGGAGTCGAACGGGCCCACGCCGTCGAGGGGGCACTCGATCCACAGGTCCACGGCCGAGGCGTGGCGCCGGGCCGTGCTGTCCGCGACGAGCACGGTCCGCGCCCCCGTGGCCGCGCAGACCTCCACCAGGCGCTCGAACCCGCGGGGGCGCCGCCGGAAGCCCAGCAGGACGACGACGTCGCCCTCGCCCACGTCCACGAGCTCCTCGCCGAGGGTCTGGCCGGGCAGCGGGGCGAGCCGGACGCGGTCCCGCGCCTGCTGCAGCTGCTGCTTCAGGTGCAGGGCGACCGGGTAGCTGTTGCGCAGGCCCACGACCAGGACCGTTCCCGAGTCGGCGAGCGCGCGCACGGCCCGGGCCGGGCGGTCCTCCCCCGCCGGGTCCAGGACCTTGCGCAGGTTCTTGAGTTCCTGCTCCAGGTGCTGGCTCAGCTCCGGGTCGGCGTCGGGGCCGAGCGGCACGCCCTGCTGGCGCAGGGTGCGGGCCGTCTCCCGGAGGTCGGTGAAGGACTCGAAGCCCAGGTGCCGGTACAGCCGGGAGAGGGTGGCGCGGGAGACGCCGCTCATCTGCGCCAGCTCCGCCGAGCTGTACAGGGCGAGGTCGTCCAGGTGGTCCAGGATCAGGTCGGCGGCCCGCTGCTCCTGGGGCGAGAGCCCGGCGTAGTGCGCATGGATGCGCTGTTCGATCGACACCCTCCCCACCCTAGCGACCGCCGGGAACGGGCGCGGGAGGCCCCGCGGGGACTTCCGGCCCGTCCCGGTTGCTAGCATGACCAGGTATGAAGGGTTCCCTGGCCCCACACTTCCCCCTCGCGCCCCAGGACGGTCCCGCCCCCGGCGGACGGTCCGGGAGCGTGTCCATCCAGACGGCCTTCCCGGATCCCGTGCTCCTGGAGCTGCCGTGGGGCACCCCCCTCGAGCAGTGGCCGGAGGACGTCCTCGCCGCTCTCCCCCGCGGCATCTCCCGGCACGTGGTGCGCTTCGCCCACGCCGGCGAGAAGATCGTCGCCGTCAAGGAGACCGTCCCCCACTACGCCCGGCACGAGTACGCCACCCTGCGCCGGCTGCAGCGCATGGGCATCCCGTCCGTGGTGCCGGACTCCGTGGTCACGGACCGGTACACGCCCGAGGGCGAGCCCCTGCCGGCCGCCCTGGTGACCGACCACCTGAGCTTCTCCCTGCCCTACCGGGCCATCTTCTCCGCCGGCCCCAGCGCCGCCACGGTCGAGCGGCTCGTGGACGCGCTGGCCTCGCTCATCGTGCAGCTGCACCTCTCGGGCTTCTACTGGGGTGACGTCTCGCTCTCGAACACCCTGTTCCGCCGGGACGCCGGCGCGTTCGCCGCCTACCTGGTGGACGCCGAGACCGGCGAGATCCACCCGGAGCTCACGCGCGGCCAGCGGGGGTACGACATCGAGCTGGCCCGCACCAACGTGGCCGGGGAGATCATGGACCTGCTCGCGGGCGCCGTCGAGGAGGGCCACGACATCGCGGACGTGGTGGACCCCTTCGAGGTCTCCGACCGGCTCGTGGCCACCTACGAGTTCCTGTGGCGCGAGCTGACGGTCGAGGAGACCTTCAGCATGGACGAGCGCTGGCGCGTGGTCGAGCGGGTGCGCCGCCTCAACGAGCTCGGCTTCGACGTCGAGGAGGCGTCCATGGACACGGTCGACGGGCGGATCCGGCTGCGCCCGCAGGTCGTGGAGCCCGGCCACCACACCCGCCGCCTGCAGCGGCTCACCGGCCTCGGCGCCCACGAGAACCAGGCGCGCCGGCTGCTGACCGACATCGCCCAGCTCGGGCAGGACCTCTATCCCGGCCTGCCCGAGGAGCTCGTGGCCCAGCTGTGGATGCGCGAGGTGTTCTCCCCGATCATGGAGGCGGTCACCCCGCCGATGCGCCGCAAGCTCGAGCCCGCCGAGATCGTGCACGAGGTGCTCGAGCACCGGTGGTTCCTCTCCGAGCGCGCCGGCAAGGACGTGGCGACGCACACGGCGGTCGAGGACTACGTGGCCTCGGAGCTGGCCCAGCGCCCGGACGAGCGGGAGGTCTTCTGAGCCGGGAGCCGGCCCGCACGGGTCAGGGCCGGTGCGCCTCGAGGACCCCGGTCAGGGTCCGGTGCACCCGCCGGGGCCAGTCGTCGCCCAGGCTCCCGTACCGGGCCACGTGCGAGTAGGCGGAGCCCAGCACGAAGTCCAGCACGACGTCGACGTCCAGGTCCGGGTTCAGCCGTCCCGCCGCCGTCTCCGCCGCGAGGAGCTCCTTGAGCCGCTCCACGCGCGGGCGGACCAGGTGCGCGCGCAGGATCCGGGACGTCTCCGATTCCGGGTCGCTCAGCAGCGAGACCGCCACCCCGATGCCCATGTCGTGGAGCAGGAAGTCCAGTGCCTCGGCGAGGCCCTCGTCCCAGCTCGCCGGGGCGCTCGGCCGCTGCGGCGAGTACGTGGCCACGGCGTCCTCGAGGGCCCCCTCGAGCATCTCCAGGCTGTTCGCGTAGCGGCGGTAGATCGACGTTTTGGCCACGCCGGAGGCCGCCGAGACCGCCTCGATGGTCACCCGGTGCGGTCCGCCCTCGCGCAGGAGGGCCAGTGCCGCCGCGGTGATCTTCTTGTCGGTGGTGACGGTCCGCGGATCGGTCCGGTCGTCGTCGCCCATCGGTGCCCTCCTGCTCGCCGTCCGCCGCCGGAGCGCTCAGGCGGTCTTCCAGTCCTCGATGGGCCAGTGGTTCTTCCGGGCCAGCCGGTACAGGGGCAGGTCGGGGTTGACCGTGTACGGGTGGCCCATGAGCAGCAGCCAGCTGGCGTCCGCGTGGGAGTCCCCGTAGCCGTAGGAGCGGGAGAGGTCGTAGCCGCCCTGCTCGGCGTACTTCTTGAGCCACTGGGCCCGCGCCTCGTCGACCAGGGGCGGGGCGGCGAGGTAGCCGGTCATCACGCCGTCGCGCTCGTCCATCCGGCCCGCCACGACCTCGTCGAAGAGGTGCGCGATCGGCTCCACGAGCAGGTCGATGGACCCGGTGACCAGCACCGTGCGGTGCCCGGCGGCGCGGTGCTCCTCGATCCGGCTCAGGGCCCCGGGGCGCAGGAGGCGCCGCATGTCCTCGCCGAGCGGCCCGGCCACCTGCTCCCGCACGGTCCCGGCGGGCACGCCCTGGTAGCGGCGCATGAACGCCCGGATGAACTCCCCGCGGTCCCGCTTCTCGGCCTTGAGGTAGGTCGGGGCGCTCGAGACGAGGTCGGCGACCTCCGCGGGCCACTTCGCCAGGTGCAGCGTCCGGCGGCGCAGCTGGAGGTACTGGCGGATGACCGTGGAGTCCAGGACGGTGCCCTCGAGGTCGAAGACCGCGAGCACGTCCGTGCCCTCGCTGAGGCCCCGCCGGGTCGTGCCGCGCCGCTTGGACGCCGCCTGGAGCCGGCCGTAGGCCTTGGTCATCGTGGTCAGCGCCGGCAGGTGCACGTTCTTCCAGTAGTCGGCCCAGTCGATCGACCGGACGTCGAAGGTCCGGTCCTCCGGCGTGCCGGCGGGCAGCGAGTCGTTGAGCTGCCGCGTGCTGGCGTCGTCGAAGATCATCTCGGTGCGCGTGTAGGACTGGTAGAGGTCCACGTAGGTGCGCAGGGAGCCGAGGCCGGACTGCATCCGGTGCAGGGAGGTCGACCACTCCCGGGTGCGGGAGGTCGCGGGCAGCGCGGAGGTGATCCGGCCGCCCACGGCGGAGAGCCGCTCCTTGACCGCCAGCGAGCGCTCCACGGCGTTGTTGGCCGGGAACTTCCACTCGGGCACCCGGATGGGCTTGCCGTCGGCGTCCTCGAGCGGGTGGGCGAGGAAGAAGGAGCGGACGTTCTCGTACATCTGGTGGAACGGGAGCGGGTTCGAGGCACCCGAGCAGACCTGGTAGTACGCGGGGGCGGGGTCCGCCTGCCCGTCGGGGGTGGCCGCGCCCGACGGGGCGCGGTGCCCGCCCGTGGCCAGCGCCACGATCGCGTTGACCACGAAGTCGACGGGGATGACGTCGAGCACGGAGTCCGGCAGCCCCGGGAACTCCGGCAGGGCGCCCTTGGCGTAGGCCATGATCAGCGGGTCGGCCACCTTGTAGCCGTCGATCCAGCCGGGGTACGGGTGGCGCAGCGCGGACTCGATGATGGAGGGACGCACCACGGAGAGGCGGTGGCCGGCGCCCGCCCACTTCTGCTCGGCGACCCGCTCGCCCAGGGCCTTCGTGAAGGTGTAGATGTCGGTCCAGCCGAGGGACTGCGCCCGGGTGCGCCCGTACTCGACGAGGCGGGTGCGGACCCACTCCTCGCGCGCGGCCTCCGCGGCGCGGGCCACCGACTTGGGCCCCTCCTTGCCGTGGTCCGCGGTGGCGGCGTCGATGATGGCCTGCAGCCGCTCCGGGGTGCGGGAGGCCATCTCGGCCTCCTCGCGCGCCCGCTGGGCGGCCTCGAACTCGGCGGCCCAGTCGACCTCGTGGTCCACGGCCGCCTCGGGGCGCAGGCCCTTCGCGATCCCCCCGACGTAGCAGGTGGAGACGTGGATGACGTGCGGGTCCTGCCCGGAGGCCAGGAGCGCGTCGTACAGACCGGTGGCGCCGCCGACGTTGGTGCTGAAGGCCTCGTGGATGGGCGGGTCGAAGGACACGGTGGAGGCCGAGTGGATCACCACGTCGAACGGCTCCGTGATGCCCGCGAGTGCCGACAGGTCCCCCTCGAGGACCGCGGTGCGCTCCGCGAAGACCCGCTTCGCCTCGACGTCGCCCACGCTCTCCCGCCAGGTGCGGAAGGCGGGCTTGCGCAGCAGCTGCCGCAGCCGCTGCTCACCGCTGATGCTGCCCTTGGGACGGACGACGGCGGTGACGTGCACACCCTCGTGGGCGGACAGCAGCCGTTCGAGCACCGCCTGCCCGAGGAATCCGGTGGCTCCCGTCAGCAGGACGCGCGTGGTGGGGGTCTCGGTCAACGGTGTTCCTCCGGTGGTGTGCTGGTCCGCCGCCGGTGCGGAGCGGGCGGGGGGCTGCGGGCGGGCCCTGCCCGGCGGGCGACGACGACGCCCCTCGAGCGGACCGCACCCGGCTGCGCTACGGCTACCGTAGTGTAGCCTAGATCTCATGCTTACCGCTCTCGTGACCGGGGGGACGTCCGGCATCGGCGCCGCGTTCGCCGAAGCCCTGGCCCGCCGGGGAAATGCACTCGTCCTGGTGGCCCGCGACGCGGACCGCCTCGAGCAGACGGCCTCCAGGCTGCGCTCGGAGCACGGCGTGCCGGTCGAGGTCCTGCCCGCGGACCTCTCCGACCGCACCGACGTGGACCGCGTCGCCGCCCGGGTCGAGGACCCCGAGCGACCCGTGGACGTGCTCGTGAACAACGCCGGGTTCTCCGTGAAGACCAGCTTCGCCGATCCGGACACCGGCGCCCACGACCGCGCGTTCGAGGTCATGTGCCGGGCCGTCCTGGTGCTCTCCTCGGCCGCGGCACGGGCGATGACGGCGCGCGGCTCCGGCTGGATCATCAACGTCTCCTCCACCGCGGGCCTGGTCACGATGGGCTCGTACTCGGCGATCAAGGCGTACACGACCGCGTTCACCGAGGCCCTCGCCGTGGAGCTCCACGGGACGGGCGTCCACGTCACCGCCCTGCTGCCCGGCTGGGTGCGCACCGAGTTCCACGAGCGCGCCGGCATCAGCGGCTCCTCGATCCCCTCCTTC
The DNA here is from genome assembly GCF_040981005.1 of Kocuria sp. CPCC 205258. Taxonomy (NCBI): domain Bacteria; kingdom Bacillati; phylum Actinomycetota; class Actinomycetes; order Micrococcales; family Micrococcaceae; genus Kocuria; species Kocuria sp. CPCC 205258. The sequence goes on along the minus strand of NZ_JAVKPS010000022.1, from coordinate 2,935 downwards.
ATGTGGCTCAGCCCCGAGCGCGTGGTCGAGGAGGCCCTCGACGACGTCGCGCGCGGCAAGGTGCTCTCGATGCCCACCAAGCGCTACCGGCTCCTCGGGTTCGCCCTGCGGCACCTGCCGCGCTCCGCGGTGCGCCGGATCTCGGGGCTCGTCGCCTCGGCCCGCCAGAAGGAACGGGCGGCCGGCTCGTGACCCGCCGCGACCCCCAGGACCCGGTCCCGGTCCAGCGCTCCATCGACGGCGGCAGCGCCGGCCCCTCCCCCGAGGCCGCGCCGGAGGCCCCGCCCGCGTCCTCCGCGCAGCTGAGCCCCGACCGCTTCCGCGACCCGCGGCGCCGCCTCGCCCGCCGGATCGCCCAGCGGGTGTTCCTGCAGGGCCTCGCGTACCGCACGGTCCGCCGGACCGTGGTGACGCACCCCGCGGCCGACGCCCTGGACGGGGCGTGCATCGTGGTGGCCAACCACTCGAGCCACCTCGACGCGCCGCTCGTCCTGGGCTCGGTGCCCCGGCGCATCCGCCGGGACCTCGCCACCGGGGTGGCCGCGGACTACTTCTTCACCGCCCCGCACAAGCGCATGTTCACCGAGCTGATCTTCAACGCCTTCCCGGTGGACCGGACGGGCACCGGAGCGAACCGGGGACTGTCCAAGCAGCTGCTGAAGGCCGGCGTCCCGCTGCTGATCTTCCCGGAGGGCACCCGGTCCCGCACGGGGAAGATGGGGTCCTTCAAGATCGGTGCCGCGGGCCTGGCCAAGGCCGTGGGAGTGCCGGTGGTCCCCGTCGCCCTGATCGGTGCCTACGAGGCGATGCCCCGCGGCGCCCGCTGGCCGCGCCGCGGCCGCCCCCGCGTGGTGGTGGCCGTCGGCGAGCCGCTGGTCGCCCGGGAGAAGGAGCCCACCTCGTCCTTCAACGACCGCATCGAGGCCTCGGTGCGGGCGCTCTACGCCGAGCACCGTCCGCGCATCGACGCCTGAACCACCGTCACCCCCCCCCCCGAGAACCAGGAGAGTACTGCGCAGATGGCACACGTGAAGCACATGAAGTGGTGGGGGTGGGGCGAGGAAGGCGTGCACTTCGAGTACGCGAACAAGCCCGCCTTCGCCCCGTTCGTCAAGAACGCCCTGGACGTGGACCTGCGGCCCCGGCAGCGCGACACCATCGACTTCTCCACGGTCAGCGTCCCCGCCTCCCGCGCCGGGGAGCCCCTCCTGGAGGCGCTGGCCGCCATCACCGGCGCAGAGCACCTGACCCTCGACGACGAGCTGCGGATCGTGCACTGGGCCGGCAAGTCCGTCACCGAGCTGCTGCTCACCCGGGCCGGGGACTTCGCGCGGGTGCCCGACGTGGTCGTGTACCCCGGCACGGAGGAGGAGGTCGCCCAGGTGCTGCGGCTCGCGGTGGAGCGCGACCTCGTGGTCATCCCGTTCGGCGGCGGCACGAGCATCTCGCGGAGCCTCCAGCCGGATCCCCATGAGGAACGAACGATCGTTTCCCTCGATCTGGGCCGGATGAACCAGGTCCTCTCGCTCGACGAGACCTCCGGACTGGCCACCATCCAGGCCGGCGTGCTGGGCCCGGACATGGAGGAGCAGCTCAACGCCCGCGGGTGGACGCTGGGCCACTTCCCGGACTCCTTCACGCACTCGACCCTCGGCGGCTGGGCCGCCACGCGCTCCTCGGGGATGCAGTCGGACAAGTACGGGGACATCGCCGACATCGTGCGCGGGCTGCGCGTGGTGCGCCCGGGCGGCACCGTGGTGCTGCGCCCCCTCCCCTCGACCTCCACGGGTCCGAGCCTGCGGGAGATGATCATCGGCTCCGAGGGCAGGCTGGGCGTGATCACCCAGCTGGACGTGCACGTGCACCGCATCGCCGAGCACCGCGAGGTCATCGCGTACATGTTCCCCACGTGGCAGCAGGCGCTCGTCGCGATGCGCGAGATCGCCCGGTCCGGCATCAGCACCACGTTCGCCCGCGTCTCCGACGCGCACGAGACCGCGTTCTCGCTCTCCACCCAGAAGGCCCCCGCCACGCTGAAGAAGAAGGTCACGGCCAAGGGCCAGGACGTGCTGTGGGAGGTCATGCGGCGCCGCGGCTGGGACACCGACGCCATGTGCATCGCCTACGTGTGCTTCGAGGGCGCCAAGCCCGAGGTGGAACGCCGGAAGAAGGCCGTGGCCGGCATCGTCAAGAAGCAGGGCGCCTTGGTGCTCGGTGCGGGCCCCGGCGCGCTCTACGACCAGAAGAAGTTCGACACCCCGTACCTGCGCGACTTCCTGCTCGAGCAGAACACCATCGGCGACGTCTCCGAGACCGCCGCACCGTGGTCCAAGCTCACCACGGTGCACCAGGCGGTCTACGACGCCGCGCACCGGGCCTTCGAGGCGCAGGGCAAGACCGGGTGGATCATGTCCCACATGTCCCACTCGTACCACGCCGGCGCCTGCCTCTACTTCACCTTCGGCTACGAGATCGGCGAGGACCCCCACGCCGAGTACGCCGTGATCAAGGGCGCTATCCAGCAGGCGTTCATCGACGCCGGCGCCACGCTGTCCCACCACCACGGGGTGGGACTCGAGCACAGCCCCTGGATGGAGCAGGACGTCTCCGCCGAGGGCGTGCAGCTCCTGCGGAGCCTGTTCGCCGCGGCGGACCCGGGCGGCAACTTCAACCCCGGCAAGATCGTCGGCTGACCGCCCGGACCCGTACGGAGCAGAGCAGGCCCCCACCGTTGCCGGTGGGGGCCTGCTCTGCTGTTCGGGGGTCGTCCGGGCGTGCCCCGCTGTGGTGCCGCGCTGTGGGGGTTGTGCAGGGGTGTTAAATGCGGGGAGCCCCCGCACCGTGTGGTGCGGGGGCTCGACCCTTGGTGTGGTCCGGCGGTGTCCTACTCTCCCACACCCTTCCGGGTGCAGTACCATCGGCGCTGCGGGTCTTA
>NZ_JAVKPS010000021.1:0-19769 GCF_040981005.1 Kocuria sp. CPCC 205258 | reverse complement strand
GACCACGTGCACCTGTTCGACACCGCCACCGGCAACCGCCTCCCCGACTGACCCCAGCGGCCGACCGCACCCACCACGCCCCGGGTGCCGACGCACCGCGGGCCCCGGTCGTACGATCGGGGCCCGCGGTGCGTCGGCGGCCGGGGCGACGCCCCCGGTTGTGACTGTTGACACACCGAACCGTGGTCGATACGTTGGAAAGCGCATTCCCATTCTGCCCGAGGAGACTCCCGTGCACGCCCAGCCCGCTCCCGCCCCGCCCTCCGGCCTCCCCCGGGAGTCCCCCGCCCGCGTCTGCCTGGTGGGGACCGGGGGCTTCGGCGAACGCCACCTCGCCAACATCCGCCGGCTCGAGGAGGAAGGCGGCGTCCGCCTCGTGGCGGCCGTCGACCGACGCGCCGACAGCGGCGGGGCGCTGGGGCCCGCCGTGCCGATGTTCGGCGATCTGGAGCAGCTCCGGGCCGCGGGGCTCGACGTCGACGTGGTGGTGGTCTCCACCCCGATCGACACCCACTACGAGCTCGCCCGCACGGCCCTGCGCCTGGGTGCGGACGTCCTCCTCGAGAAGCCGCCGGTGGCGAACCTGGACCAGTTCGCCCGCCTGCTCGAGGTGGCCGAGGAGACGGGCGGCCTGGTCCAGGTGGGGTTCCAGAGCATCGGCTCCCACGCCCTGGAAGCGGTCGACCGGCTGCTGGACGGCGGGGAGATCGGGCGGCTGCGCGCGGTGGGGGCCACCGGACTGTGGTCCCGGGACACGGGCTACTTCACCCGCTCCCCCTGGGCCGGCCGGCGCCGCATCGGCGACGTGGACGTGGTGGACGGCGTGGTGACGAACCCCCTGGCCCACGCGGTCATGACCGCCCTGCACATCGCCGGCGCCCGCACCGCCGAGGACGTCGCACAGCTGCGCACCGAGCTCTACCGCGCCAACGCCATCGAGTCCGACGACACCTCGGTGGTGCAGGTCAGGACGGTCTCGGGCATCCCGGTGACCTGTGCGCTGACGCTGTGTGCCGCCGAGCAGCAGGACCCCTTCATCACGATCGACGGCACGCGGGGTCAGGCCGTCCTGCACTACACCCGGGACGAGCTGACCGTCTCCGGGCCCGAGGGCACGCGGACCGTCACCACCGGCCGCACCAACCTGCTCGAGAACCTCATCGACGCCCGCCGCGACGGCACGGCGCTGCTCTGCCCCCTGGCCGCCACGGGTGCTTTCATGCGGGTGCTGGACGCCGTGCGCACCGCACCGGACCCGGTGCCGATCGCCGCGGAGCACGTGCGCTGGCACGAGGAGGGCGGCACCCGGCGCGCGGTCCTCCCCGGGATCGAGGACTGGGCGGCCCGCGCCGTCAGGGCTCAGTCGGGCTTCACGGGTCTCGACGCGCCGTGGGCCGTCCCCGCGGCCACCGGCGAGCGCCTCGTGGTGGCGGGCCACGAGGTGGCCCGGGTCCGCCCGGGAGACGGCATCGCCCCGACCTCCTCCCCACGGCCGTTCCTGCACCCCGTCCGGACCCTCGGCGGCGTCACCGTCACGGACCAGCAGCCCCTGGACCACGTCTGGCACCTGGGGGTCGGCACGGCGCTCCAGGACGTGGACGGCCTGAACTTCTGGGGCGGGCGCACCTACACCCGGGAGGCGCAGCGCTACGTGTGGCGGGAGGACCACGGCCGCGTGCTCCGGGTCGCGGCGCACCACGCCGGCGACCGCCTGGACGAGGAGCTCGCCTGGACGGGCCCGGACGGCGCCGCGGTGCTGACCGAGGAGCGCCGCTGGACGTTCCGGCCCGTGCACGAGCACGCCTGGGAGCTGGGCCTGCGCTTCCGTCTCTCCCCCGCCGGCGTCCACCCGGTGCGGCTCGGCAGCCCCGGCTCCAACGGGCGGGCCGGCGGCGGCTACGGAGGGTTCTTCTGGCGGCTCCCCGCCTGCACCGACGCGGACGTGTTCACCGCGGACGCGGCGGGCGAGCAGGCCGTGCACGGCAGCACCTCCCCGTGGCTCGCCTTCTCCGCCGAGTTCGCGGGGCGCCCCGCGACCCTCGTCCTGCGGCGCGGCGACGACTCGGCCGACCCCTGGTTCGTCCGGCACGCCGGGTACCCGGGGGTGGGCCTCGCCCTGGCCTGGGACGCGCCCGTCACGACGACGACGGACCGGCCGGTCGAGCGGGAGGTGCGCGTGCTCGTCGTCGACGGCCGTCTCGACACCCCCCGGGTGGAGGCCCTGCTCGGGGACGCGGCCCGGGGCCGGACCGCGTGAGCGCCCCGGAGCGGGCGGAGAAGCGCCGGCGGGTCCTGCGGGTGCTGGACGCGCACGGGGTGGACGCCGTGCTGCTGCAGAGCCACTCCGCCGTGTCCTGGTACCTCGACGGCGCGCGCGTGCACGTCTCGCTCGCCGGTCCGCCGGTGGCCGCGGTCCTGGTGCACCGGGACGGCGACGAGGTCGTGACCTCCGCCAACGAGGCCGCCCGCCTGGTGGCCGAGGAGCTGCCCAAGGGCGTCCGGCTGCACGAGGTGCCCTGGCACGGGTCCCTCGCGGCACCGGAGGACTGGTTCCCCGGGGCGCGCGCGATGGCCGTGGCCGCCGAGGAGTGCGTCGCCGCACCGCTGCGGGCGGCGCGGGCCTCCCTGCTCCCGGGCGAGGCAGAGCGCTACGCGCGGCTGTGCCGGGACGCCGCGGCGGTGCTGACCGGGGCGCTGACCCGGGCGACCCCGCGCACCACCGAGCGGGAGCTCGCGGCCGAGCTGACCGCCGGCCTGGTGCGCGCAGGCGCGGAGCCCCTCGTGGTGCTGTGCGGGGGCGCCGACCGCCTGCCCCACCGCCACCCCCTGCCGACCGCCGGACCGCTGGGGCGGCGCGCGATGGCGGTCGTCTGCGCCCGCCGCGGCGGACTCATCGCCAACGCGACCCGATGGGTGCGCTTCGGCCCGGCCGAGCCCGCCGAGACGGACGCGGAGGCGAGGATCGCGGAGGTCGAGGCCGACGTCCTCGACGCGCTGCGCCCGGGGCTGCCCCTCGCCGACCTGCTGCCGGTGCTCCGGCACGCCTATCCGCGCCACGGCTTCGACGCCGAGGAGTGGACCCGCCACCACCAGGGCGGGCCCGCCGGGTACGCCGGGCGGGACCCGCGGCTCGCCCCGGGGGTGCCGGACCTCGTGCACGAGCACCAGGCCTTCACGTGGAATCCGTCCGCGCCGGGCACGAAGATCGAGGACACGGTGCTGCTGGGTCCCGGCGGCGTCGTGCCCCTGTCCGTGGACCCGCGCTGGCCCGTGGTCCGGGTCCGGGGCCGGGACCGCCCGGCCGTGCTGGAGCGCTGAGGCGGCCCCGTCCGCCCGCACGGAGCCGGAAGGCCCGCACCCCCGGGGGTGCGGGCCTTCCGGCGGTCCTGGCTCCGGTGCTCAGGGACGCGCACCGTCCAGGGCGGGCAGCGCCTGCTGCTGCAGGACCAGGCCGAGACCGGGCAGGTCCCGGGTCTCCAGCCGCGAGCCGGTCACCCGGACCGGGGACGGCCCGTCCAGGATGCCGAGGTCCGCGAACCCGGCGTCCTCCACGACCTCGACCGTGGTGGGCTCGGCGAGGGTCAGGGCCAGCTGCCCGGAGAGGTCCGGCAGCAGGTGCGGGGCGACCCCCACGCTGTGCGTGCGCGCGAGCTCCACGATCCGCCGGAACGGCGTGATGCCGCCCACCCGGACGATGTTCGGCTGTACGACGTCCACGGCGCCGGCCGCGATGAAGTCCCGGAAGCGGTAGACGTTGTGCAGGTTCTCCCCCAGGGCGATGGGGACCCGGCTGAACCGGCGCAGCTGCCGGTAGCCCTCGAGGTCGTCGGCGCGCAGCGGCTCCTCCAGCCACGACGGCCCGAACTCGGCGAGAGCGTCCAGGGCCCGGCGCGCCGTGGGCAGGTCCCACCGCTGGTTGGCGTCGACCATGAGCCCGCGGTGCGGGCCGAGCAGTTCCCGGACGGCGGCCACGCGTTCCACGTCCTCGCGCAGGTCGGCCCTGCCCACCTTGATCTTGACCGCGCCGAAGCCGGCGGCGACCCACCGGCGCACCTGCGCCTGCAGCTCCTCCAGGGTGTAGTGCAGGTTCACGCCGGAGCCGTAGACGGCCACGCTCTCCTGCCGCCGGCCCAGCAGCGCGGTGATCGAGACCCCGGCCCGGCGCGCCCGCAGGTCCCACAGCGCGAGGTCCACGCCCGCGAGCGCCACCCCGGTCAGCCCGGTGCCACCCTCGTGCAGGTGCTTCCAGGCGTCGTCCCAGAGGGCCTCGGGGTTCTCGGTGCGCCCGCGCACGAAGCCCGCGAGGTCGTCGTCGAGGAGCGCCTTCACGGCCGTCGCCCCGATCGTCGGGGTCCAGGAGAAGCCGGTGCCGGTGGCGCCGTCGTCGGCCACGACCGTGACGGCCACGACGTGGTTCTGCGGGGCCTCCGGCCCCCAGCTGCGCGGCAGCCGGGCCGTGATGAGCTCCGTGTGCAGGGCGGCGATGCTCATGCGGTGTCCTTCCCGTGCCGGCCGGCGCCCGCGGGCTCCCCGGCCGCGGCGGCCACGGGCTCCTCCCGGAGCTCGGTGCGCCAGCTACGCGCCGGCTCCCAGTCCAGGACCCGGCGGGCCTTGTCGATGCTGAAGGCGGGGGCCGTCCCGGTCAGCCCCGCGGCGAGCTGCTCGCTGCCCGGGACGAACTCGGGCAGCAGCTCCGCGAGCGGGCGCCGGGCCAGGGCGTCGGCGGCGCCCACCAGGAAGGTGTCGCCGTTGCGGATCGCGCCCATCCGTTCCAGCAGCGCCTCCAGGAAGGCCGTGACGTCCCGGGCGTCCACGTAGTTGAACAGCGCCGGCGCGGCGAGCGCGGGGTCGTCGAGCCGCTCCCGCACGGTGTGGCCCTGCTGCGTGGGGGCGCCCTCCCACTCCTCGGGGGCGATCACGTAGCAGGGGCGGAAGGACGCGTAGCGCACGGCCTCGCCCCGGGCGGCGGCGAACATCTGTGCCACCTGCTCCGCCACGTGCTTGGACAGCCCGTAGGCGTGCCACGGCCGGGGAGGGGTCTCCTCCGTGAGCGGGAACGCGGGCGGCAACCAGCCCGCCGGGGAGCCGTAGCCCAGCACCGTGGGGCTGCTGGCCATGACGATCCGTCGCACCCCGGCCTCGGTCGCCGCGCCGGCCACGTTGTGCGCGATCACCGCGTTGGTCTGCAGGATGACGTGCTCGGGGGCGCTGAACGGGACGGCGATGGCCGCCAGGTTGATCACGGCGTCCGGGCGGACCGCGCGCATCAGCGCGTGCACGGCGTCCGGGTCGGTGAGCTCCGCGCCTCGGTGCTCCACGGCGGGGTGGGAGCCGGCGGGGTCCCCAGGCAGGGACCGGTCGACGCTGAGGACGTCGTAGCCGGCCTCCGCCAGCCCGGCGACCACGCTGCGGCCGAGCCGGCCCGCGCCGCCGGTGACGAGGACGCGGCTCATGCCGGGACCTCGCTCCGGCTCGCCCCGGAGATCGCCCCCAGGTCCAGCTCGGCGATCCGGACGGGCAGCCCGGACTCGAGGGAGCGGTTGCCGGCGATGCCCACGGCCACCGCCGCCACGCCGTCCCGGTAGCCGGAGGGCCGCCCGTACGGGTCCTCGCCGGGGCCGCGGAAGACGTCGGCCAGCAGCAGCCGGTCCCCGCCGCCGTGGCTGCCCGCCCCGTTGCTGATGACGACCTCCTCGGCGGCGCCCCAGTGGCGCTGGACGGTCAGGCGCTCGCCGCGGCTGCGGGCACCGCCCCGGTGGGGGCCCACCGTGACCGAGGGGTCCACCGGGGAGCCGCCGCTCGCCGGCAGGACCGCCGCCCGTTCGACGACCTCCAGCTCGGCCCGGCCCTCGGTGCCGTTGACGGCCACCCGGTACCCCTCCCACGGGGAGTGGGCGTTGAGGGAATAGGAGAGGGTGGCGCCGCGGGCGTAGTCGACCACGAGGGCCAGGTTGTCCTCGATGCTGATCCCGTCGGAGAACACGTCCTGGTCCCGGCGGTACCCGTCGTGGTGCTGGTGGTCGAGGTAGAGCCGGCTCAGCCGCTCGTCGGTGCGCAGGTCCAGGGCGAAGGGGTCGCCCCCCTCGGCATCCCGGGCGGGGGCGCCCGCACGCGCCCGGGCCTCGGCGTTGTCCCGGCCGTAGAACCGCAGCCCGCCCGAGGCGAAGACCCGCTCCGGGGTGTCGGCCAGCCACCAGTTGACGAGGTCGAAGTGGTGGGAGGACTTGTGCACCAGCAGCCCGCCGGAGTTCTCCTTCTGCCGGTGCCAGCGGCGGAAGTAGTCGGCGCCGTGCACGGTGTCGAGCATCCAGCTGAAGTCCACGGAGGTGACCGTGCCGATCGCCCCGGACTGCACGACGTCCTTGAGGGCGGTGTTGCGCGGGGAGTACCGGTAGTTGAAGGTGACCACCACGTGGCGGCCCGTCTCCTCGACGGCCGCGGTGATCCGGCGGCAGCCCTCGGCGTCCACGGTCAGGGGCTTCTCGACGACGGCGTCCGCCCCGGCGCGCAGCGTCCGACAGATGTAGTCGGCGTGGGTGAGGTCGGGGGTGGTGATGATGACCCGGTCGATCCCCTGCTCGCGGATCGTCCGGGAGAGCTCCGCGGGGTCCAGGACGCCGATCCGGACGCCCGAGGTCTCCTCGGCGAGCCGGCGGTAGTGCTCGGCCCGCCCGGGGTTGGTGTCGCCCACCGCCACCAGCTCGGCGACGTCGGCGTGGTCCTCCAGCAGGGAGCGGAGGTACATCTCGCACCGGTTGCCGGTGCCGACCAGGACGTACCGGGCCCGCCTCCCCTGCCGTGACGTGCCGTCCGTGCCGCTGTGCTCTGCGCTGTCCATCGGTTGCTCCTGGTTCTGGAGGGGTGTGCGGGGGTGGGTTGGGCCGGCGGCCGGGTGTCCCCGGCCCGGGGTGGGCGGGGACACCCGGCCGCCTGCTGAAGGCCCGTGGCCTGCTACTTGATGCCCGTGGTGGCGATGCCCTTGACGAGGAACTTCTGCCCCACCAGGAAGGCGATGAACACCGGCAGCAGCGACACGATCGACATCGCGAACAGCGAGCCCCACGAGGACTCCCCGGTGGCGTCCACGAAGGCGCGCAGCGCCACCGGGACGGTGAACATGTTCGGGTCGGTCAGGTAGATCAGGGCGCTGAAGAAGTCGTTCCAGGTCCAGATGAACGTGAAGATCGTGGTGGTGGCCAGGGCCGGGACCATCATCGGCAGGATGATCTGGCCGAAGATCCGGGCGTGCCCCGCGCCGTCGATCCGCGCGGCCTCGTCCATGTCCTTGGGGATGCCGCGGATGAACTGCACCATGAGGAACACGAAGAACGCGTCGGTGGCGAGCAGCTTCGGCACGATCAGGGGCCAGAAGGTGTTCACCCACCCGATCTGGGAGAACATGATGTACTGCGGCACGATCACCACGTGGAACGGCAGCATGATCGTGAGGAGCATGAGGGCGAAGGCCGGCTTCTTGAAGCGGAACTCGAGCCGCGCGAAGGCGTAGGCGGCCATCGAGCAGGAGACCAGGTTCCCCACGATGCACCCGAGCACCACCACCGCGGAGTTGAACAGGTACACGCTGAAGGGACTGGACAGGGCGTTCCACCCGCCGGTGTAGTTCGCGCTCTCGAATGTCTCGAGCAGGATGCCCGGCTCGCGGAAGATGATGTCGTTGGGGCGCAGGGAGCTGGCCAGCATCCACAGCAGCGGGTAGATCATCACGCCGCCGGCGAGGATCAGCGCCAGGTGCTTGAGCAGGGAACGGATCCGCGCCCGGGGGCCGGGGCCGCGGGGCTTCTGCTGCGGTGCGCTCTGCACGCCGTCGTGCTGGGCCGGGACGAGGTCCTGGTCGGCCGCCCGGGCGGGGCTGTCGGTGATTGTCGGATTAGTCATCGTAGAACACCCAATACTTAGACGCGATGAAGTTGAGAGCGGTGAACGCCCCGATGATGACGAGCAGCAGCCAGGCCATGGCCGCGGCGTAGCCCATGTCGAAGCGGCCGAAGCCCGTCTGGTACAGGTACAGCGTGAAGAACATCGTCGAGTCGGACGGACCTCCTCGGCCGCCGGAGACGATGAACGCCTGCGTGAAGGACTGGAACGCCTGGATGATCTGCAGCACCAGGTTGAAGAAGATGATCGGGCTCAGCAGGGGCAGCGTGATCCGGAGGAACTGCGTGATCTTCCCGGCGCCGTCGATGGAGGCCGCCTCGTAGTACATCGTGGGGATCTGCCGCAGGCCCGCGAGGAAGATGATCATCGGCGCCCCGAAGGTCCACACGTGCAGCAGGATGATGCTGCCGAGCGCGGTGCGGGGGTCCGAGATCCATCCCATGCCCTCGATCCCCACGAGTGCGAGCACCTGGTTGACCAGGCCGGTGGTCCCGAACAGCTGCTTCCACAGGATCGCGATCGCCACGGAGGAGCCCAGCAGGGACGGCAGGTAGAAGACCGAGCGGTAGAACGCCAGGCCGCGCAGGCCCCGGTCGAGGACCATGGCGATCGCCAGGGCCAGCATGAGCTGCAGCGGCACCCCGACGAACACGTACGTGAAGGTCACCTTCAGCGAGTTGTGCAGCCGCTCGTCCTCGAGCATCCGGGAGAAGTTCTCCAGGCCGATCCAGTCGGGGGCCCGCATGAGGTTGTAGTCGGTGAACGAGAGGTAGAGGGACATCAGCATGGGTCCGAGCGTGATGACCACGAGCCCCACGATCCAGGGCGCCATGAAGACCGCCGCGGCCTTGTTGTCCCGCCTGTCGGCGCGGGGCTTCTGCCGGCCGGCCGCGCCCTTGGCCCGCTTCCCGGGCAGACCTTCCCGGGTCAGCTCCTCGACGGCGCTCACGCTGGGACCGTCCCTCGGCGCAGCCGCGCCGGGGAGGCCCGGAGCGGTTCGGTGTCGATGTGCCTCGTTGTCATCGGTATCTCCTCGGAGCGAGTGGGAAAGCGTTTTCCGGATCTGCGTTGCGTCCAGGTTAGTGGCCCGTCACTGTGACGTCAACCACAAATCTACGGTGGTGTCCGCCCGGGGCGCGGGAGGCGGATCAGCCGCCGGTGACGGCGGGGACGGCGGCCAGGAGCCGCAGCGCCTCGACCGTCGCCGGCGGGCCGTAGCGCTCCGCCTCGTCCTGCGCGGCCCGGACGGACGGCGCGACGCCCACGAGCGAGGCCGCCGCCAGGACCCCCGCGCCGCGCAGCTGCTCCGCGGACAGGCCCAGCCGCCCGGCCACGGCCACGACGGGCACCCCCCGGGCCGCGGCGAGCGCGGCCGCGGCGAGCGGCGCCTTGCCCTGCAACGACTGGGCGTCCAGCGACCCCTCGCCGACGACGAGCAGGTCCGCGTCCTCGAGCTGCTCCTCGAGCCCCACGAGGGAGGACACGAGGTCGAAGCCGCGCTCGAGCGTCGCCGGGGTCAGGGCCAGGAAGCCGGACGGGAAGCCGCCGGCGGCGCCGGCCCCCGGGAGCAGGAACGGACGGGCGCCCTCGAGACCGGCCAGCAGCCCGGCCCAGCGCCGGAGCGCGGCGTCCAGCTCGCGCCGGGCGTCGCGGTTCGCGCCCTTCTGCGGGGCGAAGACGTGCGCGGCGCCGTCAGGGCCGTGCAGCGGGTTCTGCACGTCCACGGCCAGCCGCAGCCGCACCGTGCGCAGCCTCGGGTCCAGGCCGGAGACGTCCAGGCGGGCGGCGGACAGCAGCCCCTCCCCGCCCAGGGGGACGGGCGCGCCGTCGTCGTCGAGGACGTCCAGGCCGAGCGCCCGCAGGGCGCCCGAGCCCCCGTCCGTCATCGCCGAGCCGCCGAGCCCGACGACGACGTCGGTCGCCCCGGCGTCCAGCGCCGCCCGGATCAGCTGGCCGCAGCCGTAGCTGTGCGCCGCCCGGGCCGTCGCCGGACTCGGGCGCACCTGGTCCAGCCCGCTCGCCTGGGCGGACTCGACGACCGCGGTGGTGGCGCCGGAGGGCGCCGTGAGCAGCGCCCAGCGCGCCCGCACCCTGCCCTCCACGGCGCCCCGGACGAGGGTGCGGCGCAGCCGCGCCCCGGCCGCCACCGCGGCGTCAACCGTGCCCTCGCCCCCGTCCGCCAGGGGCACCGCCCGGATCCGGGCCCCGGGCCGGTGCTCGCGCACCCCGGCCGCGAGCACGGCGGCGGCCTCGGTCGCCGTCAGCGACCCCTTGAACTTGTCCGGGGCCACGACCACCCGGGGTCGCTCGCCGAGCTCGTGCGGCCCCACGTCAGGCGGTGGCGCGGGCGGGTGCGCCGGTCAGGGACGGCAGCACCAGGGACTCCCAGCGCTCCTTCATCACGGCGAGCACGACGTCCGGGTCCTGGTCGAAGATCTCCTGGTTGAAGATCTCGACCTCGACCGGGCCCGTGTAGCCGGCGGCGGCGACCCAGCGCCCGATCGTGCCGAAGTCGATCACCCCGTCCCCCATCATCCCGCGGGAGAGCAGGGCGTCGGAGGCGATCGGCAGGTTGAAGTCGCAGACCTGGTAGGACGCCAGCCGGCCCTCCGCGCCGGCCCGGGCGATCTGGGTCTCCAGCCCGGGGTCCCACCAGACGTGGAAGGTGTCCACCACCACGCCCACGGCGTCCACCGGGTGCGGGGCGGCCAGGTCCAGGGCCTGCCCGAGCGTGGAGAGCACGGCCCGGTCGGCCGCGTACATGGGGTGGAGCGCCTCGAGCACGAGGCGCACCCCGTGCTCGAGGGCGTAGGGGACGAGCTCGGCGAGCCGTTCGGCCACGCGCTCGCGGGCCGCCACGACGTCCTTGTCGCCCCGGTCGCCCTCGCCGCCCAGGACGTGGGCGGCGGCGGGCAGGCCGCCCACGACCATGATCAGCTCGCTCGTGCCCAGGACCTGGGCCTCCCGGATGGCGGCCCGGTTGCTCTCGAGCGCGGCCCGCTGCCCAGCCTCGTCGGCCGCCGTGAGGAAGCCGCCGCGGCACAGGCTGGAGACCTGCAGCCCGGCCTGCTCGATGATCCGGGCCGCGTTCTCGAGCCCGGCCTCGGCCACGCGGTCGCGCCACACGCCGATGTGCCCCAGTCCGGCGCGGGCGGTGGCTTCCACCGCCTGCTGCAGGGTCAGGCCGCGGGTGGTGCCCGTGTTCAGCGACAGCTGGAAGTCCGCGCTCATGCCGCACCTCCGGTGCCGCCGGCCGGCACGAGAGCCGGTGCGAGGACCGGCGCGCCGAGGCCCGCCGCGTCGAGGAAGGTGCTCATCCGCCGCGCGGCGAGCTCCGGGTCGAGCAGCAGCCCGGCCCTGTCGGCCAGCCTGAACACCTCGACCAGGTGCGGCACGGAGCGGCCCGAGTGCAGTCCGCCGACCATCTGGAACCCCGGCTGGCTGCCGTTGAGCCAGGACAGGAACGCGATGCCGCACTTGTAGTAGAAGGTCGGGGCGCTGAAGACGTGGCGCCCGAGCTCCTCCGTGGCGTCGAGGATCGCCCGCGCCCGGCCGGGCTCCCCGGCGTCATAGGCCTGCAGTGCGGTGGACGCCGCCGGGTAGATGCCGGCGAAGATCCCCAGCAGCGCGTCGGAGTGCCGGGTGCCGTCGCCGTCGATGAGCTCGGGGTAGTTGAAGTCGTCGCCGGTGTAGAGGCGGACCCCCTCCGGCAGCTCCGCCCGCAGCCGGGTTTCGTGCGCGGCGTCCAGGAGGGAGACCTTGACGCCGTCGACCTGCCCCGGGTGGGACCGGATGAGCTCGAGGAAGGTCTCCGTGGCCGTGTCCACCGCGTCGCTGCCCCAGTAGCCGGCCAGCGCCGGGTCGAACATCGTCCCGAGCCAGTGCAGGACCACGGGGTGCCGGGCCTCGCCCAGGAGCTGGGAGTAGACCCGCAGGTAGTCGTCGGCGTCCCGGGCGGCCCGCACGAGGGCGCGGGACGCCATCAGGATGACCTTCGCCCCGGCGCCCTCGACCACCTCGACCTGCTCCCGGTAGGCCTCGAGCACGGCGCGCAGCCCGGTCTCGCCGGGCGTGATCCCCGCCGGGTCCAGGTGGTCCGTGCCCGCCCCGCACGCGATGAGGTCGCGGACGGTCCTGCCCGCCAGGGCCGGGCTGCCGGTGGCGAGCGCCGCCGAGGCCTCGGCGGTCGAGCGCCGGATCAGCTGCTGGGTGGCCGGCCAGTCCAGGCCCATCCCCCGCTGGGCGGTGTCCATGGCGTCGGCCACGCCCAGCCCGTAGGACCAGATGTCGTGGCGGAAGCCCAGGGTCGCGTCCCAGTCCAGCTGCGCCGGTGCCCCGGGGGTGTTGTCCGCGAGCGCCAGGGGCACCACGTGCGCGGCAGCGTAGGCCTTGCGCGCGGTGAGAGGCGCCTGCGGCCGGGTCCAGCTCCCCGGTCCGGAGAGCACGTGCTCGGTGCGGGATCCGCTGCCGTCGGGCAGGAGCACGGCGCTCACCGGACGGCCTCGGCGGTGCGCCGCTCGGCCGGGGACAGCTCGATCGCCGGGATGTCGATGGTGCGGCGCTCGGCCGAGGAGCGCAGGCCCAGCTCGGCCAGCTGCACCCCGCGCGCGGCGGAGAGCAGCCCGAACCGGTGCTCGCGGCCCGCGGCGACGTCGGCCAGGAACTCCTCCCACTGCGCCTTGAAGCCGTTGTCCAGCTCCGCGTTGGCCGGCACCTCCAGCCACTGGTCGCGGAAGGACTCGGTGACGGGCAGGTCCGGGTTCCAGACCGGCTTGGGCGTGTGGGCCCGCTGCTGGGCCACGCACTTGTTCAGCCCGGCGACCGCCGAGCCGTGGGTGCCGTCCACCTGGAACTCCACCAGCTCGTCGCGGTACACGCGCACGGCCCAGGAGGAGTTGATCTGGGCGACCACGGGGTCGCCGTCCGGGGTCTCGAGCTCGAAGACGCCGTAGGCGGCGTCGTCCGCGGTGGCCGGGTACTCGTGGCCCTGCTCGTCCCACCGCGCGGGGATGTGCGTCACGGCGGTCGAGGTGACGGACCGGACCGGGCCCACGATGCCCTCGAGGACGTAGTTCCAGTGGCAGTACATGTCGACGGTCATGGACCCGCCGTCCTCGCGCCGGTAGTTCCAGGACGGGCGCTGGGCCTCCTGGTGCTCGCCCTCGAAGACCCAGTAGCCGAACTCGCCGCGCAGGGACAGGATCCGGCCGAAGAAGCCCTCGTCCACGAGCCGCCGCAGCTTCACGAGACCGGGCAGGTAGAGCTTGTCGTGGACCACGCCGGCGGTGACGCCGCGCTCCTGGGCGATCTGCGCCAGCTCCACCGCCTCGTCCAGGGTCTCGGCGGTCGGCTTCTCGGTGTAGACGTGCTTGCCGGCGCGCATGGCCTTCTTGAGGGTCTCGGCCCGGAGGCTGGTCATGGAGGCGTCGAAGACCACGTCCACGGTGGGGTCCTCGATGACCGCGTCGAGATCGGTGGTCCAGTGCTCCACGCCGTGCCGGCGCGCCAGCTCGGCGACCTTGGCCTCGTTGCGGCCCACGAGGATCGGCTCGACGGTCACGCGGGTGCCGTCCGGCAGGGTCACCCCTCCCTGGTCCCGGATGGGCAGGATCGAGCGCAGCAGGTGCTGGCGGTAGCCCATGCGGCCGGTGATGCCGTTCATGGCGATGCGGAGAACTCGGGGCTCGGACATCATCAACTCCAGAGGATTCGGGAAATTTGTAGGAAAGCGCTTTCCACTCTAGGGTTGGCTCAGTGTGACTGTCAACACGTTCCCGGCCCCGGACTCCCCGGCGCGGGGGCGAGACGCCCACCGGATGCGGTGAGGAGGAAGCAGGACCGGACGATGAGCGCAGTGACCCTCTCCCAGGTGGCCCGGGAGGCCGGGGTGTCCCTGGCCACGGCCTCCCGGGTGCTCAACGGATCGGACCGCCGGCCGGCCGAGCACATCGCGGAGCGCGTCCGGGACGCCGCGGAGTCCCTCGGCTACGTGGCCAACGCGCAGGCGCAGGCGCTGGCGCGGTCCACCACCGGACTGGTGGGGCTCGTGGTCCACGACATCGCCGACCCCTACTTCTCCTCGATCGCCAAGGGCGTGCAGCGCCGGGCCCGCGCGGACCGGCACCAGCTGCTGCTGGCCGCGACCGACGGCACCGACCAGCTCGACGCCGTCGCGGCCTTCGCGTCCCATCGCACCGACGCGATCATCATGGCGGGCTCGCGGCGGCGGGAGATCGACCCCCGGCTGCTCGCCGAGCTCACCCGCTACCAGAAGAACGGCGGCCGGGTGGTGACCATCGGCCAGGCCTGGCTCGAGGGCGCCGGCGCCGTCACCATCGACAACCGCAGCGCCGGCGACGACCTGACGGACATGCTGATCGGGACGGGCCGGACCCGCTTCGCCTTCCTCGGCGGGCCGGGCGAGCTCGCCAGCGCGGCGGAGCGCCGGGCGGGCTTCCGCGCGGCCCTCGAGCGGGCGGGCCTGGAGCCGGAGGCCGAGGTCACGGAGGACTTCAACAGCCAGGGCGGCTACGAGGCCGCACGGGCGCTGGTGGACCGGCTCGGAGCCGACGCCGTGCGCGGGCTCACGGTCGTGGTCGGCAACGACGTCATGGCGCTCGGCGCGATCGCGGGCTTCCGGCACGCCGGGCTCGTCGTGCCGCACGACCTGCGGGTGGCCGGCTTCGACGACATCCCCAACCTGCGGGACTTCTCCCCGGGCCTGACCACCGTGCGCTTCCCCCTCGAGCAGATCGGGGAGACCGCCGCGGACATCGCCCTGAGCCACGACCAGGTCCGGATCGAGCACGTGGTGGGCGAGATCGTGCGGCGCGAGAGCGCCTGACCCCCGCACGGCCGAGGGTGCCGCCGCCGGACTCCTGTCCGGCGGCGGCACCCTCGGCCGTGCGGGGCTGCGGCTCAGAGGTGCGCCTCCCCCGCCTTCACGGCCAGGACCGGCCGGTCGGACTGCAGGAGGATCCGCTGGGCGTGCGAGCCCATGATGAACTTCCCCACCTGGGAGCGCTGGCGCAGGCCGATGACGATCCGGGACACGTCGTGCTCGCGGGCGAGATCGAGGATCTCCTGGGCGAGGTCGTCCCGGTGGGACGGCTGGAGCACGGTGTGCGGGACGCCGGCGGACTCGGCGGCGGAGGTGACGCGGCGCAGGTCGTCGTCGGAGGCGACCGACTTGTCCGCCAGGGCGCCCTCGCGCACGGAGTTGACGATCAGCAGCCGCTCCCCCCGCAGCCGGGCCTCCTCGATGGCGGCGCGGACGGCGGCCTCGCCGACGGGGGTGGGGACGTAACCGACGAGGATGCTCATGCGTTCTCCTTGACAGGGGTGCGGTCGGAGTCCTCGGCGGACGGTCCCGCGGGGGACGGCGCGGAGGCGCTGCGACGGCGGAGGGCGGACTGGATGGCGGGCAGCACGGCGACGAGCACGAACAGCAGCAGCAGGGTCGCCGAGATGGGGCGGGCGAAGAACCCGGTGACGTCTCCCTCGAAGACGAGCAGGGAGCGGCGCAGGTTGGACTCCAGCAGGGAGCCGAGGACAAAGGCCAGCACCAGGGGTCCGGGCTCGAAGCCGAACTTCTTCATGAGGTAGCCGACGGCGCCGAAGACCACGACGAGCATGACGTCGAACATCGAGTTGTTGATCGTGTAGGCGCCCAGCATCGTGATCAGCACGGTGATGGGGGCGAGGATGGCGCCCCGCACCCGGAGGATGCGCACGAAGACCCCGATCAGGGGGATCGACATGATCAGCAGCAGGATGTTGCCGACGTACATCGAATTGACCACGCCCCAGAACAGCTCGGGGTCCTGCTGCACGAGCTGCGGGCCCGGCGTGACGCCCTGGATGAGCAGGGCGCCGAACATCAGGGCCATCGTGGCGTTGGCTGGGATGCCCAGGGTGAGCAGGGGGATGAAGGAGCTGGTGGCCGCCGCGTTGTTGGCGGTCTCCGGGCCGGCGACGCCCTCGATGGCGCCCTTCCCGAAGCGCTCGGGCTGCTTGGCCCGCTTCTTCTCCATGGCGTAGGCGGCCATCGAGGAGATCGTGGCGCCGCCGCCGGGGAGGATGCCGAGGAAGAAGCCCAGGACCGAGCCGCGGCCGATGGCCCCGGACGACTGCTTGAGGTCCGCCCGGGAGGGCCAGACGTTGGAGACCTTGTCGGGCGCCTTGGCCGCACGGTGGCGCTCCTCCAGGTTGTGCAGGATCTCGCCGAGGCCGAACAGCCCCATGGCCACGGGCACGAAGTCGATGCCGTCGGCCAGGTTGAGGTTGCCGAACGTGAGCCGCTCGGCTCCGGTGAAGACGTCGCGGCCGACCGTGGCCAGCAGCAGCCCGAAGCACGCGGCGATCAGCGCCTTGGACTTGTTGCCGTTGCTGATGGTGGCCACGAGCAGGATGCCGAGCAGGGCGAGTGCGGTGTACTCGGGCGGACCGAAGTCGAGGGCGAAGCCGGCGACGAGCGGCGCCAGGAAGGTGAGGCCGACGATGGCGACGGTGCCGCCGATGAAGGAGCCGATCGCGGCGATGCCCAGCGCGGTGCCGGCGCGGCCCTGCTTGGCCAGCATGTAGCCGTCGAAGACCGTGACCACGGAGCTGGCCTCGCCGGGCAGCCGGAGCAGCACGGAGGTGATGGTCCCGCCGTACTGGGCCCCGTAGAAGATGCCGGCCAGCATGATGATCGCCGTCACCGGTTCGATGCCGTAGGTCAGCGGCAGCAGGATGGCGATGGTCGCGGCGGGGCCCAGGCCGGGCAGCACGCCGATCAGCATGCCGATGGTCACGCCCAGGAGGCAGTACAGGAGGTTGGTCGGTTGGAGGACGACGCCGAAGCCGTCCAGGGCGGGTTGCAGGAAGTCCATGCGGGAGCCTTTGGTCGGTGGCCGCCGTGGCGGCGGCCGTCAGAACAGGTGCGGGATCGACGTGCCGAGGGCGGTGATGAAGATCAGGTAGAAGGCGACGACGACGAGCGCGGAGTACAGGGCCGCGGCCCGCCACGTCTCGCCGCCCAGGAACTTCATCCAGACGAAGGACAGGAGCAGGGCGGGGATCTCGAAGCCGATCACGGGCATGAGCAGCACCAGCCCCACGAGGGTCACGAGCCCGCAGGCGGCCAGCAGCGACTCCCGGGTGAACTTCTCCCCCTCTCCCCCGCGCCGGCCCAGGACCAGGTGGGACAGGCCGATCACGACGGCCACGACGCTCACCACGAACGGCCACATGCCGGGGGCCGGCTGCTGCGGTGTGCCCAGTCCCATGCGCAGGGACAGCACGGCCGCAGCAGCCGCCAGCACCGTGACCGCCAGGGTCGAACCGAGGGCCGCCGCGCGGCCGCCGGGCGGGGGCCCCTCGGCCTCCCACTGGGCGGCGAGCTGCTCCGGGGTGAGCTCCTCGACCGCCGTCTCCGGGTCGTGGAGGACGTCGGCGACGGAGGCCGTGTCGTCCGGGCGGGACTGCTTCATGGAGTCGCTCCTGGCTGTGGTGGTCGGCAGGGCCGTGGTGGTCGTCATGGCGGCGCCGGTCCCTACTCGGCGAGGGAGATGTCGTGCTCCTCGACGAGCTGCTCGTAGCGCTCGGCGAGCTCGGTCCACTCCGCCTCGACCTCCTCGCCGGAGACCTCCCACGGGGTGAGCAGGTTCTGCTCGTTGAAGTCCTGGTAGGCCTCCGACTGCACGGCGGCGTCGAAGGCCTCGACCAGCCGCGCCTTGACGTCGTCCGGGAGCCCCTCGGGAGCGGCCACCGCCCGGTACTGGGAGACGGGGACGTCGTAGCCGGACTCGACGGCGGTGGGCACGTCGGGCAGGAACTCGTTGCGCTCCTCGGAGAACACCACGATCGGCGTCACCTCGCCGGCGTCGATCTGCGGCTTGGCCTCGCCCAGCTGGACGGTGGCGACCTGCACCTGGTCGCCGAGCACGGCGGTCAGCGCCGGGGAGCCGGAGTCGAAGGGCACCTCGGTGCCGGTGATGTCGGCCTGCGCGAACAGCACGGTCTGGGCCAGCTGGGAGCCGGTGCCCACGCCGGTGGTGCCGTAGCTGAACGAGCCCGAGGCGCCCTGCACGTCCTCGAGGGTCTCCAAGCCGGACTCCTTGCTCGCGACCATCACGTAGTCGTCCTGGGACAGGCCCTTGAGCACCTCGACGTCGTCCAGGGACACGGCCTCCTCCTCGCCCACGGCCAGCGGCGTGATGGTGATCAGCGAGGCGTTGAGCAGCACCAGGTTCTGGCCGTCGGGGGACGCGCCGGCGACCTCCTGGGTGGCGAGGGCGCCGTTGGCTCCGGGCTTGTTCACGACCGGCATCGGGACCCCGAGGTCCTCCGCGGCGGCGTCGGACACGGCGCGGGCGATGAGGTCGGTGGATCCGCCGGCGGCCTGGCCGACGGTCAGGGTGATGGGATCCGTCGGGAAGTCCGCCCCGGAGGCGCTGCTGCCCCCGCCGACGTTGCCGCCGCACGCGCTGAGCGCGAGGAGCGAGGTCGCTGCGGTGACGCCGACGAGCGCCGTGCGGAACGAGGTGTTCTTCATGGGTTCTCCTGAAGGGGTGAGGGATCGGAACCGCCCGACCGGGGCGCGAGAGGACTCGCACCCCTGTGAGTGGCATCACAAGCGGATCGGTTCCCGAGCCTAAGGAGAGATGATGATGCCTGTCCAAGCCAATTCGTGCATTGAGTAATACCCGGAGGACATGATGTTCACACTCGATCAGGCACGGAGCTTCATCGCCGTCGCGGAGGAGCTGCACTTCGGCCGCGCTGCCGTGCGGCTCAACATGACGCAGCCTCCCCTGAGCCGCCAGATCCAGAAGCTCGAGAAGACGGTGGGGGTCGAGCTCCTGGAGCGGGACAACCGCCGGGTGGCGCTCACGGCCGCCGGGCGGGCGTTCCTGGTCGAGGCCCGCAAGCTGGTAGTCGCCGCCGACCGGGCGCCGCTGCTGGCGCGCCGGATCGCCGCCGGGCGCTCGGGGGTGCTGCGGATCGGCTTCACGGCGGCCTCCGGGTTCAGCCTGCTGGGACCGCTGCTCAGCGAGATCGAGCGGGTGCTGCCGGACGTCGACGTCGACCTGCAGGAACTGGTGACCGGCGAGCAGCTGCAGGCGCTCGAGAACGGCGACCTCGACCTCGGGCTCGCCCGCCCGCCCTTCGACACGGAGCTCTTCGAGTCGCAGCTGCTGCTCGCCGAGGACCTGTACGTCGCCGCCCCGGCCGACCACCCGCTGAGCACCCTCAGGCGGCCCGTCACGTCGGCCGACCTCAAGGACCTCCCGCTGATCATGCACTCCCCCACCAAGGCGCGGTACTTCTACGACCACGTGGTGCGGCTCGTGGAGGTGGAGCACCGCAACGTCGTCCACACCGTCAGCCAGGTCCTCACCATGGTGGCGCTCGTGGCCGCGGGGCGAGGAATCGCCTTCGTCCCGGAGTCCGCCCGGCTGCTCGGCATCGACGGCGTGTCCTACCACCGGCTGGCCAGCAGCTCCTCGGGCTCCGTCGAGCTGCACGCCCTGTGGGACCGCACCTCGAGGAATCCCGCCCTGCACCACCTGCTCGACCTCCTGCGCACCCAGCCGCACTGAGCAAAGCATCGATGCCCTCAGTGCATGACTCCATTCAAAAACGGCCTTGGACAGCATCAAAAGTCCTCCCTAGGGTGAGACGTGATTCACAGGCAGAACGCCTCACCTCGACCCATGCGAAGGACGACGACCGTGGCCACACACACTCCCCGGGAACTGGCGGACAAGCTCAAGGACGGCTTGCTGTCCTTCCCCGTCACCGCGTTCGACCAGGACTTGCTCTTCGACGAGAGCGCCTACCGCCAGCACCTGGCCTGGCAGGCCTCCTACCCCGTGGCCGGGCTCTTC
>NZ_JAVKPS010000020.1:0-19887 GCF_040981005.1 Kocuria sp. CPCC 205258 | reverse complement strand
CGCACGAGCTCGCGCAGCTTCTGCGCGTCGGCGATGGTGCGCAGGGTCACCACGTTGTCCGCGCCCGCGATGGGGGGCAGGGTCCGGGGCGAGGCGCCGGTGGCGATGACCAGGGCCGGTGCGTGCACGGTGGTCCCGTCGGCCAGGTGCACCAGGCGGGTGGCCGGGTCGAAGGACACCGCCGGGGTCCCGAGGATCCATTCCGCGTCCAGGGCCTCGGTGTCGGTCTCCAGGGCGAGGTCGGCGGCCTCGATCCGGCCGGCGAGGAAGTCCTTGGACAGCGGTGGGCGGTCGTAGGGGCGCTGGGGATCATCACCGATGATCACCACCCGCCCGGCGAACCCGAGGTTGCGCGCGGCCCGGGCGGCCGACAGGCCGGCCAGGGACGCCCCGACAATGACGAGGGACTCCATGAAGGGACCCCTTTCAGGAGACAGACAACGGATGACCCGGAACCACGACGAGGAGCAGAAGCTGAGATCCTGAGCTGCTTCGCAAGTCATGCAACACGGTTCGTAATGTGAGACCAAGCGTGAGCGCCCTCACGGGGCCCGTCAAGAGGTTCCGGCAATACGACTCGGGAAATTTACATTGCGTCGGCCTGTGGGCCCGGTCACCATCCGGTTTGGGCCGATCTCTTGACAGTGCCCCGCGGAGGTCTTCACGATGTTGCGTAATGCAACGCTTGTTGCTCATGGTGAGCCGCCCAGGCCGGTGAGAGACCTCCGGTACGGCAGGCCCGTCCTCCTCAGGAAAGGATCCGATCCGATGCACAAGGCCTGTCCCCTCAAGGACCTCGCACCCGGTGACGCCCTGCGCCTCGACACCGTCCCGCCCATCGCCGTGTTCCACACGGAGGAGGGCGAGCTGTTCGCCCTCGACGACACCTGCACCCACCAGGACGCATCGCTCGCCGACGGCTGGGTGGAGGGGTGCGAGGTGGAGTGCCCCCTGCACGCGTCCAAGTTCAACCTGCGCACCGGCGCGGTGGACGCCCCGCCGGCCAAGCTGCCGGTCCGGGCCCACGAGGTGAGCGTCGTGGACGGCATCATCATGGTCGAGGAGTCGTCCGAAGCGCCGAACCTGCCGCCCGGTCTCACCGTCAACGGCCACGAGTCCCAGCCGAGCTGAGCCCGGCCGATCCCCGCACGACACCCGCAGGTCAGGAGAACCGCCCCATGAGCACCACCCCTCGCGTCGTCATCATCGGCGCCGGCATCGTCGGCACCAACCTTGCCGACGAGCTCGTCCAGCGCGGCTGGACCGACGTCACCGTCCTCGAGCAGGGCCCGCTGCCGCTTCCCGGCGGCTCGACGTCCCACGCGCCCGGACTCGTCTACCAGACGAACCCGTCACGGACGATGACCCACCTCGCGCGGTACACCGTGGAGAAGCTCGTGTCCCTGGGCTGCTTCAACCAGGTCGGCGGCCTCGAGGTGGCCACCACGCCGGCGCGGCTGGAGGAGCTCAAGCGCAAGGTGGGCTACGCGACGTCGTGGGGGATCGAGGGCCGGCTGCTCACTCCCGAGGAGGTGCTCGCGCAGCACCCCCTGGTCAACCCCGAGATGGTGCTGGGCGGCTACCACGTGCCGACGGACGGGCTCGCCCTGGCGGCCAAGGCGGTGCAGGTGCTCATCGAGCGCACCACCCGCGCCGGCGTGACCTACTGCGCGGAGACGACCGTCACCGGCATCGAGCGGTCGAACGGCCGCGTGACCGGCGTGACCACGTCCGACGGAACCGTGCCGGCGGACATCGTCGTCTCCTGCGCCGGATTCTGGGGGCCCGCGATCGGCGAGATGGCCGGCATGCCGTGCCCCATCCAGCCGCTGGCCCACCAGTACGTCTTCACCTCCGCGGTCCCGGAGCTGGTCGGCAAGCACGACGCCCCGAACGGCGCGACCCTGCCGATCCTCCGGCACCAGGACGCGGACCTCTACTACCGGGAGTGGGGGGACCGGATCGGCATCGGCTCCTACGCGCACCGCCCGATGCCGGTGGATCTGTCCGACCTGCCGCACTACGCGCCCCGCGACATCGCCCACGACCGGATGCCCTCCCGCCTGGACTTCACGCCCGAGGACTTCACCGAGCAGTGGGCCGAGAGCCGGCGCTTCCTCCCCAGCCTGCGCGGCAGCGAGGTGGCCGAGGGCTTCAACGGGATCTTCTCCTTCACCCCGGACGGGGGCCCGCTCATCGGCGAGTCCCCGGACCTCGCCGGGTTCTGGGTGGCGGAGGCCGTGTGGGTCACCCACTCCTCGGGCGTGGCCAAGGCCGTGGCCGAGCTGCTGGTGGACGGCACCCCGGAGACGGACCTGCACGGCTGCGAGGCCACCAGGTTCGACGACGTGCAGCTCTCCCCGGAGTACGTCGAGGAGACGGGCAAGCAGAACTTCGTGGAGATCTACGACGTCCTCCACCCCCTCCAGCCACGGGAGTCGCCGCGCAACCTGCGGGTCAGCCCGTTCTATCCCCGGGAGCTGGAGCTCGGCGCGTTCTTCCTGGAGAGCCACGGGTGGGAGCGCCCGCACTGGTACGAGTCCAACGCCGCGCTCCTGGAGCAGCTGCCCGAGGAGTGGCGCGAGCCGGAGCGCGAGCCGTGGGCGGCCCGGTTCCACTCGCCGATCGCGGCGGTCGAGGCCTGGAAGACCCGCACCGCCGTGGCGATGTACGACATGACCCCGCTCAAGCGCGTGACGGTCGAAGGGCCCGGGGCCGCCGCTCTGCTGCAGCGGCTCACCACCGGCAACATCCTGCGCAAGCCGGGCGCCGTGACGTACTGCCTCCTGCTGGACGAGAAGGCCGGGATCCGCAGCGACATCACCGTGGCCCGGCTCAGCGAGAACCTGTTCCAGGCCGGCATCAACAGCAGCGTCGACGTGGCGTACCTGTCCGCCGAGGCGACCCGGCAGAGCGCCGAGGACCCCACCGCCTGGGCCCTGGTCCGGGACACCACCGCCGAGACGTGCTGCATCGGGCTGTGGGGGCCGAAGGCCCGGGAGGTCATGGCGAAGGTCTCCCGTGACGACCTGTCCAACGACGGCCTGAAGTACTTCCGCACCAAGCAGATCCGGGTGGGCAGCCTGCGGGTCACCGCGATGCGCCTCTCCTACGTGGGCGAGCTCGGGTGGGAGCTGTACACCACCGCCGACCAGGGTCTGCGGCTGTGGGACCTGCTGCACGAGGCGGGCCAGGAGTTCGGCATCGTCCCCGCGGGGCGCGCCGCCTTCAACAGCCTGCGCGTGGAGAAGGGCTACCGCTCCTGGGGCACCGACATGACCACCGAGCACACCGCGGTGGAGGCGGGACTGGACTTCGCCGTCAAGAAGGACAAGGGCGAGTTCGTGGGCTCGGCGGCCGTGGCCTCCGGCGGCCAGGTGCGGCGCCGGCTGCGCTGCCTGACGATCGACGACGGCCGCTCCGTGGTCCTGGGCAAGGAGCCCGTGTACGTGGACGGCGCCGCCGCCGGCTACGTCACCAGCGCCGTCTTCGGCCACACCGTGGGACGCCCGGTCGCCTACGCCTGGCTCCCGCCGGAGCTCTCCGAGGGGGACGGCGTCGAGATCGAGTACCTCGGCGAGCGCGTCCCCGCCACGGTCAGCGCCGAGCCGCTCGTGGACCCCGGCATGGAGCGCATCCGCGGCTGAGGTGTCTGCCGCCGCGGCCTGGCGTGCGCCGCTCCGGCCGCGGCTCTTCGTCCCGACCTCGGGACTTCCCAGTACGACTTCTGCGAGCGAGCACCGTTTCCGGTGCCGACGACGACGAAAGGCAGTTCCAGCATGCACAAGGTCAAAGGCGTGGTGTCGAAGGGCAAGAACCAGCCCGTGAGTGTGGAGACCATTCTGGTCCCGGACCCGGGACCGGGCGAGGCACTGGTGGACGTGCTCACCTGCGGGGTGTGCCAGACGGACCACCACTACGTCGAGGGCGGGGTGGGCGACGACTTCCCGTTCCTGCTCGGCCACGAGTCCTCGGGCGTGGTGTCCGCGGTCGGGGAGGGGGTGACGGAGGTCGCCGTGGGCGACCACGTGATCCTGAACTGGCGGGCGGTGTGCGGGGAGTGCCGGGCCTGTCGCAGGGGCGAGCCCTGGTACTGCTTCGCCACCCACAACGCCACCCAGAAGATGACGCTCGAGGACGGCACCCCGCTGACCCCGGCGCTGGGCATCGGGTCGTTCGCCGAGAAGACCCTGGTGGCCGCCGGGCAGTGCACCAAGATCGAGGCGGACCTCGAACCGCACCAGTACGCGGCCGTCGGGCTGCTCGGGTGCGGCGTGATGGCCGGCATCGGCGCGGTGCTCAACACCGGCGCCGTGAAGCGCGGGGAGTCCGTGGCCGTGATCGGTTGCGGTGGGGTCGGGGCGGCCGCGATCGCCGGTGCCGCACTGGCCGGGGCCACCACGATCGTGGCCGTGGACCTCGACGACGAGAAGCTTGCCACCGCGGAGAATTTCGGCGCCACCCACGTGGTCAACTCGAAGGAGCAGGACCCCGTGGCGGCGATCCGGGCGCTCACGGGCGGCAACGGCGCCGACCTGGTGATCGACGCCGTGGGCATCGCCCCCACCTTCAAGCAGGCGTTCGAGGCCCGTGACCTGGCCGGCCGGATGGTATTGGTCGGGGTGCCTGCCCCCGGCACCACGTGGGAGATCCCGCTGGACGAGGTCTTCGGCCGCGGCGGGTCCATCAAGTCCGCCTGGTACGGCGACACCCTCCCCTCCAGGGACTTCCCGATGCTGGTGGACCAGTACCGGCTCGGCCGGCTGGACCTCGACGGGTTCGTCACCGAGCGCATCGGCCTGGACGACGTCGAGGAGGCCTTCGCGAAGATGAAAGCCGGCACCGTCCTGCGCTCCGTCGTGGAGCTGGACCGCTCGGCGACCGGCGCGGAGGAGCGCGGCCTGGAGACCGGCGCGGCCGCCCCGGCCGGAGCGGCCCGATGACCGCGCGGCAGGCCGCCGCGCCGCGCACGGACGCCTCGGGCCGGGTCCGGGTGGAGCACCTGGTGACCTCGGGGACGTTCTCCCTTGACGGGGGTACCTGGGAGGTCGAGAACAACGTGTGGATCGTGGGCGACGACGAGCAGTGCGTGGTCATCGACCCGGCCCACGCCCCGCAGAAGGTCGTGGACGCCGTTGGCGGCCGGGCGGTGGCGGCCATCCTGCTCACCCACGGCCACGACGACCACATCCGCGCCGTCGCGGAGGTCGCCGAGGAGCTGCGGGCACCGGTGTACCTCCACCCGGACGACACGATGCTCTGGGAGCAGGTCCACCCGACCCGTCGCTTCGACCGCATCATCCGTGACGGTGACGTCTACACGGTGGGCGGGGTGCGCCTCACCGCGCTGCACACCCCGGGCCACTCGCCCGGCTCGGTGTGCTTCTCCGCGCCGGACCTGGGCGAGGGCGGGGTGCTGTTCTCCGGGGACACCCTCTTCCAGGGCGGTCCCGGCGCCACCGGCCGCTCGTACTCGGACTTCCCCACGATCGTCGACTCCATCCGGGACCGGCTGCTCACGCTGCCGGAGTCCACGGAGGTCCTCACCGGTCACGGGGACACCACCACGATCGGGGCCGAAGCCCCCCACCTGCAGGAGTGGATCGACCGCGGCCACTGAGCCGGGAGGCGACGAGCCGGGCGACGTCTCGCAGCACAAGGCCCCTGATCCCCCGGAGGCGAAGCGCCCCGGGGGATCAGGGGTTCCGTCCCGGCTCACGCGCTGGTGGGTACGGGAGCCCGAGGAACGCGCCGGCCCCGAGCGCGGCGATGTGACCGGCGGGGGCCACTGCGGGACCAGCGCGTCACGCGTGACATCGTGATGGCCTTCCTGCGAGTCGGGCCGCAGACTGTGAGGGCGGTGCTGCGCCGAGGAGCGCCGTCCGCGGCGCGGCCGACGATCCGCTCGGCAGCAGGACACCCGAAGGGGAACCTCATGGACGTGCACGCCCTCGTCTCAGACACCCTCATCCGCATCGCCGACAGCCTGGAGGACCAGCCGGAGGCGGTGTGGGACCAGCCGTCCCTGTGCACGGGCTGGCGCGTGCGTGAGGTCGTCGCGCATGTCACGATGCCCGCCCGCATGGGCAAGGACCAATTCGCCCAGCAGTTGGCGGCCATGGGCGGGGACTTCCAGCGGCTCTCCGACCATGTGGCGCAGCGCGACGGATCCCTGCCCGTCGGCGAGCACCTGGCGAACCTGCGCTCGGCCCGGCTGGCCGCGTGGGAACCGCCTGGTGGAGAAGCCATGGGTGCGCTCCACCACGCGGTCGTGCACGGCCTGGACATCACTAACGCGGTCGGGCTGGACCGTGCCTGCTCCGACGAGGCGGCGCTCGTGGTCCTGGACGGCCTGACCGACGGCGGCACCGCGCAGTTCTTCGGCACCGATCTCGCAGGGATGCATCTGGTGGCCGGCGACCTCGACTGGTCGTGGGGCGAGGGCAGGACCGTCGCCGCACGGGCAGGCGAACTCATCTCGCTGATCTGTCACCGAGAGCTGCCGGACGGACGCAACCTCCGCTAGTGCGCGTGCGACTGGGCAGCCGGTTTCGGGGCGGGCCGGGACGGCGTGCCCCAGGACCACGCCTCAGCCGTCGGACTCCCGGCCGGCCTGCTCGGGGCCGCCCGCTCCGTGCAGGCCGGCCAGCGGCTCAGCGCAGGACGACCGTGCGGTTGCCGTGCAGAATGACCCGGCCCTCGCAGTGCCACTTCACCGCGTTGGACAGGGCCTTGCACTCGGTGTCCCGGCCCGCCGCCACGAGGTCCTCCGGGCCATAGGTGTGGTCCACGTCCACGAGCTGCTGGGCGATGATCGGGCCCTCGTCCAGCTCGGCGTTGACGTAGTGCGCCGTGGCGCCCACGGTCTTCACCCCGCGGTCGTAGGCCTGGTGGTACGGCTTGGCCCCCTTGAAGCTGGGCAGGAACGAGTGGTGGATGTTGATCACCCGTCCCTCCATCCGGGTGGCCAGCGAGTCGCTGAGCACCTGCATGTAGCGCGCCAGGACCACGAGGTCCACCTCGAACCGGTCCACGAGCTCCAGCAGGCGGGCCTCCGCCTGGGGCTTGGTGTCCCGGGTGACGGGCACGTGGTAGAACGGGATGCCGTGCCACTCGACGAGGCGCTGGTGGTCCCGGTGGTTGGAGACCACCGCGACGATGTCCACGGGCAGGTCCCCGGTCCGGGCGCGGAAGAGCAGGTCGTTGAGGCAGTGGCCGAACTTGGAGACCATCACCAGCACGCGCCGCTTCGCCCCGTGCTCGCTGAGCTCCCAGCGCATGTCGAAGCGCTCGGCCACCGGGGCCAGGTCCGTCCGGAGGGCCTCGGGGTCGAGGCCGTCGCCCGTGGCCGAGGCGACGTGCACGCGCATGAAGAAGTGGCCGAGCCGCCGGTCGTCGAACTGGGTGAGCTCGACGATGTTGCAGCCGTGCTCCAGGAGCACACCGCTGACGGCGTGCACGATCCCCGGTCTCTCGGGGCAGTCGAGGGTCAGCACCAGCTCCGTCGTGGCAGGGGCCGTGGACACGGCCTGCGGCTGCGTGAGCTGCTCAGCATTCGATGACGTTGACGGCCAGTCCACCACGGGAGGTCTCCTTGTACTTGATCTTCATGTCGTTGCCGGTCTCGCGCATGGTCTTGATGACCTGGTCGAGCGAGACCGTGTGCTCGCCGTCGCCCTGGAGGGCGAGACGCGCGGCGTTGATAGCCTTGACGGAGGCGATCGCGTTGCGCTCGATGCACGGGATCTGCACGAGCCCGCCCACCGGATCGCAGGTCAGCCCGAGGTTGTGCTCCATGCCGACCTCGGCGGCGTTCTCGACCTGCTCCGGGGTGCCGCCCAGCACCGCGCACAGGCCCGCGGCGGCCATGGAGCAGGCCGAGCCCACCTCGCCCTGGCAGCCCATCTCCGCGCCGGAGATGGAGGCGTTCTCCTTGATGAGGATGCCGACGGCGGCCGCCGTCAGCAGGAACTCCACCACCCCGTCCTCGTCCGCCCCGGCGATGAACCGGGCGTAGTAGTGCAGCACGGCGGGGATGATGCCCGCCGCCCCGTTGGTCGGGGCGGTGACGATCCGCCCGCCGGAGGCGTTCTCCTCGTTGACCGCCAGGGCGTAGAGGTTGATCCACTCCATGGCCTGCAGCGGATCGGACGCCGGCCGGACGGCACACGCCTCGGCGGCGGCCTCGGCCTCCCGGAGCCGCGCCCGCAGGCCCGGCGCCCGGCGGCGGACCTTCAGCCCACCGGGCAGCCGGGCCTCCGTGCGGGTGCACCCGTTCTCCACACACTCCTGCATGACGCCCCAGATGTGCAGCAGGCTCGACCGGAGCTGCTCCTCGCTGCGCCAGGACAGCTCGTTGGCGAGCATGATCCCCGCGATCGACGTCTGCTCGCGCCGGCAGTGCTCCAGGAGCTGCCGGCCGCTGGTGAACGGGTACGGCACCTCCGTGGTGTCCTGGACGACGCGGTCCGCCCCGGACGCGTCACCGTCCACCACGAACCCGCCGCCCACCGAGTAGTAGGTGCGCTCCCGCACCGGCTCGCCGTCCGCCCCGTACGCGTGGAACGTCATGCCGTTGGGGTGCGCCGGCAACGACTTGCGCCGGTGCATCACGACGTCCCCGGCCCGGTCGAAGGGGATCGGGCGGACCCCTGCCAGGCACAGCTGACCGCGGTCCGTGCTCGCCTGGACCTGGGCGTCGGCGGTGTCGGTGTCCACGGTCTCCGGGTCCTCGCCCTGCAGCCCCAGGATCACGGCCTTGTCCGAACCGTGACCGTGCCCGGTCGCGCCCAGGGAGCCGAACAGCTCGGCCCGGACCCGGGAGACCGCGTCGAGGAGGCCGTCACCGGCCAGCCCCTCCGTGAACAGCCGGGCGGCGCGCATCGGGCCCACCGTGTGGGACGAGGAGGGCCCGATGCCGACGGAGAACAGGTCCAGGACGGACAGCGCCATCAGGGCACCTCGGGGGAGGCGAACTCCGTCATGGCGTCCAGCAGCCACCGGGCGGTGTACTCGGCGAAGGAGGCCCGCGGCATGATCCGCCAGGTCAGCTCCGCGGTCCGCCACAGCAGCACCTGCACCGGGCCCAGGGTCGTGGCCACGGCGGTGCCGACCGCGAAGGCCCGCGGGTGCAGGTCCAGGTGGCAGCTCTTCTCGAGCACCGCGCGGGCCGAGGGCCCGGACAGCTCGAGCGTGGTGCGGTTGGCGGACAGGTCCACGGCCTGACCGGGCTCGGTGCCGAGGGCCCGGGCCAGTCCGGCGGCGGTGCCCGCGTCGTCGGTGCCCGCCGCTCGGAGGTCGCTCCCCGCATGGCCGATCTCCGCGGGCCCCGCGCCCTCGGGGCCGACGAGCAGGAACTCGTCGGGGCCGATCCACAGGATCGCCGTGGCCCCGGCGGTGCCGGTGACCCGGCCGTGGCCGGTCGGCAGGGGCATCCCGGCCGCGGCGGCGACCGCCTCGGCGGCCGGAGTGCCGGGCGCCACCCGGATCCCGACCATGGTCAGGAAGGGGATCTCGCGCAGGGCCACGCCCCGCTCGCCCGTCACGGTCTGCTCGTGCATCTGCTGCGCGAGGTGGGCGAGGGGACTGCGGCGCAGGGTGGTGGTGTCGGTCAGGAGCTGCTCAGCCATCACGGCGGTTCCCTTCGGGGTCGTAGAGCACGGGTTCTGCGATGACGACGTCCACGAGCCGGCCGTCGAGCGGGGCCTGGAGCGTCTCACCGATGCGGTTGCGGCCGTTCTCGACCAGGGCGAGCCCGAAGGTCCGCTCGAGGGCGGCGCTGCGGTAGCTCGAGGTGACGTGCCCGACCATCGGGACCGGCCCCTGCTCCGGGGTGATGGGGGTGCCGTGGTCGACCAGCTGGGCACCCTCCGGCAGCCGGAACGTCCGGTCCACCGGCAGGACCGCGACCAGCTGCTTGCGGTCGGGGCTGGTGGCGGACGGGCGGTCGTA
The DNA here is from genome assembly GCF_040981005.1 of Kocuria sp. CPCC 205258. Lineage (NCBI taxonomy): Bacteria > Bacillati > Actinomycetota > Actinomycetes > Micrococcales > Micrococcaceae > Kocuria > Kocuria sp. CPCC 205258. The sequence goes on along the minus strand of NZ_JAVKPS010000020.1, from coordinate 9,936 downwards.
GGAGCGCCTGCCGATGAAGTCCTTGGTCTTGGACACCACCCAGTCCATCCCCAGGTCCTGCGGGGTGACGGTGCCGTCGGTGTCCTGGCCCACGATGGGGAAGGCCTTCTCCGCGCGCAGCACGTGCATGGTCTCGGTGCCGTACGGGGTGATGCCGAACTCGGCGCCGGCCTCCGCGACGGACTCCCAGACCGACAGGCCGTACCAGGAGGAGACGTTGATCTCGAAGGCCAGCTCCCCGGAGAAGGAGATCCGGCAGACCCGCGCGGGGATCCCGGAGGCCAGGACGGTCTCGCGGAAGGCCATGAACGGGAACGCCTCGTTGGACACGTCCAGCTCCGGGGCGAGCTTCTCGATGACGGCCCGGGACTTCGGGCCGACGACGGCCACGGTGGTGTACTGCTCGGTGACCGAGGTGAACACCACGTCCAGCTCCGGCCACTCGGTCTGGGACCACTCCTCGAGCCACTCCAGGACCTTGGCCGCCCCACCGGTGGTGGTCGTCATGAAGTACCGGTCCTCGTCCAGGCGCAGGGTCACGCCGTCGTCGAAGACCATGCCGTCGGGGGTGCACATGACGCCGTAGCGGCCCATGCCGGGCTTGAGCTTCTTGAAGGCGTTGGTGTAGACGCGGTTGAGGAACTCCCCGGCATCCTTGCCCCGGATCTCGATCTTGCCCAGGGTGGTGGCGTCCATGAAGCCGACACCCGTCCGCACGGCGGCGCACTCGCGCAGCACGGCGGCGTCCATGTCCTCCCCGTCCTGGGGGTAGTACCAGGGTCGCTTCCACTGCCCCACGTCCTCGAACAGGGCCCCGTGGGCCACGTGCCAGGGGTGGATCGAGGTCAGCCGCGCCGGGTCGAACAGCTCGCCGCGCCGTCGTCCGGCCAGGGCCGTGAAGGCCACCGGGGTGTAGGGGGCGCGGTAGGTGGTGGTGCCGATGCCCCCGACGTCGGTGCTCTTCAAGGCCGCGGCGATGACGCCGATGGCGTTGACCCCGGAGGTCTTGCCCTGGTCGTTGGCGGTGGAGATGGAGGTGTAGCGCTTGACGTGCTCGACGCTGCGCATGCCGGCGCCGGTCGAGCGCAGCACGTCGGCGACCGTCTGATCGCGCTGGAGGTCCACGAAGTGGTGGGCCCAGTCGGCGGACCCGCCCTCGAGACCGGGCACCAGCCACAGCTGCCGGACCGGCGAGGACTCGACGCTCTCCGCGTGCGGGGTCTCGGGCTGGGTCTCGAAGCCGGCCCGGCGGGCGGCCTCGGCGCCGGCGAGGGCGCCCTCGGTGAGGCACCACGCGAGGTCGGTGGTGCCGTTGACCGAGCCCGCGGTGTGCTGGTCCCGCACGGGGGCGGCCGGTACGAACGCCGCGAGGCGCTCGTCCCAGGTCAGCTTCCCCTGCCGCTGGCTGTGCAGGTGGACCACCGGGGTCCACCCGCCCGAGACGGCGAGTAGATCCGTGTCCACGGTCGTGGTGGGGCCGGCCGGCGTGTCTGACCCGTCGAGCTCGGCGACCGTGACGGCGCTGATCCGCCCGTGCTCGCCGTCGCCGGCGGTGTCCACCACGGCGCTGCCGGGGAACAGGCGCACCCCGGTGGTCGCGGCGATGTCGGCGGCCCGGCCGTGGAGCTCCGGGCGGGAGTCGACCACGGCCGCGACGCGCACTCCGGCGGCGACGAGGTCGGCCACCAGGTCGTAGGCGGAGTCGTTCGTGGTGGCCACCACCACCGACGTGCCGGCGGCCACCGCGTAGCGGTTGAGGTAGGTGCGCACCGCGCCGGCGAGCATGACGCCGGGGCGGTCGTTGTTGGCGAACACCACCGGCCGCTCGTGGGCGCCGGTGGCCAGCACGACCTGCTGCGCCCGCACGTGCCAGATCCGCTCCCGGGACACCCCGGCCCCGGGGGCCTCGGCGAGGTGGCCGGTGCGCCGCTGGACGGCGACGACGTAGTTGCTGTCGTAGTTGCCGAAGGCCGTGGTGCGGTGCAGGACCGTGACCTCCGGGGCCGCCACGAGGGCGGCGAGGGTCTCGGCCACCCAGGTGCGGGCGGGCAGGCCGTCGACGACGTCGTCGCGGCCCGACAGCAGGGAACCACCGGCCTGCGGCTGCTCGTCCATGAGGATGACCCTGGCCCCTGACTTCGCGGCCTCGCGGGCCGCGGCCAGCCCGGCGGGCCCGGCGCCGACGACGAGGACGTCGGTGTGCACGTGCTTGTGGTCGTAGACGGCCTCGTCCTTGCGGGGGTCGAGCTGTCCGAGACCGCGCAGGTAGGACGCCTGCAGACCCTCGGTCAGCTCGACCGTGGTGGCCGGGAGCATGGACTCGTCGACGTCGGCCTCCGTGCGCGCAGCGACCTTGACCAGGGCGTTGGGCTCCTCCACGCCGGCGGACACGATCCCGCGCGGACGGCCCAGGTACATCGAGTCGCCGCAGTGGATGCGCCCCGCGGCGAGCAGGGCCGAGGCCAGGGTGTCACCGGCGTACCCGGTGTGCTCCTGCCCGTCGACGGTGAAGCGCACCGGCTTCGTGCGGTCGATGCTGCCGGCGGCACTCTGCTGCGCCGGCAGGCGGTGGGTCTGAGCGCTCACTTGACGCCTCCGATCTCGGGCTTGGGCTCGCCCATCCTGTAGACGGCCTTGATCTCGTAGGTCACGGTGTCGCGGACGACGTTGAACCAGCGGCGGCAGCCGACGGCGTGGGCCCACCGCTCGGCGATCAGGCCCTTGGGGTTGTTGCGGTAGAAGAGGTACTCCGCCCACTCCTTGTCGGAGAGCTGGCTGGGGTCCTCGGGGTAGGGCACGTGGGCCTCCCCGCCGTACTGGTACTCGGTCTCGTCGCGGAGCCCGCAGTTGGGGCACTCGATCAGCAGCATGGTGGTCCGGCCTCCTAGTGGGCCACGGCGGCGGCGCCGTGCTCGTCGATGAGGACCCCGGTCTCGAACCGCTCCAGAGCGAAGGGCTCGTTGAGGGGGTGGGGCTCGTCGTTGGCGATGGTGTGGGCGAAGGAGTAGCCGGCTCCGGGAGTTCCCTTGAACCCGCCGGTTCCCCAGCCGCAGTTGACGTACATCTGGTCCACGGGCGTCTTGGAGACGATCGGCGAGGCGTCCAGGGTGACGTCGACGATGCCGCCCCAGGTCCGCAGCACGTGGGCGCGGGCGAAGATCGGGAAGAGCTCCACCGCGGCCGCCATCTGGTCCTCGATGACGTGGAAGGCGCCCCGCTGGCCGTAGCCGTTGTAGGCGTCCACGCCGGCGCCCATGACCAGCTCGCCCTTGTGGGCCTGGGAGACGTAGACGTGCACGTGGTTGGACATCACCACGGTCGGGTGCACGGGCTCGTGCAGCTCCGAGACCAGGGCCTGCAGCGGGTGGGACTGGATCGGCAGCCGGAACCCGGCGAGCTCCGCCAGGACGGAGCTGTGCCCGGCCCCGCAGAGGCCGACCTTGCCGGTGTTGATCCGCCCGCGGGACGTCTCCACGGCCACCACCCGGTCGCCGTCCTTGACGAAGCCGGTGACCTCGCAGTTCTGGATGATGTCCACGCCCATCTCGTCGCACTTGCGGGCGAACGCCCACGCCACGTGGTCGTGCTTGGCGATGCCCGCGCGCGGCTGGTAGGTCGCCCCCATCACCGGATAGCGGATGTCGTCGCCGATGTTGATGATCGGGCAGAGCTCCTTGACCTGGTCCGGGCTGATCCACTCCGCGTCGATGCCGTTGAGCTTGTTCGCGTTGACCCGGCGCACGGACTCGCGGACGTCGCCCAGGGTGTGGGCCAGGTTCATCACTCCGCGCTGGGAGAAGAGGAAGTCGTACTCCAGCTCCTCGGGCAGGATCTCCCAGAGCTTCAGGGAGTGCTCGTACATCGCCGCGGACTCGTCCCACAGGTAGTTGGAGCGGATGATCGTGGTGTTGCGTGCCATGTTCCCGCCGGCCAGCCAGCCCCGCTCCAGGACGGCGATGTTGGTCATGCCGTGGTTCTTGGCCAGGTAGTAGGCGGTCGCGAGCCCGTGCCCGCCGCCGCCGACGATCACGGCGTCGTAGGAGGACTTCGGGTCCGGGTTGTGCCACAGGAAGTCCGGGTGCTCCGGAAGCAGATCAGCCATCACCGGGCTCCGTTCAGGACAGGGGCGGACAGGCGCGGGTAGAGCGGGAAGGCCTCGGCCAGGGCCGTGACGCGGTCGCGCAGCTGCTCGACGAGGTCGTCGGTCGGCTCCTGGATCAGCGCCTGGGCGATGATGTCGGCGACCTCGGTGAACTCCTCGGCCCCGAAGCCGCGGGCGGCCAGGGCCGGCGTGCCGATGCGCAGCCCGGACGAGACCATCGGCGGGCGCGGGTCGAAGGGCACGGCGTTGCGGTTGACCGTGATCCCGATGCGGTGCAGCCGGTCCTCGCCCTGCTGGCCGTCGAGCTCGGAGTTCCGCAGGTCCACCAGGACCAGGTGCACGTCGGTGCCGCCGCTGACCAGGTTGATCCCGGTGGCCATGACGTCCGGGGACAGCAGCCGGGTGGCCAGGATCTTGGCGCCCTCCAGGGTGCGCACCTGGCGGTCGGTGAACTCCTCGGCCGCGGCGTGCTTGAAGGCCACGGCCTTGGCGGCGATCACGTGCTCGAGGGGTCCGCCCTGCTGACCGGGGAAGACGGCGGAGTTGATCTTCTTCGCGTGCTCCTGCTTGCACAGGATCACCCCGCCGCGCGGGCCGCCGAGCGTCTTGTGCGTCGTGGAGGTCACCACATCGGCGTGGGGCACCGGGTTGGGGTGCAGCCCGGCGGCGACGAGCCCGGCGAAGTGCGCCATGTCGACCATCAGGTACGCCCCGACCTCGTCGGCGATCGCACGGAACGCGGCGAAGTCCAGCTGCCTCGTGTAGGCGGACCAGCCGGCGATGATGAGCTGCGGGCGGTGCTCCCGGGCGAGCCGGGCGACCGCGTCCATGTCGACCCGGTGGTCGTCCTCGGAGACCCCGTAGGCGGCGACCTGGTAGAGCCTGCCGGAGAAGTTCAGCTTCATGCCGTGGGTGAGGTGCCCGCCGTGGGCGAGGTCCAGGCCGAGGATGGTGTCCCCGGGCTTGATCAGGGCGTGCATGGCCGCGGCGTTGGCCTGGGCTCCGGAGTGGGGCTGGACGTTGGCGTGCTCGGCGCCGAACAGCGCCTTGAGGCGGTCGATGGCCAGCTGCTCGATCACGTCGACGTGCTCGCAGCCGCCGTAGTAGCGCCGGCCGGGGTAGCCCTCGGCGTACTTGTTGGTCAGCACCGAGCCCTGCGCCTCCATCACCGACACGGGGGCGAAGTTCTCCGAGGCGATCATCTCCAGCGTGGTCTGCTGGCGGACCAGCTCCTGGTCGATGGCCGCCGCGATCTCGGGGTCGGCTTCGGCCAGGTGAGTGTTCAGATCGGGCATCCCTGAGCTCCTAAACGGATCGCATTCCATTGCTGATACGAGTTTGATATATCAGCTGTGCTCCAAAGGTATGCTAGGGGTCACAGGGTGTCAATGGATGACGGAACGCGTTCCGCCTCCGCGGCGTCGCCCTCGGTCCACCGGCCCCGATCCAGGAGGGAAGTCATGAACGCCACGACCATCACCGAGCACTGCCCAGAGGTTCCCGTGTCGCTGGCAGACCAGGCGTACGGGCGGTTGCGGGACCGCTTGACCATGCTCGAGATCCGGCCGGGCGCCATGATCCAGGACGCGCTCCTCGCCTCCGAGATGGGCATCGGCAGGACTCCGATCCGGGAGGCGCTCAAGCGGCTGGAGACGGACCACCTGGTGGTCTCCTACGCCCGGAGGGGGACGTTCGCCACGCAGGTGGACATCACGGCCCTGTCCGACGTCTCCGAGCTCCGCCGGCACCTCGAACCGCTCGCCGCGCACAAGGCCGCCCTGTCGGCTCCTCCGGCCGTGCGGCAGCAGATGCAGGACCTGGCCCGCACCCTCGAGGAACTCGCCTGCGGCGATGCGACGAACCGCACGTTCATGCGCGCGGACCTCGACGTGCACCGTCTGATCTACCGGGCCGCGGGCAACGACCACCTCGAGGAGACGCTGGTGCGGTTGGACAACCTCGCCACCCGCATCTGGTGCCTCGTGCTGGACCGGGTGCCCGGGGTCTCCGGGCACGTGCACGAGCACGTGCAGCTGCTGGAGGCGATCGCCGCCGGGCGCGCCGACGAGGCCGCCGATCTCGCCCTCGATCACGTCACCAGCTTCGAGCGGACCATGCGGGTCGTGCTGTGAACCCGTCCGGCCGCGGGCAGCCCCTCCGCCACGGCGACGGTTCCGAGGGCCCGGTGGGACAGCGGGCGCAGGAACCAGGCCGCATCCGGGGGGATGTGACGCTACGGTAGGGGAAAGGCCCTTCCAGGAGGAGTCCGCTCGCGGTGGCTCCCCGACGCCGACGGAAAGTGCACACCACGCCATGTCCACCATGCCCCTCCACGCCCAGGGCGAGCCGCTCTCCCTGGCCGACCAGGCGTTCCTGCAGCTGCAGGACCGGCTGATCTTCCTGGACATCCCCCCGGGAGCCCCGCTCAACGAGGGCCGCCTCTCGCAGGAGCTGCAGCTCGGGCGGACACCGCTGCGCGAGGCGCTCAAGCGACTCGAGTCCGAACACCTGGTGGTCACGTACTCCCGCCGCGGGACGTTCGCCACCACCGTGGACATCACCGCGCTGTCGGAGATCTCGCAGGTCCGTGAGGTGCTGGAGCCCCTCGCCACCCGGCTGGCGGCCGAACGGCGCGGCGGGGACTCCCGGTCCCAGCTGGAGGAGCTGCGCGACCTGCTGGCGGGTCCGGGCAACGAGGGGCTGCCCAAGGACGAGGCGCTGCGCTGGGACGTGCGCATCCACCGGGCGATCTACGCCGCGGCCGGCAACTCCCACCTGCAGGTCACCCTGGAGCGCTACAGCAACCTGGCCACCCGCATCTGGTGCGTGGTGGCGGACCGCATCCCCGAGCTGCAGGAGCACATCACCGTCCACAGCGCCCTGCTGAGTGCTGTCCTGGCGGGCGACGCCGAGGAGGCCGGCACGATCATGCTCCACCACGTCCAGGACTTCGAGACGCAGATCCGCCAGGTGCTCTGACTTCCGCGGGCACCGCTGGGCGTCGCCGGCGGAAGTCAGAGCACCGGTCCGGCGGTCAGAGCACGGCGCCCGTCGCGGGCGTCCGGGTGGCGGCCAGCGCGTCGCTGAGCCGCAGCGCCGCCTGCGTCGTGTGCAGCACGAGAAGAGCGGTCGTCACCGTGCCCACACCGCCGGGGACGGGCGTGAGGGCCGCCGCCACCTCGGTGGTCGAGACGGGCTCCACATCGCCGACCAGGTCGCCGTCGTCGAGGACGTTGGTGCCGACGTCGACGACCACCGCACCGGAACGGACGTGCTCCCCGGTGAGCAGGCCCGGCCGCCCCACCGCCGCGACGACGATCTCCGCCTCGGAGGTGTACCGCTCGAGCGGCCGGGAGCGGGAGTGGCAGACGGTGACGGTGGCGTCACGCCGCAGCAGCAGCTGCAGCAGCGGTTTGCCGACGACCGCTGAGCGACCCACCACCGAGACGTGCCGGCCGGCGAGGGGCACCTCGTAGTGCTCCAGGATCTCGACCACCGCGCGGGCCGTCGCGGGGGCGAAGGCATCCTGTCCCACGGTCAGGCGTCCCAGGCTCAGGGGGTTGGCCCCGTCGACGTCCTTGGCGGCGCTGATGCGGGACACCAGCCCGTCCCCGTCCACGCCCGGTGGCAGGGGCGTCTGCAGGATGATCCCGTGGACGTCCTCGTCCGCGCTGAGCAGTGCGAGCGTCGAGGCGAGCTCGTCCTCGCCGGCGTCCGCCCCGAGGTCGACGACCGTGCAGTGCACGCCCGCCCTGTCCGCAGCTCGCGCGATGGAGCGGACGTACCACAGGGTCGCCTCGTTGTCGGTGGCCACCACGACCGCCAGCCCGGGGACCACCCCGCGGTGGCGCAGCGTGGTGACGTTGTCCTCGGTCTCGGCCCGCAGCCGCTGTGCGACGGGCGCCCCGGTCAGCCGGCGCGCGGTCATGCCATCACCTTCTCGCGCACGCGGTCGGTCACGGACTGGGCGGACAGGACGGCGTCGTGGCCGTCCTGGAGGCCGTCCGTGAACTCCGCCCGGGTCCTCTCGTCCGTGATCGCGCTGATGTTCATGTCCAGCGTGATGAGGGCCGTGGCGATGGCCGCCCGGGCCGCCTCGGAGGCGGCGGCCACGTCGCTGATCACATTGGGGTTGCTGAACTCGGCCAGCTCCCGGCCCAGGTCGATCACCTCCGTCGCCAGGCCGATCAGCGCCCGCGGAGGTGCGGCCGCCGCGATCGTGGCCTGTTGGACGGCCTCGGAACGAGCGGCTCGGTCCTCCTCCGAGGCCGAGGGCAGGCGGTAGGCGGCGATCACGGCCGCGAAGGCCTTCTCGTCGTCGTCGGCCAGCTGCAGCGCCTCCGGGATGATGCCGTCGGCACGGGCGGCGATCCGGAGGGACCGCTCCTCGTGCTGGGCGTACCGCGCACCGGTGGTGTAGCGCGCCACCATGGCGATCAGGGCAGCTCCTTGGGCCGCGTGCAGCGCCGCGGCCGCCCCGCCCCCGGGCGTGGGCTCCCGGGAGGCCAGGCGCTCCAGGTAGTCGTTGAGGGTCTCCGAACCGATCATGGTCTGTTTCCTTCGGTGGGTGCTGCCGGACAGCGACGGATGCCGGTGGATCCGGCCGGTGCAGGGGAGGCTGCGGCCCCGAACCCGGTGGCGAAGCAGGATCGGGGCCGCAGGTACGGTGGGGCTCAGCGGAAGACGACGGTGCTGGTGCCCTCCAGGAGCACGCGGTGCTCGCAGTGCCAGCGGACCGCGCGGGAGAGGGCCAGCGCCTCGGCGTCCTGTCCCACGGTGGAGAGGGCCCGCGGGTCGTAGGTGTGGTCCACCCGGATGACCTCCTGCTCGATGATCGGTCCCTCGTCCAGGTCGGCCGTGACGTAGTGGGCGGTGGCGCCGACCAGCTTCACGCCCCGCTCGTAGGCCTGGTGGTAGGGACGGGCTCCCTTGAACCCCGGCAGGAAGGAGTGGTGGATGTTGATGGCCCGCCCCGCCAGCGCGCGGCACAGGTCGTCCGAGAGGATCTGCATGTAGCGCGCCAGCACCACGAGGTCGATGTCGTGCTCCTCGACCAGCTCCAGCAGACGCTGCTCCGCCGCCTCCTTGGTCGCCGGGGAGACGGGGACGTGGAGGAAGGGCAGGCCCGCCGCCTCGGCCATGGGGCGGAGATCCTCGTGGTTGGAGACCACCAGGGCGATCTCTCCCCCGAGACCGCCGGCCCGCCACCGGAAGATCAGGTCGTTGAGGCAGTGACCGCCCTTGGACACCATGACCAGCATGCGGGGCGGCGTCTGGTCGTGGAGGCGATAGCGCATGCCGAACCGGTCGGCGATGGCGGCGAAGTCCGTCTCCATCGTCTCGAGGCGCAGTTCGTCCGGGCCGGTGAACGCGGTGCGCAGATGGACGACGCCGTGCACGGGGTCGTCGAACTGCTGGTGCTCCTTGATGTTGGCTCCGTGGGCGAGGAGGAACTCCGTGACGGCGTGGACGATCCCCACCTGGTCCTGGCAGGTGATCGTCAGCACGAACTGGGGGAGTGTCCTCCCGCCGGGCGCCGCCGTGGGGGCCACGCTCGGCTGCGCGGAGGAGGGAAGGGTGTCTACGGCGGTCATGGAAGGCTCCTGCCTGGATGTGCGTCTACTGGGGATGGCTGACGTGCCGGTGGGCGGTGCGGTCCGACGTGGCCCTCCGGCCGGGCCCCGGCAGCCCGTGAGCTGCGGGGCCCGGCCCGGCGGACCGGCGCGTGCTCAGGCGCCCGTGGTGGGGACGACGTCGCCGATCTTGTCGGTGATCCAGTCGTGGAAGGCGCCGATGTGGTGTTCGGAGGGGACGAGGACCCCGCCGGTGGCGTA